>CALUSI010000011.1 GCA_944323395.1 Candidatus Gastranaerophilales bacterium
TTGTATCCTTTTGCACTAACTCTTGTCATATCGTACATTGTAGAAGTTACTGTAGCTTTTATTCTTGTATCAATTTGTGCAGGGTTGTGCGTGTTTAAATTTTAGCCATTCCTCTATTAATGCTATTGTTTGTTGGATTGTCGGTATAAAGTTGTTCTTTTGGTGTATTGTTTTTTGAAGTTTTTCATTTCTTTTAAGGTATGCGGGTTTTGTTTCTATGCTTGTTCCAATATAGCTTGGCATAAGTTTTTCAAAGCCTTCTTGAAAATCCAAAAAGAAACGCTCGATAACCTTAGCTCGAGCGTTATATGGAGTGGCATATATCGGTTTTATCCCTAATCTTTGATAAACTCCTGTAAAACCTAATTCTTCAAACTTTTTATCCCCGTTAAAAAATTTACTTTTGGAGGCTCTGCCGTTATTCTGATAAACAAATTCCGGAATATGATCCATTTTCAAAATGGCATTGCGTAGTGCTGAAGCTATATTTTGAGTACATTCTTCCAGCATAATTTCATATCCTACAAGCCCTCCGGATTTCCAATCCAAAAAGCCTAATAGCGTTGCTCTGGTAGGTTTTCCCGTAAAAGGGTTTATTACTTGGAAATTAAGTGTATGTCCATCTGCGATTAGCACTTGTCCTGCTTTTAGTAATGCGGCGTTCCTTACAATATACGGTTCAACCTTATCTTTTAAGGCTTTTTGTCCTTCTCTTGCAAGTATCCATTTATCATATTTTTATCTTTAAACCAGTTGGCATAACGTCTAAAGGTTACATCTTTAGGCAGAATTTCATAACCTCTTTCTTTTAAAATATGTTTTGTTAAACTTATTGACTTTCCTATTGAAAAAGCGTTTGGGGATAACAATATTTGTATAAAAATTTTTATTTGTTCTTCATTTAAGGAGGTATTGTACTCTTTTCTTGTTGAATATTTATATTGCCCGACTAATGCCGTCCAATCCTTGTTGTAATCTAATAATGCTCGCCATCTGTAGAGTGAACCTATAGAGGTTTTGCCTAAATGTATGAAAATTTCCTGATAAAGCATTCCTGTATTGTATAGTTCAATAAATTCTTTATCTATATTTTTACTTTTAGCTTTTAGTTTATCTTTTTTGTAATTTTCTCTAAAATCAATCCAGTTAATTATTAAATCATATTTTGCAAGTGCAATTTTCTTTTGGTGTTCTGAAATTAACTTTTCTTGCTTAATATTTAGATTATTTAGTTCTATAACTTCAGTTTTTGTGGAATTAAACTCATTATAGTATTCTTGAATATATTTCACTTGTAAATCTTCTTCAATAGTACTTAATTTAATTTTATATGTTTTACCGCCTCGAATATTTTCTGTTTTATATTCATATTTATTTTGGTTAAGAGAAAGTCTGACAGCTCTTTTTGTGATGTTTTTCAACTTCGCAAGTGTTTCAACATCTATCCATGTATCTTTTATATCTGTATTATTATCTGCCATATAATTCCTTATACAATTAAAGCTAATCTATATTAGCTTCCCTATTCTTAAATTGGAAGTGGTTTAGGGGAAAATCTGTCTGAGTGTGTCTTTTAGATAAATCTGAGAATATATTAGATTTAACAAAAATTAATTGTAACTAAAAAATAGTTGCATAAAATACTTATATGAACTATAATATTAATATGACAAAATCAGATAAATTATTGAAAAAATTTAAAAGTAAGCCTAAAGATTTTACCTATGAAGAACTCGTTCAAATCCTAAAGTATTTTGGATATGAAGAATTTAAAACAGGTAAAACAACAGGCTCTGCGAAAAAATTCAAAAATGATAAAAATGATTTAATAAACTTTCACAAACCACATCCTGGTAACATAGTAAAAAGTTATGTAATCAATCAGATAATAGAAAAATTTGAAAGGAATGGGTTAATATAATGTTTAATATGAAAAATAATAATTTATTAAAGTATAAAAATTATATTGGTTCTGTTGAATATGATTTAACAGATAAATGTTTATTTGGAAAAATTTTATTTATTGATGATTTGGTTACTTATGAAGGTAATACAATTGAAGAATTGGAAAATGCATTCCGTACAATGGTTGATGATTATCTTGAAACTTGTAAAGAGATAGGAAAAGAACCTCAAAAAGCGTATAGTGGAAGTTTTAATATAAGAACTACCCCTGAAATTCACCAAACACTAGCAGAAATTGCTAAAACAGAAAATGTTAGTTTGAATAAATTAATTGTTGCTATATTTAATAATTTTATAGAAGATGGCGAAAATAAAAATAGTAAACAATATAGCCATATATTAAAACATTTAACTAAAGCTTAATGTTTTTAATTTATTTTATTAAGTCACCTTTAGGGATAAATCTATTGTAATGTTTACATCAACAATAGTTGTTTATTAAAATATTATTAGATTCTTGTTTTACACAAACTTTATTTGTGGTGTATTATTTATTAATTTATTTCAAGTATTTACTTGTAAATACTTGAAATATAATAAGATATATTTTATACTATAAATATGAAATCAACTAAAACAAAAATTAAAAATAAAATATTAGCTGAGTCAAATTTTGATAAAATATGGTCTGCTGAAGATTTTAAATGTTTGCCAAAAATAAATGTGTCAAAAGCTTTTAGCGAGTTAGTAAAAGATAAATTCCTAAAACGAGCAAAGCGTGGTTTTTATTACCGTTCTAAAAAAACTATACTCGGAGAAACCAGTTTTACCCCTTTAAACTTAGCATTATCCGGTATTAAGCATAAATGTAATTTTTATTGCATTTCAGGGTTAGCAGGATTTAACGAATTAGGTCTTACTACACAAATTCCTAATAATATTGTTATTGCCTGTGATTATAAATTCAGATCAACTGACAATGTTAAATACATATATAGAAAAAAGCCGATTTCAGGAGGGGTTTCTGAAAGAATAGTTTTGGACGCAATTATTGATATTAAAACAATTCCAGATACGACTGTCGAAAACACTATAGTTAAAATAAAGAATTTAATAAAAAACAAAAAAGTAAATCTTCAATCTCTTGTAAAAACGGCATTTAAAGAAACAACCAGAGTCAGAGCTGTTATTGGTGCAATTGCTCAAGAATTTGATTTTGATAAACAACTTTTGGAAAAGTTAAAAAGAACAATAAATCCTTTGTCTATGGTATATTTAAACGTAGGCGAAGCGTTAATATATGCCGATAATTGGCAGATAAAGGTTGATAAATAATGCCATATCTCCACGAACATGAAGACTTTAAATATTTTATAGGAGAAACCTCAAGACAAATTTGTCTAAGCGAATTTATTGTTGAAAAAGATTATTGGGTAACATATTTGTTAAAAAATCTTGTCACATCAGAGTTATCCACGGAATTTGTTTTTAAAGGCGGTACTTGTTTGTCAAAAGCATACAATTTAATAGAGAGGTTTTCTGAAGACATTGATATATTAATGCTAGAAACCGAAACAACTCAATCAAAGACTCAAAAAGAAAACGTTTGGTTACTTTGAGAGAATATATTAACAGTATTCCTGAATTATCTTATACAACAGGAAATCTCGCAGAATTATATGCAGCTTTTAGATTTCTGTTTCCAACTATAAGCCCTGTTATTAGTAATGCTGTTGGAAAAGAAATTTTATTGGAACCCGGGTATAGAGGTGGTACAGCACCTGAAATTCAACAGAAAATTATTACTTCTTATGTTGAAAATCTCGTTAATAGTAAATTAGATGGATATAACACTGAACCTTTTAAGATTAATGTATTGTCACAAGAAAGAATTTTTATTGAAAAGATTTTTGCAATAAAAGAAATCTATGAGAAGGATAATGGAGAATTATTATCGAAGAAAACTCGACACTATTATGATGTTTATAAACTTTTGCAAACCGAAGAAATTCATTCATTATTAACAAATTTACCCAAAATAGAAGAAATAGTTAAAGATATCAATGAAATTAACAATAAATATTTTGGAATACCCTCTATAAAATGGGAAGATTTAGTTAATCACGTTGCAATAAAGCCAAATGAGTTCCTTCAAAATAAATTAATGCAAGGATATATAAATGATAAAGATTTATATTTTAATCAAGTAGACTTTGGAGATATATTATCCGAGTTGCGTAAACTTTAAATCCCCCACTTTTTATAATTTGTATAATTCTTATTTTGTACAGACTTTTTGGGGAAATGTGTTGTTTCGTATCCAAATATATTGAATTGTTAAGCAGAATTTTATTAAAACACCACTAAAACAGCTTTAAAACATTAATAAAACAATAATTATTCAGCTTATAGAGTGAAAATTTGAAAAAATTTCTCAGAGTTTCTTCCACCTTAATTAGATATATTCAAACAGATATTTTTTACACTTAGTTTTAGAAAAGTCGACTTTAATTTGAGAATAAGTTTTTGATTTATTATCCTCAAATATAAATGGGGAAATATTTTCCGCCTGTAAAATTCACTTCCGACTAAAAAATAAAATTTTATTTCAATTACCTGAAAAAGTAAATTAATAATAAAAAGTAAGCAAAAATCAAAACGCCTAAAAGCTAATAATTTAGGCGTTTAAAACAATTTATAGCTAAAAATCGGCTTAATCAATTGGCGATTGATACGAATTACTCAATTTTGTCCGCCCCTACAATTCAAACATAGTCTCATTATTTAGGTATAGCAAGTGTTTTAAGGAGAAAAAGTGAGTATTTTATGACCCTATAACCGGACATTTTGAGCTTTTCAATTACCTATTTCTCATTTTGAGGGAAGTGCCTTAAATGCCTAATATATCAATACTTTCGGGAGTATTAACTAGTAAAATTTTAGAATTAAACTACCTGAAAAGTTATACCTATAAAATCAATGCTTTTGGCGAGAAAAATCAAACTGACTGTGATAATCAAAGTGGTCGTAAAAACACATTGTTACTTATGTTGCAACAAAAATAAAATGAAAATAATAAAAATACCCCTGACACGATTCGAACGTGCGACGCCTTCCTTAGGACGGAAGCGCTCTATCCAGCTGAGCTACAGAGGCAAATATATATATTACTATTATACTATAAATTTCATAAAAAAGAGAAACAATTATTTTGTTTCTCTTTTTTTATTTTGTTATATCGATTTAAACAGCAACTTGTTCTTCTTCTTCTAAAAATGTTTCAAATGCTGATTTGAATGGATTACTTGAAAAAATGTTTGTTTGATATACTTTGATTGCATTATTTTTATCTTCAATATCACCAACAGTTTCTAAGGTTAATGAACTTTCTTTTGCATCTTCTTTTTCCGCATTATAATTCTTTGTCTTGTTTACTAATCCTGTCAAATTTACAATAAATTCTTTTACACCTTCTAGCACAGTTGTATTTGGAGCTGTAGAACTAGTTAATTTTTCTACTTCAGCTTTTATATCTCTCCATTCTTCAGCTAGCTGACCTTCTTCAGTTGTAGAATACGCATCATCATTAATAGTTCTTGCATATTTTATTAATGCATCAGAATACTCATTATCGATTTCTTTCTTTGAAGATTTAGCTTCTACTTTTTCTATATTTTTATCAGTTTCACCCTCAACTGCTTTTGTAAAACTATCAGTTTGTAAATTTGAATTAGAATTTTTTTCAGCTTCTAATTTCATTGCTTCTATTATTGCTGCATTTAATTTTGCTGAATTTATTCCAGATAACTCATTTTGGTCATTATAAGTATAATAACCTTCAAGATTTATTCCTAGTTGCTTTGCTTTCAGAATCAACGAATTTGTATTTCCTATATCTTTGTTTCTAGTTAAATTAGTAAAACCTTCTTGATTTGAATTTAGATTAATTACATCAACTGTCATTTTCGTATCCTCTTTCTTATCATCACGTATTTATATAAAAAAAAAACAATATAGAAAATTGCTATACTAAGTATATATTTTTTATAAATTAATTAGAATTTCTTTTGAACAGGGAGTTTTAGCGTATATATTCTTGTTACATTTCTTAATATTTATCATTGAATAACATTTAGATTCAATATTTAGTTTTTAAAAATTAAAATTTTATAATAATTTAATATCTTTTCATTATTTTATAATGTATTATATAAATTATTAGTATTTTATAGGAAGAGAGATATATGTGCGGAATTGTCGGATATGTTGGAAAGGGAGATGTTGTAAGTGTTCTTTTTAAAGGACTAACAAATCTTGAATACAGAGGCTATGATTCAGCAGGCTTAGCACTCCAAGATGAAGGTGAAATTAAAATATACAAAACATTAGGGAAATTGATAAATTTAAAAAATGAGCTAGAAACAAGAAAAAAAGAATTAAAGCACCCAACTAGCGGTATTGGACATATAAGATGGGCAACACATGGTAGTCCATCTTTAGTAAATGCACATCCTCATACTTGTACTTGCGGAAAGTTAGTAGTAGTACACAATGGTATTATTGAAAATTATAAAGAATTAAGAACAGAATTAATTTCAAAAGGCTGTAATTTTAGATCTCAAACAGATACAGAAACAATAGCACATTTAGTTGCTGATGAGTATGCAAAAGCAAAAGATTTAGAAATAGCAGTTAGGAATTCAGTTAAAAAATTACAAGGTGCATATGCTATATGTGTAATGCATAAAGATGTTCCGGATTTGATAGTTGGTGCTCGAAAACATGCTCCAATGCTTGTTGGTGTCGGTGATGGAGAAAACTTTATTGCAAGTGATACTCCGGCTATTATTGAATATACAAAAAGAACTATATATTTAGAAGATAATGAAATTGCTGTTATTACAAAAGATTCAGTTAAAGTTACAGATATAGAAGGAAATGTAGTTACAAAGAAAATAGAAATGTTACCTTGGGAACCAGTTGCTTTAAGTAAACTTGGATATAAACACTTTATGCTCAAAGAAATTCATGAACAGCCGGATGTAATAAGAAATGTACTAAACGGGAAATTGTATGATATTGATGCCCCTATAGCTTTAAACGAAGTAAAACTTGACAGAGATGGACTAAGGAAACTCAATAAAATACAAATTATTGCTTGTGGAACATCATTGCATGCAGCATTAGTTGGGAAATATTTAATAGAAGATTTTGCTGGAATTTCTGTAGATGTTGAAGCATCAAGTGAATATATATATAGAAAAACTACAACAGATTCTTCAACATTGGTTATTGGTGTTTCTCAATCAGGTGAAACAGCTGATACTATAACCGCAATAAAACAAGCAAGGGCTAAGAATTCACATGTTTTAATTATTACAAACAGACCTGATTCAAATATGGCAAGATTGGCTGATAGTTTAATTCCAGTAAATGCTGGTATTGAAGTTAGTGTTGCAGCTACAAAATCATATACAGCACAATTGATTTCTTTTTATTTGCTTGCTATTCATTTGGCTGAAATAAAGGGTTCATTGGATAATTCGTATTTAAAAAATATAAAACATGAATTGATCCAATTGCCTACAAAAATTGAAGAAGTATTATCGAATACATCTGAAATACAAGAATGTGCAAGAAAATTCTCTTCATATAAAAATTTTATATATATAGCACGAGGTGTTAATTTGGCAACCGCATATGAAGGTGCATTGAAATTAAAAGAAATAAGCTATATTAATGCAACCGGTTATGCTGCAGGAGAGTTGAAGCATGGACCAATTGCTATGCTTGATGAAACGATGCCTGTATTATCAATATTAATCCCAGGGGGAATTACTTATGAAAAAGTTCTTTCAAACAGTGAAGAAGCAAAAGCAAGAAATGCTAAATTAATTGCATTGACATCATCAACAGATAGTAATATTGATGCTTTGTTTGATATAGTGCTTAGAATTCCGCATGTAAGTGAAATATTATCGCCGGCAATAACGTGTGTGCCATTGCAATTATTGGCATATTATATTGCTGAGTTTTTAGGTAAAGATGTTGATCAGCCCAGAAATCTTGCAAAATCAGTAACGGTAGAATAATGATTACAACAAAAGCTGTAAAAATCAAAAAGTCTAATCAAACAACAAGTGAATATATTGAAGCAGAACTGGAAAAATTAGGTTTTGATTTTTTACGTTGGGCAATTGTTGCTGAAAATAAGGACTTCTATACACTTTCTATTTCCTATATTAAATAAATTACAAATTAAACAATTTTATAATCTTATTTGTTTTTATATAGTAGGGAATAGAGTATATGAACATAAATACGGGAATAATAGGATATCAGAATTATTTAAATCCGTTAGCAAATAACGTCAAACAAACTACACAATTTGGTATATCTAAAAATACTTTAACCGCTGATACTTTTCAAAAAAGTAAAGTGGAAAAATCTGATAGTCATGCTTGTGAAGAAATTGGCAATCGTTTTAGTGAACAAAAAATACTTCAAATCTTTGATGAAGTATATTCTGATGTCATAAAGATTACAACAAAAACAAATCCTGTTTTAAATGAAATTAGATTTAAGGAACCCAAAATATTATTTATTGATGGTGAAGAATCAAGTCAAACTCAAGCTTCATATTCTTTTAATGATAATATATTAAAGATTAACAAGAAAATAATTGATAATGATTGTTTTTTAATATGCAAAAAAGATGAAAGTGGTTCTATTAGTAGTGTCATTGGAAATGTTAAATTTGGTGATGATGCCAATATATTTTTAAAAAAGATAAGAGATGATGTACCTGATGCAGTAGCAGTAAAACTCACAGATGATGAAAAAGAACTATATTTACGCAGTGTATTTGCTCATGAATTAAGACATTTTGTACAGTCACATTTGATGGCATCAACCGATGAATGCTATCAAATATACAAAGAAGCACATTATGAGAAAAAGAAACAAATTGATGAAACGTCGCAGGAAATAATTAGTGTCTACAAAGAAATTCAAGAAATCGAACCTGATTTTGTACCTCCTCAAATAGATATAACTGATTTTAGTTATGCTTTAAACTATAGCCCCCAAAAGATACTTGACAAAGATACCAAGATAAAATTTTCAATATTACCTGATGACACAAGATTTTTATCTGTTAGAAATAATCTTTTACCAGATGAAATAAATGGCTTACAAGGAATAGGAAGAACAGATGAGTCAAGCTATGAAGAATATCTTTCATCAATAATTGAAATAGATGCATTCAATTTTCAAAGTGAGTATCTTATAAAAATATCAAATGATAAAAATAAAGATGTAAGAAGCGATGTCATTTGTGCTTTGTACAGTAATCTTTGTTCGTTAGTAGAAGAAGGTTTAGGTGAATATGGAGAGTAACTTTATAAACTTTTATAGATAATTTAACAATTCACTTAGGTTTTTTTTATCAATTACAATATTTGCATTTTCTTTTAGAATTGGTTTAGCACAAAAAGCAGCTCTTTTTGCCGCATATTTAAACATGCTTAAATCATTAGCACCATCTCCAACAACAAGAGTATCAACTTCAGATATATTTAAAAGCTTTTGCAGCCTTTTTAACATTTTCCCTTTACTGTCAGAAAACATCATTTCCCCGCCTAGAAGACCTGTCATTTCTCCATTTTTAAAGTGTAATATATTGGCAAACTGAGCATCAAAGCCCAAATGATTTTGTGCAGGAATTGTAGCTGTTTCATAACCTCCTGAAAAGCATACTACTTTATAATTCATTTTATGTAATTCTGTAATTGTTTCTTTTGCTCCATTCGTATATGGCAAGTTTTTACATATTTGAATAACTTTATCTTCTTTTGCACCTTTTAATAAAGAAACTCTTTTAACAAGACTTTCAAAAAAATCGATTTTCCCTTCCATTGCCTCAGTTGTGATTTGTTTCATTAATGCTTCCAAATTATATTCACGAGCAATGAATTCTAAAGTTTCTCCTTGCATTAAAGTAGAGTCAAAATCAAAAACAGCTAATTTCATTATTTTTTCCTTTTATATTTTAAACTGATTATATTAAACAAAACCAATAAAAACAATAATCTTGAAGAATATACGTTTAAAATGTAAAAAACTTGTAGAGAAAAAGTTGCTTTTTTGTTATCTTGTTGATATAAGTTAGAAGATAGTAAATAAATGTTCAGAAGATAAAGGAGAACCAATGGGACTACCAAATGTAGCATATTTTTCGATGGAAATCGCAATTGACCAATCAATAGCAACATATTCTGGCGGTTTAGGATTTTTAGCAGGCTCTCATATGTTGTCTGCAGGTTATCTTCAAATGCCAATGGTTGGTGTGACAATGTTTTGGTCATACGGTTATTACAACCAAAGAATTGGGGAAGATGGTAACGTAGAAGTTGCTTATATCAGAAAGCATTGTGATTTCTTAACTGACATAAACGAATCTGTTGAAGTTGAAGTTTATGGAGAAAAAGTTAAAGTTAAAGCATATAGACTTGAACCCGGTATCTTTGATACTTGTCCTGTTTATTATTTAACTACAGATATTGAAGAAAACTCTGAATGGGCAAGATCAATATCTCACAAATTATATGACGGAAACGAAAAAATAAGAATTGCACAAGAAACAGTTTTAGGTATTGGTGGTATTCGATTATTACAAAAAGTTGGATACAATTTTGATTGTGTTCATTTAAATGAGGGGCATGCCCTTCCTGCTGCTTTTGAATTGTTAAATCAATACAACGGCGATTTAGCAAAAGTAAAAGAAAAAGTTGTATTTACTACTCATACACCTGTTTCTGCAGGTAATGAAGTTCATTGGGTAGATAATTTATTAAAAGGTGGATTCTTTGCTGGTCGTTCTAGAGAAGAAGCTGTTAAACTTGGTGGCGAACAATTCTCTTTAACCGTAGCAGCATTGAGAATCTCAAGATTGGCTAACGCTGTATCTCAGTTACACGGTTTGGTTTCAAACAAAATGTGGAATTGGGTAGACGGAAGATGTCCTATTAGAGCTATTACAAATGCCGTAAATCTTCATTACTGGCAAGATGACAGAATGAAAACTGATAATCTTGAAGCTTTACTTGAAGCAAAGAAAGAAATGAAAAAAGAAGTATTTGACTTTATTGCAAATACAGTTGGTAAAAGACTTGATCCAAACGTATTAACAATTACTTGGGCAAGAAGATTTGCTGACTATAAACGTGCTTGGTTAATTTTCATGGATGAAAATAGAATACTTAAGCTATTAAATGAAAATAAAGTTCAATTAATTTTCGCTGGTAAATTCCATCCTGATGATGTTATCGGTAAAGAAATGTTCAACAAAATTTTAAGAAGTTCTTATTCAATGAAAAATGTTGTTGTACTTACCGGTTATGAACTGGATCTAAGTGGAAAATTGAAAAGAGCTTCTGATATTTGGTTAAATACACCTTTAAGACCGTTTGAAGCATCAGGAACTTCAGGTATGTCAGCTAATGCAAACGGTGCACTTCACTTATCAACATTTGATGGTTGGACAGTAGAAGGTACATTCCCTGGAATTAACGGTTATACAATAGAATATCCTGGTTTGGATGATAATATTCCTTGGGAAGAAAGACATAAAAAAGACTATGAATGTATGATGAGCATAATTGAAGATCAAATTATTCCAACATACTATAATGATAAAGTAAAATGGGCTACAATGATGAGACAAGCAATCAGAACAGCAGATGCTTATTTCAATTCAGACAGAATGGTTGTTGAATATTATAACAGATTATATAAACCAATAGCTCATGGTGCTGATGAGGGTGGTATTTCAGGACAAGAGTATCAAGCGGCAACAACTCCGGCTTCTGATGCTTGGACTTTCTCAAATATCAAATAATTAATTTTCTTAAATAACAAGAAGAGGACTTTTCATAAAGCCCTCTTTTTGTGTTCTAATATAGGTATGAAAAGCTATCTTAGAAAAATCTCACTGGAAAAAAGAATAAAATTATGTACTGATGAACTTAGTAATAAGATTTTAGCTAATCTTTTTTCTTTAGATGAATATAAAAATGCTAATAATATAATGTGCTATTATCCTTTAAAATTTGAGGTTCAGATTCAGGCATGTTTATATGATAATTCTAAAAATTGGTTTTTACCAAGAGTCAATGATAAAGAATTAGAAGTTTGTTCTTATTGTGAATCTGAATTAAAAAAAGGAAGTTTTGGAATATTAGAGCCTTGTGGGAATAAAATTGATTCGTTTCAAAATATTGATTTGATTATAATACCTGCAGTAGCTGCCGATATAAATGGATATAGGATTGGATATGGTAAAGGATATTATGATAAATTTCTTTCTTCAGTTATAACAGCTGCAAAAAAAATTATACCCATATATTCAGATTTATTATATTCAACTATTTATCCGGATAAACATGATATTAAAGCAGATATAATTGTTACAGAAAAAGAAATATTAAAAATTTATTGTTAAAAAGCCCTTAATAAATTTGTTTCATTTGATTTTTGGGGTAAAATTATAATATAAGAATTAGAATGGGGATATAGAATGGAATTTTTTAGAAAAAATAGAAAAGCAATCTTACTTGTATTGTTAGTTTGTTTAGTTGCTTGGTTCTTTGGGGCTGGATTGATTTTCTTGTTGTTTTAATAATTGATGGGCGAAAATGCATATTAGTAAGCGAGTTCTAGTTTTTATATTTTTATTTTTTGTGACATTTATTTGTGTTACAGATTGTTCATATGCTAATAACTCTCAGCAAATAAAAAAGGTAGAACAAAAAAGAATTGAAATAAAAAATAAAATAAGATCGTTAGCAAAACTTGAAAGGCAAGAAGCAAATAAACTAAGCCGAAACCAACAAAAATTAGAAAAAAATCAAAGGGAATTGAAACAATCAAAAGAAGAATATAGTGAGAAACAGACCACAATATCTAATCTTCAAGATGAATTAAATTCATATCTTTCTCAATATAATAAAAGGCAAAATGCCTCTTCTGAAAGAATAAGATGTATATATAAAACAAAACATACGCTTATTTTGGATTTATTAATTTCAACTAATAGTATAAGCCAATTTTTAGATAGAATATACTATCAAAATCTTATCATCCAGTCAGATAAGAAAAAAATGTATGAGTTGCGCAGTGAGGCAAAAAAGATTGCCCTTTTAAAGCAAAGACTAGAAATTGAAAAGAAACAGCTTTCAAGGATAATTCGAGACATTGATAGAGAAAATTCTAATATTAGGGTTACTATCCGACAAAATAAATCAATGATAGAAAAAATCCAAAAAGATAAAAGAGCTTATGAAAGATCTGAGCGAGAATTGATGAGACAATCTGCAAATTTGACCTCAATGATTTCAAAAACAACAAAAAATAGTGGTGTTAATGTCTCTAGCGGATTTATACTTCCTGTAGCTGGTAGAGTAACTTCACCATTTGGGTGGAGAACTCATCCAATATTTAAATCAAAGATATTCCATACCGGTATTGATTATGGAGTACCTTATGGAACTCCAATAAAAGCATCCAACTCTGGTAAAGTAATTTATTCAGGTTGGTATGGTGGATATGGAAAGGTTGTAATTCTAGACCATGGTTCTTGTACTGGTGCACCTACTACTACTCTATATGCTCATATGTCACAACAAAAAGTATCTGTTGGACAAAATGTAGTTAGAGGACAAACAATAGGTTTGGTTGGTACAACGGGATATTCAACAGGTCCACATCTACATTTTGAAGTTCGTATAAATGGTAAACCTCAAAATCCCAATAATTATTTATAAGGTAATGAAAAGTGAATAAAAACATTCTTTTTATAATATTAATAATATTTTCAATATCTGTGAATTCCGCTTTATCTGTAGATTATTATCCTGAACTTGGAATAGATCCTTTTTATTCATCTTTAAATCCTACTTATATTGATAATGAGGAAATGCCAGAAAATCAAGATTCGATTGTAAATATAATAAAGAAGAAAAAGCAGGAACGTAAGGCGAAAAAACAAAAAGAAGCTACTAATAAAGAAATTGAGCAAAAACAAGAATCAGCAAAGACTATAGAAAAAGATATGGTTCAGGACATAAATAATGTCATAAAAAATGACTTGGAAGAAAATAGTATATCTGATATTCCTGAAGATGCTTTCATTTCAAAACCAAAAAAAAGCTTAACAAAAGTTGAGCTTGAAAAAGAATTAAAAAAAGAAGAACGAGAAAAACAAAAAGAATTAAATAAGTTAAAACAAAAGGATGAAAATAAGTCTTTTTTTGACGAATTATTTCCTCTTCGAAAGAAGAAAATAGAAAAAAAGGAGAATATACTAAAAAAAGAACCGGAAATAGAGTTAACGGCTGATTATATGGAGTATTTCCCTGATAGATATGAAGTTGAAGCTGTAGGAAATGCAAGAGTTGTGTTTAAACTGCAAAATATGACTATAACTGCAAATAAAATAATTTTTAATTATGACCAAAATATTTTAAAAGCAAGTGAAAATGTTGTTTTAACTACGCAGGAGTCTGTTACTGAAGGTGACTTTATAAGAATAGATTTGAGTATGCCAAGTGGTTATGTTGAAAATCCTATAACCAGGTTGGAAGATATTCATTTGTCAGCAAAAGAGGCTCTAATATTTTCCGACAGAATCGAAGAGAATGATGGTGTCGCAAAAATTTTAAAAGATGAAGTATTAAGTTTAGGCGCTAGGTCTTTTGCATCATATGTTGACCAAAGTAGGCTATTTCAACAAAGACCAAGTAAAATTAGTGCTGAATCAAAAGGTGTATATAAATTAAAAGCAAATAAAATTATTATAGATTCAAAAGATGATCACGAAGTAATTACAATACAAAATGCTGATTTATATTTAAAAAACAAAAAAATAGCAAAAGTTCCATCTGTAAAGATTGTAACAAATAAAACTCATAGTAGTGTAGAAAGTAATTTCCCTGAATTAGGCTCACAAAGTATGTTAGGATCACATATTGGTCCTGCTGTAGTATTAAATGTTCCTGGAGGTTCTACTTTAAAATTATCACCAATTTTAACATATAAGGACGAAAAGCTAGGGATTGGTGGAATAGCTCGTTTTAGAAATCAATATAATATGACAGAAATAGCATATGGAACATCAAAAGATGAACTTCTTATTAGAGGAAGACATAAGTTGGCTTCCGGTTTATTATTAAATTATTCTAGATTTACAAACCAAAATGAATGGTTTTTAGGTTATAGAATGCCGAAATATTCAGGACAACTTACATATTCCAGAACAGATTTTGTAAAAGATTTAAATTTGCGTTTTTCACAGATGTACTCAGCTGGAGTATTTATTGATAACAGAAAAAATGTAGATTGGGGAGACGCTGAAGGTCGTTTTAGATGGATGACTCAAACATATAAACCAATTTATAAATATGAAAATGAAGAAGGCAATATAAGTTTGAATCTTGGGTTGGTTGCACAGACATCTGCTGCCGTATATACATCAGGCGATACTGTTGGTTTATTCAGAGTTGGTCCTTCATTAAATACAAAAGTAGGACCTTGGAATCAAGCTTTAATGTACTATCAAACTGCTTCTGCCGGGCAATCTCCATTTTATTTTGATAGATATAGATATGGTCGTTCAAATCTTGTCTTAATTGAGAGTTTAAAAGTATGTAAATATTTAACAGTAGGTTATATGGCTTCACTAGCAATGAATAGTGATTACAAAAATGATGATCTGTTCCAAGAAAATAGAATACTAGTTAGTATAGGTCCTGAATATGCAAGGCTAACAATTGGTTATGATTCAATGCGAAGGAATACAATGTTTATACTTTCTATGTTAGTTGGCACAAAGGATTCTGATATAGAATTTAAGAAAACAATTCTAAAAAATCCTGATAAATTTGGGAAAGAAAAATCGAAGCAAAAGAAATCAAAAAAGAAGGATTATAAAAAATACGTACCTGAAAATGTTTAAATTCTTTGAAAACAACCAACATCTTGTTCATCAATTTTATTATCAAAATTATTATCAATACCGTCATTGCAAGAACCAATAGAATCAAATGATTCTGCTCTTGGATCAAAGAATTGATATTTGTTTGGAATTTTATCCCATAGATACAGAAATGTTTCTTTAAAATACTGAGTAATTTCCTCATCAAAGATAATTAAAACATTCTCATCATTTTTAATATTTGCACTTTTTGTTAAATTCATTGAACCAATGATACTTATCTTATCATCAATAAACATAGCTTTCATATGCATTTTTCCTGCATAATTCTCCGTTTTTACTTTTATTCCTGCTTTTCGTAAGTCTTTGTGTATAGAATATTTTGAATGTGCGTTTGTTGCATCATTAATGATTTTTATTTCTACACCATTATTATGTGCTTTAATAAGTGCATTTTTAATACCCTGATGTGTAATAAAAAATATAGGAATGTATATATATTTTTTTGCATTTAATATGATGGGAATTATTTCATTTTCTATTATATTATCTTGAGGAGAAAAAAGGATTTTCATTATAATACCATTATTAAATGACACTTGTTGTTTATTACTTTGAATTTTTTTTGTATGAAATTGACCATTATACATTTGATTAAATTCTCTGGTAAAAATGTCTGCTGCTTCTTTCGATTTTATTAAGATTGAATAATTTGCATTAAAACCAGTCATATCTGTACTTGTTAAATTAGAAGAACCAGTCCAAACTTTACTTTTATCAAAAATGAAAAATTTATTATGCATTATTGCAGATGAGTTATTCTTTTCATATTCTTCATCAGTACGAAGTGTGTTTATATAACTCTTTAGTTTATAAATATCAGGATAGGTAGTTAAAGTTTTTTTGTCAAAATCACTAATCCATCTTATTTTAACTCCTCTTTTCTGGGCGTTTAAAAGAGAATTAAATATTTCAGGTTGATTATTCATTCCATATATTGCAAAATCAATAGAATATTTAGCATTGTCGATTTCTCTTTTTAATGTTAAACAAGCTAAAGAATTACATTTTAAATTTGGTTTATAGATAGTATTTAAATCTTGAAAGAATATCTCTATATTATATTTTTTAAGATATGATAATTTATTATTTAAATTTATATTTTTTTTATTATTAGAGGAAATAATACCTATATTATTAATAGATATTTTTTTATAACCAAATTTTTCCAATTGAGAAACATGGATAAGTTTATAGTCGTCAAGAATTATATTACTGGCTTGTTCTAAACTTTGAAATTTTTTTGTTTTTATATTGTAAACAAAATATTCGTTGAGATTGAATTTATTTAAACTTTCAATCAAGCTTTTTTGAGTTTCTTCATTCTCGTTAAATACTAAGTTTGCATCAAGTAGCATCTGTGAATATTTTTTATTATTAATATAAATTTTATTATTTTTTATAACAACAAACTTGTTTTCTAAATTTTTCTTTGCAAAATCAATTGTTCTTAGCTCAAGAAATAATTTTTCAACATTGGTTAATCTTCTTAAAATTGGATATTGATTAAGATTATAGTTCGTTTTTATAAAAAATACGTCATTTATAAGTAATGGTAGATTTTCATCAAAAATATAATTTCTATTATAATCAACAAAAATAGTATCAGGTGATTTAACCTTATATACTTTATATTTATTGTACAATTGCCTATGACAAAATGATAAAATAATTGTAATAATAAAAATATATAGTAAAAGGTTCTTTTTCATAGTTTTTATTATAAATCAAATAAAATACATATAGTTAAATAAGTATTTCAACGCAGTATATTATATTTTATTTAATGCGTTGTAATATGTTCTATTTGAACATTTTAGAAATTAACATATTATGTAGTGTTTTATTATGGTGGTATTATGAATAATTCAAAAATTATAATTGGTAGAACAATAAAAAGATTTAGACAAAAAAAAGGTGTAACACAGCTTTTTTTAGCAGAAAAGGTTGGAGTTTCAGAAAAACAAATATCTAAAATTGAGACTGGTATACATTATCCTAAATTTGAAAATTTTGTAAAAATTTTAGAAGCATTGGACATTACTTTAAAAGATTTTGCGGATGATATTCAACAAGATAAAACAATATCACAATCAAAAAAAAATTTTATGAAGATAACAAACAAACTTTCGGATTCTGAACTTGATATACTTACTACAATAGCGAAACAAATAGAGAAGCTAAAAAAAATATAGTGTTAAAAAATAAAACACAACTGATTGACTATGGTATTTATGTTTGATATAAATAATAAATAGCACAATATATATAGCAATTTGAAAATCAAAAAATGCTAAGGAGAGGTGTCCGAGTGGTTTAAGGTGCAAACCTGGAACGTTTGTGCAGGGGAAACTCTGCCGTGGGTTCGAATCCCACCCTTTCCGCCATTTATTTTCTTTTATTAAGTTTGAAAAAATAGAAACCAATTTTAAAAAAATTTTAATTATATGGAAAGATTAGCAATCCAAAAAGGTAAATTGAGGTCTTATTTTGTAAATAATACGATGGTATATACTTATCTTTTTAACTATTTATACAGGAAAAATTCTATGATTAGTAATTAAAGATTTACTTCACTCAATGGGTACTGTTTTATTTCCTATTAATAATATTAGTGTCAATATAATCAATAAAAAATTCGAAAATTAGAAGTTGAAGAGGACTTATTGTTGATTGGTATATAAATTAAAATTTCAATTCGTTGATTAATTTACAGGAAAACTACCCAGATAAATATCTCTTGTTTTATAGATTGGCAATTTTGCTTCCACTACTGTTTGAGATTGACCATTGTCTATTATTGCTATTTGCCTCGGGTTTAAGAAATATTCAATATAATTCTCTTTTTCTAATGTGAAATTACTTTTAAATTCTGCTTTTTATTGATTAATTTTTTAGCAAAAGCTTGCTCTTGAAAATATCTATAATTTTTAATAATTTAGTGTCTATATCGACATTATCTTTAGATCTGAAAATCATTAATGTAGTACTTAATTTAGGACAAATTATTTATAAATTGATATAATAAAAGAATTAAATGAAAAGTTAATTATAAGAATCTAATTCATTAATTGCATTCAATGTATATTTAATGTATTGTTGCAAAGAATGTGGATATTTTTGTATTGGACAAGATTTAATATATTCTTTTGCATCGTTTCTGGCTATTTCCAATATATGCAAGTCTTTTGTTAAATCAGCCAGATGAAGTTCAACCAATCCACTTTGTCTTATACCTAAGAACTCTCCTGGACCTCTAATTTCTAAATCTTTTTCAGCAATAACAAAACCATCATTTGTTTGAACCAAAACATTTAATCTGTTAATTGTGTCTTCATTTTTTGTTGAAGAGACCAAAATGCAATATGATTGAAGACTATTTCTACCAACCCTGCCTCTTAATTGATGCAATTGAGATAGTCCAAATCTTTCTGCATTTTCAATCATTATTACTGTTGCATTAGGAACATCAACTCCTACTTCAACAACAGTTGTACAAACCAAAATATCAAAAACCTTATTCTTAAAATCAGACATTACTTTATCTTTTTCATCTGTTTTCATTTTTCCGTGTAGAAGCCCAATTTTTAAATCAGAAAAAATACCGTTTTGAAGATTTTCAGCCTCTTTCGTAGCCGCTTTTGCTGACAATGTTTCTGATTCATCAATTAAAGGAAAAACAATATATGCTTGATGACCCTTATTTATTTCTTCACGAATTAACTCATATGCTTTTTTCCTTTGAGAAGCAGTTAACAACGCTGTCTTTATTGGTTTTCTACCTTTTGGAAGTTCATCTATAATTGTTAAATCTAAATCACCGTGCACAGTAAGAGCTAATGTTCTTGGTATTGGAGTAGCTGTCATTGTAAGCATTTGAGGTACTTCTGCTTTATTTTTCAATATATTTCTTTGTTTAACACCAAAACGATGCTGTTCATCAATTACTATCGCACCTAAGTTATTAAATTCGACATTATCTTGAATCAAAGAATGAGTACCGACGGCAATATTAATTTGACCGTTTCTTAAATCTTTTTCAAGTTTTTCTCTTTGTTTTTTTGTATTAGAAGAAGTAAATAAGGCAACATTTAACCCCAAAGGTGTTAGCCATTTTACAAAGTTGTTAAAATGCTGTTGAGCTAATATTTCAGTCGGAGCCATTATTGCTGTTTGAAAACCGTTTTCAATCGCTGCCAGAAGCATAATACAAGCAACAACCGTTTTACCGCTACCGACATCTCCTTGCAATAGTCTTTGCATTGGCTTATCAGAGTTAATATCATTTAAAATTTCATTTACTGCCTTTTTTTGGCCATCAGTTAATTCAAATGGTAAACTTTTTATAAATGTATGAACCAAACCATCATCTTTTATATTTAAGGCAACAGTTTTATATGATTTAGATGTAAAATCTCTTAAGGAAAGCATTTTTAATTGTAATAAAAATAACTCTTCATACACTAACGTAAATCGAGCAATTTCTAACTGTGAATTATCGGGCGGAAAATGAATCACTTCAATTGCTTTTTTTCTATCATACATAGAGTATTTTTCTATAAATTCATCAGGAACAAGATTCTCAATGGAAGGTTTATATTCTTCTATAGCATTATGTATAGCCTTTCTTAGTGCTTTTATATTAAGATTCTCTACCAAAGGATAAACAGGCACAATTCTTGCTAAATTTAAGTTATCATTTTCAACAATATTTTCACCTAAAACTTGAAACTGAGGTTTATCAATTGTCATTTTTGCTGAAAACTTATCAAATTTAGCACTTCCTGAAACAATTATTGAAGCACCTTTTGGAAACTGCGACTTGTATCTTTCTATCGAGAATTTATTAATTTTTGAATAAAAGAAATTTAAATCTAATGTTCCGGATTCATCGCTAACCGAAACTTTAATTATAGTTAAATTTTTCTTAGTTGTATAAGCCTTTAAAGCCGATATTTTTCCATAAATAGTAACACTTTGATTTTCTTTCAATGACTTTATTAAACAACGAGAGGAATAATCTATATATTTTTTGGGGAAATAACTAATTAAATCATATATAGAAAAAATACCAAGTTTATTTAGCAAATATCCAAACTTTGGACCAACTCCCTTTAACATGACAACATCTGCATCAAAAATAGATTTAGAAACTTCTTTTTCCTTTTCTTCTTCTGCTGCTTTTTCTATCTGCATTTCTTTTTTTAATATAGTAATAAATCTATTAATTGTTTTTTTTCGTTGAAAAATATTTTCTTGCGGATAAAACTCAAAAGACTCAATGACCGGAAGCCATTTAGGATTTTTTCCGGAAAGTTTATAAATATATTTTAATTGCTTTATCATAAATCCGGAGAAAGCAGATTCTTTTCCCATAATGTTTATATATTTATATTTTTCTTCAACTTGAATAGCACGCTTAATTTGTTCTATATCAACATTATCAAGATAATTATTAAACATTATTTTATACTCAATACTTCATAAATATCTATTGGTTTAGACTTACCTTTTATACTTACCTGGCTTAATTTTACAACATCAACATAATCTTTAACAAATTCATATGTTGAGTCACTTATCAAAAATTGTGTTTTTAGAATCTGATTATATGCTTCAATTCTATAAGCCAAATTTACATTGTCACCAATAACCGTATACTCTAACCTTTCTTCAGTACCAATATTTCCGGCAAAAACTTCACCTGTATTTATACCAATACCAATATTAATTATTGGTTTACCTTCTAAAATAAGTTTTTCCCTCAATATTTTAACTTTATCAACAATTTCAATTCCACATTTTATAGCATTCATAGCGTGTTGAGAATTTTTTATTGGTTCCCCAAATACAGCTAAAAGACCATCTCCCATATATTTATTTACTATTCCATGATATTTACCAATGATTGGTTCAATAGTTGAAAAATATTCATTTAAAATTGAAGATACTTCTTGCGGAGAAAGTTTTTCAGAAATTTGTGTAAAATTCCTAATATCAACAAATAGTATTGTTACAACTGCTCTTACACCTCCTAATTTCAATTTATCAATATCAGCTATAACCTTTTTCATTACATCTTTTGAAACATACTTACCCATTGCATGCTTTAACATTTCACTTGTCTTATCTGTTGTAACTATAGAATATATATTTTTTAATATCGCAACAGAATACATAGTTAAAATTGGGGTAATAGGCGGAACTAAGACATTTATAAAATATTCATATAAATAATAAATAAAATATATAGATGAAAGCATCGTTGTAAATAATATATTATTTTTGAAATTTCTAAAACCTCTTACTATGAAAAAAGAAAATATTAGAGTTATAAGAAGCGTATAATCATTTTTATTTATTGACTTAAAAGAATTATCAATCATATTATTAATCATTGTTGCATGAACATCAATATCAGCTTGTTTCTTTAAAATTTGCGTTTCACTTAGCTGATCCCAGACATTTCTATCTGCATTTAAACCAATTACAATAATTTTATCTTTAAATTCTGTCAAAGGAATTTTAGAGTTTTTCCCATTTTTTAAATTGTAATATGATATTAAAATATCATCAGCAGAAAACTTTTTATACGAATAATATGAAGTTTTCGGTTTATACCAATTTATATTAGAGAAAAATCCATATATAGTATTACCGATATAATCTTTCTTTTTTGTATAATATATCGGCATTTTTAGTGTATTACAATTATCATCTGTACATAAATAATCATCATATAAAATAAATTTATCAATGCCCATATACATTGCATATGCACTAAGCGCTATTGATGGCAAATATTCGCCATTAAAATATACAACAGGCGTGTAATTTCTTACTATTTCATCTTTATCTTCTGTAATAACAGATGAAGCAAGAAATTTTGTATTTAATAAAAAATCTTTAGGTAAATGAATTACAGCTTTATATGATGGTATTATTTTTCTTGTTGTTTTATCAATAATTTTTACATTTGACTTATTTTGAAATATAGAAAGATATTCTTGAGGTAGAACATCACCTGCAACATTAGAATTAAGTAAAATATAACTGTTTATAAGGTTATTTTGTTTTTTTAAACTTTTAAAAAATATATTATCTGCATTTGGTCTATACGTATCTGGAAATACAATAAGATTTTGAAATATAATTGCTTTTGCACCAGCTTTTTTTTCTAGGAAATAAAACATATCAGAAAAAAGATCTTTGCTCCAAGGCCAAGGAATTCTTTTTAATGATTTATTATCAATTACAATTAATACTATATTATCTGATGACTGTTTGTTCTGAACATTTACTATGATTTTAGTAAATGTATCATTTATCTTATTATCTAAAAACGTTGATGACAATATATAAACACCAACAGAAATAATAAAAAATGTTAAAATAATTAATAATTTAGATGTAAAATTTTTGTTCATAGAATAATTTTAGCTTAATAGATATAATTTGCAAAAAATTAACCATTGGTAATAAAATATAAAATATGTTAGCATTATATAGATAAAAATATGAAAATATTCAAGAATATAAAATTTATTGATTTATTTATTACAACTTTTATATCAATATTTATTTGTGTCCCGCTATACAGTTTTTTATTCAAAATATGTACATATTCCAATTTGCATGATTTCTATGTAGGAACATCAATATATTTCGATCATAATAAATATTTGGATATAGGTATTTATTTTGTATATTTATTATTTTTTTTCATACTGTTACCGATGATTAGTTATTCAAGACGAAAATTCTGTAAACCTGTAAAACAAACAGAAAATGAAAATAAACAAAATATAAATAATTATTCAAATGTTCTTACTAAAATAAAAGATTTATTGTTAAAATATCAATTTATCGGTGTTTTCGGTTTTGTGTTCTTATATCCTTTCAATTATGGCTTTTATCCTGTTATATTTGCAATTGTTATTTGTTTAATATTACTCTCCTTGTATGATGTATGGAAAATAAATAAATATGAAAATAACAAACGGTTTTCTGTCTTTATACTGACTGCTGTCGTCTTTGTGTTTCGATTTTATTCCTATATAGTTACTTATGGACCTACGGATGATCATCATTTTGGAGAAAAATTTGCTACTTTTTTTATGCATAATAGCTATAATCTAGAATATTATAAAGAAATAATGCTAGTTCATGGTTATTTGGATGTAATACCGAGTTGGATTGGTTGTTATTTCTTTAATGAAAATAATGTTTTAGGTTATTCATTAGGTGAAATTTTTTTTAGAAATTTATTGATTATTTTAACACTGTTTTCTGCATTTTTAATTTTTGATAAAAATAAATTATTTGTTGTTCCTTTATTATTTTTTAAAGGAACCAATATAACGGTTTTATTTCTAACAACGTATTTGTTACTTTTGAAAGAATCTTTTTTGAAACAAAGGTATATATGGTTGAGTGTTTATTGTACTATATCTTTTATTTTTTGTATGATCTGGACTACAATAGGCAGTTTTTGGCTTGTGGCAAGCACGCCTTTGCTAATTCATCAAATAATTAAAATATATAATTTAAGTGATAATAATAAGATGATAAAATTATTTTTTTCATTTTTGCCTTTTTCTTTGTTACTCTATTTCTCTCATTCAACAATTTATGAATATTTTAAAGAAATGTCGGCATATGTAAGTGGAAATTTGCTTGTATTCGGTAATTTATTTGGTGAGTTGAATCTAACGTTTTTTAGTTTGCTAAAATATGGTTTTAAACTTTTTGCTTTGTTCTTTCTCCCTGTTTTAGTCTGTGAATTATTAACTCGGATAAAAAAGAATGAAAATACTACATTAGTCTATTTTCTATTGTTTGCAATTATTTTACCTATAATATCAATAAGTTATACTTTAGGAAGAACTGATTTAGGATGTTTTTATCGAATAGAATTTATTTCACAAGCATACTTACTTGTTTTCCTACCATATTTTCTATATAAGTTTTCATCAAAAAAGTATAATCATTTTTTATTATTTATTATGATTTGTATATTGTTATTTTCACTTTTTAATTTTTCTTCTAAATTTAAAAGTCCGCAAATTAATAAACGCGAATATTATCTTAATAATGTTGGTAAAATTGCTTTAAAAGAAGACTATGCAAAAAGGGTTGAGAATGTTAATCGTTTTGTCGAAATGAATTCAGATTCAGATTCTGTATTCCTTGACTTAACAAATAGAGGGATGCATTATTTATATTTAAATAAGAAAATACCAATCAAATTTGTTTCTTTTTATAATGTAATATCTACAAAACAGTCTGTTGCAATAACTGAGAAATTAAAACGAAATCCTCCAGATGTTATATTAATTGATTCTGATTCAATTTTTCATGATAATGTTCATCTTTCATTAAGGCTAAATTCATTATATAAGTGGCTCTTGCTTTCAAAAAAATACAAATTAAAAATTGATAATGATAATATATTCCTTATTAAAAATGAAGAATATACGAATTATACAAATAAGGAAATGTATATATTAGATAATGTTTTAGGCTTTCGCAATTTGAACTATTTGCCTGAAGTTTGGGGAAACTCAATTAAGAAATTACCATTAAATGAAGTTAAAGCAGATATCTATATTTATAATGACAAATCACAAATAAAGATAAGATTTGTTAATCCAATATCAGGAAGTTTATATGATTTCTTATATATAGAACCAGTTATTCCTCTAAAAGAAAAACATAATTTTTATGTTCAAATAAATAATTCAGATTCTGAAATATTTTGTAGAACCAAAAGAGGTGGTAGAATGCTAATTCCGTTGGATAATTATCCATCTTGGTTACTAAATGAAAAAATAGAAGAAATAAATATATATTCAAATAAAGCATTAAAAGGTAAATACACAATAAAATTCTACAAACGAAAAATGTAAAAGTATATTTGATGACATAAAAATGTCTTTATAATAAAATAAAACATATATTTTAAAGAGGATTGAGATATGAAAATTTCACTAGAGTGGTTAAATGAATTTGTTGATATTAGTGATCTAAGCGTAGAGCAAATAGTTCACGAACTTACAATGAGCGGTTTAGAAGTAGAAGAAGTAGAAAAAATTGGTGCAAAATTTACAAATATAAAAACAGCAAAAATAAGAAAAATATCACAGCATCCAAATGCAGATAAACTTCATCTAGTAGAAGTTGATTTGGGAAATTCTATCAAAACAGTTGTATGTGGTGCTCAAAACATAGAAGAAGGACAAATTATTCCATATGCATCTGTTGGGTCGAAAGTTTTAAATCGAAAAACAGGCGAAGAATTTGAGCTAACTCCTGCTGTTATAAGAGGTGTAGAATCACAAGGTATGTTATGTTCACAAGATGAACTTGGTCTTGAAGGAATGCAAGAAGAAGACGGGATACTAATATTAAACCGTATATATGAAAATATAGAATTAGGAACAAAATTAGAAGATTTATTAAATATAAAAGAAGATACAATTATTGATGTTGCTCCTACTGCAAACAGAGGTGATGAAATGTCCGTAATTGGTGTTGCAAGAGAAATTTGTTCTTTGTTCAATAAAAAGTTAAATTTTTCAAAAATTGAATCGACAAAAGATTTATATACAGATAAATTCAAAGTTGAAATACTTGCTGAAGATGCTTGTAAATACTATGCAGCAGGTATTTTAAAAGATGTTGTAATAAAACCATCTCCAAACTGGATGAAAAGAAGGCTTGAAGTATCAGGAATCAGATCAATAAATAATGTTGTAGATATAACAAACTATGTTTTACTGGAATATGGACAACCATTACACGCATTTGATATGGACAAATTAGATGGATATATATGTGTAAGAAGAGCAAAAGAAGGTGAAACAATAGTAACACTTGATGGGGTAGAAAGACAACTTAATAACGATAGTATATTATGCGCAACAAAAGATAAAGGTGTATGTGTTGCAGGGGTATTTGGTGCAGAAAACTCAGAAGTTGACGAAAACACAAAAAATATAGTATTAGAGTCTGCATACTTTACAGCTCCGACAAACAGAAAAAGTTCAAGAAGCGTAGGATACAGAAGTGAAGCTTGTGCGAGATTTGAAAGAGGTGTTGATATTGAATCAACAAGACCTGCGCTTCTAAGGGCAATGCAATTACTTACCGAATATGCTGATGCAAAAGTAGAAGGAATTTCAGAGACAGGCAAAAATAAGCTTGAAGATGTTCAAATAACTTTAAGATTCAATCAAATAAAGAGAATTTTAGGAATAGAAATACCATCTCAAACCTGCATAAAGATATTAGAAAATTTAGGCTTTGAATTATTAGGAAATAATGAAGCTGCAGCTAAATTCAAAGTACCAAGTTTTAGGGTAAATGATGTAAAACAAGAAGTTGATTTAATTGAAGAAATAGCAAGAATATATGGTTATGATAAAATTGCGCCAACATTACCAAACAAAACACAATCACCTGAAATATCAGAAGAATCAAAACTCTTAAAAGCAATTAGTAGTTTGTTTTTAGGTTATGGTTTCAATGAGGCTATGACATCATCATTAATAGGTGAGCCATTATTAAAGCAATTCGGACTAAACTATAACAAAGAAGAAGCAGTGTATGTACAAAACCCTCAGTCAGATGAACATACAATGCTAAGACAAACTACAATAGCAAATATACTAAGTACATTAAAATATAACTTCGATAACGGACAAAAAAATATTTGGTTATATGAAACAGGTAAAACATATTTCATAAAGAAACCAGCCGAAAAAATTGATAGTGGTGTTGAAGAAAACCAAATGATATCCGGTATTATGACTGGGGATACAAATTCCAACCTATGGAAGAAATCATCAAAGATTGATTTCTATACACTAAAAGGAGTAATGGAAAGTTTATTTAATCTCTTGAATATTTCAGGAAGAATCAAATACTCACCTGCAGACGATTGTGAATATTTACATCCTGGAAGAAGTGCAAAAGTTGTTCTTTTAGGAAAAACACCGGAAACAATAGGATACTTTGGTGAAATTTATCCAATAATAAAAGATAAAATGAAAATCAATCAAGATGTATATTTGTTTGAATTAAATCTAGGGAAATTAATTAAAGCAACATCAAACCATATAGCAAAATACAAACCGCTTCCACAATTTCCTGAAGTACAAAGAGACATCTCTTTTGCAATAGAAAAAGACATAAATAACGATCAAATAGTTTTAGCAATAAAGAAAAGTGCAGATAGCAAGTTATTCAAAAATGCAAATTTATTTGATATTTATGAAGGAGAACATATACAGTCCGGGTATAAGAGCCTGGCATACAGAATAACACTTCAGGATGAAGAAAAAACATTAACAGATGAAGTTATAGAAAATCAAATAAACACTATAAAATCAGGGTTAATGAAGAAATTCCCGACAATTAACTTCAGATAGTCTGTAATAAGTGAATAAATTGAAAAAGAAGAACAATTAAGTTCTTCTTTTTTATGCAACAAATAAATATAATACACAAATATTTATATTATTAAATTTTGTATCATAACGTAATAATTGAGTATTGTTTTCTTGAAATAGAGAACTAAATATATATAATAATAATATTAGAGATTAGGGAATGTACATGCTAATAAAAAAATACATTACTAAATCATTGGGGATTATTTCAAGGAGGAAAATCTAGTGCTTAGAAGCAGAGATATGGGTAGATCCATCGCTGTAAGAAGATGGACAAATACAGCCTTAGAATGCTACAAAAGAGGTTGTGTTTGTGAAGGTTGTTTTTACACAGACTTTTTCAATGGTACTTCACAACGTTGTCAAATGAAAGCCTCTGTGTTGGAACTGGTGAGAGTATTGGGAAAACCAAATGTTGAACTTCAACAAGTTTTGGTAGATTAAATCAAATAAAAAAATAAGCTCCCAAAAGGGAGCTTTTCTTTTTGAAAATATAAAGAAATCAATTAAATGATTTCTTTATATTGTTCTGTATTATTTAATAAATCGTAGTCAATTTCATTTTCATTATCTGCAATTACAGCTGCAACAACGGCATCACTAGCAACATTAACCGTTGTTCGAATCATATCTACAACACGATCTATTGCAAATAAGAATGCAAATCCTTCTACTAGTTGTTGTGGAGTTAATCCTAGTCCATTAAGAACAAGTGCTATTGTAATTAGACCTGCTCCAGGAATACCAGCACAAGTACTTGATGCGATTATTGCTAAAATCATAATTTGAATAATTTGTATAGGCTCTAATGTTACTCCATACGCTTGTGTTAGGAATATTACAGCAACTGTTTGGAATAAAGCAGTACCATCCATATTTAATGTTGCACCTAAAGGAAGAACGAAGCTGCAAATCTTGTGAGAAATGCCACGTTTTTCGCAACAAGCAATTGTTAAAGGTAAGGTGGCACTACTGCTAGCTGTCCCAAATGCAACAAGTAAAGCTTCTATAATTGCTGTATAGAATGTACTAAAAGGAACTTTGCTGAACAATTTTAGGATTAAAGGGTATACGATAAAGAACTGGATACAAAATCCTAAGAAAACAACAGCAAAGAATTTAGATATTGTTGAAAAAATACTTAAACCGAATGAAGAAACAGCAACTGTTGTCAAAGCAAATATACCGGGAGCTGCAAAAATCATTATCCAATCAGTTATTTTCATTGTTGCAGCAAAAACTGATTCAAAGAACGAAACAATTGGTCTGTTAATTTCTCCTACTTTTGATAATGCTAATGAAAAAATTAAAGCGAAGAATATAATTGGTATCATTTCGCCTTTAGCAAGTGATTCTAAAGGATTTTGTGGAATCATATTAAGGAATATATTTCCAATTTGTCCTTTTTGTTCAGCAATTACACTATTAACCTGGTTTTGAATTTCTAAAGCCGAAGTTTGACTGATAAATTCCTGAACACCAACACCTGGTTTAAAGCCAAGTACTAAAACAGCTCCGATTACAACAGCAAACACAGTAATCAAGCCGTAGTATAGAATCATCTTTTTCCCAAATTTTCCAATTTGTTTACTGTCTCCAATACTTGAAATACCAACAACAATAGCACTGCACACAAGTGGAATTACAACCATCTGAATAACTCTTATAAAAGCTTGACCGACAATATTTAGTAATCTAACTAATGGTTCAAATACAGTTGGATTTTCGTGAAGAAAATTACCAAATAATAATCCGGCTATAATAGAAAGAAATATATGCCAGTTACGCTTTATGCCTAGTCCAACAGCTACGAATAATGTTTGTAAATGTAATTTCATAAATACCTCATATCATACTAAAGTGCCCTAATTGTACAATTATTTGAAGAATAATTCAACCATTTAACAAATTGAAAAACTTTTTTGACAAAAAAGTTATAATTTGTGTAATAAAAAAAATACAACTATAATAATGTAAGAGGAGAGTTATATGAGTAAAAAGATTACATTATTAATAATCGGAATTATATTATGTACCTATGCACTAAGTTGCCAAGCATATACAAACTGCGGAATAGGAATAAAATTATTTAAAGACCATACAAATAATAAAAGCTTTATACAGGAATTTTTACCAAATTCACCTGCAGAAGAAAGAAAGATTCCATTAGGAAGTGAAATTATATCAATAGATAAAAAGAAGACAAAATATTTGTATGAAGATCAAATATACAATTTACTAAACGGACAAGAAGGAACAATAGTTTCATTAGTTACAAGGTACAACGGTAAAAAATATAAATATGATGTAAGAAGAAGATGTTGCTATGAAAAAGAAATAGAAGATGCAGTTTTTGATATGTACTGGAAGCAGATAGTTCCAATAAACATGGCATATACATCACCTTTACCTGAAAATATAACAGCAAGTGTAAGTTCAAGATATCAAAAAGAAATTGTGCCATTATATGAATATTGGTATTTGAGACGATTTAACTTCCAAAGTGGTTATCACATGTGCAAGACATATTATCCGAAAGATTTTGATAGATGCATTAAGGACTTGGTAAAAAGAGAAATAAATAGAACAATTCAAGATGAACAAGTTAGAATTAACAGACTTGAGTATGAAAGACAGAAAGAAAAAGAAAAAAATAAATAAAACATCTTAAGCTTTTGTTTTTATAATAAAATATAACATGTAGATTAGTTGAAAGAAAAACCTATGAATCTTGATAATAAGAGTTTTCATTTTATTGCAATAGGCGGAGTCGGAATGAGTGCTCTTGCGAAATATTTAATAGAAAGAGGCGCAAATGTTACCGGCTCAGATGTGCAAGAAAGCAAATACACACATTTACTTGAAGAAAAAGGTGTAAAAGTAACGATTGGACATAATCCTGATTTAATAAAACCAAATATGATAGTAGTTGCAAGTAGTGCAATTAAACCATCAAATGTAGAAATTATAAAGGCGAAAGAACTTGGATTAAACATTTATCACCGTTCAGATATATTAAAAATGATATCTGATGAGTTTTCAGAAAGAGAAAATTCATATTTTATAGGTTATTCCGGAACTCACGGCAAAACAACTACAAGCGGCTTAGCATCATATATATTATCAAAAGCAGGACTAAATCCTTCATTCGTGGTTGGCGGAATAATCCCTGATATAAATACGAATGGTGCATATAATGAAGATAAATATTTTATAGCAGAGTTAGACGAATCAGACGGAACAATTCAAAAATATTCAACAGATATTGCCGTAATAAATAATATGGAAGAAGATCATCTGGATTATTACAAAAACGGATTTGAAGACATGGCAAAAACATTTAATAAATATCTGTCAAATAAACATAATCAAATTGTAGTAATAAATAATGATAATGACGGCAATAAAAAGTTTATGAAACTATATCCAAAATATAATTATATAACTTTTGGAATAGAATCTGCTGATTACATCGCAAAAAATATAAAATATAATGGATTTGGCTCAGAATTTGATATATACAATGCCGAAAATAAAATTGATACTATAAAATTATCAGTTCCTGGAGTACACAATGTATATAATGCATTAGCGGTATATGTTTCATTAAAAACAGCAAAAGTTAATGTAAAAGAAATAAGTAAATACTTTTATAGCTTTACAGGAATGGGCAGACGTTTTCAAAAAGTTACAGAATTTAATGATATAACAGTATATGATGATTACGCACACCACCCAAGCGAAATAAAAACAACACTTGAAAGTGCAAAAAAAGGTAAAAAAGAAAATCAAAGAATTGTTGCGATTTTCCAACCACACAGATATTCAAGACTTCAAAGCTTGTGGGACGAATTTAAAAACTCATTTAACTCTGCTGATAAGTTAATAGTTACAGATGTTTATTCTGCCGGCGAGGATAAAATAGAAGGTATAACGTCCGAACATTTTTCAAAAGAGATAATACATAATGATTGTAAATATATATCAGGCTCAATAGAAAATATCCCTCAAAAAGTACTTAAAGAACTAAGAAATAATGATATTGTACTTACACTTGGAGCAGGAACAATAACAAAACTCGGTAAGTTATTAAAAGAAGAATATGAAAAGGCAAAATAAGTGGTCGAAATATATAATAATTATGAAATAAAAAATGAATCAACCTTCAGAATTGGCGGAATAGTAAAAAAAGTTTCATTTCCTGAAACAGTTGAAGAATTAATAGAATTACTTAAGTCTAACGAATACGATATTGTTTTGGGCAATTGTTCTAATGTACTTTTTAGTTCTGATTACATAGATAAAAATATAATTATAACTAAAAATGTAAATAAATTTTCATTCAATGGTAAAAATATTCATGTTGAATGCGGAGTAAAGGGTCCTATTTTATCAAAAGAATGCCAAAAAAGATGTCTTAGCGGATTTGAGTTTCTGATAGGATTTCCTGGAAGTTTTGGCGGTATGATATGTATGAATGCTTCAGCGCATAACCAATACATTTCTGATACATTTGTTTCAGCAAGAGTTTTCGATTTAAATAAAAAAGAGATTAAAACAATCAATAAAAATGAAATGGAATTTTCATACAGAAAATCCAAGATATCTAATTCCAAATATATAGTACTTGATGCAGAATTTGCCCTAAAAGAAGGTACAAATAAACAAATAGAAGAAATAATGAAAAGGAATATAGAGTTCAGGAAGCAACATCAACCTTCTCTTTCATACGGAAATGCCGGAAGCATATTTAAAAATCCTGAAAATGATTCAGCGGGAAGACTTTTAGACTTATGTAAAATGAAAGGAGAAAAGTCCGGCGGAGCAATGGTTTTTGAAAATCACGCTAATTTCATCTTAAACTATAATAACGCAACATCAGAAGATGTAATAACATTAATGTACAAAATGTATTCAACAGTAAAAGAAAAATACACAATAGAACTTCAACCTGAAATAAAATATATTGGTGACAAAGGAACGAAAGAGTACAAATTATGGGAAACAATGACAGAAAATATTCTAATGACACAAAAATAGCAGTATTATATGGTGGTCTTTCAAGTGAAAGAGAAGTTTCTTTACGTTCAGGTAAAAACGTATACGAAGCATTAAAAAGACTTGGTTATAAGAATGCAGAACTCATCGATGTTGATAAAAATATAGGAAAAATATTAATAGATAAAGGCATCAAAGTTGCATATAATGCCTTGCATGGCAAATACGGAGAAGATGGCTGTATACAAGGCACGTTAGAGTTATTAGGAATTGAATATACAGGTTGCGGAGTATTTTCAAGTGCAACTTGCATAAATAAAGAATATACAAAAACAGTACTAAAAAAATACAATCTGCCATTAATTAAATCTGTTTTTGTAAAAAAAGGAGAAAATGTAAAACAAGCAGTAAAAGACTTGAAATACCCACTAATGTTAAAACCTGTTTGTGAGGGTTCAAGTATAGGAATGTATAAAGTAAACAGACCTGAAGAGCTTGAAGAATTATATAATAAATCAGCAAAATGCAATCAAGATATACTTATAGAAGAATTTTTAGTTGGTATTTGTGCAACAGTAGGCGTATTAGACAATAATGGAGAAACATTTGCAACTGAAATTCTTGAATTAAGACCAAAAAATGAATGGTATGACTACGAAGCAAAATATACAAAAGGTATGACAGAATTTATACTACCGGCTGAATTATCAGAAGAGATGACAAAATCAGTAAAAGAAAAAGCAATAGAAGCATATAAAGCTTGCGGATGCAGCGGTGTAAGCAGAGTTGATTTTATAATTTCCGAAGGAATACCTTATATATTAGAGATAAATACAAGCCCTGGAATGACTGATACAAGTGATTTACCAGCGCAAGCAGCAGTAATGGGAATATCATATGATGATTTAGTATTAATGATATTGAATAATGCAGGATTAGACAGATAATGTCAAATGAATATGCTGTACAGAGGAGAATAAAGCAACAGAAACTGCGTAGAAAAGCCAGACGTGGTGAAATTGCAATAAGGAGAATATACAAATTATTAAGATTTGCATTTATACTTTTAATTTTCTATGCGACATATCGACTTGCAACATGTCATTATTGGTTATTACCAAACAACATATATAATGATGGTGTAGGAAAACATATTGAGATATTAGGAAATGAAATAGTTTCAGATAAAAAGATATTAAATGAAATGAAAAAATTTCCAATAGAGAAAAAACCTATATATCAAATTAATCCTGCAGAAATAGCGAATGGAATAGAGCAATTATCACCGGTAAAACGTGCATATGTAAGAAGATTCTGGTTTCCTGCAAGATATGTAGTAATGGTAGAAGAAGTAACACCTGCAATAACAATATCACCATCAGAAGAAGCACCTGCAGTAGCAGCGTTGGCAATAACGGGAGAATTAATCGGAAGAGAATATTTACCTTTGTCTGATAAATTTAAAGCAGTAAAGGTTCTAACATATGGTACAAACAATGATGACTATGAGAAGTGGGATGTAGAAAAAATAAATAACTTATATAAACTGGCAAAACTGTTAGAAGAGTACTCAGGCGAAGAAGTAAAATACATAGACTTAAGAATAAAGCATAATGCATTTGCACAACTTGAATCAGCAAAATTAAAACTTGGAGAAATAGATGTTTCAGTATTTGAGCGAATAAAATCAATTCACGATATATTACCTCAAATAAAACAAATGTCAGAAAAAATACAATATGTTGATTTATCTTGGAAAGATTCAAAATACTTAAAAATGGAATGAAAAGTATTGCAAAATATTTTTTTTATAATACGATAGAATTGTCAGAAAAAACCAAAATCCAACAAATAACATGTAAAAAGGTGCTTATGCTAAGGTAAGCCAAAGCCGTTTGGTCATGTTTTTTTATTTTTTTAGGATAAATAAAAACTTAAAGAAAGGTTATTAAAGTGGAAGAAACAAAAGTAAAATCTAAGAAAAGAAAAATTGAAACAACTGCTGAACCACATCAAACAGAATGGAAAGAACAAGTAATTCAAGTAAGAAGAGTTACAAAAGTTGTAAAAGGCGGTAAGAAATTAAGTTTCAGAGCTATTGTAGTAGTAGGAAACAAAAACGGACAAGTAGGCGTAGGCTGTGCAAAAGCAGCAGAAGTAATTATCGCAATCCAAAAAGCAGTAGCTGACGGAAGAAAGAATTTAATCAATGTACCAATATATAGAACAACAATTCCTCATCCTATAACAGGCCGTTCAGGAGCTGGAAGTGTAATGTTAAAACCGGCATCACAAGGTACCGGAGTTATCGCAGGCGGTGCAGTTCGTGCAGTATTAGAATTAGCAGGTGTAGAAAACATATTAAGTAAATCACTTGGTTCTAAATCACCATTAAACGCAGCAAATGCAACATTAAATGCACTACAAGCATTAAAACCATTTGATGTAGTAGCAAAAAGACGTGGTTTATCATTAAAAGATATGCTTAACTAAGAGGAATTGAATAATGGCAAATAAAAAAGTAAAAATAACATTAGTAAAGAGCCTGATTGGTTCAACAGAAAAGCAAAGAAGAGTAGCAAAAGCTCTAGGCTTAACAAAAAAAGATCAAACAGTAGAACATGAAAATTCAGCAGTAATTATGGGTATGGTTAATGCTATCCCTCATTTACTAAAAGTAGCTGAGTAGTATGAAAGGTGATTTAAAATGACAGATAGAATTAAAATAGAAGACTTAAGACCGGCTGAAGGTTCTACCGGAAAAATAAAAAGAGTAGGTCGCGGAAGATCATCAGGATGGGGAAAAACATCTTGTCGCGGAAACAATGGTGAAGGACAAAGGGCCGGAAGATCATCAAAAAGAGGATTTGAAGGTGGTCAAATGCCAGGCTACAGACAAATGCCAAAATTAAAAGGATTTAAAAACTTTAATGCATTATGCTATGCAGAAATTAATGTAAGTGACTTGGCTAATATACAAGCTGACGAAATTACACTAGAATCATTAAAAGAAGCAGGAAAAGTATCTTCAAAAGCAGAAGCACTAAGAGTATTGGGTAATGGTGAATTATCTAAAGCAGTAACAGTAAGTGCTAGATACTTTACAGAATCGGCAAAAGAAAAAATTGAAAAAGCAGGTGGAAAGGCTCAGTTAGTATAATGCAACAATATACGCCAAATCAGCAAAATTTGCAGGCTATGTTATCAAATCTCAATATTGCAGGTTTGAAAACAAAAATCATATTCACACTAGTAATGATTATGATTTTCCGATTATGTGCTCAGCTTCCTCTTTTTGGAATAGACGGACAGAATCTTGCAAATTTAGCGGCAACAAATAATCTTATCGGCTTTTTGGATATGTTCTCTGGTGGTGCAATCGGAAATGTTTCCATAATTGCTCTTGGTATAGGACCATATATAACCGCATCAATTATTATGCAGTTATTAGCAGTAGTAATTCCTCATTTAGAACAGTTGCAAAAAGAAGAAGGTGAAGCAGGCAGAAGAAAGATATCACAGTATACACGTATATTCACAATAATAATTGCGGCAATACAAGCGTTAGTATTTGTAGTATATTTACTAAAAACTTCACGCGGTGCTATTATGCCGGATGTCAATGTTGTAGCATTTGCAGTCGGCTCTATAGTTATATTAACGGCGGGTTCTGCATTTACAATGTGGATGGCTGAATTAATGACTGAAAGAGGTATTGGTAATGGTGCTTCAATGCTTATTTTCTGTGGTATCATTTCAAAGATTCCTTTTTACGCAGAAAAAACTGTTTCATTAGTTCAAGATGATCCTTCTCTTCAATTATCGTTAGTAGTTTTACTTGCTATATTCATTGCTACAATGGTATTCATTGTAATTATGCAGGAATCAGCGAGAAAAGTTATTATTGTAAATCCGAGAAGACAAGTTGGAAATAAGGTGTATGGTGGTACTAACACATTTATACCATTCAAGTTAAATCCGGGTGGTGTAATGCCAATAATTTTTGCAATAGCAATATTATTATTCCCAACAACAGTTTTGGAATTATTTGGCAACGCAAATATCAATAATGAAATTTTAAGAAACGTTATTCAGTGGCTTGCTGATTTTTTAAGACCATCAGAAATAACTTATAATATTATTTATTTCTTGTTGATATTTGGACTAACTTTTTTCTATGCATCTATTATTCCTAATTTACAGCCAAAGGAAATTGCTACGAACCTAAAGAAATACGGCTCGTCAATTCCAGGTATTAAACCAGGTAAACCTACGGCAGAGGCGTTAGATAAGATTTTAAGTAAAACAACTTTTATTGGTGCATTAAGTTTAGCAACTATTGCATTAATACCATCTATTGCTTGTAACATTACAGGAATATCGACATTGCAAGGTATAGGAGCTACATCATTAATAATTATGGTTGGTGTTGCGTTAGACTTTATAAATCAAGTCAGAACAAACTTACTTCCAAAAAATTATGAAAGCTTTTTAAAACAATAGATAAATAAAATCAAAAAGAAATGAACCTGAAAGGGTTCATTTCTTTATTCCAAAAAAATTGATGTGATATAATAGATTAGTTAGAATTATAAGATACGAGGACAGAAGATGAAAAAAGAATTTATATTTATTGGTCCCCCGGGAAGTGGTAAAGGAACACAAACAAAAATATTATCAAAAGAATATAATCTTCCGCATATTGATACTGGTTCTCTTTTAAGAGAAGCAGTAGCTTCAGGAAGTGAAGAAGGAAAGTTAGCAAACAGTTTCATGGAAAAAGGACAACTTGTTCCAATAGAATTAGTATCAAAAATAATAAAGAACAGATTATTAAAAGAGGATTGTAAAAATGGTTTTATTTTAGACGGATATCCAAGAAGTTTAGAACAAGCATATGCATTGGATGAAATTTTATCAGAGATAGACAAAGATAATAATGTTAAACCACAAGTATTTTATTTTGAAGTCGCACAAGAAAAATTAGTAGAAAGACTAGTTAACAGACGTTCTTGCAGCAAATGTGGTGCAATATATAACCTAAAGACGATGAAATTAAAAGATGAAACAAAATGTGAAAAGTGTGGTGGAACATTAACAAGAAGAGATGATGATACAGAAGAAGTTGCAACAAAAAGATTCGCAACATATTTTGAGCAAACTGAGCCATTAATTAAATTATATTCAGATAGAGGACTATTAACAAAATTAGATGCAAGCTTAGATATAGATACAATATATAAAAATCTTACAGGAGCAATAAAATAAAATGTCTATACATAGAAAATCAAAATTTGAAGTTAATCTGATGAAACAAGCAGGAAATATTGTGGCATTAGTACATGCAGCAATGAAAGAAGCTGTAAAAGAAGGTGTAACTACAAAAGAACTTGATGAAATAGCATATAAAATAATTAAAAGCAATAAAGCTGACCCTACATTTCTTGGGTATCATGGTTTCCCAGGAACAATATGTGCCTCAATAAATGAACAAGTTGTACATGGGATTCCATCTAATGATGTAGTATTAAAAAACGGAGATATAATAAGTATAGATATAGGTGCAACATATAAAGGTTTTGTCGGAGATAGTGCTTGGACATATGCAGTAGGAGAAATTTCAGAAGAGAAGGAAATGCTGTTAAAAGCAACAGAGGAATCTTTATTTGCTGGTCTTGAACATATGAAAAGTAATGATAGACTGGAAAATGTTGCTGGAGCAATAGAAGATGTTGCAAAAAAATATAATTTGGGAATAGTAAGACAATACGGCGGACACGGTGTCGGTAGAGAAATGCATGAAGATCCATTTGTATTCAATTACAGAACTAACAATAAACTGATTTTACAAAAAGGAATGACAATAGCAATAGAACCAATGCTAAATCTGGGCTGTGATGATGTAATAGTTCTTGATGATGAATGGACTGTTGTAACTAAAGATAAAAAAGCTTCAGCTCATTTTGAACATACAGTACATGTAACAGATGATGGGCCGGAAATACTAACAAAATTACTATAAGGATAAAAGACATGATAGAAATGAAGGTTATGGGTATAGCAATCGATACAGCAAGCGGTTCACCTATAATAGTTTTAAATGATAAAGATAACAGAAAAGCTCTACCTATATGGATAGGCAGTGCAGAAGCAAGTGCAATTATTAGAAAGATTGAGAATATAAAAGTTTTAAGACCTATGACTCATGACTTAATAATTGATGTTATAGAAAAAACAGGCTACAGTGTAGATAGAGTTGAAATTAATGATGTTGAAAAAGAGACTTACTTTTCTACCATATACTTAACAAATGAAGATGGTAAAGAAGTTACAATAGATTCAAGGCCATCCGATGCTATTGCTGTTGCGATAAGAGTAGATGCACCAATTTTTGTATCTGCAAAAGTTTTAGCAGATGGTAGTGTTTCTTGTGATAGTGAAAAAGATGAAGCAGAATCACAGGAATTTAAAAAATTTATCCAGAGTATAAAACCATCGGATTTTGAGAAACTTCTTAAGGATGACAAACAATCTGATCAATAATGCGAGGATTAAAATTTACTTTATTATTCTTCACTTTTTTAAAAAGTGGAGAATATTTGTTTTTATATAGACGGTTTTTACGAATATCTTCAAACTGAGATAAACCAATAATAGTATCTTTACAAAAAACATCAATAATAAAATTAAGCATATTCACCTTTCCAATACTTTTGATGTATAATTTTTAATGATAAAGTGAGAATAATCAAGGAAAGGATAAATAATAATGGCGAAAATAACAAAAGATATGGGCATAATAGAAGTATTGCAAGCTCATCCGGAGACAATAGAAGTATTTCAAAAATACGGTTTTGGATGTATTGGATGCGCAGCAGCAAGATTTGAAAATTTAGAAGCAGGCGCAAAAGTTCATGGAATTGATCCTGATAAAATGGTTGAAGACCTTAATGCTGCAATTGTTGAATAAAATATAAAAGCCAAAACATTAACTACAGTTAAATTTATTAATATAGACGTGACAAAATGTTATGTTTTTATTATGATTTTAATACTTATTCGACAAAATACAGTTAAGGAGATATAAAATGGAAGTAATTCTAAAAAAAGACGTACAAAATATTGGTGAAGCAGGCGATATAGTAAATGTTAAAGACGGATATGCCAGAAATTTCTTGCTTCCACAAAATTTTGCAGAAATTGCAACAAAAGGTGCAAAAGAAAATAGAGAAAAAAATTTAGCCAGAATTAAAGCAAAACAAGAAAAATTACATGCTGAAGCTTTAGAAATGGCAAAGAAAATTGAAGAACTTGGATTAATTGAATTCTCAGCAAAAGCAGGAGAATCAGGTAAATTATTTGGTGCAATTACTACAAAAAGATTAGCTGAAGAAATCAAGGCAAAAACAAATTTAGATATAGACAGAAAAACAATTTCTCTAGATGCTCCAATTAATAAATTAGGAAGCTTTAACATGACAATAAAATTAACTTCTAAAGTAAAAGTTACACTTGGTGTTAATGTTACAGCTTCAGAAGTATTAAAAGAAGAAATTGAAGAAACAGAAGAAACAGCAGAATAAAACATATTAGAAATAAAGCAAAAAAAATTATTTTTAAGTTTTATATGATATAATTAAATAGAGGTAAGATCATGATAAACAGACAAAATCGACGCAGCTATAATAAAGGAGGCTTTACGATATAATCGTATCGATTTTGTTATGACAAAATATAAAAAGCCTTCTTATTTTTAAGAAGGCTTTTTTATAGTAAAAGGAGAAAAACTTGAAAAACTTACGACGAACAAAAAAATATCAAAAGGCAAACACCCCATTTGTCAAATTAAGAAACTTAATATGGGGCTTGTAAACACAGAAAAAGGGAAAGAAAATGACAATACAAGCTATAACAACAAAGATAATATCTACACTAGGAAATAAAGATTCATTAATACCAATAATGGTAAAAGACGGCGTCGACAGCACTAGCTTAACTTATAAATCATTTAAAGAAGGCGGAAAAGTCGAAGGAATGGACAGAGCCATTGATGAATTTGGCACACAAGCTATATGGATAGGCGGGATTCCATTTTATAAAAAATTAATTGATTGGACTGCATATAAATCTGCAAAATTAAATCCGGATGTAGATCCAAGGATTCTTGCAAATAAAGAATATGCGACTTGGGCTTTGGATAATGCAAAAGGTATAATGTCCAATTCAAAAACACAAACTGTTAAAGATGCATTGGCTGACTGTCTTAAAGATGGTGGACAAAAGGCCAAAAATTTATATAAAGGGAAAATTATCGCAGCAACAGCTCTTACACTAGCAACTTTCTTTTTATTAACAAAAACAAAACAAAAAAATACAAAAAATACAGTCATAAATGATATGAAGAATGAAATGAAAGATACATTTACTCTTTCACCACAAGATAACTCAGAAATTTTCTCAAATTTTAATGAATTTAACTCCGGTAAAAAGAACAAAGAAAATACACCTGCATTCAAAGGTTTATTGAAAAATGTTTCTGATGCGGTAATGTTTAATCCTGTACATAATATGAAAATTATTGATGCAGGAATAACTACTGAAAGATTAGCTTGTTCAAGAAACAAAACAGAATTCTTCGAACATGCAATAAAAGAAGGGAGCTTTTTATTCTTTTTATATAAATTTGGTGGAATGATTGAAGATGGAATAAATAAGTTTTCATCAAAAGTATTAAAAACACCAATAGATTTGCCAATAGATGTATTAATGGATGGACAATTTACGGAAGCATTAAAAAATGGTAAAATTTCAGCTGATGTAGCAAAAGCACCACTAACAAAATCTCTTACAGAAAAACTGAACTTTATAATAGAAAATCCAGATAATTCTCTAGTTCAGGCTGCAAAAAAATCCAAAATAGTTTCTACCGTAAAAGATAAGGCAGGGAATGCTGTTGTTGATACATCAAAATTCATTGATATGAAAGCTTTGAATAGTCTTGCTCAGAATATGACATTAATGGAAGAATCTTATAAAACAGCAAATATTCCAGTTAAAAACTTTTTAAACAAAGCAAAAGGTTTAAAAGTAGCATCTGTAATGGCAAATATTGGCATATCTTGCGTAATTTTAGGCTACCTTATCCCAAAAGCTGTTTACAAATACAGAGAAATTAAAACAGGAACAACAAAATTCCACGTTGCAGAAGACATTAAAAAATATAAGAAAAAAGGCATTCAATAAGAATGCCTTTCACATTTTAAATCGCTTATGATAAAATTATAATTATAAGAGGGATTTATTTTGCGTTATAAAAGTTGTTATTGGATAGAATCAGGCATAAATTTTGATATAGATAGTTATAAGGTATGCTGCTTATATAGTGCAAAAGGTGGCGGTAATACAATCGTAAAAGATAACTACAAAGGGGAACCTGTTGATTGGGATGATTTTTTTGATTTCAAAAAGAAAATTAAAGATTTGCATAAAAGCGGAAAAATTTACCCAAAATGTGAAGGTTGTATTTCTTTAGAAGAAAGAGATTGGCCTGATGATCATACTAAAATAAGTATGATTAATCTTGATTATTGGACAAAATGTAATTCAAGATGTTCATATTGCCATACAATGAATGACAAAGAAGCATATAATAAATATAAGAATTATAATTTCTTACCAATATTAAAAGATATGATAAAAAGAGATATATTACGTCCAAACGGACACGTTAGTTTTGGTGGAGGGGAAGTAACTCTTCTAAAAGAATTCGACAAACTCTTACATATCTTTATGGATTATGGTTTTCCGCTTACAAGAATACATTCCTCTTGTATAAAATACTCAAGAGCTATAGAAAAAGGACTTAAAACAGGTCGTGTTGATTTAATTGTTTCTATAGATGCAGGTTCCGAACAATTGCATGAAAAAGTAAAGCAGGTAAAAACATTTGACAAAGTATGGAAAAATTTAAAAAGATATGCTTCTCATCAAAAAGATCCATTTGCCGTAAAAGTAAAATATATTGTCATACCAGGACTAAATGACAACAAAGATGAAATTGAACTCTGGCTAAAAAAAGCAAAGGAAAATGGTATCAATTGTGTTTTACAGGAAATTGAATCAAAATGGTTTTATGCAAGACGTGATAACGTTCCTGATGAAATAATAGAATTTTTCAATTATACAAAAGAAAAAGCTCAAAGCTTAGGATTAAAATATGAATTATATGAGCGAGCTGAACACATGATGAAATTCAAAAAAGAAAAAGAAGGAGCATAATGATGCAAGAATATACAAGCTGTCATTGGCTTCAACATGGATTAAGTTTTGAAAATGATCATATAGAGATGTGTTGCTTATGTTGTCATAAAGGCGGTGGCAGGCTTTATATAAAAGAAAACTACAACGGAAAAGATGTTAAATGGGATGAAATATTAAATTTAAAAGAAAAATTTATTAATGATAATAAAAATGGCATTATAGACCCAAGATGCGAAGGATGTTTTAATCTTGTATATCGCGGATGGGAAGACGCAAAACCATATATCAATTACATACATTTTAATCACTGGACTCATTGTAATAGCGACTGCATATATTGTTATACGAAATGGGATAAAAAAGCATTTAACTCTCGTCCGCATTATAAAGTAATGCCAATGATAAAAGATCTTTTTAAGAGAAAATTGTTTAGACCAGATGGAGAAATCACTTTTGCAGGCGGTGAACCGACTATTTTAAATGAATTTGAAGAATTAGTAACCTTTTTACTAAAAAATGGAGCAGAAAGAATTACAGTACATTCTTCAGGAATAAAATATTCAAAAGCAATTGAAAAAGGAATAAAAGAAGGAAAACTTTCAGTATGCTTATCAGCCGATTCCGGAACAAAAGAAATGTATAAAACAGTAAAAAGAGTAGATAAATTTGATAAATTTTGGCAAAATGCGAAAAAATATGCAAAAGCTCAAGAAAAGCTTGAAAACAAAATATATGTAGAAACTAAATATATATTAATTCCAGAAATAAATACAAATAAAGAGGAAATTGATAAATGGATGGAATTAACAGTCAACTCAGGAATAAAATCTATAGTAATAGATATTGAAAACGATTATTGTAAAGAATTAAGAGCAAAAGATGAAGAAAAACCTCAATATCTTATAGAATTATGCAACTATATAATTCAAAGAGCAAAAGAACTTAATTTAAACTTGGTTGAATATAACAATTTCAGATATTTAGTAACAGAATATAAATTAATATAAGGATATAAATTTGGAAGGTTTTGAAAGTTGTAGTTATATAGAACACGGCATGGTTTTAGATCATTGTAACAGAATTCGTTCTTGCAATAACTTTAATCCTAGATATGGTGGAAGACCAATTATATATGAGAATTATTGTGGACAAAAAATAGATTGGAAAGAATTTTTTGATATAAAAAGAGAGCAAAGAAGGAAATATAGAGAAAACTCTTGTCCTGAACTATGTAAAGAATGCGTAAATACAGCATATAAGAACTGGGATGATGAAGATTATATTGATTATCTGTTGCTAACGCCTTGGGTTCCTTGTAATTCAAATTGTATTTATTGTCAAGCCCCCAGAGATAAAGAAGTACTTGAAAACACTAAAGTTTATAAAGTTCTTCCTTTAATAAAAGATATGATAAAAAATAACATCTTAAAAAAAGACGGTACTATAGATTTTGCAGGAGGAGAACCTACAATATACAGAGAATTTGAAGCTCTATTAAATGAATTTATAAAACATGATTTTTCCAAAATAATAATACATACAAATGCAATAAAGAAAAGTAATGCAATAATTAAAGGTTTAAAAAAAGGTGTAGTAAGAGTTTTAGTATCAATAGATGCTGGTTCTAAAGATATACATGAAAAAGTAAAACAAGTAAAATCATATGGTAAAGTATGGAAACATCTTAAAGAATATGCAAAAAACCAGCCTATAGGTGCAGATTATGTCAAAGCAAAATATATAATAGTTCCTGGTCTAAATGACAGAGAGGAAGAAATAAAACTTTGGCTTGAAAAATGTAAGGAGATTAATATAAAAAGTGTTGTATTAAATCTTGATTTTAATTGGATTATGGAAAATGTAGATAATGACCTGATGCCAATATATAATTTAATGAAATATACACAGTTAAAAGCGAATCAAATGGATATGAATTGCGAATTATATGGACAAATATTTCAAGTTAAATGTGAAGTAGAGAAATCAAGAGAAGAAAATATAGCTGGGTTTTAAAATGAAAATAGTAGTTTTTGAAAAAAGACCATATGAAGAAGAAATAATAAAAGAATTTCAAACTAAAAATGGAGTAGAAATTGTTACTACAGATGAGATTTTAGATGATAAAACAATATATTTATGCAATAGCGCTGATGCAATTACCACACTTGGTTTTAGTAAGTTAGATAAAGAACTTTTAGATAAAATAAAAAGTTACGGAGTAAAATACATCTCTACTAGAACTATTGGTTATAATCACTATGACTTGGATTATGCAAAAGAAATTGGATTTAAAGTTTCTAATGTAACATATGCCCCTAACGGAGTAGCTGATTTTACAATAATGTTAATACTTCTGACAATAAGAAAATACAAACCTGCGATGTGGAGACAAAATGTAAATGATTATACTCTAAATGGTCTTATGGGGAAAGAAATGAGACATATGACTATAGGTGTCATTGGTACTGGAAGAATAGGGTATACTGTAATTAAAAATCTATCAGGTTTTGGGTGTAAAATTCTTGCATATGACAAATATCATAATAATGCAGTAAAAGAATTTGCTGAATATGTTGATTTTGATAAACTTTTGAATGAATCAGATATTATTACAATTCACGTACCACTAACACCTGAAAACAAAGAAATAATAAATAGAAATAGCATATCTAAAATGAAAGACGGTGTTATAATTGTAAACACTGCAAGAAGCGAATTGACAAACATACAAGATTTAATTGAAGGAATTGAAACGCAAAAAATTGGTGCACTTGCTTTGGATGTATTTGATAATGAGGATGAAATATATCATCATTACTTCTCAACAGATATAATAAAAAACAGAGATATGGCCTATCTAAGACAATTCCCCAATGTAATTCTAACACAGCATATGGCATTTTTTACAGATTCAGCTGTTAATGAAATGATTATAAATAGTTTAAATAATCTGCTGGATTTTTATAATACAGGAACTTGTAGAAATGAATTATAAAAAAGACCGATTTTATATCGGTCTTTTTTATTAAATAAAGGATTTAAGTTATTAATTGCGACTTCTTGTTCTTGCCAATAACCTTAATATCTCAATATAAAGCCATACAATTGTTACTAACAGACCAAAAGAACAATACCATTCAAAATATGAAGGTAAATTTGCTCTAACGCCATTATCAATATTATCAAAGTCAATAATTAAATTAAGTGCAGCAACCAAAGCAATAACAACATTAACGCCAATTGCAAGAGTAGAATTACTGTAGAAATAAGGAATATTTACCTTAAAAAAGAATAAAATAATAGAAATCAAATAAAATAGACCAATAGCTAAAGTTGCAGTAAATATAACAGCCCTAAATTTTTCAGTAGCTTTTATAAGTCCTACTCTATACAAAACAGCCATAGCAAATACAACTAAAAAAGTAACAGAAATAGCTTGTGTGACAATGCCTGCGTACACGTTTTCAAAAAAGCAAGAGATACCAGAAATAAAAGCACCTTCCGCAAAAGCATAAATTGGAGCTAAATAAGGCGACTTGTCTTTCATAAATGGGATTGCAATACCAAGAATTAGGCCGATAATTGCACCAGCCCATGTTAAAATATTAACAAAATCATAGCGACCCATTGAAAATTGATAATATACAGCAGCAGCAGAAACTAACATTATTAGTGATAATATTAATAGCTTATTTGTTGTTCCTGCAACTGTCATAGGTCTTTCTGTTAAAGCATATGTTTGTTCATAAACATTCTCGTTAAATATTGGATTTGTACTTTTCATTTTTCCTCCTAAGACATATACATGTTGATTATATCATATTTTCAAATAGTGTGAGATTATACAAAAAAGGAGATAAAATTATGAAAGTAAAAATAAAAGATGTTAAATCCAGACAAATTATTGATTCTAGAGGAAATCCTACTGTCGAAACAGATATTATTTTGGAAAGTGGTGCAATAGGTAGAGCTTCCGTTCCTTCTGGTGCTTCTACAGGGAAATTTGAAGCAATAGAACTAAGAGATAACAATGACAAGGAATACAATGGCAAAAGTATATATATAGCTATTTCTAATATAGAAAATTATATAAAACCGAAAATAATAGGATTAAATGTATTTAATCAAAGGGAAATTGATTTATTGATGTGTAGTCTTGATAGTACAGATAATAAATCAAAATATGGAGCCAATGCAATTTTAAGTGTATCTTATGCTGTAGCAAGAGCAGCAGCAAAAGAAATTAAAATTCCCTTATATAAGTATATAGGTGGAATATATGGAAATATGCTTCCTATACCAATGATGAATATAATAAATGGTGGCAGACATGCAAACAATAAGCTTGATTTTCAGGAATTTATGATACAACCAGTATGTAGCAACAATATAAAAGAAAGTATAAAAATCTGTGCTGAAATATATTATGAATTAAAAAAAATAATAAATAAACAGGGTTACTCAACTTCTGTTGGTGACGAAGGTGGATTTGCTCCAAACATTAGCACAAACAAAGATGCTCTTGATTTAATTATTCAAGCAATACATGATGCCCAATATACAACAAATGATGTGAAAATTTGTTTGGATGTTGCAGCTTCTGAGTTTTATAAAGGTGAAAAATACTTATTAGAAGGAGAGGAAAAAGAGTTAAATAGTGATGAAATGATAATCTACATATCAGAGCTTGTAAAGAACTATCCTATCCACTCAGTTGAGGATGCCTTAAATCAAGAAGACTACAGCGGATGGAAGAAACTGACAGAACAATTGGGTCAAAAATGTCAGCTTGTTGGTGATGATTTATTTGTTACAAACTATAAGAAATTAAAAGATGGAATTAATGAAAAAATTGCTAATGCAATCTTAATTAAGCCAAACCAAACAGGAACATTAACTGAAACATTAGATACAATTCAGCTGGCAAAGAAGAATAACTATAAGACAATTATTTCACATAGGAGCGGAGAAACAGAAGATACATTTATTTCTGATTTGGCAGTAGGGGTAAATGCTGGACAAATAAAAGCAGGCGCAATTGCAAGAAGTGAAAGAACAGTCAAATATAATCAATTAATTAGAATCGAAGAAGAAATAGAATGTAATAATTAATTTGCGATGTAAATATTTTTATTTTATAATTATAAAGCCGTGCTCCACGGGGACATTGCGGATCTCTTGACCCGAACGCATAGCGGGGTGCAGAGCCTATTGTGAGACTTGTATGAAGGCGGCAGACTTTATATATATTGTTGATAGCGCAGGTATTTATGGCATAGTCCATCGAACCGTGTCAGGACGGGAACGTAGCAGCACTAAGGTGTTAACTGTGGGTGTATTTATCTTCGAAGTAGATATATATAACGAAAACCAAATTTGTATTTGCCGATAGATAGTGGCACGGCTATAAAGAGGATTTATAATAGAATCCTCTTTCTATTTTTTCTCAGCTTCTTTTATCTCATTTTCTAAATTATTAATGTCTCCAGAAAATGTAATTTGCTTTTTTAAAGCTATTTTTAAATATTTTACATAATTAATTTTGTTTTTTAATTCTTTATATATTTTAGCAAGGAAATAATATATATCTGCTTCATCAGGCATATCATTCATTGCTTGTCTTAATATTTTTTCTGCCGCTGAATATTTTTTGTGTTTTGCATATATTCTAACAATCATCTTAATTGCATTTATATCTTGTGGGTTTGTTTTTATTGTTTTTTCTAAATAAAGTATAGCTTTTTCTTCTTCATTTTTTTCTAGATATATTGAAGCAAGATTGTAATATGCCCAGCTATAATCTTTATTCTGCGCAATAACTGCTTCATATAATTTTATTGCTGATTCGATATCACCAATATTTTTGTATGAATATGCCAGATAAAATTTAGCAAAAATATCATTATTGTTTAATTCTAGTGCTTTTTTTAAATAAAATATAGATTTTTCAAAATTTTTCTTTCTTGTGTATATTTCTCCTAAATGAAAGTAACAATTTTCATCTTCTTTATCTGTCTCAATTACTTTTAGTAATAATTTTTCTGCTTCATCATAGTAACCTAATTTTATATAAACATTTGATGTATTATACATTATATCAGTATCATTTATTGAAATAGACAAAGCCTTTTTATAAGAAATTAAAGCATCATTAAGCTTCCCAATTTTTTCTAGTATTATACCAATATTATAGTAAACCAGAGGGTTTTCAGGTGTGACTTTTTTTAGGTATATAAAATTTTTTAGTGCTTCTTCATTCTCCCCAATATCAGAAAGTGCTATTGCATATTCTTCTATTAACTTTATATCATTAGGGTTTTGTTTTAACTTTTCTTGTAAATCATTAATAGAATCATTAGACATATGATACCTATTCCTCTGATATAACCAATTTAATTGCAAATGGTAAATAGTCTATTATATCGGTGGCTAGAACTGAATATTTTGTGAGATCTGCAGCTGCAATATCGCCCGCAAGTCCGTGTATATATGTTCCTATTATTGCTGCGTCCAAAGGTGAAAGTTTTTGAGCCAATAATCCTGCTATGATTCCTGTAAGTACATCTCCTGTACCTGCTTTTGCTAATGCTGATGAACCTGATTGATTAATAAATATTTTTTCACCATTAGTTACAATGCTGTTGTGTCCTTTTAGTACAGTTATACATTCATACGTTTGAGAAGTTATACGAGCATATTTTTCTCTGTTGTCTAATATTTCTTCAACTGAAACATTTAATAATCTAGAAAGTTCTCTCGGATGTGGTGTGATAACAGTATTTTTTAGAGAAATTTCACCTTTATGGTTTGATAAAATATTTATACCATCTGCGTCAATAACAACTTTTTGTGTTTTATTAAGATTATTTAAAATATAAAAAATAAATTTTTTTATATCTTCGCTTATAGCAATTCCACACCCCATAGATATAACATTGTATGTATATAAATTGTCTATAAAATTATCATCTGAAATAATGCCATTTGAATCAGATTTTAAATGTAGATATGTTAATTCTGGTGCCATTGGGGCAATTATTGGTACAATTTCAGAAGGGCAAGCAAGTGAAACATAACCTGCACCAATTTTTAATGCTGAAATTGATGAAAGAAAAGCTGCACCAATAAAAGATTTTGAACCTGCAATATTTAATATTTTTCCAAAAGTTCCTTTGTTTGAATCTTCAGGTCTTTTGGGAAGTTTGCCAAAAACCAGCTTATTGTCAATTAATTTAGCCATTTTGCCTTATTGCCTCATATAATACAATTGCTACTGAATTCGATAAATTTAAACTCCTTTGGTCTTCTTCCATTGGAATTGTTATTGCATAATCTTTGTTTTCATTAAGTATTGATTCAGGGATACCTCTTGTCTCTGGTCCAAATACAAAAAAATCTCCAGATTTGAATTTTCTATTCGTATATATTTCTTTTGATTTTGTTGTTAGATAATAGAATTTTGAATCTGGAAATTCAGATTTCAAATCATTAAGATTATCATATTTTAAAATTTCAACACTATCCCAATAGTCTAGACCAGCTCTTTTTAAGTGTTTCTCTGTTAATGAAAAGCCCAGTTTTCCTACTAAATATAAACGAGCACCGGTGCAAGCACATAATCTAGCAATATTGCCTGTATTTTGCGGTATTTCAGGTTCAAATAATACAATGTTGAATTTACTTATCATCATTATTTATATATCTTTGACTTTCTATTATAACAGGTATTCCTCTTATTATACACATTGCAACTGTAATATAAACTAAAATATCTGCAATTTTAATCAAACAAGGCTGAATATCAGTATAAAATAAGAAAGAATTAACCGTCATTCCATTGAAATATTCCATATTAGGTATATTGGCGACAATTAACATAATAAATACAACTGTTTTTGCAAATCCGTACAATGCACGTGAGAATCTTGACGCTGTAAGAAAATGGAAAAATTTATTTTGCATCATTGTTGATGAGCCGAATGCTGTAAAACCTTGTGCTAGAGCTATACTTCTTAAACCATCTGTAAGAATACCTCTTGCTACAACAACCATTGGAACCCAAACTCCAACCCAACCAATTACGGCAAAAGCAATCCAATATAAATTTTCTACAACTCTATCTCCTAAAATATCGAATACAGATCCAAATTTAGATTGTTCATTTAATGCACGAGCTACAACTCCATCTAAACCATCTAAGACAATGACAATTAACGTCAAAAATACTGACGCAATAACTAAATCAGGTCTACCTGAAAATATAAATTCAATTGCAATTACTGCAAGTATCATTCTTAAAATTGTTAATAAATTAGCCATAAATATCCCCAATACTATTATTTCTTACTTCTTGAAAGTGCAAAATTGACTGAATCAAGTGCTTTAACTTTTTCTCCTAGCATAATTTTTTCAGCCTCTTCTAAAACTTTAACTACATTGAATCCATTATGTCCATCACTTCTAGCTTGTTTCCCTTGTTCTATACAAGTAAGGAAGTGTTGGCATTCTAATTTTAAAGGTTCTATTTCTATATAATCAAGAATTTCATTTTTAGAAACTTTTGGTGAAGAACTTTCGAAAATTTGAAGTTTATTTTCCGGAATTGTATCATCAAATATGGCTGTTGCTTTAGTTCCTCTGACAAGTAAGTTAACTCTTTTTTGCGGATGAATCCAACTATCAGATAAATGAGCAATTATTCCGCCTTCATATTCGATTGTTAAATGTGTAATATCCATTATGTCGTTATTATCAGACGAAGCACCAACAGCACTAATAACTCTAACCGGTTCTTTTCCCAATATGTAGCTTGTCATAGACACATCATGCGGAGCTAAATCCCACATAACACTTCTATCGTTTTTAAAATGATTGATATTTAATCTGTCGCTTTGAACATACCTGATGTCGCCCAATACACCTTCGTTAATAAGCATTTTTAATCTGTTAACAGCTGGATGATACATTAATAAATGTCCAACCATCAAAACCATATTGTTAGCATCTGCCAAATCAGTTAAAGCTTTTGCTTCAGCTGAAACCGTTGAAATTGGTTTTTCAACATATACATGTTTTCCAGCTTCTATAGCTTTTTTTACAATTTTATAATGGGTGTGACTTGGTGTTACAACAGCTACTGCGTCAATCTCCGGATTGTTAAATACTTCGTTTGAGTCTGCTATTATATTAATATCAGGATATTGAATTTTTAAATTTTTTCTATTTTCTTCATCTAAATCACATACAGTATGTAATGCATTAAGATTATAAAAATTTCTTACTACATTCTTACCCCAAATACCACAACCTATAACTGCAACATTATGAGTTTTCATTTTTTTGCTCCAACATATACTATCTATAACATGTGAATTCCACAAATATATATATAATTGTAAAAAATAAGCCTCAAAAGGTCAAATTAAATATTTATTAAGATATTAAATCTATTGAGTTATTTGAATTCTTCCGTCTTTACGAACATCAAATGGTTGTGATAATGATTTTATATAATCAATTGTAACTTTGTCTTTATCAAATGAATAACGTTCAATAATTTCATCATCATCACGTTCTAACATTTCAAGATCGTCACCACCGCCAACTAAAAATTCATCATAGACAGCTGTGTATATTTTGTCATCGTCGGGATCATTAATATCAATTTGTTTCTTATTACCTTGTTTATCAATATAGTATAAAGATGTTAAATTACCTTGAGAATCTAAAGTATAAGTAAGACCTGAAACTTGCATAATTCCTGGTTTTGAATTTTTAGAAGTTAATGATTTGCCACATTTTTTTATTGCATCAACCAAATCTTCTTCGTTGAGTCTTACTTTAAATAATTTATTATTAAATGGGAAAATACTTGTAATATCTCGTTCTGTTACAACACCGTGGTCAACGCTTCCTCTGAAATTAGCTGAGTTAATTAAAACGATATCAGCATCAAGATTTGTTCTTATAGCATCAGCAACAAAATCAGCCCACGGATTTTCTTCTAAAAGATTATTTTTCGGAATTGGATCAACATGGTTTAAATGTCCTATTTCAGGAGATTTGCCTAAAATAGAATCAATAGTTTTTGTCATAACTATGTTGGGATTATGTATATTTGTGTCCATAATGTTATTTTGAACATGAGTAATTTGGCCATCATTGTTGAATTCTAAGTTTAAAATGCCATAATGGTTACCATCTCTGCCAGCTTGTGTTATGACAACGGGTTCGCCGGTTGGAGAATATAATAGATTTTCACCATGAGTGACACCTTCGATTAAATCATGAGAATGCCCACCAATAATAACATCAATGCCGCTTACTTTTTGAGCAATTTCTCTTTCAATAGCATTTCCTTCGTGTGACAATAAAATAATTTTATTTATCCCTTGTTGTTTTAACTTATTTACTTCTTCTTGCAATTCGCGCATTGTTTGTTCTTTATCATCAGTTGTAATTCCTTCAAGAATTTCTTTTTTCTTAATTCTTGAAGCTAAATCTGAAGGTTGAACACCAATTAATCCGTATTTTTCTCCACTTTCACCTTCAACAATTGTAGAACGTAAGACCTTTTGGGCTAAAGGAGAAGAATTATTGGGGAAATTTAAATTCATACCTAAAGTTTTAACCTTTGAATCCTTTAATAAATTTCCGCAAATAGAGGCAGTTATATCAAACTCGTGATTGCCTAATGTTTGTGCGTGAATTCCTGCTGCATCTAAAAACCTTGCAGCTGCAAGGTTTCGTTTTTCATCAGAGCCTATAAATGTATCACCTGCACAAACTTTTAATATATCAGCACCATTCTTCGCCGCATTTAGTCCGGCATGATGTGATGCTGAAACTAATCTTTGCATTTTAGGTACTTGACCATGTATATCGTTTATATAGAATATTGATGTTTTAGATTTGTTATTTTGTACAGTTTCATAAGTTGATTTAGTTACTGGAGAATATTGTCCAGGATTATAAATATATTGTGGTAACGATTGTTGAGAAAGTTTTTGGGCTAGAATATTCATAAGAAAATCCATTTATCTACACACTGAGTACAAAAACGAACAAATATTTTTTTGCTCTAAAGTAAAAATAAAATTTATTTTTGTTTACAAAACTGACTAAAAGTGGTTAAAACTGTTTTTTTCAAAAATTTCCTTTGTAATTTTTTCTGATGAAGCACTATCTTTGACAATAACAGAAGGGTGATTATCTTTATTTTGAACCCTACCGATTAAAGTAAAAATATTTTTATCTAATTTTAAGTAAGTCTGCTCTGGAACGCAAACCAATAGTTCATAGTCTTCACCGCCCCATTTTACAAAGTTTTTATAATCTAAAGAATTAAAAGAACAAAATTCTTTTAAATTATCACTTACCGGAACTGAATTTATATCAATTTTAAGATTATGCATACTTGCTAAAGAAATTTTATACAAAGCATCAATTAAACCATCTGAGCAATCCATTACTGCAATATCATTATCAATTAAAGAAGCTAATTTTAAAGCTTCATTTATTCTTGGAGTTGGATTAAGATGAGAATTAATAAGTTTGTCTGAAGCTTGCAAGAAATTAGAAAGAGCATAAAAACCTGCGGAGCTATTACCAAATTGTCCCGTTACAAGAATATAATCATCTTTTTTTGCCTTAGATCTTGAAGATAAGAATAATGATGTTTTCTTACCAATAGCACAGATAGATAAAACAACTTTATCACTGCCGGTAATATCACCGCCTACAACTTTAACTCCGAATTCAGCGCAAACGTCATTAATTCCTCTATACAATTCTGAAACAAAAGAATCTTTTGTATTTTTCGGCAATGATAAAGATACTAAAATAAATTTAGGTATAGACAAAGCTGCAGCCAAATCACTTAAATTTACACTAACGGCCTTTCTTCCCAACAAATAAGGATTAATTGTATATAAAGAGAAATGAACATCCTCTACTAAAGTATCCTGAGTGACAAAAATATCAAAATCATCTAAATAAGCACAATCATCACCTAAAATTGATGATGAATCTAAAGTTTTATTTATAATTTCTAAAAATCTTAATTCATTCATATATGAATTGTAACATCAAAAGTAAAAAATATGTAACATATAACTTTAAAATCTCTTTAAAATATATTGTAAGCATGTACAATAATATGTGGTTCTTTTTAGTGCACAAACCGAACATAATAAAATTAAGCGAGGTAAAATGATAGAACTTAACTATCGTAATGTAAAACAAGAAGTTATTGGGGCAGAAAACGGATTAAATATAGAAGAAGAATTCAACAGTTATAAAGATACAATACACAGAATAATAGCTGACTTAAATTCAAATAAAGATAAACCCGGACAAAAATTGCAATGGATGAATTTGGGATATAACGAAGAAACAAGTTGGTATGTCCGTGAATTTGCAGCAATGGTAGAAAATCGTTTTGATAATGTATTAATTCTAGGGTTAGGAGGTTCAGCACTTGGCGGTAAAGCTGTATGTGAAGCCCTTTTACCTCCATATTGGAATTTTTTAACAAAAGAACAAAGAAATAATTATCCTCGCATTTTCTTTTTAGACAATATTGATCCTGATCAAATGAATGCACTTTTAAAAATCCTTGATTTAAAGAAAACTTTAGTAAATGTAGTAACAAAATCAGGTTCAACAGCAGAAGTAATGGCTCAATACATGGTATTGAAAGACTTAATGGAAAAAGAACTTGGAGATGATTACAGAAAAAATGTTATAGCAACAACCGATAAGAATATCGGAATATTAAAACAACTATCAGACCAAGAAGGCTATAAAACATTTTATATTCCTGATGATGTAGAAGGAAGATTCTCTGTATTTTCAGCTGTAGGGCTATTACCATTTGCTTTAGTAGGAATAAATATAGAAGAAATTACGCAAGGCATAAAAGATATGGATTTAGCCTTAAAAAATACAGATATAAATTATAATATAGCAGCTCAAAATGCCTTAATTCATTACCTAATGGATGTAAAACGAGGCAAAAAAATATCTGTAATGATGCCATACTCAAACAGATTAAGATTTGTAGCAGACTGGTATTGTCAATTATGGGCAGAATCTTTAGGAAAAGAGCGAGATAAAAATAATAATATCGTTAATACAGGACAAACACCTGTTAAAGCAATAGGAGTAACAGACCAACACTCTCAAATACAATTGTATAACGAAGGACCAAACGATAAGATTATTAACTTTTTAAGAGTAAAAGAATTTGATACAACACTAGAAATACCAAATATATTTGAATATACAGGTATTAGTTACCTGGGCGGAAAAACAATGAATCAATTATTTCAAGCGGAAGCAGATTCAACAATGGCTTCATTAATTGACTATAAGAGACCAAATGTAACAATAACAATACCAAAGGTAACTCCGTATTATCTTGGACAGCTTTTATATATGTTTGAAGTTCAAACAGCAATAACAGGAGCTTTATATAATATAGATGCATTCAATCAACCTGGTGTTGAACAATCAAAGAATTATACATATGCTCTGATGGGCAGAATAGGCTACGAAGATTCAGCTAATGAATTAAAACAGAAATTAAGCGAAGGAATAAATTTGTAATATTTTAACAATTTTTATTCTCTATGATAGAATTATTTTATGAAAAGAAAAACACATAAAGTATTAGGATATGATGTTGATTTACTTACTTTTGATGAAGCAGTAAAACAGGTTCTAGAAAACATTAAAAATAAACAAGGTATGCAAATTGTAACAGTAAATCCTGAGATGATAGAGCTTGCTGATAAAAGTAAAGTTTTCTCATCGATATTGAAAAATGCAGATATGGTTGTACCTGATGGTTCAGGAATAAAACTAGCATTAAAATTACAAGGAATAAAACAAGAACAAATCCCCGGAATTGATTTAGCTCATGAATTAATAGCATCTTGTGAAATTTTTAACTACCCGATAGCTCTAATTGGAGCAAAAGAAAATGTTATACAAACTACAGTAAAAAGATTAAAGTCAGAATTTCAAGGAATAAACATAAGTTATTATAAAAATGGTTATTTTTCATCATCAAAAGAAGATGAAATAATTGATTCATTAGCAGAATCAGAACCCAAATTAGTATTAGTAGCACTGGGTGCTCCTAAGCAAGAAATATTTATAACAAAATGCAGAAAAAAGATGCCTGAATCAATATTTATTGGAGTTGGTGGTTCTTTTGACGTATGGTCAGGAGAAGTGGAAAGAGCACCTGAATTTTTTAGAATAATGGGCTGCGAATGGTTATATAGAACTATAAAACAACCCGAACGTATAAAAAGAATATACAAAACTTTGCCTATGTTTCTTTTTAAAGTTATAATAGAAGCAGCTAGAAAAAATGGTTAATTTGTGTTGAAGGAAAAATATATGATAGATCAAATTTCTGAATTAGAAATAAAAGATATAGAAGAAGTATCGAAAAAGCTGAGAAAAAACATTCTAATGATGATACATAATGCTCAATCAGGACATCCTGGAGGTTCATTATCTTGCATAGATATATTAAATGTTCTATTTACGAAATGCATGAAACATTATCCGGAATGCGAATTAAATCCGAAATACAAAAATAGAGACAGATTTATTTTATCAAAAGGACACGCTTCAGCTGCATTATATGCTATTATGGCACATTGCGGATACTTTAAGGAAGAAGATTTATTAACATTCAGGAAATTCGGTTCAAAGTTGCAAGGTCATCCTTGTTCTAAAGTTCTAAAAGGCATAGAAATTTCTACCGGCTCATTAGGACAAGGTTTATCAATTGGTTGCGGAATGGCATTAGGTCTAAAGCTGGATAAAATAGACAGCAAAGTATATGTTTACATGGGTGATGGAGAAATAGAAGAAGGTAGTGTATGGGAAGCTGTAATGAATGCTGCCCACAACAATCTTGACAATCTCATTGCTTTTGTAGACAGAAATAAACTTCAAATAGACGGTTCTACAGAGAAAGTAAAATCAGTAGGCAATGTAAAAGCAAAATTTGAAGCCTTTGGCTGGGATACAATAGAAATAAATGGTCATAATATAACAGAAATATACAATGCAATAATAAAAGCAAAAAGCAGTTCAAAACCGTGTGCTATAATAGCAAATACAATAAAGGGTAAAGGTGTTTCCTTTATGGAAAACAATGCAGGTTGGCACGGCAAAGCACCAAATGATGAAGAATTAAAAAAAGCACTTGATGAATTAAATTAGGGATTTTTTATATGAACAGAGAATATAAATCAGTAAGAAGTGAGTACGGAAAAACTTTAGTAGAACTTGGAAAAGTAAACAAAGATATTGTTGTTTTAGATGCAGATTTATCCAGTTCAACTCAAACAAAATTATTTGCGAAAGAATTTCCCGAACGTTTTTTTAATGTAGGGATTTCAGAACAAGACTTAATAACAACAGCTGCAGGGCTTGCTTGTACAGGTAAAATACCTTTTGTATCAACTTTTGCAATGTTTGCATCAGGTAGAGCTTGGGAACAAGTTAGAAATACAATATGCTATTCAAATTTAAATGTGAAAATAGCAGCAACTCATGGTGGAATTACAGTTGGTGAAGATGGAGCTAGCCACCAAGCACTTGAAGATATTTCCTTAATGAGAACTATCCCCAATATGACTGTTATTGTCCCAGCAGATGCAGAAGAAACAAGACAGGCTATAAAATTTGCAGCTGAATTTAATGGTCCTATTTATATAAGAATTTCACGTTCAAATCTTCCTGATATATTTGATTCGGCTTACAAATTCGATTATAAGAAAGCAAATATAATAAAAGAAGGAAAGGATATTACTCTTATAACAAACGGTGAAACATTGGTTGAAACTATTGATTGTGCTAAAATATTATCAGAAAAAGGTATAGATGCTGAAATTATAAATGTACCTGTAGTAAAACCATTAGATAATGAAACAATAATAAATTCAGCAAAGAAAACAAACAGAGTAATAACAATAGAAAATCATTCCATAATAGGTGGACTCGGAAGCGCAGTATGTGAGCTTTTAAGTGAAAAATACCCAACCCAAATAACAAGAATTGGGACAAATGATGAATTTGGTCAAAGTGGAACAGCAAAAGAATTAATGGCTTTTTATGGATTAAATGCCGAAAAATTAGCAACAAAAATAGCAGGACTACTTAAATGATACAGTTAAGAAATGTATATAAAAAATATAAAAATAACTACGCTCTTCAAAATATAAATCTCGATATAATGTCAAGTGAGTTTGTGTTTTTGACAGGTTCATCAGGCGCGGGGAAATCAACGTTGATGAAACTTTTATATAGAGAGGAAATTCCAACATCAGGAACAGTAATGATTGGTAATATTAATATAGCAAAGCTTCCAAATGACAGAGTTCCAAATATTAGAAGATGCATGGGAATTGTTTTTCAAGATTATAAATTATTACCAAATATAAGTGTATATGACAATATAGCCCTTGTTATAAGAACTCTGGGCATGCGTTCAAAAGAAATACAAGATAGAGTTACTGGTGCACTTAAAGTTGTAGGACTTCTGAATAAAATGAATGCAAAGCCTTGTGAATTATCTGGTGGTGAACAACAAAGAGTTAGTATTGCAAGAGCAATAGTAAATGGTCCTCCATTGTTAATTGCAGATGAACCTACAGGAAATTTGGATCCCAAAAATTCAATGGAAATTATGCAAATATTAGAACAAATTAATGAAAAAGGAATAACTGTAATTGTTTCGACACATGACAGAGATATAGTTGATTATTTTAGAAAAAGAGTAATTACGATGGATCAAGGTCATATTGTTAGAGACGTGCAGGCAGGTACATATGAATAATAGAAAAAAAATTATAAAAGAAACAGTAAAAAAACACATTCCACAGCGTCATTTATCGTCTGTAAGAATAATGTACAGAATTGCAATGGAAACAATATACGGAATAAAAAGAACAGGATTAATTAATATTGCAATAATTGCTGCAATGGCTGCAATTTTGACTATATTTGGTGCTCTTTTTAGAACAAGTTTTTCTTTAAGTTCTTTTGTAGACAAACTTGGTGATGCATTTGAAATTTCAGTATATTTAAAGCCAAATGTAGACCCTGTATATATGTCATCTAGATTAAGGGAAATTGAGCACGTAAAAAAAATAACAATAATCACAAAAGAACAAGCATGGGAAGAAATGAATAAAGACATAGATGTAAGTGGAATGGAAAATCCGCTGCCGGATACATTACATGTTACAGTTGATGACCCTTCTAATATCACTGTTGTTTGTGACAGCATGAAAAAAGTCTCGGGTATAGAGAATATGTCTTATGCTCAAGAAATTGCAAAGAAATTACAAACACTTACTAACGTTTTCAATACAGTTACAGTTCTTGTACTTATTGCTGTTGCAATGTTGACTATAATAATAATCAATTGCACAATTCAACTTGTAATTCAATCTAAAAAAGAAGAAATTGAAATTATGAGATTAATGGGCGTAAGTAATTGGTATATCAAAATACCATTAATTTTACAAGGAGCCATATATGGATTTCTTGGTGCAATAATTTCTTTAATACCATTAAATACAGTGCAAAATTGGCTTTTAAAACTACATACCTTCTTGAATGTACAGTCATCTGAGTTTGCAATGAATGTTGTAGTATTCTGCTTGTTTATTATGGCTATATTTTTCAGTGCAGGAGGAAGTATGTTGTCTATAAAGAAACATCTCCAAGTATAGTTTTAAATAAAATTGATAATCTAAATTAAGAGCCAAATCCTATTTTTCTTTTTGTGTTGTAAGAATCTGATTTGTATAAATTTCTGTCAGGTCTTTCTTCTGAAGTTGTTTCAATTGCTTTTATAAAATCTCCAACAGAAATATCAGATCTGTTTCTTCTCATTGCATTAAGTGCAGCTTGTTTCGAGATAATACATATTGAACTATTAGAAAAACCGTCCAATTTTTTAGCTATTGTTTCAATATCATCTTGAGAAGACAACAATGCTTGGCCTTTTTTCAAAGATGACAAATTCTTTATTAATAAATCTTTTCTTGAATCCATATCAGGAACATCTACAAAAACTTTTGAATCAAATCTACGTCTTATAGCAGGGTCTAATAAATTAAATTTATTTGTAGCACCAATTATAATAACATTAGATTTTTTTGCAGAATCAATAGCTTGTAACATAGTTGAGACTTGTTTTAAATCATCAGGTTCCATTCTTGAATTTCTATCAAAACCTAAAGAATCAATTTCGTCCATAAAAAGAAGGCAAGGTCTATCAGTATTTTCTGCAATTTTAATAGCTTCATCAAAAGCAGTTTTTAGGTTTTTTGATGTCATATTTATATAATGAGAGCCAGCTTTACTTATATTTAACAAATATAAAGGTACATCAATTTCTGAAGCAAGTGCTTGAGTAACATATGTTTTTCCGCATCCTGAAGGACCGTATAAAAGAATTGTATTTGGAACTGTTTTTCCATATTCTTCAAAATCAATCTTTGCTTGTTCTGGATTTTGAATAAAATCGATGATTCCTTCTCGCAAATCTCTTTTTAGATCTTCCATGCCAGCTACATCAATAAATCCTTTTGGTGTAGAAATATCAGGTTTAAATTCTTCCAAAAAAGATTTTGGTGATAATTTAGATGAAATTGTTTCTGTAGCACTTGATGTTTTCGAAGAATCGGCTGTAGGTGTTACGTTCTTATTGTTATTGTCAGATTGAGCTGTAGATTCAGTATTTTGGCTTGTGCTCACTGACACGTCTTGAGCTTTTTTATTTTTTATTTTTTTTAATAACTCAGGAGAAATCCAATCTTTTAAATTTTCACAAGCATCCTTTCTCCAGTCATTATCTTTTGAACCATTTTTAAGAAATTCATCATGATAATGAGTAAACTCTCTATCAGCATAGTTTAATTGCTCAAAAGTAATAGAGACGAAACCTGCTAATATTTGCTTACAAGAAAGAAAAATATCTAAATAATCTTGAAATTTAGAGTCAGATTTTTCTGTTTTTTTTGACTCTCTGATTAAATTATTTTCTAATTTATTACAATAAGAATTCATAGAGGAAAGAGTTTGTGCCCATTGTCTATCTGGGAATGTACTTAAAGATTGCTTTAGCTCCTCATTTAATTGTTTATCAAAACCAAAATTTGGTTTATATGTGCAATTTGTCGTAATTTTCAATTTTTATCCCTCGTAACTATATAGAACAAAAACGGAGAAAATAAAATTTGTCATAAAAATATTAAAAATTAAGCATTTTTAATACTTGAATTAAATGATATCTTTTGATAATATTGTTATAGCGTCTTGGAGAAGTGGCCGAGTAGGTTTAAGGCGGCACCCTGCTAAGGTGTTGTGTGGAGTAATCTGCACCGTGGGTTCGAATCCCACCTTCTCCGTTCTTTGTGTAATTTCATTGGTTTTTTCTATTTTAATTGCATTTTGTATAAGTCACATTGTTTAATTTTGTTTGATAATGATCTTAATTATTTTGAATATATTGATGTCATAGATGATTGAGAAGGTTGTATGTATTTGCAAGCTCAAAATACTTTTAAATGATATTGGTATTTCTTACAAAATAAAGACTAACAAAACAATTAATGGTTGAAGATGTTTGCAAGGATGTGAATGTAGAAGACTATATAAAGATTTAAGTATAGGAAATCTTGTAAAATTTTTTAGTGTTTACATTTATAACGAAAATAACTTAAAAAGGATTTTTAGATAATTCTATCAAGTGCAGATTTATCATTAAGCGATATTCTGAGTTAAAAACAGGCTGCTGTAAGTATTAGAATTTTGCTATTAAAAATAAAACTAACGTGTTAATTGTGAATAATATAAGTCAAATTCAAGAAATGTTTACAATTTATTACTCCTTATATAAGGATTTTTCTATATTATTAAATTGTAAAGAAATTTACTTAACTTCAAAGATCAAAAAAGTTTATTCCGAATCAGCTAAAAAACTATAATTATACATTTAAATTGTTGAAAAAATATAGTACTGGCTTTAAATATTATTAAATGTGATTTTTCTAAAAGTCAAAAAGATCATTCAAAACGTTTTAATTTCTGCAATGATTATTTATGTCCGCTTTTTCAAGACAATTTAAGAGTTAGTACTCATAATTTAAATATTTAATTTAATTTTTATTTATATTGCTAAACTAAATAATGAAAATTTATTATCAAATTTACGTGAAGATTTAAAATTAATAGAAAAAATGACAAAGATTTACTAAAATAATATTTAAATACGGAAAAACAATAAAATCGTAAAAAATTTATTGAATCTTTAAAACAAGATAATTTATATCCATATAAATATAATGAAGTAAAATCTTCAGTTAATAGTGCAGAACGAGAATTATTTGATGTGTTCGCTTTTAAAATACGTGAGTGTTTGACTAAATTTACAAGATAAGAGCAAAAAGTAAAAAGTTAGCTTTCTATTTAATAAAAGAGTCAAGTTCAATAGGAGCATTTTGCATTGGAAGAGAAAGATTATCTCTGATGGTGCCTGAAAATAAATAGTTTTCTTGCAATGCAATACAGATATTTTTGCGGGGCAAAGACGGATTCATATGTTTAATATCAACTCCATCTATATAAATAGTACCTTTGTTTGCTATATATAACCTCTGTATTAATTTTGTTATTGTGTTTTTTTCACCACCGCTTCTACCGACTAAGCCTACACGCATCTTGGGCTTTATATGAAGAGAAAATCCGTCAATAACGTAAGGAGTATTTATATTATATTTAAAGGAAATATTATCATAGCAAACATTTCCTGCTACTTGAGTAAGTGTCATTGCTTTCTGAAACATTTCTTCGATTGCTGCTGAAATTTTTCCCATATTTGAAACCTGAAAACCTGATTTTACATAATTACCAAGATAATCTTCCCATTTCTTTTGCTTAGAGCCTTCAATGGCAAGACATTTAACTGTTAGCTAATATTTCTTTTATTCAATTAATGCTTTTGCATAAAGTTTTATAGCATTTATTTTAATATCTTTTAAAGTTTTAAAATAAGTTGCTTTTTTAGATAAATTCTCATTCTTTGCTATTTTTTAATTATCACCTTTTATTCAAAAATCCCAAAGATTATAATTTAACCAGACAGAAACTGCATTTTGTTAGATACTGTCGCCATATATATTTTCATTTCCTATATATATTGTTTGATTATTTTCGACGGATAAACCTTTATTATACTCGTTATATTCATAAATTCCGTTGACCCAAGTATTTTCGCTTTGCAGATATCAATATCAACTCGAGATAATTGCACGTCATAAGAATTTGATATTATCTTATATCGTATTGTTTCTCACTTTATTGTTTCTGCTTTAGCAGTATTAACTGATATAATTATCATAAATATTACTATTATCAGTTTTTTTACTACCCTAATATTCCTATTCCTGATTCTTATTTTTATTATAAAGGAAAAGAAGAAAATGAAAAAGATTTTACTTATATTCTTTCCTGAAGATAACATTAATTAAATATCAATTGGGGGATTTTTTATAATAACCTTTGCTATCTTCGAATAAATTATTTTGAAGTAATAACAATAAATAAATCTTTGTTGTTTGTCATTATACCGTAATTATCTGCAACATATGAATTCATTTCTTGGCATAAAAAAGAGAACTTAGTTTGTCTCTTACTTATAAACTTGGGCAGTACTGGACTCGAACCAGCGACCTCCACAATGTCAATGTGATGCGCTACCAACTGCGCCAACCGCCCTATTACAAAGAAATTATAAATGAATCTCTTCATTTTATCAATGTTTTATTAATTATCTTCAAATTTACTTTCTGTTTATATATGATATGTATTTTACTTTTCATGTTTTTAAGATACAATGACTATGGTTGTTATTGGATCTATTTATGTGTACAAATATTTTTCAAATAAAAAATTTTTCTATTAAAAAATTTATTTATGCATTTATATTGTCATCTTTTTTTACTTTTATATTTACATTATTCTCTACTAACCTATATACAAAAATTTTTTTCTTCAATAATAATGATATACCAAAGTCAAGTTACATTTTTTTTGATTTTGGTCTTGAAAACCAGCAAATTATGATTTTTCACTACAAAAGTTTTCATGAACACAAATATAATTTTTTGTTTGAGAAGCCAGGAACGATGGTTTTGTCTGGTTTAGAAAATAAAGATGTCGTATTTTCAAAAGTTTCCGTAAATAAGAAAACTTATATAGACAATAATACAGGTTTGTCTCCAGCTAAAATTTATTATAATTTTAATGCAAATGAGAAAATAAAAGTATCAATTGTTTCCAAAAAGAACACTCAGCAATTAAACATAATTGATTACATAAATATGCCTGCTTTAATAATAGTAATATTATGCTATTTTTGTACTTTCTTCTACATATTTTTTAAGAAAAATCATATTAATTATATAAAAAATTTTATTATTAGAAATAAAGACCCTATTTTATTATTTCTGTATATATTTCTAATATATATTTTATTATTCAAGAATTTCTACTTGTATATTGATTATTTTAGGAATTATATTGTAGGTTCTGATGTTCCTTGGGTAATTGAAGATATATTTTCTCCTACCATAAGGAGATTTCATCCTTATTTTTTTACATGTTTTTATCCATTGCTAGAATTTTTATTATTTTTTACTCAAGACAAGTTTCTGTCATTAGGGATTTTATATAGCATTATCGCTTCATTAACGTGTGTTTTTATTTATAAATCACTATTCTTGCTGTTAAAGAAATACAAGTCTATCGCAATATTATTAACGTTGATTTATGCCTTTAGCTTTTGTCAAATTGTTTTTACTGCATTTTTTGAAACTTATATGTTAACTAGCTTTTATTTGTCAATAATAACATTTCTAATAATAAACGAATCTTTAGCTGAGAGATCTTCTAAAATTAACTTATTTCTAATTGTATTATTTTCAGCCTTGGCTTTCGGAGTTTCCATAAGTAATATTATTCCAATTTCTGTTCTTATTGCCACTTCTTTATATATAAAATATAGGAATAAAAAGAAAATTATGCAGATTTTTCTTTACATTTTAATATTTATAATTGCTTTTCTATTGTTTAAATATCTTACTGCTGAAAAATTATTATTAGATTCATTATTTGATAAAGCTGAAATTAATAATTATTTATATAAAACAAAATTAGGACAGAGTATTCTCAATTTTGCAAAAACATCACTATATGAGCTTATAATTGCTCCAAAACTATTCATAAGAAATGGATTTGGTATTTGTATTGATACACTTATTACTGTAAATTTTGATGGTTACACAAATTTTCAGAAAATTTTCGCAAATTCATTTTTATTTTCATTTATTGTTTTATGGTTATTTTCTTTCGTTTATACAATTAAATCTTTTAATATAAAACATAAGGCTATATTTTACTCTATCTCAACAACCCTATTAGTAAACTTTATTTTATTAATATTATGGAGTTCAGAAGATGGTTTCTTGTTTGCATTAAGTCATTTCTTGCTTTGGTTTATAATTTTGGCTTATTCATTTAACAACTTATTAGAGACAACAAACAAAAAAAATATATATTACTTAATAATTTTTTTACTTGTATTTTTCCTTATATTTACAATAATAAATAATTTTTCAAGTTTAAATTTAATATATGAACAATCATACAAAATTTTTAATGAAGGTTTATAAGATGAATTTTCAAATGTTCTATAATTTTAAAAGAATTTTTAGAATTAACCATTATTTAAAAAATTTGATTATTCTTATTCCAACTATTTTTTTACAAAATATTTTAGATATAAACTCTGTTATAAAATTGTTATTGGCATTTCTTTCTTTTTCATTTATTTCATCTGCCGTATACCTGTACAATGATATCTGTGATGTTGATTCTGATAAGATGCATCCAATAAAAAAATTTAGACCATTAGCCAGCGGGATTATTAATAAAACTCAATCATACTATATTATTATTGCTTTAATTTTGATTAGTTTATCAACTGCTTCATTAATAAACATATATTCAATAATTTTCATTGTATTCTACTTCTTTCTGAATATAATATATTCTCTCTTTTTCAAGAAAATTCCTTTTATCGGTGATATATTTATAGCATTGGGATTCATTTTAAGAATTTTAATTGGTTATTGTATATTTTATGAAGATTCTTCTTATGATAATCATCTTATTATATATCTTATCTTGCTCACTTTTTTTACAGTTTTGTTTTTTACATTGTGTAAAAGAAAGTTAGAAATAAAATTTAGCAACAATAATAGATATAAATCGAATTTCTTATTCTTTTATAATAAAAATTTTTATAATATAACTATTACTATTACAAGAATACTTTCATCTTTATTTTATTTAATTATATTGTTTATTATTTACAAAGAAAATTTATTAAAAATAAATAATATATTGTTATTCATATCTTTTATAGTTTTTTTATTAATTTTATCAAGATATATAAAGATAATTGATAATAGTGTAGATGACAATATTTCTTCTTTAACATACAGTGATAGAAGAATGCTTTTGTATTCCTTTTTTATATTAGTAGTATTATTAGTCTATTCTTTAATAAAATTCTAACTACAAATAAAAATTTGATAAAAGTTTACTTGTTAGCTTTTAAACAATATATGAAAAAGCTTAAAATTTTCTTCTTTTTTTATATATAAGTGTTTTCATACTTCTAAAATATCCAATAGATAGAATTAAGCAAGCACTGACCCAAGCTATTGGTCCAGCATAAAATATTCCAATATAGCCAAATTTAAATGTCCAATATACTGCAGCAAAAGTCCTCATTAAGAGTTCTGCCATACTGGAAGAAAGTGGAAATACAATTTCTCCCATTCCTTGGAGTGCATTTCTATATACAAAAATTTGTGATAGAAAAATATAGAAAAGAGTACTGATTAAAAGATACTCATGTGCAATGTCAATTATTTCAATTGTAGCACTGCCAATAAATTCTCTAATAATATCAGTACCCCAAAAACGCATAATAAAAGCCATTAAAATGCTAAGAGCAATGTTTAGAATAGAAATTTGAATAACACAAGTTCTAATTCGTTTGAATTTTTTTGCACCATAATTTTGAGCAACAAATGTGGCTAGAGCGACACCAAATGATATCATTGGAAGAGTCGCTATTTGTTCGATTCTGAGAGCTGCTGTTAAAGCAGCTATAATACTAGAACCAAAAGAATTACATACACTTTGTATAACAATTACGCTAAACCCGATTATAGAGAACTGAATAGACATAGGTACGCCTATGCGTAGATGTTCAATTACTGACTTTAAAAATTCTTCATTATATTTTATTAGCCAATCTTGTTTTTTTAGATGTAAAATAGGAAATTTCTTTTTTACATATATTAGACAAAGGAGAACAGAAATTCCTTGAGATAATACAACAGCAAACGCAGAACCAGCGACTCCCCATTTGAGAATTTGTATGAAATACAAAGCTAAGATTATATTCGCAATAGAAGCCAAAATTAGAAAATATAAAGGTGTTTTACTGTCACCTAAGGCTCTTATTATACTTGCAAGTAGATTATACAGAGAAGTAGCAATAAGTCCTATTATAATAACTTCTATATACCAAAACGCATTACGGTAAATATTTTGAGGGACATTTAACAAGTGTAAAACGGGATGCATTAATAAAGAACAAAAAACAGTAAAGAAGATTGTCGCTAAAATACTTAAAATCGTCGAAATAACTATTGAATTTTTAACACCATCAATATCCTTAGCTCCAAATCTTTGACCTGTAATTACTGCAAATCCGTTAGTTAAACCGACAATAATAAATGTTATAAGAAAAAATAATGGAGCAACAGCACCAACCGCGGCAAATGCTTCAACACCTAAAAGTCTTCCGACTATTACTAAATCAGCAATATTATATAGCTGTTGAAATATATTTCCAATTAATAACGGAACTGAAAATATTAGTATTAATTTTAATGGCTCACCTTTTGTTAAATCTTTTATCATAATATTACCGTAATTATCAATTTATATGCATATTAGAAATATCAATAAATAAATTATTAAATAAAAAAATTGTATATCAAATATGAATAACTATAATTTGTCAAATTATAATAAACATCAAAAATTTGTATGTACATAAATTTAATATTTTACTCAAATTATTTTTTGACAATAATATTATTATAGTGTATTTTTAATTTGTCTATGTATAAAATCTTAAAGATAAAGAAATTGTCACTAAAAAGATTTACCTACTCTACTATATTATCTATAGTTTTTACAATTATGTTTTCTTTTTTCTCAACAAATTTATACACAAATACTGATTTTTTCCTTAATCAAGATGTCCCAAAATCAAGTTACATATTTTTGATTTTGGCTTTTATAAGCAACAAATTATGATTTTTCATTACAAAGACTTTGTGGAACACAATTATAATTTTGCCTTTAAAACCTCCGGTACAATGATTTTATCCGGGTTAGAAAATTCAAATGTCGTATTTTCTGAAGTTTCTGTTAATGGAAAAAAATACTTAAATGAAAAAACTAACATTGCACCTATAAAGATTAGTTATAATTTTGATGCAAATGAGAAAATTAGAGTTTCAATCATTACAAAAAAAATATTGAAAAATTAAATATCTTTGATTATATCAACTATTATGCATTCACAATATTTGTAATTTTTTATTTTTTAGTCTTTATTTTTATATTTTATAATATAAACCCCAATAATTGTATAAAGAGTTTTTTGATTAGAAATAAAAGTTCGATCATATTATTTATTTTTTTGACCTTCATATATATTGTATTGTGTAAAAATTTCTACCTAAATACTGATTATTTTAGAACTTATATTCTTGGTTCTGATGTACCTTGGGTAATAGAAGATATTTTTTCACCTACAATTCGAAGATTTCACCCGTATTTTTTCACCTTTTTCTATCCAATATTAGAGTTTATATTATATATTGTTAAGGATAAATTACTTTCTTTGGGAATTTTATATAGTCTTATATCAGCGATGACTTGTTTTTTTATTTATAAGATAATGTTGTTTTTTCTCAATAAGCACAGGAAAATTGCTTTATTATTAACATTAATTTATGCTTTTAGTTTTTGTCAACTTATTTTTACAGCTTTTTTTGAAACATATTTATTAACCGGTTTTTATTTGTCGATAATAACATACTTAATAGTAAAAGAAATGTTAGCTGATAAATCATCAACACTAAACTTATTTCTTATAATATTATTTTCAGCTTTATCCTTTGGTGTCTCAATGACTAATATTATACCTGTTTCAGTTTTAATTGCATCTAGCTTATATACAAAATACAAAGATAAAAAGAAAATTATTAAAATATTTTTTTACATTATGATTATAATAATTTTTCTTCTGTATTTTAGATACCTTACAGCTACAAATATGCTTATAACTTCATTTTTTAATATGAAAGAAATTAATGAATATTTAAATAAAATTCCACTTAGAGAAAGCATAAGTAATTTTATACAAACTTCAATTTATCAAGTTATAATTGCACCTAAGCTAATTATTCGAAATGGCTTTAGTATATGTACTGACACTTTTATCACTGTAAATTTTGGTAAATATACAAATATTCAGAGTATATTTTCTATTACTTTTTTATTTTGCTTTATTTTATTGTGGATATTTTCTCTTTTACAAGGTATCAAATGTTCTATTATAAAAAACAAAGCATTATTATTCGCTATTTCTTTGACATTATTAATTAATTTCATATTAGTTACTATATGGCAGCCTATGGACGGTTTCTTATTTGCCCTTAGTCATTTGCAATTTTGGTTCATAATTATGTCTTTATCTATTGGAAATATATTAAATATAATAAATGACAATATAGACAAAAATAAAGAAGTATATATATCTAACACAATAATAATATTACTTTTATTATTTTTAGCCTTTGAAATAATATTTAATCTTTCTAGCTTAGATGTTATATATGGAGCATCATATAAGATATATAATAAAGGTATATAATATGATTTTGAAAAAAATATATAATATTCAGAAAATTTTTAGATTTAATCACTATTTAAAAAATTTAATAGTATATTTTCCTGCAATTTGCTTACCAAACTTTCTGTTCCCTTATTTTTTTGTTAAGTTATTATTAGCATTTATATCTTTTTCATTGGTTTCATCAGCGGTATATCTGTATAACGATATTGTTGATCTTAATTATGATAAAAAACATCCAACAAAAAAATTTCGTGCGCTTGCTTCTGGCATTATAACTATAAGAGAGTCATACTGCATTATGTTACTGTTAATTATAGTTAGTTTATATATTGCTGCAAACTTAAATAATTATTCAATTATTTTGATATTAATATATTTTTTGATAAATATAACATATTCAATTTTTTATAAAAAAATTCCTATTTTAGGTGACATAATTATAGCTTTTGGATTTGTCTTGAGACTTTTAGTTGGTTATTTCATAATATACGAGTATTTTCATTTCGATAAAAACCTTATTTTGAACTTTATTTTATTAGTATTTTTCACTGTATTATTTTTTACTTTTTCGAAGAGAAAACTTGAAATAAAATTTAACAGAACAAATAATATATATCAAAGAAAATTCATAGATTTATATGATAGAAAAATATATAGTTTGTGCATTAATATTTCAAGAATATTTGCTTTTTTATTTTATATGTATACCATTCAAATTCTATATACTAAAAACTCAATAATACTGAACTTAGTATTATCCGTTTCTTTTTTGATTTTTATAATAATTTTATTTCATTATACGAAAATACTTGATTCAACAAATGACGACAATATTGCGTCAACAATACTGTCTGATAAATTAGTCTTAGCATATATATTTTTATTTATTTTTATGCTATTAGGATATTTTTTATTAAATATGTAGAAAGTCAATTGTATTAATACAAAAAATAATATTATTATCTTAATTATAATTAGTTGAATAAATATTATTATTTACGTTAAAAATAAATTAATATATGTAATTTTACTAGAATATATACATTACATATAGACGATATTATTCAAAGAGAATAAATAAAAATAAATGAGTATTAATGGAATTAGTTATAATTCATATTTATATTTATCAGGAAAGCTTGAGGTTAGTATAAGTTTATAATTATTATTTCTAAATTTCTTAAGCAATTCATCTGAAAACTCACTAATTTGTTACGTAACGAATTACACAAAATAATTGCTTAATTTAAGTAAAACACCAAGTTGTGGAACAAGGTTAGGCAATGTGTTTAACCACTCTTGAATTCCTTTAAAAAAATCACATTCCTTCTTATAAATACGTCTTTTTGTAGATTATTTGTAGACGAATAAATGCAATTTGTATTTTTAAAATTTTATAAAGTACTTAGTTTAAAATTATTAGAAATTGTATACATTATAAAAATCTACCATAAACGCTAATTTCTTAATTTCCACTAATGTTCATATCTGAAATTGAAATTTGTCTAAAAATAAAAGAAGTATTAATTTAATTTAATATTAATTACCCCAAAAAAACACAGTAGAACTTATAAAAATATAAAGAAAAACTCCTCGAATTATCTGAAGATAGAACTTTTTGCATAGATATATTTGAAGCAATGACACAAACATCATGCGACTTGTT
>CALUSI010000012.1 GCA_944323395.1 Candidatus Gastranaerophilales bacterium
TAATATACAAATGAAAAAATAGCTTAACATATAACAAAGTATCAAAAGCTATCTATATATTTAATGTTGGAGATATTTTTTTCCTACAAAAAAAATGTGTTAAAACTTATTTCTATTGCCTCATTTGCAAAATATTCATATATTAATTAAGTTAAGCTATGATATAATCAAACAATAGAATATTTTAAAAAATAATCTTTTCAAATGGATATATGAAAATACAAAATTATGAAATCAGAAAAATAAATGGGGAATATGCTAATTTATCACTTGGAACACCAGAAGCAGGGGAAGAAAAAAATACTTCGTTTCTTAAGGATAAAATACTACAAAATATAGGAATCATCTACGATTATAGTGAAATATATCCAAATAAAGTATCTGCTGATAAAATAAAGATTTCTTCTGATATACTCTTTTGTAATGAATTTGGAACAATTATTAAAATATATAAAAAGAGAAGTTCCGTTTTTAATAATTCTATATCTGGTTATCAGACAAAATATATTATTCAACTTGTAAAAGGAGAATGTGACAGACTTGGATTAAATATTGGAGATATACTAATTTATAATCAGGATATACTTAAGACACCTGATTTTATAAATGGTCTTTTTTATACAAATGGAGAAGAATACTTTTGCAAATCATTGAAAGGTATATATTACTATTCTTATATCTCCCACTTATGGGAAGGACCTGTTAATGAAAGTAATGAATGGCTTTTCTTTCAAAGATATTTAGCTCTTAATAACAATAAGAAAATTATACTTACAGCAGATTTGGCAAAAGAAGAATGTATAAAGAAAGATTTAAATTTATTAGAAGATTTTAAATTAAATCAAGCCTACTATTATAAACTTTCTTCTGAATTATTTATAAAGAAAATCCCACACTCAGGCGTTATTCAATATTATAAATATAAAAAAGGTTGGGTAAGATTTATTGTTTCTGATGAAAATTACAAAATTTTTCTTGATAATTTAACTTTAATATCTTATGTAAAATTAAAAACTGAAGTAGATAAAGAAATAGAAAGTATTGAAAGAATACATAAGAAAAAAGAATTAGATGAAATTAATATAAAAAATATAATTCAATTAAAAAATATTCCTTTATTCTATTCATATCAATATGTATTTTACAAAGATGATTATAAAGAAGGATGGAAACTTGCAATACTTCCAGGAAGCACCTTATTTGCAGAGTATCAATGTTCAAAATACAAAATAGAAAAAAATTGGAAAGATTATGAAGTATTTGCTGCAGGTATAACAAGAAATAAACCAAAAACAAATTGGAATCCTAAAATAGAACCATACAAAATCCATATACTTTCAAATTGGTTATATAATTCGGATACAGGAAGATGGTTTATTTATCCTGATGAAAAATTACCGTTACCATTAAGAGAAACTAAAAAAGTTGAAAATATAGAAATAAATGTAACTTATGATGAAATTGATGAAAGTTCCATTGATAAAGATAATTCTTTCAATCTATATTTTAATATTGAAATAAAAACAAATAAAGAAAATTACCAAGAATGTATAGATTATTCTCTTATGAAAAATGATTTTAAAAAATTTTTTAATGATATAAAAACAAAAAACTACGCTCAATTAATTATAGAAGAAGTAAGTAAATCTAAATGGTTTGTATGGGTATTGGATAATGATACAATTAGATTTCAAATTCAAGATTGGGAAAGTAAAAAGAACCATATTGATTTTGCAATAGATGTAGAAATTGAAAAAAATATATTTCTTGAAATAATGAATAAATTTGAAAAAGAACTTGATACAAAAGAACAACTTTTCATAAGAGAAATAAAAAATTATCAAGATGAAAATAACTCCATATATTGTTCTTGAATACATCAAAATATACTTTATAAGGATAATATAACCTTGAAGTTATAAATAAAATCTGTCATAATATAATTGGTGATAATATAGATACTACTTTTCTGTAGTAATTTGTATTATAACTTATGATATCCTCGATACTGGACGTGCTAGTAGTACGTTACAAGTCGAGGATATCATTTGTAAATAAACAATTTGATTTTATTACATCTGTTGAATTTAATATAAAAATTTGTTATAATATTATTGTCCCTTGCTAACCCATACTAGTCGTATGAATGTTAGCGAGGGATATCTCTTGAAAAATAGTATTTTTTATTTCCATCTTTGCTCACGGCAATTATATAAAAGCCATTTTCACCTTTTATAACTTCAAAATGTGTTATTGTATCTTTTCTATTATGCTTTTGTGATTCAAAAGTTAACTCTTTTGAATTTTTAATATCATTTTTTAATATTGGAAAATTTTTTGCTTGTTTTGGATTCCAACGCAATACTTCTTTTAATCCTTGTCCTGTAAAATCAATATTTCCTATTTCATTATTTTTAATCTTTGTATCTTGTAAATAATCCTGATAATATTCTTTTGCAAATTTTCTAAATTCTTTCCTTTCCTCTTTTGTCATATTGTCAATAGGTTTGAAATCTTTTAACTTTAGCCCTTTATACATTTGAATACCTTTCCCGCTCGCTATTCCAATACCAGCACCAGAAATTCCACCTAATGCAGCACCGGTTAAACCTCCTTCTATAGTCGTAGCTATTAAATTTTTATCATTTTCCAGTCCTTCACCTAAACCTTTTATACTTCCTGTTACACCTCCTGAATATGTTCCCCTTGCTGCACCTTTCCCAACTTCTTTTGCAATTGCCCTTCCTATTTTGGGTTCTAATGCTTTTGTTATTCCTGCTGCTAGTTTTGCTTCTCCTGAAAATGGTATTAATGCACTTCCAATCTCTAATGCAGCTAGTCCAATATTTTTTGTATGGTTAAGTATCCTTTCTTTTTCAATATCACTAAATTCTTTTTCTCCTATATTTTTTAATTCTTGTATTTTTTTATTATCAGGCATATTAGGGTATAAAATTGCTGCTCTCTTTTCATTTTTATTCTTTTCTTTGAGTTCCTTTGATATTATTTTATCTTTTATGTTCTCTATTCTAGATTTTATACCATCTCCTTTTATTTCATTTTTCTCTACTCCACCATACAAAACTGTTTTTTCTTTATTTACATTTGAATTATCTTTTGCAGAACTACCACCGCCTTTTTCTGTAAATTTACCTTCTTCATCTCTTGGGTGATCTGCTTCATTCCAAACTGCCATATTTTTCTCCTTTCTTGTTTATGACTTTTTATGGACACAAAAAATAGACAAGTTATAAAACCTGTCTATTTGTTTTTATTTTAATTATATATTATTCATTTCTAACAAGTAATACTCTATTACAAAGCATTTACTTTTCTCTAAAAAATTTACTTAAACTTTCAATATAATATGAATTTTTTCAATTTAATTTATATTTAAACACTATTATCCCTGAAGTTTTGCAATAATGGTCACCTTTTCCTCTTTTAGTACTCCAGTCTCTTATCAAACTTCACTTACATTATAATGTAAATATTGTATTTTTTCAACCCTAAACTCTTTAATAAAAAAGGACTCTTTTTATCAGCCAAAAGAGAATTTTAAGTTATATCGCAAAAAATCTTAAAAAATCATAAAAAGAAATTCTCTGATTTTGGGTAAAACGCACAAATCGCGGGATTCTGACATAAAAAAAGAGACCTTAGTCGGTCTCTTCTTTTAAATTTGGGCCATCCTGGACTCGAACCAGGGACCTTACGCTTATCAGGCGTACGCTCTAACCACCTGAGCTAATAGCCCTTAGCCTCTCTCTATTCTATATATTTACACAAACATTTTTTAAAATCAAGCATTATTCTTCATTTAGTGGTCTGAGTAATATTATTGAGTTTAAATTTAATTGCAAAAATTCATGAGTTTCTGCTTTTCTATTTGGAAATTCTCTATGAATTACTTCACAATTTTTTATTGCCACAAACCTTTTTGCTCCGTTTAATATATCAGAAAGAACTCTATTTTTTCTTCCTGTCTTAGGCATAAATACATTACCCTTTATTTGGTAATCTTTTGTTATAACAAGTACTCTTTCTGACCAAATTCCTGTAATAAAACTATTACTTTCTTCTAAATTATTATTATCTTCGTACATTTATGAGATGTCCTTTCTTATACCGAATATGACTGGAATAGAGGTAAATATAATGATAAAGCTAAGAAACATACAATTACCCCAATAAATATCAACAAAATAGGTTCAATTAATTTACCTAATGTATCAATAATCAAATCTAATTGTTGGTCAATATGTTGAACACTCTGTGTCATTAATTCACCCAATCTACCAGACTGTTCACCAGTTGAAACCATAAACAATATCATTTTAGGAAATATATTAGCTGCTTTTAAAGATTCAGATAAATGTGATCCAGCTTGCATTTTCTTTATGGACAATTTAATTGCATCCTGCATCACAGAATTCGATAAAGTTGTTCTGGATAAATACAAGCACTCTATAATAGGTATACCTGCATCATACGCAATTTGTAATACTGTTAAAAAGTTTGAAAAAGAAGCTGCTTTTATCAAATCTGAAAATAAAGGTATCTTTAATACTATTTCATCAAATTTTCTTTTAGATGGTTCCCAACGCAATAAATAAATCATAGAACCAACTATTGCTGCTATACTTAAAGGAATTATTGCCCATTTATCTTTAAGAAACTCTCCTGAATTTATACAAAATTGTGTAATAGCAGGTAACTCTTTACCTTGCTGATCAAACATATCTTTGAATGCAGGAAAAACAAACATTAACATTACCAGAACAACCGCTATTGCGAGCAAAACAACAAAAATAGGATATGTTAATGCTGATATAACTTTCCCTTTTATATCACCTTGTTTTCTTAAAAGTTCAATTAAACGTTCGAAAGTTTTATCTATTTCACCAGAATCTTCTCCGGCTTTTGCCAATCCTATATATACCTGTCCAAATAAATTAGGATATTTGGAAATTGTATCAGACAATGTATAACCTGCAATAATCTGCTTTTTTATTTCTTGAGCTAACATTCTAACTTGTCTTGATGCTGCATCTTTTTCAATGAAAATAAGACTTTCTATAATTGGTAATCCAGCTTTGTTTAAGGTTAAAAAAGTTTGAGTGAAGTCTATTTTCTCCTTCAAAGACAATGATTGCAATGTACCTCTTTTTACGTTAGAACCGCCAGAACTGTACTCTTGAAAAGAAACTAACTTATAGCCCATATTTTTGACACGAACTCTTACCTCAACCTCTGATTTCGCATCAATTCGACCTTTTACTCTCTCTCCATTCCATTTTAAAGCTTCATATTCATATCTGGTCATATGACTTCATCCTCTAATCTTTAACAGGTCCAAGTACACGAACAAACTCTGATATAGTCGTTCTTCCTTCTACAATATGCTTCAAACAAGCTCTTTGCAATGTATTCATACCAGCCCCAACAGCTGCTTCTTCTATTTGAATATCATGTGCTCCTTGCGCAATTAAACGTTTAATTTCTTTAGTAATAGGCATTATTTCATATACACCGATACGACCTGAATAACCTTCGAAATTACATTTATCACAACCACAAGGCTTATATACAGGGGTCTTCATAAACTCTTGTATTTCTTTTTCATCCCCAGCTATTACCAATTCAGCCTCTTCTCTAGTCGGATAATATTGTGTTCTACAATGTGGACATAAGTTCCTTACTAAACGCTGAGCTATAATACCAACTAAAGTAGATGAAACTAAATAATCTTTTGCGCCCATGTCTATTAATCTGGTTATAGTTGAAGCAGCTGAGTTTGTGTGTAATGTTGACAATACTAAGTGACCTGTTAATGCTGCCGAAATAGCTGTTTCTAATGTTTCAATGTCTCTAATTTCACCAACTAATATAACATCCGGGTCTTGTCTTAATATAGCACGCATACAAGAAGCGAAAGTTATACCCGCCTTTGTATTAATTTGAGATTGATTTATTCCATCAATCCTAATTTCTATAGGGTCTTCGATTGTCGTTATATTTATTTTTTCATCATTTATCGCTTTTAATAATGTATATAATGTCGTCGTTTTACCTGAACCAGTTGGACCTGTTGTTAAGATAATACCATTTGGAACACTTTCCATTTTCTTAATTAATTCTGTATCCTCTTTTGATGCGCCAACGATAACCATATCATCCTTTGAAGATGCCATGGAAACGGCTGGAGCCAAAATTCTTATAACCATTTTCTCTTGATCGGCAACAGGAAGTGTATTTATACGGAAATCATAATCACGCTCCTTGTATGTAATTGAAAATGAACCGTCTTGAGGACGCCTATGCTCTGCTATATTCATTTTGGAAATTACCTTCAAACGAGTTAATATAGCAGATTCAGTCTTTGGCGGAAGCCTTAATACCTCTCTTAATATGCCGTCTTTTCTATATCTAACCACATATCCGTCTAAACGAGGCTCAATATGAATATCACTTGCTTTCATATCTATACCATCAGAAATAATTTTATTTACAAACTTTACAACAATGTTTGAATCATCTTTTAGTTCTTTTTGAGCTTGTTCAAATAATGTTTCTTCTCTGTCAAAAGCTAAAGCTTGTTTCTCTATTTTCTTAATTATTTTACTTGTTGCTTTTTTATTTTCGTTAAACAAGTTTTGTGTACACATTGAAAATTCATAATGCGTAATAATCAAAATACTTGGTTTTAAACCAGTCAAGAAAATAATATCATTTATTACTTTTTTATCATTTGGATTTACCATCCCAACAACAAGTACTTTATCATCATAACTAATTGGAAGAACTTTATTCATTTTTATAAAGTCTTCAGGCAACATAGACAAAACCGAATCAGGAATTTTTAACTGCTCTGCCGTTACAGCTTCATAACCTTGTTGAGCTGTTAAAGCTTTTTTTAATTCTTCTAATGTAATAACACCTTGTTGCACCAAAATAGTTCCAAGTGGAACATGAGTCTTTTTTGCTTCTACCAAAGCATTAAATATTTGTTCATTTGTTACAAATCCCATTTGAACAAGAACTTCACCAATTTTTTTTGAAAAATACTTTTCTTCTAAATGACCTTCCTCTGTATTGATAATTGTATCTTCCTCAATTACATCATCATTGTCATAATGTAACTGTATCTCATTTGAAGATGTATCTTCAGTTTCTCCAGAATCAGATTGTTCAACTTGAATGTTTGATATAACAAAATTCAAAAGTGTAGAAAAATCCGAATCACTTATATTTTTTATACTAATTTTGTCTGCACCAGAAATCTTTAGAACAATAGAACCTATATCTGATTGTTTTGTAGATGACTTCGCAACAATGTAAACTACGTTTTTTGCAACACAAATAGGTATATATGATTTTAATTGCATTTCTTTAATATCGAATTTTGAAATTAAAGAAAAATCAATTACTGGTTTTATTTTATCTAAAATTGGACTCATAATTATTTGATTTCCTAAAGCTCAGCTACATCCTCTGAATCTTTTATGATTCTTGGTGTAATCATAAATAACAATTCTTCTTTTTTCATTTCTTTCTTTTGATTTCTGAAGAAAAAGCCTATAACAGGTATATCACCTAAAATTGGTATTTTACTAACTTCGTTATGTTCTGATTCTTGAATCATACCACCTAATAATAAGGTTTCTTCATCTTTGATTCTTATACCTTTTAAATCAAGATTATGCCTTTGTAGCAAAGTTGCAGCTGTATAAGGTACACCTCCATATGTATCTACAACAGGCATATACTCAGAAGAATAATCAGGTTTAATATCCAATGAGACATAACCATCTGGACTAATAAATGGAAGTACCTCTATTTTTATACCATTATCTTCACCAATTTCAAATGTTTTCTGAACAGAAGCCGTACCAGCATCTCCTACACTAAAACTATTTAATATTTGAACTGTAGTAGACTCTATATAATCTTGAGTTAAGTCAATAACAGATTTTTTACCATTTGTAATAACAATCTTTGGATTCGCAAGCATTCTCGCTTTTTGGTTTGATATTAAATATGATATTCTTTGTGTTAGTGAATGTACATCAGCACCAGTACTTGGACCATGCCAAGCATAAGCATTGGTGCCAAATCCATTACTATCAAAAGACATTGTTAAATGTTTTCCATTATACATCCAAGTATTTTGAAAATCTTTTGTGCCTTCTTCATTTAATGCTATAATTGAAATTTCCAGATACGCTTGTGGCTGTTTTCTATCATTTTCTAGAATAAAATCATTTACCATCTGGATTTGTTGTTCACTACCTCCCATCATAGTAAGTGTACCAAGTTCTGGCTGTACATAAAGTGTCATGCTTGGTTTTGCTTGATATGATGATATATTTCCTGTTGAAACCCCACTGGTTAATACACAAGCAACTGTACCGCCTCCAATTGCACCTTCTGGAGCTGGTGTTGCAGCTGATTGAGTTTTCAATGTTGCATTTAGTTTTGCATTATAAGCCCCGCCAGAGTTAGCCAAGTTACCTTCAAAAGGTAATTGAAACAATGTTTGGCATATCATTTTTGCCATTTCAAAAGGCGTTGTGTGATTTACTCTATATGTAGTCATAACCGGCTTTTTATCAAACCTGTCAACTATCTTCTTTGCCATTTGATAGTCATTTTCAGTACCAAAAATCAATAATTCATTTTTATCTGCATTTGTTGAAACGATTGGTCCGTAAGATAATCCTGGAGTGTTCATTCCAAATATATTAGTGTTCAAAAAATGTGCCAAATAAGCAGCATCAGTATATTTAACAGGTAATATATTAATACTATCTTTTGTCAAATTTAAAGTCTCTGCTTTTGCTGTTGATACAACAAGCATAGTCTTATCTTTAATGACATATGTTAAATCAGTCATTTTCATGACCATCTTAAATGCATCTTCTAGTTTTACATCAACTAAATCTAATGTCACTGTCCCAGTCGCCGATTGATGAAAAACAATGTTTAATCCTGCTTTATCTGCAAACATTCTTAAGACTTGTTGTACATCTGTATTGCGTAAACTTAGATTTATTAACTGTCCATTATCATTAAAATGGACGTTCCCTGATAAGTTAATTTTATTTGGGGTATTATACTCTGTTCTGACTGCAGGTTGCCCCATATCATAAACAAGAGGAGCAGCTACTGCAACATTATAAGCAAGCACTGACACACACCCTGTAACAATCAATAGCTTTGATATGTTTTTTAACTTTCTTTCCATAATATATGTTCCTACTCCTCTAATTCTTCTTGATTTTTATATCTTCCTGCAAATTTTTTCTCAAGATTTGCAACAGCAGGCTGCTTTTCCAAACTACCACGAGTAAATAACTCACCTACAGCTGCTACGTAACTATTATTTTTATAACTAATTTGTACTTTATCTCTTGTTATGCTTTCTATTTTATATCCGGAAATTGTATCTCCAGCTTTAACAAATTGATCCAAACCGTTTAAATTTATTATTGCAGATGGACTTTCATTGTCATATAAAATACCGGATATTTGAGTTTGTAACAATTTCGTAAGATTTTCGTCGTGGACCGAAGTTACTGGAGGCTCTATTATTTCAAATTGGGTATTATCTATAGTCTCATATGCCTGTTCCGTAGAATTATCTATGACCGGCGGCTTGAATGGATTTAATCTTGATGCTTTATTGTATACAACCATTATAGAGTTATTGTCCACATTCGAATTGGAAATTGAGCTGTCTTGATTTTCAAAAAGATCTGTTTCTGAAATATCATTATTTTGAGGTGTTTCTGTAACAGTTGCAACTTGAGTGTTTTCACCTTCTCCTGTTAATACATTTGTTTCTCCATTTTCATTGAAATTAACACTCATCATATCAGAACTTTCTCCGCCTGCATCATTGAAAAAAGAATTTGACAAATCATCGGAAGCTTGATTATTAGAAACGGTTGTAACCGTTTGCTCTATACTTTTGTTGTCTTGTACTTTTTCATTTATTTGCTCCCCACCCATAAACTTAGGAACAGCAACAAATGCACCTGCTCCTAATAACAATAAAAAGACAATTAGCATAGGAATCGGGTTGTTTTTTCTTTGAACAGGTTCTTCATCATCTTCATATTCTTCATATTCTTGATTATCACCCTGTTCAGAATAGTCTTCATTTATTTCTGAAATGTTGTCATCATTGTATGCAAGATGAGTTTCCTCACCTTCAGAATATTCTATATCTTCCCACTGATTTTCTTTATCTACCATATCTCTCACTCTTTATTCCGGATAAGTTTCTTTTTATATTCTACACGTATTAATTAAAATGGGCAAATTAAAAATTAAATTACTTAAAACATTTTATATACATAACTATAGTAATAGTTTATGCCCTTTTAAAAAGATTTTCGTCAATCATTTGCATGAATTTTTGTAAATAAAAAAGGCGGCACCCAGATTCGAACTGGGGGATAAAAGCTTTGCAGGCTTCTGCCTTACCACTTGGCCATGCCGCCAAAAATAAAATAGCGGAAGACGGGACTCGGACCCGCGACATTCTGCTTGGAAGGCAGACGCTCTACCAACTGAGCTACTTCCGCATCTAGAAGTTTTCGCTTAAGTTATATACTACATGAAAAGTTTTTATTTCGCAACAATTATTTTAATATATTTTTCACACATTTCTACATAACAGATTTTAATGCCAAATAAAAAAGTATTAAAGCACCAAATATCCCAACATGTTTTTCTGAAATATTTTTTAAAATACTGGCAATTAAAAAACCTGAAAATGACAATGTATATGTTATCAACCCAATAACAACAGCTGGTTTCCATATGCCTAAATTTAAAAACTTTACTGAAGCCCCGGCACCAAAAGCATCTATACTTGTTGCAAAGGCAAGACACAGTATACAAGTTAGAGAAATACAAGAAATTCTATTTTTTTCTGTTTTTGAAATAGCATCTCTCAAAAATTTATAACCTAAAAGAAAAAAGATTGTAAAAACTATCCATTTTGAATATCTTTCCAAATAATAATAAACAAGATTAGTAAAATACCACCCCAATATTGGCATTAACATTTGAAAAAAACCAAATGAAAAAGCGAGTAAAAACGCATTTTTACATCGTTCTTCTTTTATTACTGTTCCATAGGAAAAACTCACAATTAAAGCATCTAATGCTAAAGCTACTGATAAAATAATTATTTCATAAATACTCATAATATATGTATAGCATAAAAAAAACCGCTTTTGTTAAAGCGGTAAATAAGTGTTCTCTTTCCCTGTAAATTTTATACTGAAGCACTTTCAGAAGCAGCTACAGCAGCTTCTTGTTCTGCTTTCAATTTAGCTTGCGCTTTCTTTGACAATTTTTCAGTTTCTTTTTTTATGTAATTCAACTTACCTTCTTCATTACAGTTATCAATTAGATATTTTACTGTTTGAGTGGGCTGAGCACCCTTTTTAATCCATTCTAATGCTGATGTTTTATCTAATTGCATTTCTTTTGTTTTAGGATTATAAAAACCCAACTGTTGTATAGGTGCTGCTTCTCTTTTTGTTGTAGAATTCAAAACAACTACTCTATAAACCGGATTTTTTTTATATCCTAATCTTTTTAATCTGATTTTAACCATTTGGTTTTGCTCTCCATTTTAAACTTACTGCTAATACTATTATTGGAACGATTATCTTATAGCTCCTTGCAGCCGTCGAATTTACAATTTAAAAGAGGATAATCGTAAACTCATAATAATGAAAACATAAGCAAAATAAATAATCAAGTGATTTTTTTATATTTTTGTAACTTTACTTAAAGAAACAAAAATGTAAATGTGATATAATCATTATATTAGATTGGAATGTTTTTTATTATGAACAGATTGTATTTACATAGAGAAAATATAAAAATGGTTGTTTGTGATTTTGACGGAATATTTACTGATGGTAAACTTACAATTTATTCAGATGGAAGAACTTCTAAAACAATTGATTATAAAGATATTATGGCAATTGCAAAATTGATAAAAAGTAACATAAAGTTTGCAATAATTTCAGGGGAAAACTCTGTTGCAATAGATATTCTGCAAGAAAAATTTCCTTCTATAGAAACATTTCAGAATGAAAGGAATAAAATAAAAATTTTGAAAGACTTACTAGAGAAATACAATCTATCTCCAGAAAACATTCTTTATATGGGAGACGATATTAACGATATAGATTGTTTAAATTATATTTCTTTTCCTGCTACTGTTGCCAATGCGCATTCCAAGGTTAAAAAGGTGACAAATATTTTCATTACAACCAACAATGGCGGTCAAGGTGCAGTTAGAGAGGTAGTTGACTATATACTATGAAAAAATTTTTCAAGCAAATATATAAAAAAATATTAAAGTTTGACGAATATACAAATCAGTATTTAAAAATAAGTAATAATGTTGAAATACCATCTTTAGCTTATACAAATTGGGGAATGCATTTAGCTAATTTAAAAGACTTTAATAGTGCTATTGAAAAATTGGAAACAGCAATATTAATGTCAAATCAAAATCCCAAACCTTGCATAAGTTTAGGAATAATATATGCAAAATTAAAAGAATATGACAAGGCTGAAAATGTATTGAAAGAAGCAATTAGAAGAGATACGCAAAATGCATATTCTTATTCTGTTCTTAGTAGTATATATATATCAAAAGACAGATTTGAAGAGGCTGAGGATACTATAAAAAAAGCATTGAAATTATCCCCATCAGATGCAGATGTATATTTAAATTATGGTATTTTATGTGCTAAACTACAGCAGAAAAATAAAGCTATTGATTTGTTGAAGAAGTCTAAACAGCTTAATCCAAATAATCTACATGCATATTTTATTCTTGGTGTAATGTTATTTGAAACTGAAAAAATAAATGAAGCTTTTACAGAATTTAAAAAACTTGAAGAATTAAATTCAAAATATAAAAATTTAAATTATTATATAGCACTATGTTACAAGAAAGAAAAAAATTATTTAGCAGTGCTTGAGTATGCACAAAGAGCATTGAATGAAGATTTTAAAAATCCATCAATATATATACTCTTAGCTCAAACCTATATTAATCTTAATAAGAAGGATGAAGCTCTTTCGATATATAAACAAGGAGAAGCTAAAGGTATTGATGATTTTGAATTCTATTTAACTTGGGGAATTTCATTGTTTAGAATGAATAATATAGATAGCGCAAAAGAAAAAATATACAAAGCACTCGAAAAGAAACAAAATAATTCGATAGCTTTATACAGATTGGGTTGTTGTTTTTATAAAGAAAAGAATCTAAATAAAGCAGAAGAAATGTTTAAAAAATCAATCGAAGCTGATTTCTCCAACTCATATGCAATTGCAGATTTGGGAATAATATATTATGAAAAAGAAGAATATCAAAATGCGATACAAACATTCTTCCGCGCAATAGATATATCAAGCGAAAAAGCTTACTTATATTTTTATATTGCAAATTGTTATTATAAACAAGGGCGCATAAAGAAAAGTATTGACTATTACGAAAAAACTATAGAATATTATCCATTACATTTAGAAGCTCTAATTAATTGTAGTTTATGTTTTTTAGATTTAAATAATTATAAAGAAGCACTAAGAAAAATAAGAAATGCATATCAAATAAACAGAAAATCAGAGAAAGTTATTCTTATATACGCTTTAGTTGATTTGAGATTAGGAATTTATAGTGACGCAATTGAGAAAGCAGACATATTATTAAGTAAAAATCAAAATTGCAAAGAAGCAAAACTAATCAAAGCACATACATTAATAAATTTAAGTAAACCACAAGAAGCTCTTAATGTTATATTTTCATTGGACGAAGAAGAAAAAAATTCAGATATATGTATTTATTTATCTTATTTAGCATATAAAATACTTGTAGAAGAAACTCCATCGAACTATAATAAGAACATGCTTAATTTCTATTCGAAGAAAATGAATAATCTAAGTTCTGATTTTAATACAAATGAAGTTCAAGCATATTTTGAAAAAGCACTGAACATTAATAAAGGATAATAAAGTGGGAATAATTGTTCAAAAATTTGGAGGCACATCCGTTGCAGATCCTCAAAAAATTCATAATGTTGCGAAAGCTGTTATTAGAGAAAAAGATAATGGAAATGATATAGTAGTTGTTGTTTCTGCTATGGGACATACAACAGACCACTTAATTAAGCTTGCAAAAGAAGTAACAAACACACCTGATTCCAGAGAAATGGATATGCTTCTTTCTACAGGAGAACAAGTTTCTATAGCGTTACTTGCTATGGCAATCCAATCTCAAGGATATAAGGCTGTCAGTATGAATGGGCAACAAGTAGGAATTGTTACCGAATGCATACATACAAAAGCAAGAATAGTTGATATAAAAACAGAAAAACTACAAAAGAAATTAAGCGAAGGAAATATAATTGTAGTTGCAGGATTTCAAGGCGTTACTCCGGATGGAGAAATTACGACATTAGGACGCGGTGGTTCTGATACATCTGCCGTAGCTATTGCAGCAGCTCTAAAAGCAGACAGATGTGATATATATACTGACGTTGAAGGTGTATATGCTACTGATCCAAGAATTGTTCCTAATATACAAAGAACAGATATTATTTCATATGAAGAGATGCTTGAATTAGCAAGAGTAGGTGCTAATGTATTGCACCCACGTTCAGTTGAAACTGCTAAACAATTTAATGTTCCGCTAAGAGTTCGTAGTTCTTTTAAATTAGATAACCTTGGTACTTTGATTATAGGAGTTGAAAATATGGAAATATATAAACCGGTCGCAGGTGTAGCTGCTGATTCTTCTCAGGCAAGAATTCTATTATCAAATCTTCCTGATATCCCAGGCACTGCCGCTAAGCTTTTTGGTGCACTTGCAAAAAATAACATCAGTGTTGATATGATCATACAATCTTTAGCAAACAACGGGACAAATTCTATTGCTTTCACTGTTGATGCAGATGATTTAGATGAGGCAATTGCAACTTTAAAAGCAGAAAAAGATACCGTACAAGCAGCTGAAATTCTTATTGATAAAGATATCGCAAAGGTTTCTATTGTAGGCGCAGGTATGGTTGATAGACCTGGTATTGCAGCTGATATGTTCAGGGCTTTAGCGGAAAAAGATATCAACATAAAAATGATTTCTACAAGTGAAATAAAAATTAGTTGTTTGGTTGAAAAACAAAATGCAAATGAAGCAATTAAAGCACTTTGCAAAGAATTTGGCTTAGAATCTAAAGAAATTGCTGTTGTAAAAGGCGATTTGCCAAACGTATAATAATACATTTCAAAAATTTTATATAAAAAAAGAGTTCATTATTGAACTCTTTTTTTATATGTATTCATGTTGAAAATTTTCTATAGTATCAATTCTATGATGGGCAGATTTTGTAGACTGTTCTACAGCTACTATTCTTTCTATCAAAGAATTATGTTTATCTTGTTTATCTTCCAACCTATTAATATGTTCTTCAATATATTTTATACTCTTTGTATAACTACCAATTGCAATACAAGCAGAAACTATATTTATAAAAAGAAGCAATATAAATTCATTAGTCATTTCCATTTACCTTTTAATTTTTGATAGTTATCTACACTATGAAACATTAACCAACGAACAAATGCACAGGTATCACTTACAAACAAGCATCTTTCAAACACTTTGTCTGCAAAATACCTATCATTATCAACATAATCATGATTCTCGCACAATACATCATGTAATAAGGAGGCTACTTTAAATCTTATATCTTCTTTTGCACCAATTATCCGCCAAAATAATTTATGTATTGTTGCTCCGTCATAATCATATCCTGCTTTAATTATAAATCTATAATTTTTTACTTTTAAATAATCAACTAAAACAACTTCTACCTCATTTTCACAATATAATGGTCTCTTTTTTGCTTTTCTTATTTCTTCCTTTTTCATTACATTTTTATTAATTATTTTATTCTCTATTTTGGGTATATCAGAAAATAGTATCATTAAAATATCATCTCTATACCATTCTATAAATTGTTTCTTATCATGTATTACCTTATTTAATCTTTCTACGAACTTACAAAACACAATTTCTCCTATCTAACAATCCTTTTGCAATTAAAAGAATACTATTTCTGAAAACCATTCTCGCAATAGAATTTGTATGTATTACGATTTATATTTATGTTAAATGCACTATGGTCGTTTGTGATTTTTTGCTTTTTAATTTTTCCTTCTGGTGTTACTTGCAAGTCAAAATTAATATTTGCAAACCCTTTCGAACTTTTTATCTCTTGTGCTACATCTTTCTGTTCTTGGGCAAATACTGTAATTGATGAGAAAAATAAAATAATAATTATTATAACTTGTTTCATATTCCTAATCTCCTATCAATTGTGACATTGGCATAAAATCATTGGAAAGTTGTAAAAAACATTCTTGTACAAACTCCGCAGTTACATTTTGAACTGTCTGCATACTCTCAAGATATTCTTTTGTTAATTCTTTCGAAAAATCGGGCAAACCATATGTAATTATAGGTACTGTTTGCCCTGATTGAACCCCCATAGATATTACTGGTAACAAATCAGATAGAAAATCTCTTGTTTCCCCTGTTGACATTGAGACCTTTCTGCGGATATACCCTAATGAAGTTAAGAAAAATTCTTTGTTAAATTCTTCTTGCTTTGCTTGTATTTGCTCCCGTTCATATTCTTCAGTATTATCTATAACTTCACCATCTACAAGTTTTTCCCAATATTCTAATGCATAATAAGTCGGATAATTTTCTTCTCTTGTCGCAATGATTTTCTCTTGAATCACCTCCTTTGTTACAGGGTCAATAAGTTCCTCTTGAATTATATAATTTACTAAGATTATATTATCAATAGCCTCTATATTTAGTCTTTGTCTATGATTATAATCAACAATAAAATCATTTTTTTGTGTTTCCGTATAAGGGTATTCTAATTTGTATGACATTTTTAAATCTCCTATTTGATATAGCCTTTTGCTTCCCATAGATTAGTAGTAAGAGGGTCACCACCACCTAAAGTATCTTTTGCTATTGTAAATTGTGTTGTTGTTCTATTTGTTATTCTGTTTATTTTAGCTGTACCGTTAGTGGTCATTGTTGAATTTGCATAATAATTTTTATTTATAAACGACTTTAACAAAGTAATTGTAATAGATGTACTAGATGCAAGTTGCTCAGTTTCTCCCCATTGTTCACAATATCCATCTGAATAAACTCTATATCCGCTTGTCCCATTAACGTAATTTTCAACAACGACAGCAGGTCGTTGAGATGAAGCTGTGCTTATTGTATTTGGGGCAGTCTTACAAATGACATTGGATATACCATTATCTAGAAAGATATTATAATCCATTGCAAAAAATGGGTAGAATGCTTTAAATGATGTTATTACCCCACCTGATACTGAAATACGAGCAATAAAAGCTCTTTTAGATATAGTAGTAGTTTCAGATGTAGTATAGATATAGTTATCTGCTCTATTATAAGTGAACGTCCCTAAAGAAGTATTCGGTATATCTGTTTCATATCTAGGCGAAATGCCAAAACCAATAACAGTACCAGTATTTGTTCCAATAACAAAATAACCATCATTTAATGTTATTGCAGTTGTATATACCTGACATTGAGGTATATTAAATTCATAATTATTCAATGTACCGTCAGCATTTCTACCATCACAAAGCAAAACCTTTAAATTTGGTAAAAGAAATATTGTTGAACCAATATAACCAATACCATTAAATATTTGATTAATTGAAGTACATTTTCCATTAGTTATTGTAACTTCCGCAAGTGGGAATGTGTATAAACTACCATCACCTGTAGTATTATTCCTATAATAACCTACTTTGTTTAGAGTAGTATCATAATACATCCCAGATATAGCTTTTGTCGGAGTTGGACCTGATTTTACATTTCCTTGGTTAGCATATGCAACATTTCCACCTTTTCTGTAAAATACTCTAAAAGTGCCTGAACTTGAAGCCAAATCAACAATAACGTCACTTGATATCGTTTCAACATCAAAATTACCAACCCCATTAGGGATGTATACTTTACTTCCTGATTTTATCTTTAAAACACCATCAGTAAGTTCAAGTTTTATATCTTGTGGGATTTCTAAAATGCAATTGGTTATTTGCGTTTTATTTATAAAATGCTTTTCTCCGGTTTCTGAAAGATTAGATAAATCTAAATCACACCTTGTATCTATACCCTTATCTATAATCGATTGCAAACATTCATTATATTCATTATTAAAATCAAGAACTTTCTGATTATATTCTTCCAGATACTCAATACATTCATTTTTATTCTCTTCTGAAATATTTTTTGATTCTAAAGCAGACTCTGCGGCATTTATAGCAATTCTTTTTGATTCATTCAGTTCTGTTAAAACCTCATCAGGTGAACTTGATAAGCCCTCACCTACTTTAATACATCTCTCTATTTTTCGGCTTAATATTTGAAGGATTCGAACTATATAATCAAATGTCCACTCAAGTATATTCAAATTAAAATAAGAAGAATTTTTAAATTCACTTTCTTGCTTGATTGTTAAAGTAAGCATTAAAGTTATTTTTTCATTTTCTTTTAAAATATTATATGATGAATTTTCCAAAGGAAATATAATATAACTTCCGTTTTGATTACCAATTTCATTAATTGAATAATCAACTCCTAACGTTAGCGTAGTTATTACATTATCTTCACTAATATGCTGAACGATTAATTCATTTTCGTTTTCTATTAAAAAATCAAAATCAAATTTTTTAACAGTTGAATTTCCCGTATATGTATTTACGGGAACAATTGATGATACTGTCATTCCTTTCTCCTTATATTTTATTTTTAAATCTTTCCAAAACTGTTGATATTAGCTTATTTCTTACTTCAAAATCAGGATTTTTGTTATTGTTTTGCTTATATTCGTTGTTTACTGTTAGTATTAATTTAAATATATTGTATTTATCTTCTTCTTTATTTATTTTTAAATTCTTTATTTCATCAATTACATATTTATAATCAATATTTAACTTAAAAAATTCAATGTTATCTATTTCCTGTAAATTAGAAAATAATTCATAATCTTCTTTTGAAAAACAACTCTGATAATTTGAAATATCTTTTGTTTTAAATTTTTCAAAATTTTCAAAATATTCAGATAATAATAATATGAATTGTTTTTTATCTGTCAATATAAAATCTTGCTTTTTAATTTGCTTTATATATTCCTTTTTACTTTTTATATCATCAGATTTTCCATTAAAATCAATATATAATAAAGCTTTATCTATATCTGTCTTAGCTATATCTATTATTTCCTGCCAATTTTTGATATTTTTTTCTTTTTCAATTACTTCTTCTTGTTTTTTCTCCGATAAAGAAAAATCATAAAGATAATTTCTAACTATTTTTTCTATCTCTTTATCTTTTATTGTTTTTATTTCTTTTTCCTGCTCAGATTTATCCATATTATAAGAGAAAAGTTCTTTTGCCCAATTATAAGCAATAACATTATTTTTAAGCTCTTTTATTGATTTTTCAAATTTTTCTGTATCTTCAAGATTTAATATATTTTTATATTTACTAAAATAAAAATTAGCTTTTGGATTTTTATCTTTTATAAATGCATCTATCAAAGAAGAATAAAATTCAGATTTATATTTTTCTTCTCTATATTTTAAAATCTTAGGAGTCCAGTTTTCATTTTCTGCCATTAGTTTCAAGACGGATAAGCCATTTTTTAAAGATGATTCTATAATATTTACATCAGACTTATACAATACTGCCCTTGATATGGATGATTTTATAGAATTCTCATAAACTTCAGTTTCCCAGTTTTTCAGTTCTGTTTGTTCATGGGCTTTCATTTTTCTTTTTATTGATTCAATTTTCTCTATTTTAATTGTTTTTGCAAGTTTTTTTGACGAATTATCAACAAATGCGATCTCTTGAATTTTAGAATCAATAAAACCATCTAGTTCTGCTACAAATTCGTTAATTTTTCCTTCTACATTCTTACCTTTTAAAGAGAAAAATCCATTTTCTGAAAATAAAAGTTCTTGTTCCCATTTATCAATAATATTACTTAATTCCAATATCTTAATTTTATCTATATGGTTATCAGATAAAGTTTCCTGTTGTATTTGACTTTCTGTAACAGGTATTTTTCTTATTGAAAAAGATTCCCCTCTTCCCTCTTTATTGAGATTTCCTTCCATAATACACCTTCTTTTTATTATCTTATTAGATTATTATTCTTAGAAAAGACACCAAATGAAGTACCAAATAAAGCATTTGAATAACGGTTCTTACTTCTAAAAGAAGCAAGCCCAGCTTGTTCATAGTATTGTTCAGCTCTATCCATATATTTTTGAGCTTCTCTTTCTGAATCTTTCAATGTTGTAAGTGCATCAAGTTCACCATTTAGTTTTTCATCATCTATAATATTTATAGCCATTTGCGAAGACAAACCAATATTACCGGCTGCAAGACTCGTTTTTTCTTCTCCCATATTCAATATAGACTGAAGTCTTTTTCTTCTTGCTTCTTCTATACCTTCTTGGTGAACATAAACGGCATCTTTTTCTGCTTTTTTTGCTTGTTTTGTGTATAGTTCTGTTTGGTATTCACTTTCAGCTTTTTGCGTTTGTATTTCTTTTATTTCTACTGCTGCTACAACCAAATTTGCAGCAGCTTGGACTGCATCATATATAGAACACATTATTAATTACCTTTCTTATTTACTTTATAAAAGAACTCAAATCCATCTTGAACAGGAATATTTTTAGGATTAGGATTATCAAATTTAAAACCAAATTTTGCCAACCATTTCTTAGCATTAAAATTTGTTCTATGTATAAAGTTAAACATAATCTCATATTTTTTTTCTGCAAATAGAAGTTGGTTCTTAAATTCTTTCAGAAATATAGACTTATTTATTTGTATATATGAAGAAGATAAAAGCCAAGCACAGGCAATTGATTCATCATTATTAAAACATTCATTGAACCCGCCAATAGCTATTGGAACAATATTTGAATAGTTATCTTTACCATAGAGAACAAGAAATTTTTTATTTTCTAAATCATTTAATGTTTTAATTTTCCAATCATTACCATATAAAGCTATTAATTCCTCTTTATCTTCTTTTCTTAAATTTTCAAGGACAAAAATAATTTCCGATTTTTTGCTACATTCTTTAATCATTAGAATTTGCCACCGTAACATCTAAAGAGATTGAATTTATTGTCAAAGGTAACGGGTAAATCTGTTTTATATGAACAGTTGCATTTTCGCTGTAATCAGAGAATGAAAATACATTTACATTCCCCGAATATAAATAATTATGATTGTTTATACTATTCATACTTCTAATATTTTGAAGTAAAGTCCCGTTTGTACCAACAACAAAAAAATCTTCCCTTGATTTATCTATACTTATATTAATTTCATTAACTATTTTTAGAAGACCATGAGTATTTTCCCCTTCTAGATTAAGTGTTTCCAACTCAAATTCATAAGGCAAACCTGCAACAATAGTTGAAGCAGGATAATCAAGTTGTATTTTCCCGTTTTGAACTATTTTATTTTCAACAACACAACCATCTGCAAGTATAGTTATATTTTCACCTTCAAGATGTTCTAATCCTGTTATATTTTGTATTGGTTCACCTTTATAACATAATGAACTATCAAGAAATATTCCATCTTCTGTTTTCTCAACATATCTTGACGCTAAACGCTCTATAAAACGCTTTGTTTTTCCGTTTATCTGTCTTTTTACAACAAAATAAGCTACGTCTTCATTATCTTCACGAACAACAGCAACAGATTCAAAAAAACCTTTAGTTTCATGCCTGTGCCAGCCTGCAACTTCTTGTTTTTTATTATATGTTAAGGCATTAACCGTACCGTCAGACATTACACACCAAAGAATTCTATATGGTTCTTTAGAATATGCCATATCTACCACCTGTTTACCTTCAAAGAGGTGGTTTGCAAATATGGATAATTCTTCTCCGTCATAACTATCAGATACATAAGTATAGCCTAAATCCCTTACAACACTACCTCCTGACTGCACAAAAATAATCATATTTCCAGAAACAACAGGCGGAACATGTGAACAGCCATAAAAACTTTGCGGAGATGCAACTAAAGAAGAAGATGCAGCAAAAGCACCATCTGTACCATTTAACTTCCACTCTCCACCAGATGTTAGTAATATTAAATCATTCATCGCAATAATATGTCTTATTTCATTAACTTCTCGTTCTGAGAGTGTTATATTTATTGAATCAGAACTATTTAATGGTCTTGAAATATTAAAATTATTATTGGTTGACGTTTGAGAAGCAACTAGTTGTTGGGGGCTATTTTTTAGGCAGGCAAAAACTTTTCTTTGTTGAAAATAATTTACACAAGCCGGATTATTATCATTTTCAAAAGGATTTGTAAAGATTGGAGCTGTGGAAGTTAAATCAGGTTCTATCTTATCATCTTTAAAAGTAGTAGTTGAAGTTGTACCTACAAAACCAAAAACTCCGTTAACATCTCTGTATATATTATATTCAACAGCATTTTCAACTGCTTCAAAGGTTATTGTGATATATTCTGTAGTACCCCAAGATGATTCTAACTCCCCAACCACAGATATTTCCTCGGAGCGATTACTTTCTTCATATGTATCTTTTTTAACCGCGGTAATTACATATTTATAAGTTGTAGGATTTTCGTTCCCTCCTGTCCAAACAGCACTTAATCCTGTAGGCGGCAAAATTTGAGGTTCAAACATAACTTCTGTTAATTGCCAATCATAATGAGATAAACGTGAAAGTTCCATTGGCGCATAATTATTATGACATAATGTCAATACATCTGCATTTTGAGCATATTTTATGTTAAATAAATCATTCTGTTCATATTCTGTAGTTATTTCAACCGGAGTATTTTCATCAGTCTCATCAATATTTAATATTTGAGCCCCATTTTTTATAAAACGTGCATACTTATCTCCAAGTTCAATAATATATGTCTGCTCTGTATTAAAAGAAAAAGGAATTATACGAACTTTAGAATCTGAATTTTTGACTTCACAAACAAGTTCCAATCCGGCTCTATTACTAACACATCCTTCGGCACGTACAAAACCGTTTTTTAGAGTTTTTAAACCAATTGCATATTTCGCCAAATCATTTCTTGCATATAATGCGGAACTCAATTCTCCACCTGTAAAAGATCTTTGGGTATATCTAGACATAAAAATCCCTCTCTATCTGATATCCAACCAAGAACAACTATCATCATTTTTTAAATATCCTTCAGAAGCATTTATAGTTTTTGCTTTTGCAAGAATACTTGTATAAACACTTAAACAATCTGATTGAATAGACCTGTTACCTGTAATTGCAGGAGCCGCTAAAAAAGCTAAATACCAACATAAAGCCATTACAAACTCGGTTGAAAAGAATGTTTCATTATCTACTGATTTTGTATACCTTAATACCGCAGGTGTAATATTAGTATTTATAACCTTTTGACCGGTTACATTTGAAGCAACCTCAAATTCAACAATCTCTTTATTTACATAAGGTATAATTTCTCTTGCAAATAAACAATCATTAGGATAATCATATTCATATAAAAATTTAGGATTTTGAGGAATATTACCAGTAAGCGCCAATTCTCTATACGAATTAGCGAAGTTCCAATCAAAATCTTTTAAGACTTGCTCTTTTGCACTATCATAAAACTCATTTAAAATAACGGTATTTTTATCCGACTGGTTAGAATTTTGAATACCAACACTTACACGTAAATTTTTCAGAGTAATATTAAATATTTTAGATTTTGTATAGTTCATTTTAACTCCTTTTTAAAAAAAGATATCCGGCGAAAACACCGGATATCAAAATAAAGAATGAGGATTATTATATGTCAAAAGCATTATGCATTATGGAAGCTTTCTTGGACTCCATCTACAACGCCTGCGATAATAGCACCTTGAGTAGGGTTTGTTCCGTCAACAGTATATACAAGACGTAAAAAACCCAAATTTCCCTTTGGTAAAAACTTAATTGAAGAAACAGCACCTTTTGTCAATTCATCTAATAACATTTTTTGTTCTACCAAATCTACATTTGAAGAAAAATCTTCTTCCATTGAAGTTTGAACTTTAATAGACAAACTTGTTAAATTATTAAATGTTTCAGCTATCTGAATAAAAAGTCCGACTGGTGTACCAAAAGAAACTTCTCTTTTACCCATATCAAGTACATTTTCAGATACACAACTTTCTGTTATGGCTTGTTTATTTGAGAACAAACCTTGTTCATCTAATATCATATTTTACCTCCCTTTTAAGAAACCACATCTTCATTGCAAGTAATTTGTTCACATTCACGAATAGGAATATTTTTATAATGAAGAATGTTTTCATTTAGATATTCTTTAATCGTAAAGTTAACGTTTGTTTTTGCTCTAAGCTGTGCTTCAAAGTACATTAAAACTGTTGAATTACAATAAATATAAGTCTTACCTGTTTTAGCAAATCTTCTTATTTTGTAATATGCCTGATTTAGAAGTTCTTCTAAATCAGCTGCAGACTCAGAAGCCAAATTAGCTATACTAATATTTGCAATACGACAAGTAGAACGCCAATCTCTAACAGATAAACCGACATCCATTTTAAAATGATCTTGATAAACTTTTCTTTTACCACCGGTAGAACTTGTTTCTGTCAAGATACCGTCATCTTTATGTTGAACACCGGCTTGAGAACCTTGAGGATATAAAAGAGAAGTATGTAAATCACCCCAAGTAACAAACCAAACAGATGTATTATCAGTAGATTTCCCACCCGCATCAATGATATTTGAACCTATTTTCTTTGCATCTGTAGATTTTTTAGAATATCTTGCAGCTAAACCGTCAAAAGCTGCTGCATTTTCTTTAATGCTGCCATAAAAAATAGTTTCTTGTAATTTTTGATTCATAGCTTCAATGAACGCAGAAGATTCTGATAATCTGAATGCTTTGGGATTTTCTGACTTGTCAACCAAATCAACATCCACAATCGAATAAGTTTCAAGCATCCCTGTTACATCTTTTACTTGTTCTGTTGTTGATTTAGAAGTCGGCACAAAACCGTATAAATTTCTAAATACAGCAGAAGGCAAGCCTGTTCTGATAGTAGTAATATGATTTGTACCATCATTACATTGAAGCGCATTTGCATCTTGTAATAATTCATTTGTTTCTGACATCATTTCAATAATTTCGGCAGCAATTTTCCCATTTTCAGTTCTTTTTAATCTGTCTGCCAAAGTCAAATAACTAGCACCTAATGTTGCCATTACCATTTCCTTTCTTTTCTTACACTACATTGTAGGGAATAATATATCTTCCCTGCTTTCCTTTTGAACAGCAGGAGAATTTGCTTCATATATCTTGTCATTTTGCATCTTTTTCCCAATGTTATAGAACATTTTCACTACTTTAGGGTGACAATTTAGTCCTGTTTCTTCAAGTAAAGATTGAACTTCATCATCTGCAAATTGAGTATAAGCAATATTAGCAGTTCTCATCGTTTTGGCATAATTAGCACCGCCAAGTTCCATATCCATTGATAATGCGCGCTTAAAATTATTAATTTTTTGTCTTTGTTGTTCCGCCATAGTTTTAGAGAAATTAGATCCCGTTAACTGTGTTAGCTTCACGGCCATCGACATTAGTTCATTTGCGCTTTTTTGTGACAAATTATACTTTCCTGCAAGTTCATTAAACTCGTTTAATAATTCTTCATCGTAATAACAATTTTCAGGAAGTTTAACATCCGAATAATCATATTTTTCAGGTTTTCCAAAATAACCGTTTTCATCTTGAGGATTAGATTCAATATTATTATTTTCTTTTTGTTGATTTTCATAAGCATTAACGCCTAATCCGACATTTTGTTTTTCTTGTAATTCTTCATTTAACATTTTTATCTCCTTCTATGTTAATCCTAGTCTAGCCATTAAATCACTGCCGTATGAATCAACACCGGCAATATTTTTTATAATTTCAGAGCCTTCTTTCGCCTGCTGGATTAATTGATTTTGGCTTGCAGCTTCATCTTCTTTTTGTTTTTGTTTTTCTACTTCTCTTGTCGGAACTATCTGTTCAGGAGAAATATTTGCGAAATCAGCATAATCATCAACCATCTTATTTGCGTTTATTTTATTTTTTAATGAAGGGTCAAGAGAGTTTGCAAGATTTATTGTAAATGTTGTAAAACGTTCCATTGAAGAAATTTTTGAAACTTTCTGTGCTTGAGCCAATGTTGATACAAACTCTATATCCATATTTTCACCCATTATTTCAAGAGGAGGTTCAGGCAAAATATTAAGAGTAATACACTCTGAGAAAACCCAATCCATAATTTGGTTTAAACCATTATGTATTTGTTGTAATAATGGCGATAAAAGTACCATTTTTTCTTCTTTAAGTTCATTAACTTCAGTTGCAGTTCTTGATCTTTCTGCTGTATTTAAAATCATTGCAAACAAATCATTATAAAAAATTTCTTTAATTGATTCTTTTAGTTTTTCAATAATAGAATCAACCTCCAAAACCCTCGGATTGACTTCATATATAGGAGTCAAACCTCTCCCGTTTTCATCTTCTTCTATAAAAGCAGCAGGTGCATCAATCATTTTTTTATTTTTTAAACTTGCAGGTCCCTTATAAGTAGGGCTAATCATTTTCTTTACAGCTTTACCCTCATCAACAACCATACTCATTAATTGTTTTACATCAGGCAAAGCATTTATCCCCGGACACTCGGACGGATAAACATCTTCTCCGTTTACTTCCGATTCAAATACCGCATAAGGAAATTTATCAAAACCGCTTTTGGAGAGAAATTTATCTTCTGTTGAAGAAGATTCATAATAAACAGACACAAATTCTTTATCTTTAGCCCATACAGACTCAGGCATATAATCCTTATTGGGTTCAACAAAGTGAACAACTTCAAACATTTCTTCCAGCCTGTTTGAATGAATTGCATTTAATACCTCCTTAGAAACATTTTCTTCGCCAAACTTATCATAAAGATTTTTTGCAGTTTCCATATAAACACGGCAAATAGTATCAACATCACCTTTTTGGTTTTTTGCTATTCTATATGAACCAATAGGTAATAACTGACATCTCAAGATTGTATTTTCATCACTCATCAAGCCGAGAACAGAAATACCAAAAACTCCAATTTGTTTATATACCGCAGGAAGCACTCTATATAAGTTTGAGGAATTAAATATATCTCTGAAAAGATTTTCAACGGCACTGCACCAGCTTTTAACCTCATAGCTTCTGTCTTGTCCGTAATTTCTTACTCTGACCTTAAACCAATTCGTCGCTGGACTCGTAGCTCCCGACATCATTCCTGATGAGAAATTACGAACAGCTACTAATGGTGTTGAATCTTTTATTTTTTTATTTTTTACAGGCTGTTTATTTACATTACGTGCAAGAAATCTTACAGAACGTGGTAAAAAATAATCGGCTAAATCCTGCCAATCAGGTTTTAATGCATTATATGCAACATCAAGTTCTGCTTTCCTTGCTTCAAAATAGCCCTTTGAATATTTTGTTGAGTTTTGCATTTTACTCCCCTAAAAGTTTCTTCTTAGAAGCAAGTACTTCATCTTCAAGTCCATTGTTAGTTGTTTTTATGTTTTCTGATACAATGCCCCTTACTCCGGAACGATTTGCAGCGTTTGCTTTTTGTGTAGAAGCATCTGCTTGAACAGCAGTTTTTATAGTTTCAGCTTCTTCAACAACTGGCACTTTTGTTGTAGAACACATAGTTTCTCCTTTCATTTTTTGATTAATAATATATTTATAGATAATTGTTTTTAATAAAAATCTTCAAATGTCCAAACGACAAATCAAACAGTGATAATTAATTACAGTCAGAGTTTATGTAATTTTCTAATTTTTTTAATCGGTTTAACCAACCGGCATAAAAAACTTTCTGAGTCGGATTTCTTTCAACTATTGATTTATATTTTTCTCGTCTCAGTTGTAAAAATAAATCAACATTACCGGCTGATTTTAAAAATAAAGACTTACCTACAGAAACCCCATGGTTAACACAAGAATCAAATAATATTAAAGCCAAAGAAAAATTTTGAATTTTATTTGCACCTGACGCTACCCAATAATCTTCGTAATAAATTTTGATAGCTTCTGTTTTTTCAATTTGTTTGACAGAACGCGGAGCAAGTTTATTTTTCTTTCGATAATAATCATAAGTTTTTTGAGTAATACCAAAATTAGTAGCTCCGCCCCTGTCATTTTTATGATTACTGTAACCGCCTTCTACATTAAACAAATATTCCATTGCTTTTTTAAAGTTAAAATCATCGTTATCACAAGTAACCATAAGCATCCTTTCGTTTTATCCATATGGATCAAAATTAGAATCTAAGATAACGGTTTCATCTTTTTCATCAATTAAATATGAATAATAATTTATTGCATAAATACCCATCATCAAACTATCAGCAAAATCAGGACTTTCACCTTGTTCTGATTTCATTTCTTTTTTAGACTGAATAAATATTTGACCATTCGGCTTATAAGATTTCTTAATATACTCCAATTGAGATATTGTAAAATCTGAAGATATTTTCAACCACTCATTATCAATAAAATCTTTTAAAGTAAGATACCCATCTGCTCTTCTGTTTAAAGCATTTGGTCTGTTACTTGAAGCGGCACCATTGAATTTTATAGTATTAGATATTACATTCTTAATACTTACATAAATAGAATAGCCTAAACCATCTGCATCTAAAATTAAAAGTTCAGGTTTCCAAAGTGAATATAAATTGATTATTCTTCCTTTAGTTATATCAGTATCAGGTTCATTCCAATACTCTTGTTTTTCCAAAGACCACTGAGTGGAACTTTTAGACTCAATAAGACTTGCGACACACAAATCACCGCCATTACCGGCTAAATCTACAGACATACATTTTATTTTTCTGTAACTTTCATCTTTAAATACAATATTCTTAGCTTTATCAAGCTTTATTGCAGAAAAAAGAAAGTCATTTGTAGTATCTAAAGGATTTCCTTCCCAAATATATTCATAATCAAGAATATTTCTTTCTTTGCAGCGTTTAGCTTCATCTATAAGTTTTTTAGGACAATGTTTATTATCGTAATAATTAATTTTTATATGAAGACAATCATCTCTGGAAACGAACTCGGAATATACAGGATCCTTACGGACAAGTCTGTTCATAGTAAAAATAACAATAGAATTAACTTTTCTTATTGTAGGGATTATTACATCAAGAGTTGATTTAGTTATAGCTTGAGCTTCATCAATCCAAAGTATGTCAACACCTTCAAGACCTTTTATATTGACTCTGCCTTGTTCTCTAAATCCCTTAAAAATAATACTTGATGAACTTTTATTATGAACAATTTTATTAGACTTTACTGTAAAATTTAAATTATAATCACTTATTAAATCATTAAATATTTTATAAACACTATCAGAAATTGTAGCCTGTGTTTCTCTCCCGCAACAAACCCTGACGTTCCGTTGTTCAGCTAACCAGAGGATAATTCGTGCTATACTTTGGGACTTGCCACCACCCCTTCCTCCTTCGATTAAAAAATAATTATAGTTATTAATATTAGTTATTATAGGTATAAGTTTTTCAGGGATATTTAAAATTTCGGGTAATTCAATCATTTTCTTCTTCCTGAGCGCAATCTTCTCCAACTTTTATTTCTAATGCTTTTCCGTCAATCATAACTTTGCCCATTATATTGACATTTGTAGAAGTTTTTTCCTTTTCGGAATACAAACCGCATAATTTACCTTTTAACTCTTCAGCCTTTAAAAATATAGAAATATCAGGACTGACTTCATCATCTTTTCCTTTTCTATTTAGAGCCATTTGTTGTACGACCTCTAAATTTTCAAAAGATTCATTTTTTGAATATTCAAATTTTTTAGTCTGTTTCTTTTTAGCAGCCATAAATTATCCACCAACATTTTTAACACATTTGGCAATATAATGTATTACCTGTGCGACATTACATTATATTGCTTGTTTTTCAAATACAAAAGTTCATTAAGAAAGAGAATTCACTTTTTATTTTACGTTATAATGACATTTTATATCTTTTTTAAAGAATTACTTTTAATGCAAAAATTTTTAAATTAAGATTCAAATCAACAATAAATAATCAACAAAAGCTACCAGTCAAAACCATATCGTTCTTTTATTGTTGCAACGTCTGTATTATCCCTTATCGCCATACAATGGACTATTATTTCATCTGTATCCGTCAAACCTGTTTCTTCCAGCAAATCTATCATTTTTTGCTTCTTTTCATCTGTTTTTAGGTCTAATAACATTGAAATCAAAAAATTTTCTTCATCCCATATTTCTTTCAACATATTATAGAATTTTTTTGCAATTGGTGTACTCGTATTTTTCTTTATGAATTCTTGTATATCAATGCTCATTCTACTATTATCCTTTGCTGTGCTACCAGTCAATACCATATCGTTCTTTTATTGTTGCAACATCTGTATTATCCCTTATTGCCTTACAATGAAGTATTATTTCATCTGTATCCGTCAAACCTGTTTCTTCCAGCAAATCTATCATTTTTTGCTTCTTTTCATCTGTTTTTAGGTCTAATAACATTGAAATTAAAAAATTTTCTTCATCCCATATTTCTTTCAACATATTATAGAATTTTTTTGCAATTGGTGTACTCGTGTTTTTCTTTATAAATTCTTGTATATCTACACTCATTCTATTATTATCCTTTGCCGTACTACCAATTAAACCCATATCGTTCTTTTATTGTTGCAACGTCTGTATTATCCCTTATCGCCATACAATGGACTATTATTTCATCTGCATCTGTCAAGCCTGTTTCTTCTAACAGATCTATCATTTTTTGTTTCTTTTCATCTGTTTTTAAATTCAATAATCGACCAACTAAAAAATGCTCTTCGTCACATATTTCTTTCATCATATTATAGAATTTTTTTGCAATTGGTGTACTCGTATTTTTCTTTATAAATTCTTGTATATCAATGCTCATTCTATTATTATCCTTTCAGTTATTATATACTCATTAAAACCATTATTTTTTATTGTGTATTGGTAATTTCCAACAGACCAATCAATAACTTTTCTCTTTCTTAAATTTGCAGGCAAATTTGCATTAAGCTCACTTAGCAAATTAGCATACTCTTCCTTTTCTATGAAAATTGGTTTTAAACCCGTTCTGTTAATTTTATCATACAGAACTTCATTTTTACCAACATTATCAACATTGTTTACAAGAGCTCTATATTTAATAAAAACCTTTTTAACTTATAACTTTTACAAGTTTCCTCTCACCATTAAAATTAACTGCATATTGATATATTTTTCCGTTTTTATACTCTCGGTTAATACCGTAAACGAAACCCGAACGCTCTTTTGTGCCGTATTGCACTTTAATTTCTTGCCATTTATCATTTTCTATTTTTTTAATAAATGCCGATACTTTCTTTCGTTTTGGTCTAAAAGTTTCATACTTTTGAGTTTTTACATTAAACTGAACCAACTCGGCTACTAACGCACCACAAATCGGACATACCACAACTTCCAGTTTCCTATCTCTATACCCAAAATCAGGCAACAAGAACACTGTTCTAAGAGGCTTGTGGTAGCCTCCGCAACAATAAATCACACCATTCCCCCTTGACTTAACGAACCCAGTCACCTTTTGGCTAGAATTTCTCAATTCTACAAACTCTGCATAATAAAATTGAAATCTACTCATTTTTATTTGCTTCGTCTTCGCTACTCAAGTCTTAGCTCAAATCACAATTTTATAATAACATCTTTTTATTCTATTCGATATATCTTTAAGAAATATATTTACATTTTGTTACATTTCTATTCGATATATTTTTAACTTTAATATATTATTATCTGTGATATGGTTCATTTGCATTAATTTTAAAAGCGCGATATATTTGCTCGATTAATAGTAGCCTAATCATTTGGTGTGTAAATGTCATTTGAGAAAAGCTTATTTTTAGATTTGCGATATCACTAACTTTCTTATGTAAACCATTCGCACCACCTATAATAAAAACAACATCATTTATACCTTCATTTGAAATATCTTTTATTTTTTGTGCAAAAGCTTCAGAAGAAAAACTTTTTCCTTTAATTTCTAAAGTTATAATATAGGAATTTTGTTTTATATTTTGCAATATTCTGTCAGCTTCAATTTCTTTATATTTTTCGCATAAAGATTCATCATTAATTTGTTCTGCAACAACTTCTACAACAGAGAAAGAACAAAAGGACATGAGGCGTTTTTCATATTCTTTTATAGCATCCTTTAAGTATTGTTCTTTTATTTTACCGACAGCAATTATTTTTATATTCATATAATGATTATAAAAAATAGATTGAGTTAAGTAAAATGTTTTTTACGTTCTGTTCTATTAAGAGAATATTTAGGTTACAATCGACATGTCAAAAAGACTTTACGAAATATAGTGGAGAAAAAAATGTATAATGTAGCTATTGTTGGTGGCGGACCTGCCGGAATTTTTGCGGCTCTGGAGATTGTAAAACTTAAGCCGGAATGGAAAGTTGTTCTTGTTGAAAAAGGTGTACAAATAGAAAAAAGAAAATGCCTTTTAAGAGAAGGATATGAAAAGTGTCCTACCTGCAAAAAATGTGGTTTACTTTGCGGTTGGGGCGGAGCAGGTGCTTTTTCTGACGGTAAATTAACACTTACCCCTGATGTTGGAGGTCACCTTCTTGATTATATGCCTAGAAAAAGTGTTGAAGATTTAGTTAAATACACTGATGATACATATCTTAAATTTGGTGCAACAGATGAAGTTTTCGGCTTAGACAGAGAAGCGTTTGCTGATATAGAACGTGCCGCGACTTTAGCAGAATTAAAACTCGTTCACTCTCCCGTAAGACACTTGGGAACAGAAAGAAGTTTGAATGTTCTAAAAAACATGCAAGACTACTTAGATAAAAGAATTACAATTTTATATGATACAATAGCTGACCAATTAATAGTTGAAAACGGTCAAGTAAAAGGATTTATTACAAAAGATAATCAAAAGATTACAGCAGAACATATTATTATAGCACCAGGAAGAGAAGGTGCTGATTGGTTAACCCATGAATTTGCTAAAAATAAAATAGGTATGGTTAACAATGCAGTTGATGTGGGTGTTCGTGTTGAACTTCCGGCTCCTGTTTTTGAACCGATTACTGAAAAATTATACGAATCAAAACTTATATATCATTCACCAACATTTGGTGATGAAGTTAGAACATTCTGTATGAATCCATATGGAGAAGTAGTAACTGAAAATTATTCAGGTATTGCTACCGTTAACGGACACAGCTATGCAAATTACAGAACTAATAATACAAACTTTGCATTATTGGTATCAGAAAAATTCACAGAACCTTTTAAAGAACCAATTGCATACGGACAGCACGTAGCAAGATTAGCAAATATGCTTGCCGGCGGTGTATTAGTCCAAAGATTTGGAGACCTGCTTGACGGACGCCGTTCTACTCCTGAAAGAATTAAGAGCAGCATAATAACTCCAACTCTTTCTTGTGCAACTCCGGGTGATTTGAGCCTTGTTCTTCCATACAGACAAATGACTGCTATTATTGAAATGCTTTATGCTTTAGATAAAATAGCGCCAGGTACTGCATCAAGATATACATTACTCTATGGTATAGAAGTAAAATTCTATTCAGGAAGAGTAAAACTTACAAATGATTTAGAAACCGAAGGTGTTAAAAATCTATACGCAATCGGAGATGGTGCAGGTGTAACAAGAGGCTTAATACAAGCTTCCGCATCAGGTGTTCACGCTGCAAGAGTAATTTGTTCTAAATAAAAGAAAAGAGATAAATATGGCAAGAACATTTTTATATAACGACCACGTTAGACTTGGCGCAAAAATGGTTGATTTTGCTGGCTGGGAAATGCCTGTTCAATATACAAGTATTATAGAAGAACATAACAATGTAAGAAACAATGCCGGTTTATTTGATGTTTCACATATGGGCGAAATTTTTGTAACAGGTAGTGATGCATTAAACTTTTTACAAATCCTTGTTCCGCAAGATATTTCCAAAGTTATAGATAAAAAAGCCAAATACTGTCAATTTACAACAGAAAAAGGCGGCATTGTTGATGACTTATTCATATATAAGTTAGAAGACAATAATTATTTGTTAATTGTAAACGCTTCAAGACTTGAGGATGATTACAATTGGTTAATCAAAAATAAAAATAGTTTTGACGTAGAAATAAAAAACAAATCAAATGAATTATCAATGGTTGCCCTTCAAGGTCCGAAAGCTTCTGATATTTTGGAAGAAGTTGGTTTAAATAAAGAACATCAACCACATACAATGTTCATAACGAAAACAAAACTTATCGGAGAAGATGTATATATTTCAAGAACCGGATACACAGGCGAAGACGGATTTGAAATAATCATAAGGAATGAAAAAGTTTCAGACTTGTGGAATACAATTCTTGAAAAAGGTAAGAAATATAATATTTTACCAATCGGACTTGGTGCAAGAGATACATTAAGACTTGAAGCAGCAATGAGTTTATATGGACATGAATTGGATGAAAACACATCACCAATTGAAGCAACTTTAACTTGGTCTATAGATAAGGACAAAACCGAAGATTATATTGGTAAAGATATAATCCTAAACCAAATTAAGAACGGAGTAGAAAAGAAATTAATTGCATTCAAAATGACAGATAGAGCAATTGCTCGTAACGGATATAAAATATGTTTAAATAATGAAGAAATAGGCTACGTTACAAGCGGATGTGTTGCACCTTCGATCGGACAAAATATTGGCTTGGGTTATATAAAAACAAACAAAAATTTAAAAATTAATGATACAATTCAAATAATGATACGTAATAAGTTATATAATGCTATAATTACAAGCAAAAACTTTATAGAGAAACATAATAGAGGAAATTAACCTGAGGAGTAATTAAATGACTGTAAAAGACAATATGTTATGCAGTAAATCACATGAATATGTATATGAAGAAAACGGCAATTATAATATAGGTTTAACAGACTATGCAATAGAGCAACTTGGCGATATTGTTTTTGTTGAATTGCCGGAAGTAGGAACAAAATATACAAAAGGTGAAATATTCGGAACAATAGAATCAGTAAAAGCCGCATCAGAAATATACATGCCAGTTGGCGGTACTGTAGTGGAAATCAATGAACAATTGATTGAAAAACCTGAACTATTAAACGAAGAACCTTTTGAAGATATGTGGTTAATAAAAGTTTCTTCAGAAGCATATTTAGAAGATAGTAAAGATTTATTGGATTACACAACATATAAAGAAGAAGTTGAATAGAATGAAAAATTTTAAAGCTAATTCAGATGAAACAATAAAAGAAATGCTTGAAAGCATCGGAGAAAAAAATCTTGATGATTTATTTTCTATGGTAGATAAAAGAGCAATAATGCCAAAATTAAATTTACCTGATGCACTAAGTGAAATGGAAACTCAAAAAGATATAAAAAAGCTATCAAAAGAAAATAATATAGAATATTCATATTTTATAGGAGCAGGAGCATACAAAAGATTTATTCCTGCTGCCATTTCACAAATTTCGTCAAGATTTGAATTTAATACAGCATATACACCATATCAACCTGAAATTTCTCAAGGAACATTACAAGTAATATACGAATTTCAATCTATGATTTGTGATATTACAGGTATGGATGTATGTAATGCATCTGTGTATGATGCAGGAAATGCTTGTGCTGAAGCTATGTTAATGGCTTCAAGAATAAGTGGTAGAGATAAAATTCTTGTTAGCAAAAGTATAAATCCTCAATATATGGAAGTTATAAAAACGTACGCTAACGCTGGGGATATCAAAGTAGAATTTATTGAAACAAGAAATTTCAAAACTGATTTAGATTCTATACAGGATAAATTAACCTCAGGAGAATACTCTGCTTTATTAATTCAAAATCCAAACTTTTATGGAACTATTGAGGATATAGATAAACTCAAAAATCTGAATAAAGACACAAAAACATTGTTAATTATGTGTTTAGAAATGATGAGTAATACAGTATTGAATAAACCATCAACATATAATGCAGATATTGTAGTGGGCGATGTACAGTCTTTTGGAAATCCTGTTTCTTATGGCGGTCCATATGCAGGCTTTATTGCAACATTAGATAAATACAAAAGACAAATGCCCGGTAGAATTGTCGGCAGAACATTAGACGCTGAAGGTAAACAAGCATTTACATTAACACTTCAAGCAAGAGAACAACACATAAGAAGAGAAAAAGCAACCAGCAATATTTGTTCAAATCAAGGATTAGCGATATTAAATGCAGTTATTTACCTTTCATTATTAGGTAAAAAAGGAACACAGCAAGCTGCATACTTAAGTGCAAAGAATGCGCATATGTTGGCTGATGGATTACAAAAAAAGGGTTATAATGTATTAAATCAAGATTTCTTTAATGAGTTCATTTTAGAAATTGATAATGCCGATAACTTCTTAGCCAAAATGAAACAAAATGGAATATTAGCAGGCTATAAAACAGGTACAAAACAAATATTAGTGTGCTGTACAGAAATAATAACAAAAGAAGAAATAGAAAAATACATAAACTGCGCATAACCAAAAACAAAAAGGGAATAGAATGGACTATTTAAGAAAAAACTCAAGCTTAATCTCTATAGTTATTTTATTTATAGTTTGTCTTCTCTTATATTTTCCAAATATAGGAGGCTACCCTTTTATAGATACAGATGAAACAAAATTTGTATCAATAGCAAAAGATATGCTAAATTACAGCGACTGGATTAATATAAAGATAAACGGAGAAAACGCTTTTGATATTTCTCCATTATTTTTTTGGATAACAAATTTATCTTGTTTGCTTTTTGGGAAGATAAGCAGTGAAACAGTAAGATTGCCAATTTCTATAATATCTGCAATCGGAATAATTTTTCTTTATATAAGAATAAAGAAGATTCTAAGAAAAACTTATTCTTTTATAATTTCATTGATAATGGCAACCTGTTTAGGCACTATAGTTTTTTCAAGACTTGCTACAAATGATATTATATTTGTTTTTACAACAATGATATCTATACTTTTCTCTTACTTAACAATATTTTCAAATGAAGAAAAAAACAAAACAAAGTATTGGATAGGTACATATTTTTTCTGTGCACTTTCTATTTTATGCTCAGGATTATTTGGACTTTTTATAGTATTTTTGTCTGTACTGGCAATGCATATTTTTTCTGGTAAATTAAAAGAAATATTTATTCCAAGAAACATAATAATAGGATTGTTAATCTTTTCAATATGTTTGCTTCCTTGGCATCTTATTATGGTTTATAAACATGGGACCATTTTTATAAAAGAATATTTATTTGTTTACAATTTTCTAAATTATCTAAATATAAAAAACACATTAATTGTAATTGGTTTTTTTATATTAGGTTTTTCACCTTGGTCTTTTTCCTTTTTATGGATACTTGGACAAAAAGCCAAAGACATTTTAAATTCAATATTCTCCTATTTTAAAGATAACTCAGAAGAAAAACTAAGAGAGAAGTGGAATAATCTTAGTAAAATAGATAAATTTATTTCTTTAAATACAATTGTTTTTTTCACATCGTTAATATTTGCATTGCTATATGGTTCTAAATACACATTCTTAATTTTATTTTTAATGTTTCCGGCATCTTGTATTTCCGGTCATTATTGGTACGAATACATGATAAGAAAAGAACACGACAGAAGTATATTTTTTGCCACAATGATTCCTAATGTAATATTAATAATATGTTCTTTATTAGGTCTATTTGGACATAACATAATAAATAAATGGTTATTCCAGAACTTGAGCCATTTAATATTACCGCTAGTAATTATATTCTTCATCATTCCTATAATAAGTATATTTGCTGTAATTTTAAAAAGCAGAATAGTCCCTTATGCTTCTAACGTAATATTAATGATTAGTTTATCATTTGTTATAACTCCCACAATATTTAATTTCATAACTCAGAATGGCGGAGAAAATGATTTGATAAGTTTTGCACAAATTGCGAATAAAGATAATGCGCCTTTAACTGCATTTATTCCGGCAAAAAAATATAGTTTAATATATTATTATGATAAACCTATAACATTTCATAATAATAAAGATTTTGAATGGTTAGAAAAATACTTGCAAGAAAACCCATATACATATGTGGTTGTTGAAATAAAAGATATGTGGGACATTGAAGCAAAAAATATAAAATATATGTTATTAGACTCAGGTAAAAGATACTGTTTAATACAACATATGGCAACATCTTTACAAGAGATTCAAGAACCAGAAGAAAATAAAGAACCGGAAGTAATAGTATATTAGAATGATAAAAAAAGTAATATTAAAACTAATAAATATATATCAGTTTTTTTCAAGGTTTAAACCACCTGTTTGCAGATTCTATCCAACATGTTCAGAATATACCAAACAAGCAATTATAAAATATGGAATAATAAAAGGTGGCTATTTAGGAATAAAAAGAATATTAAAATGCCATCCTTTTCATCCTGGCGGTTATGATCCTGTACCATAGTTACGTTACAAAAAATTACAAAAAAATTTCTGTTTAGTCAATTTTCTTATATTTTATACGTTTAAAGAAGCATAGTAAGGTGATTAATGCTTAGTATCAAAATATATGGAAAAATAAAGGCAAACAAAGAAATTGTAGACCTTATGAACATGATATGGGGGCTTTGATTTATTATGTCTATAAATATAGGATCAAAACTCGTATCAAAATTAGGTTCTCCAAATTCAAGAATACCATTAGCGGCAAAAGATATATTTAATTCTGCCGGTTATACATATTTCTCATATGATGCAGGCGGAAAAATTGAAGGAAAAGATAGACTTGTAGATGAAGTAGGAACAGGTGCCTTATGGCTTTTTGGTATACCAGCTTATAAAAAATTAATTGATAAAACTATATTAAAAAAAGCAGGCATTTCTCCTGAAGTTGATGTAAGAATTTTAAAAGATAATGATTACTTAAAAAAAGCAATAGAGAATGCTCCAACACCTGCAATACTCAAAGATTTAAAAAAAGCAGGAGCTAATATTCCAAAAACAAAAGCTCTTACCATTCTTAAATTTGGTATGTCTCTTGGATTAACAATGCTTTCATATTTTGCATTAACAAAATTTAAACAAAATATGACAAAAAAGAACATTGAAAAAGAATTTTTAGCTAAACAAATTGAACATCAAGAAATAACATTGTCACCATATAATAAAGAAAATCCTGCTTTTTCAGATTTTACAATTAAAAAGAACCCCAATAATACTCCGTCATTTGGGTCATCTTCACTTTCAAAAGTAGCTGAATCAATAGTGTTAAACCCAATAAATAATATGTTCGTATTAGACGCTTGTATATCTGGGGAAAGACTTTCCAGTGCAAGAACAAAAGGTGAATTTGCAGAATATGGAATAAAAGAAGGCTCTTTTCTATTTTTTGTATATGTAGCAGATAAATTAATAAAGAAGGTAATAGAAACTGCATCTGAAAAAATATTAAAAAGCCCAATAAAACTGGATGCAAAATTCTTATCCACAAACTTAGCAGAGAATATACTTAATAAAAAATCACTACAAGATGAAATAAAAGAATTTGGTAAGAAATTTGGTAAGAATTGTGATACTAATGCTTTATATGAATATATATTTAAAAATCAAAACAGCACAATTGTAGAGGCAGCAAAAAGTTCAGGAATTATTTCTACAATAAAAACAGGTCAAATTGACACAAGAAAATATATAGACGTAAAGAAAATGCAAGAACTTGCCGAAAATCTGCAAAAATTTATATCATCTTCAACTAATTCACATAATACAAAATCATATCTAAACAAAATTAAAGCATTAAAAGTAGGTTCAACAATGCTTAACATAGGAGTATGTTGTTTATTCTTAGGTTATGTTGTACCCAAACTGATGTATGACTACAGAAAAAAACATCAGAACGGTAAAAATGATTTCCACGTAAAAACAGAATATGAAAAAGAACTCGCAACAAAACAAGCAAAATCACTTTAAATAAAAAAAATATATGCTATAATATTAGTAGTAAGGAGTGTAAAATAAATGTTGACATCATATTTGGCAATGCAAAATGCTATTTTAGCTCAAAATATAGCTACATCAAGGATGGTGCAGAATGCTGACAATGTGATGGCATCTGTAAGTTTTGGAAACAGTTTACCTCTTCGTCCGTCTTTTGCACAAGCAAATGATGCGGAACTTCAAACAAAAACAGATGAAACAAAAGTATCTATTTTACAAAAAATCATTGATGCAATTCAGAAGAAATTAGGCAAAGATATAGAAAAATCAACACCAAATTATTCAGGAGTTAACTACATAGCTTAATTTCATCTTCTTAATACTTTTGAGCTTCAATATTAAACATGATATAATTTGCCTGTGAAAGGTAAATTCAATGTATAATAGGAAAGAAAATCATATTTCATTAAAATTTATATTTTTCTTATTAGTTATTTTTTCAATAATTATTTATTATATTAGTCAGCCAAGCGGTAACAAGAACGTCAACAAAGCAAAAACGTTCGAAGAAATGTTAGAATATTCAAATACAACATCATACCTAACAAGAAAAGATGATACAGATGTAGCACATAAAAATATAATAAAAAGTAAAAGTGTAAAAAGCAAACAACCTATATCTAAAGTTTCTACAAATACAGAAGAAGTTGATACTGTGACTAAGACAGAAGCAGACTACAATAAAATATTGGACATTATTTCTCAGTATCCCGCAAAAAGCATAGATTCTGCAAGAAATATAGTGAACAAACTATTAGTTTATAAAGGATATCCTCAAAATTGCATAAGAGTAATTCCAAGTGATATTGACCAATCAAAATCAAAAACCGAAGGAAATTATATGGTTGCAAATTTTGATTTTAATACTGGAAACTTATATATAAGCAGTAAAATGTTATACGAACTTGATACAAAAAAATTAATTGCAGTATTAGCTCACGAACTCGATCATTTTGACAAATTAGCAAAAATATGCAAATACATGGGGATAACAGAGTTTGAACAACTATTTAAAGACAATAACATAAAATATATTGGTACATCTTTCTGGAAAAGGGTAGCTACATATGCAAATACAGAAAATTTCAATGGAGAGTTCTATCAAAAAGCCTTAACAAGATTTTTGACACAAAACAATCTTGAATTAACAAGTTCATATTCAGATTTTTACAGATTATCAGAGAATATGAGAAATCCATTGGAAATAAGTGCATATGAAGAATCTGATTATGTATACAAGTATTTTAATATAGAAATAAAAGACGGTCCAATGAAAGTTCTTACTAAAACATTTAATGATGTAGATTGGGCAATTTATAATACAATTTCAAAAAATGAATATGTAAAAGATGAACGTATTGCTATTTTTGATTATTTCTTTTTAGAAGCAATACTGAAAACATTTCCTGATTTAAAAACAGAATACAATATATGTCAAAATAAAAAAAATGGAGATTTAACATATTTTTGGCTAACATTTGAAAATAGTGTAAAAAGCTTCTATCAAAAAGGTAAGATGGATAATAATACTTATATAAAAATGCTAAATCTTCTAAAAACAACAGAAGAAGAAGTAAAAAAAGGGATTACAGACAATGAGATTGCTACAGCATTAAAATATAAAATTAATACTCTTTCTTCTAATTTGGTATATCCAAATGCCTTGGATAATTTGAAAAAGACAACAATTAGCTACTTAAAATACATAAAAGAAAAAAACATCCAAGATTCAGAACAAGAATTAAGAAGTATTATAACATTGATAAACATTGAGAATGAAATTTTTACAACATCTACAAAGAAAAATATTTCTCTATATTATATAAAAATACCGGAAATTCTAACAAAAATATATGGAATAAAAGAAAAGAAAAAATTCTTAGTATATATATATAATAATGAAGCATTTAAATCTCAAAAGAACAGCAATCAAACAGAACAAGAACTATTGCAAGAACTTATAGAGAAAAATATTCTAAATATAAGAATACAAGAAACTAAACAATAAATTATGAAAAATAAAAACTTTAATTAAATTGATAACATTGAGTTATCTCAACTAAATATATGGTAATACTTCCAATATAATAGAATTTATGCTTTAATTGACATATAGTAATCAGAGAATAGAACTATGATAAAGATACTAAAATCGGAAGACAATAAAAAACTTCTAAAACTAAGTATAAGTGAAGCTGTGTCAGGTTCATGGTTCAGTTTGATTGCACCAAATGAAGAAGAAATAAAACAAGTTTCATTAGTTCTTGGCTTAGATGAAGATTTTCTTTTAAATTCATTAGACTTAGATGAACGTTCACGTATTGAAATAGAAGACGGGAACACACTAATAATTACGAATTTGCCAATTATGACAGAAGACGGATGTTTTGATACTTTACCATTAGGTATAATATACACACCGACATCTATTATAACAGTTTGTTCAAAAGATAATAATATCCTGTCATCTTTTAACGAAACAACAGCATATTCATTTGATACAAGAAACAAAACAGAATTTATGTTAAAGATTCTGTATCGTTCAGTTAAATTTTATTTAAAATATTTAGACATAATAAACAGAACAACAGAAAATATAGAAGTAGAACTACAAAAAGCAACAAACAATAAAGCTCTATTTCAACTAATGGAAATACAAAAAACATTGGTATATTTTTCAACAGCATTAAAAGATAATGATATAGTATTGCAAAAAATAATGCGAATGACAAAATCATCAACAAATCTTTTAAAAACAACAGAAGAGGACATTGACCTGTTAGAAGATGTTATCATTGATACAAGACAGGCAATAGAAATGGTAGATATGCATAGAATGATTTTAGAAGCAATGATGGAAGGTTTTGCATCTATAATCAATAATAACTTAAACTTGGTAATGAAATTTTTAGCAGCAATAACAATAATTATGTCTATACCTACAATGATTGGAGGATTGTGGGGTATGAATGTTAAAGTTCCCTATGGTGATAATCCGTATGGATTTCTTATTGTTGTAGCTTTATCAATAATAACGTCAACGGTGGTTGTTTTTTATTTCAGAAAAAAAGGTATGTTTTAAAAATAGAAGGTGAATTAATTGAAAAACGGTTCAATACTAATAATATCAAATGACAATAAAATTGGAATTCATATATCAGAAAAAATAAAATTATTAAGAGAATGTGATACTATAAAAATTGTTACTTATATTGAAGCTATATCCGTTCTTAATTCTACACAACCGTCTTTGATACTGGTTTATTGTGCGAACTCTGATTCCATAAGCATAATAAAAGAAATAAGAACAATAAAAGCATTGGATAAAGTTCCAATAATTTTTGTGATGGACTCATTGGTCGAAGATTTATTAATGTATGCTTTTGATAATGGAATAGACGACTTTTTCTTTTTAACAGATACCGATTCCGTCATTTTAATGCGAATATTTCTAACATTACAAAAGTCTATTTTATACAAACAAATTGATATTCATAATGAGATATTGGTATCAGCAAATATTATAGATAAGCAAACAGGTATATATAAGAAAGAACAAGCACCAATTGCATTAAGAAATTTCTTTAGTAAAAGTATAGAAGAGAATCTTGAAAATACAGTATTTATGTATTTGAAACCTATTCAAATAGATAACAAAAGATTAAATCTTCAAAAAATAGCATCAGTAGTAAAATCAATTCCAAGAGGAAATGATATAATCGCATATGGAAAGAGTTCCGGATTTTATCTGATACTATATAATGCAGGTATTTCAGGTGCAAAATCAGTAGCATCAAGAATAAGAAATACGCTTGCAAACACCTGCAAAGTATATGCCATTGCAGCAGAAATAACAAATTCATTTGAAGAAATGGAGCCTATACTATACCAAAGTTTAAAAGATCAAATCGCCACAGGAAAAGAATTCAATTATTTATATGACCTAACATTCAATGAAGCAGCAGATGTTATAGAAGTTCGAGATGAAAACGGAAAGAAGTTTAAAGATTTCAAAAAGGAATTTCATACTAATTTCGAAAAAATAGTAGCACCTGTTTTCTATCAAATTCAAACAGCAAACGCGGAAAAGTTTCCAAATGCCAAAATTGATTTTTCCATAGAAGAAACAGAAAGTAAGTTTACGATTTCACAAGATAATATATCGAGTGAACTTATAATTACATATCCAACATATATAAAGTTACTTATGGACATAAAGCATAATGAAGAAGAAAAACAGCCGGAAATAAGAAGATTAACATTTGACTTTGAAGATTTTTCAGCAGAGAAACTTACATCAATACTAAATGATGTAATCAGTGAATTTTCGGCGAGATTAAACCTAAACATAATGCACACAGCGGAATAAATTATGGCAAACAAAAACAAATTATTAATATCATCCTCAGCCAAAAAGACAATAAGAGACTCTGTACTTTTAGCGCAAGAACTTGGAACAGGTATTGAAATCAGCAGAGTTCCATTATTTAAAGACAAAAATCTTACCGTAAATGATACTATTGAAATTTTAAATAAAGATTTAGCAGATTTTAAAGATAGAGTAACACTGCATGCAATGTTTTCAGATGTAAATATTGCAAGTTCAGATTGTCTATTAAGAGAAATTGCCCAACAAAGATGTATTGAATCATTGGAAATAGGTAAAGGAATAAAAGCAGATACAGTATTATTTCATACCGGAAACAAAGGCACAAAGCATTATGGTTCTATTGAAATATTTAAAAAGAATTTTATCTCTTTCTGGAGAGAATTTATAAAAGAATTTGAAAAGGCTGATATTATTGCAGTAATAGAGAATGTATTTGAAACATCACCCCAATTTTGTCTTGATTTATTTGAAAAGATAGATTCCCCATATTTAAAGCTTGCCTTAGATTGCGGACACGTAAATTTATATGCACATGATACAAATATAATTGAATGGTTGGATGCATATGGCAATAATTTATATCACTTGCACATACACAACAATTTCAGAGAAAATGATGACCATTCTAACTTAAACAATGGAACATTAGATTACGATACTATTCTAAAAAAGATAAAAGAATCAAAAATAGACCCGACATTTGTTCTAGAGATGTTTACTGAAGAAGATATAAGAAAGAGTGTAGAAATATATAACTCTATTATGTCCTAAACACTATAGGAATCTTAAATGAATATAAAAACAGAATTATTAGATGAAAATATTTTAAAAATAACGTCAAAAAGGACACTGACGTATTCACTAATAACAAATATATCATTTATTATTATATTTTTTACTGCTTTATATGCCTTTCATAATTTTATTGAATCATATCAAAAAGTATCTATAGGAATAATAAAAGATAAAAAGCTTTGCAACATAGAGCAAGATTTTTTCATATATGGAAAGAAAAATACACAAGCCGAATACATAGAAATGAAGCAAGCAAAATTATATACACATTCTAGCAGAGGTATAACAAGCTATTGTGTTGAATTACCTTGTGAAATAGACCATTCAAAATTTATACTATATAAAAACTATACGCTAAATAGAAAATTAACAAAATGGATTACAAATAAATTTAATGAATTGAATAATGATACATCTCTTAATTCCTTTAGAATAGATATACAAAGAGGTGATTTTTATAAAAGTTCATATTTCTTGTTTGATATATCAAGTGCTATTATATTATTTATTTTTTCGTTATTAATTTTAGTTTCTATCCCATACAGAAGTGAACTATTAATAGATAAAGAAAAAAATATAATTCAAATAAATAATTCTACATTTCTTTTTAAAAATTTTCCGAAATTTCACAAAATAGAATTTGAAATTTCGAAAATAAAAAACATAGATAAAAAAGACATAGGAAAACTATTTCAACCAATAATATTTACAACAGAGAATGGCAAAATATATAGTTTCAATATATTACAATTATCACAAAAAGGAATAGAAGAACCTTTGAGTATAATAAAAAACTTTTTAAATATCTAACATAGTAAAAGTTTAATGCTCAAACTTAATTTCTTTTAGCCCGAATCCATTCAAATCAATCTGAACATTAGTTGAATCAATAGAAATCAATTCAGATTTTTCTTCATTATAGTCTATACTCCAAGTTCCAAGAAAAAGTGGTTTATCTTTAGTAAAAGCATAGGCATATACAATTAATCTTTCAGGATTATTTTTATCCCAACCAATTGGAAAAATATCCCATAAATAATCTTTTAATTCAATCTGTTTATTTTGACGCCACCAGTATATTATAGCTTCTCTGACGGCAGTTAATCTTTTCCAAGATTTTGATTTAAAATCATAAATAATAACATTAGTCTGCCAAGTTTCATATAAATTAGAACCTATTTTCTCTTTAAAGGCAATCTTTGTACTATCTTTAGACCAATCTATCGGAAAAAGTGTTTTAAATTGGTATTCTTGTAAATAATCCATTCCAACAGTAACAATAGGATTTACATCACCTTGCATAACATTTGTTTTAAATAAAGCTTCATATGCATCATTAATATTTTCTTTAACGGGAATATAATAAGCCGATGATGATGTTTGAGAATATTTCGGATAAAAGAAACATTTAGTATACACCATTTTTTTATTATCTGGAGACAATATCCCCGGGGACGCAATTGTCCTTTGATCAACAAGTTTTGTTAAGTCAATATTTCTTTGACCGGGAGGTGAATTATAACTCACAACTCTATAATGAGGATCAGGCAAAATAATTTCACTATTCTGTTCAAAAGATGGTTCAGGTATTATAAAATCTTTTCTCTTTTTTTCAGCTGATAGCTTATAATAATCGTCCATTGTAATAGGCATATTAGATTTATCAATATTATGATAATAAGTCTTCTTTGATGGTGGTAAATGAAGTTTTTCTCTAACCTTTTCTTGCAAAGTTCTGGGATCATATTCCTTTTCAGGTTCTTCAACTTTAGATGAATCTAATACTTCAGAATTTAAATATAAAGGATCAGGAATAACCTTTTCAGCTTTTACAAAGGAAGATGCCAGTATTAAACAAAATAATAAAATTAAATAATTTCTCATTAAACAAGACCTTCTTTAACAGCTTGAATTGTCGCTTGAGTTCTGTTTGTAACATATAATTTTTGTAAAATACTATGAACATGCGCTTTAGCAGTAGAAAGAGTAATAACAAGTCTCTTAGCAATTTGAGAGTTATTTAGCCCTTCAACAATTAAAGCTAACACTTCAATTTCTCTATCTGTAAGACCATAAACATTCTTTGCATTTTTATTTACTGATGAGATATTGTTATCAGAAGATGTCGAAGTTTGTCTCTTTACACTTGATAAAACCAACCTTGCAATAGCAGGGTCTAACCAAGCAGTACCTTCTGCTACAGCTTTGATAGCAGAAATCATTTGTTCTTCATTAGCCCCCTTCATAATATATCCGTCAGCCCCTGCAGATAAAGAATCAAATACATCATCTTCTGATTCTCTTGAAGTAAATATCAAAACTTTAATATTAGGATTAGACTTCTTAATTAAAGAAGTGGCTTGAATACCATCCATTTCCGGAAGTCCTATATCCATAAGAACAACATCAGGATTCAGCTTCAAAGCAAGTTCAACGCCTTTTTTACCATTTTCAGCTTCCCCTATTAAGTTAATGTCCTTAGAATTTTCAAAGACAAGAGAAAGTCCAAGCCTTACCATAGTATGATCTTCTACAAGTAAAACCTTTATACCGTCCATAATTTATCCTCATTTTTTAACATAACGGAATCAAGCAGAACAAAGAAGAATTCACTACCTTGGCCTTTATCACTTTCAAGCCAAATTTTACCGCCATGTGCATCTATAATTTGTTTAGACAAATAAAGTCCTAAACCGGTACTGATAGAACGTTTTTCCTGAGTCCCTTGTGAAAAACGCTTGAATAACTTAGGAATATCCTTCTTGTAAATACCTTCTCCGTTATCTTTTACAGAGAAATGCAAGTCATTTGACTCAATTTCTGCTTTTACTTCAATGTATCCGCCATTTTGAGTATATTTAACAGCATTACCAAGTAAATTTATAATAACTCTTCTTATTTCATTTCTATCAGCCAAAACTTCTGCAGAATCTAAATTTTTATATATTTTCTCAATTTTTTGATGTTTTGAATCAGCAATTGGTAAAACTTGTTCAATACATTCATCAAGAAGTAAGGAAAAATCAAAAGGTGTTTTAACTAATTTTAAACGCCCGGCTTCATACTTATAAACTTCTAATAATGTATTAACTAAGCCTAGCATGTCTTCATGACTTTTTTTCATTGTTTTTAGGAGCATTTGCTGTTTTTCATTCAACTCACCAAGTTTACCGTTAAGGAAATATTCTAAGGTTTGTATTGAAGCTACAGAAGGCGTTCTAAGATCATGAGTCAGAGTTGCAATAAAATCTTCTCTAAGTCTATCCATTTCTTTTTGAAAATGAACGTTTCTTATTACAAACACATATTTTTCTTGTTCATTTTCTGATTTAGCAGGTATATATGCACAACTAATCTCAACAGGGATTTTATTACCATTAACAACATTTATAACATTAATTTCTCTGAGCAAATTTTCATCTTTGCATGATAATACTTCAATCCAGTCAGTCTCTTTTGTTTCAAAAAGTTCTTTTATATTTTTTGTTTTTAAAATTTCTTCAGACAAACCAAACAATAACTCACATGCAGGATTTACATCTAAAACAACACCATTAGAAGAAAGAAGTATTATTCCATCAGCACAATTAGTAATTATCGCAGATAATCTTTCATTCATTTCGATAATGTCAGCAGTTTTTTCTTTTACAAGCGCTTCTAAATTTTGAGAATATTTTGTCAATTGTTTATTTGTTTCTTCTAATTTTTCTATTAAATGAGCTCTTTCATAGGCATTTTTTATATTTATAATAAGTTCATCATTATCCCAAGGTTTTTCAATATATTTATAAAGACCAACTTCGTTTATAGCTCTAATGGCATTTTCTTTATCTGCATAACCAGTAAGTAAAATCATACTTGCATTTGGATACATTGCTTTTGCTTTTGAAAGAAACTCTAGTCCATTCATTGGCGGCATCATAAAATCAGAAATTATTACATCTCTAGAGTTTTTTTCTAAATATTTAAGCGCCTCAATAGGATCATTAAAAAAAGCAGCATCACAAAATCCTTCTAACATAAATAAAGATTTTAATGAAGAAGTAACAAGTTTATCATCATCAAGAACTAGTATTTTATATTTTTGCATACACGCTCCCTAATAAAATGATAGTTTAAAATGGTCAAAGAAACAAATATTGTTACAATATTAAGATTGAGTTTCTCTAAGTTTTTCAATATCAAGTTGCTTAACTTCTAAATCTTTAATAGTAGACTGAAGTAATATAATTTCAGCTTTCAGAGCAGAAATAACAGATGGCAATTTGAGATAAGCTTGTTTATCATTTATACGCCTAATATGAGCAGTTAAAGATTGAGACTCAATTTGAGCATCTTCTAAAGTTTTCCCTGCAGTAATTTTTAAATAATTTTCAATATTTTTTTCAGAAGAACTAATTTGTTTTTTTAACTCAGATTCTTGCCTTTTCAAAGAATCAAGCTCACATTGAAATTCCTTACGTTTCAGAGCATCATTTGCAGTTATTACTATATTCGATTGTAATAATTCAGAAATTTCAGCATCAATTGAATTTTTTGCAGCAATATTGATAATTGCTTTCAAGCCATTACCGGCTGAATGTGCTTCAATATACTTAGCAGCTTCTACAAGAGAAAGGTATCTTTGATAAAGAGCTTGCTCATCTTCTGAAAATAAAGAAGGATCGAAGTCATTTTCAGAATACTGCAAAATTTCAGCCTCTAAATTAAAAATTCCTTGCTGGCAAGACAATAAAGAACTATTTAGTTGTTCTAAGTTAGCCTTTTCTGCAGCAATTTTAAGATGTGCAGAAATTATAGCATCAACCTTATTTTTAGAAACTTGCAACATTTCTAAAGTAGGGAAATTCTCATCAAGCTCCATTATTTCAAGTTCTAAATCATCTTTACGAGATTCTTGTAGTTCAATATCTTGATTCAAAGTAGCAATAGAAGCTTTATAAGCTTGAATTTTTTCTTCTTTCTCAGCATCTGTCATTTGAACTTTAGGATTTTTTTTAGCTTTCTTCGGTGGATTTCGCAAATCATTCAATGCAGAACTAATATTACTTCTTCTATCTCTAAGAGTTTGTATTGCATTTATCAACTGATCACGTTGATTAACTTTTTGTATTCTTTTAATTAAAGCTTGATATTCCTCATCAGAAGAAACAGAATCCAATTTTGTTTGTAGTGTTTCAATTTCAGCCTGTTTTGACAGAATTTCATCTTTGCAATTTTGAATACTTGTCGAAACAGAAGAGTTAGCTTCTAATATTCTAAAATCAATACTTCCTAGCCGAGAAACCGTTTCTTCTCTTTGACCAAAAAGTCTTTGGACATATTTTAGCAAATTTGTAGCCGACATTCTGCTCAATATACTGGATGCAGAAGAAGACATTAAATTCGAATGAGCATAATGAAATTTATCAGGAGGCATGTTTTCTTTGATAGAAGGAAACATAGCATAAAATTCAGGAAAAGACATGCCCTTTTTCAGATCATGATTGCAACAATAACAAGCCTCAACCAAATTAATATCAGAATTATTATTTTCCTCATCTAAATTTTGTGGGGAAACATGGTCAACTGTTCTGGTTAACGGTCGCATGTTCCTTTTCAAGACTTCAAACGCATCATCTAGCTCTAGATGATATATTTGCTGAAATATAGCATCACCTTTTAGAAATGATTTATCTTCCGCAAATTTTAAAAATTTCTTAAAAAAATCAATTTCATCATGGTTTTCTATCTTTTTAGCAAAAGTTAATTCTTCAGAACGAAATGCTGATTCAAGCTTTTCCAATACACTTTTAATATCACCTTGTAAACGGTGTGATTTTGAACTCAACATACTTTTGGCAAGTGCTTCAATTTGCGCTTCGCTATACACCTTACATCCACAATACGCACAGTGATTAGTAGGATTAATAATAGAATCTATGTCATATTTTTTCGCACTAAAAGAAATTATATCTCCAAAGGAACTTTGACTATTTTTAACCAAATAGGAGCTATTCTTACCTGATTGATTAACAAGTAAACTTTTTCTAAAAAGATTATTATAATTACTTACACTTTGAATTTTCACAGTTTATCTCTCAAACATATCACTTAGAAAACGTATGAAAACAATATTTTTTGTTATTTTATTAAAAAAGATTAAAAAGAAGACAAAAACAATAAAAATAAAAAGTTTAATAAAAAATTATCGCTTATAAAAAAGAAAAGGCTGATTTCAGCCTTTTCTTTTATTTAGATTAATATTTACTATTCAGTAATTTTATCTACAACACCAGCACCAACTGTACGACCACCTTCTCTGATAGCAAATCTCATACCTTGTTCAATAGCTACAGGAGAAATAAGTTCTACATCCATAACTACGTTATCACCAGGCATTACCATTTCACCATCAAATTTGATAGAACCAGTAACGTCAGTTGTTCTAATGTAGAATTGAGGTCTGTAACCTGGGAAGAATGGAGTATGACGACCACCTTCATCTTTTGTTAATACATAAACGTTAGCAGTAAATTTAGTATGAGGTTTAATAGAACCAGGAGCTGCTAATACTTGACCTCTTTGAACTTCAGATTTGTCAACACCTCTTAATAAAGCTCCGATATTATCACCAGCGATACCTTCATCAAGAAGTTTTCTGAACATTTCAACACCAGTTACAGTAGTCTTTTTAGTTTCGCCGAAACCAACGATTTCAACTTCTTGACCAACTTTAACTTTACCACGTTCAACTCTACCAGTTGCAACAGTACCACGACCTGTAATAGAGAAAACATCTTCAACCGGCATTAAGAATGGTTGGTCAACATCACGTTCAGGAGTTGGGATCCAAGTATCAACTGCATCCATAAGTTCCCAAATTTTGTCAACCCATTTATCTTGACCACGACCAATTGTTGGGTTAGCTTGAACAGCTTCTAAAGCTTTTAAAGCAGAACCTCTGATGAAAGGAGTATTGTCACCGTCGAATTCGTAGCTTGATAATAATTCTCTAGCTTCCATTTCAACTAATTCTAACAATTCTTCATCTTCAACCATATCACATTTGTTCAAGAAAACTACTAATTTTGGAACACCAACTTGTCTAGCAAGTAAGATGTGTTCTCTTGTTTGAGGCATTGCACCATCAGTAGCTGCAATAACTAAGATACCACCATCCATTTGAGCTGCACCTGTAATCATATTTTTTACATAGTCAGCGTGTCCAGGACAGTCAACGTGAGCATAGTGTCTTGCATCTGTTTCATATTCTACGTGAGCTGTAGAGATTGTTATACCTCTTGCTTTTTCTTCTGGAGCTGCGTCGATTTCATCAAACTTTTTAGCTTGAGCCTTACCAACAGCTGCCATACAAGATGTGATTGCTGCAGTTAATGTTGTTTTACCGTGGTCAACGTGACCTACAGTACCAATATTAACGTGCGGTTTAGTTCTTTCAAACTTTTCGCGTGCCATGAGTTTAAACTCCTTTTTCTTTAATATGTCTACTTTTTGATTTCTATCATATACATTTTAGCCCTTGATGGGACTTGAACCCATGACCTTTCCCTTACCAAGGGAATGCGCTACCTCTGCGCCACAAGGGCATGAATGCTTGCCCAAATTTATGCGCCTTCCCAACGGGAATGCTACCTCTCCTGAAACGATAATTAATCGTTTCACTCGGCAGAGTCTCTGCGCCACAAGGGCTCATAAAAAATGGGCAGAGGTGGATTCGAACCACCGTACACTCTCGTGAACAGATTTACAGTCTGTCGCCTTTAGCCACTCGGCCATCTACCCATATGTTATCTATAATGTACAATCTAGAAAAAGCCGGTGATAGGAATCGAACCTACAACCTACGGTTTACAAAACCGTTGCTCTACCGTTGAGCTACACCGGCATAATTTCTATGCTTCTTGTATAATATAAGGGACATAACTCATTGTCAAGAACTTTTTTATAATTTTTATTTTGCATCTTATTTAATTGTATTTTTGCAAATATATAAATGAACTATTTACCAATTTAATATTAAGGTTTATCATTAGTTAATAAAGCAATAATAAATAGGAGGAATATTATAATGACAAATGTATTAGAAATTACTGATGAAACATTTGAAACAGAAGTTTTAAAAGAGGAAAAATTAACTCTTGTAGATTTCTGGGCGACTTGGTGCGGACCTTGTAGAAAACTTTCTCCGATAATTGACGAGTTAGCAAATGAATTTGAAGGCAAAGTTAAATTTGTAAAAATAAAAGCTGATGAAAATCTTGAAACTGCTCAAAAATACTCAATAAGCGGTGTTCCTTGTCTTCTAATTTTCAAAAATGGTGAACCTGTTGAAAGAATAGTGAACCTTGTTCCAAAATCAATAATAATAAATAATCTAAACAAACATTTATAGGTAAAAATAAATATGTCTAATGAACAGTTTAATAACGATTTTTTCAGTTATCAAGGTAAAATTAGCAGAAAAGATTATGTCATTAATATGTTAATAGTAGTTTCACTATTAATTGGGATTTCTTTTGTAAGATTTGATAGTTTTGCGCCTTATATAAGACCAGAATTTTTATATAAAATTCTGCTGTTTATGGTTAATTTATTCCAATTTGTAATGCTAATGTCTGCAATTTCTCTTGTTTATAGAAGAATTGCTGATTTTTCAGATACAAAATCCATTAAATATAATAATTGTATGAAAAATCTCTTTTTATTTTTATTTGTTTTTCCAATATTATATCTATTTTGTATAAGATATTTTGTAGATATAATCCCAATAATCAGAAATATTATAGATTTAATTGTTATCTTTATAATTGTACCTATAGGAATTGTTTCATCAATTATACTTGCATTTATAAAAGGAAGCCAATAATTAAATTGATATTTAATATATAATAATTTATAATCAAAAAAGAGGATATTATGAGCGACGATAGATTATTTGCATCTAATAATGCAATAGGAAGGAAATGGTATTGTATTAATATAATTATACTTACCCTAATTGCTTTTGTAACACAATATATATTTACTGAGCATATCATTCCAAATGTAATTACAGATGTTTACGTCCTTATATCAAAAGGAATGTTATATTTTCTATATTTGATTTTTTTAATAACATTTTTTGCTTTAATAGAGAGAAGACTATTTGACATTTGCGGAACAAGAGATACACGCGGTTATAAAAATACATCTTCTATACTTAAATTTGCCGTTTTTTGGCAAATTTTCTTACTATATTGCCAATGGCAAAAACCACAAATTCCTATTTCATATTCAACAATAGAGTTTATAGCAATGGTAATGGATTTAATATTTTTAGCTATTGTGTTTTCCTTATGTTTTATAAAAGGGAAAATTTCTTGCCTAACATATGATGAATACAGAAAAAAAATAAAATACGAATAGTAATATGAATAAAATTAATAACGTAATCATATGCGGTTTAGGAGGTTTGGGATGTATATGTGGTACTGCAATAAAAGATAGCAATATCGCAAACTTAAAAATACTACTGGATGAAGACAGATATAGAAAATATAATAACCAACCAACATTCTTCAATAAAAAGAAATATTATTTTGATTATATACTACCTGATGAAACAAACTTCAATGCAGATTTAGTAATAATAGCTACAAAAAATGACGGTTTAGATTTTGCAATAACAAGTATAAAAAATTTCGTAAATGATAATACGATTATTATTTCTTTATTAAACGGAATAAGTAGTGAAAAAGAAATAGCAAAAATATATAACCCTCAGAATATAATTACATCTTTCTATATTGGGCATTCAAGCATACGAAACAATCGAAATATATTCCAAGATGGAATTTATGAATTTGTTATAGGAACAGAAAATAAAAAACAGAATAAAGATTTATACAAACTCAGCAATTTCTTTAGTAATTCAGGAATAAAACACAGAATATCAAACTCTATCAAAGAAGAATACTGGAAAAAATTCATGATTAATGTAGGTGTAAATCAATTATGTGCATCAACTGGATTAACCCTAAAAGAGATAAAGAAAGATACTTTTCTGACAAAAAGACTAAAAGATATAATACAAGAAGTAAAATTAATAGCGCAGAAAGAAGGAATAAAAAACTATAACAAGATATATAAAGAAGCATTAAATTTTCTATTAGAAGAAATTGAAGATGCAACTCCATCAATGCTCCAAGATATACAAGCAGGAAGAAAAACCGAAGTTGAAATATTTGCAGGAGAAATAATAAAATTAGGGCAAAAACATAATATAGAAACACCATTAAACAAAGAAATTTACAATAAAATAAAAGAACTTGAGCAAATGCATAACTAATACAAAATATATGTTATAATAATTTTCAAGATTTATATGAGGAAAATAGAATGCCGAAAAAGTATATTTATTTTATCGATGTAACAAACAGAGACGGTGTACAAACTTCAAGATTAGGATTAGCAAAATTACAGAAAACAATCATCAACCTTATGTTGGATGACTTAGGTATAACACAATCAGAATTTGGGTTTCCGACAACAAAGCACGAGATAAATTATTTAAACGGGAACTTAGAACTTGTAGATAGAGGAGTTATAACAAAAACCAAATTATCAGGCTGGATGAGAGGAATAGAAGAGGATGTTTTACTTTCATTTCAGAATGTACCAAGGTTAAAGAATATAAACCTCTCAGTATCAACCTCTGATCAAATGATAAAAGGTAAATATGGTGGTAAAAAGACGCGTGAAGATATAATAAAATCAACAGTAAAAGCATTAGATACTGCCGTTGCTTGCGGGGCACAAATAATTGGTGTAAATGCAGAAGATGCTTCAAGAACAGACATCAACTATTTAATAGAATTTGCATTAGAATCAAAGAAACACGGTGCACAAAGATTTAGATACTGTGATACATTGGGATATGATGATCCAATAAGTGCATATGAAAGAATTTCAAAAATCGCCCAAGAAACAAAAATGGATATAGAATTGCACTTCCACAACGATTTAGGAATGGCTGCAGGAAATTCAGTAATAGGTGCAAAAGCAGCAATAGATGCAGGAGTCAATGCTTATATAAATACAGCTATAAACGGAATGGGAGAAAGAGCTGGTAACGCAGATTTAATATCTTGTCTACTTGGAGTTTTAAAATCAAGTGGTATGCATGGAAAGTATGAAATTGATCCAAACATAGATTTATCAAAAACTTGGAAACTTGCGAAATATACTTCATACGCATTTAATGTTCCGATACCTATAAATCAACCTGCTACTGGTGACAATGCTTTTGCGCATGAGTCAGGAATTCACGCTGATGGTGCATTAAAAGACAGGCTAAATTATGAATTATATGACTTTGAAGAACTGGGAAGAGGCGAACCTGAAATAGTAGAAACAGGTAGAATGATAACAACCGGTGAATATGGTGGTATAAAAGGTTTTAGAAATGTATACGAAAAAATGGAAATAGAATTCCAAGATGAAGATGAAGCAAGAAATATTCTTGAACTAGCAAGATATGCCAATGTACATACTCAAAAACCATTAACGCAAAGTGAATTAAAATTCATATATTATTATCCTGATATAGCAGCAAAAATTATGACAGTTACGCCATATTATATGCCAACAGGAAATCTAAAGAAAAGAGTTGACAACAACTTTATAACACAACCGCACCTATTTGTATAAAGGAAAAAGATATGGGACAAACAATTGCTGAAAAAATACTTTCTGCACACGCAGGCAAAACAGTAAAGCCAGGTGAACTTGTCATTGCAAATATAGATGTAGTGATGGTTCAGGATGGGACAGGTCCGTTAGCTGTAAATGAATTTAAAAAACTAGGGAAAACAAAACTAAATAACCCACAAAGAACTATTTTGTTTATAGACCATGCAGCACCAAGTCCAAGAAAAGAATTATCTAATTCACATAAAGTCTTAAGAGATTTTGCAAAAGATTATGGCGCAATTCTATCAGAAGTAGGTGAAGGAGTATGTCACCAAAGGCTTATAGAAAGTTATGTTAATCCCGGTGAAACATTATTAGGTGCAGACTCACATACATGTACATCTGGTGCATTAGGTGCTTTTGCGACAGGCGCAGGTTCTACAGACATTGCAGTAGTAATGGGATTAGGAAGAACTTGGTTAAAAGTTCCATCAACATTTAAAATTGTTGTAGAAGGAAGTTTTCCTAAAGGCGTATATGCAAAAGATTTAATTTTACATTTAATAGGACTGATAGGCGCAGATGGTGCAACATATAAAGCATTGGAATTCACAGGTCCAGGTGTAAAAAATATGACAATGGCTGATAGATTTACAATATCAAATATGGCAGTTGAAGCCGGAGCAAAGGTCGGATTATTTGAAACTGATGAAAAAACATATGAATACTTAAAAGAACAAGGCAGAGCAGATAAATATAAAGAAATAAAAGCTGATGAAGATGCCGTTTATGAAAAAGTAATAAATATTAATTTGAATGATTTAAAACCAACTATTTCTTGCCCACATACAGTTGATAATACGAAAACCATAGATGAAATGGAAAAAGTAAAAGTTGACCAAGTATATATAGGAACATGTACAAACGGAAGAATAGAAGATCTTCGAATTGCGGCAAAAATATTAAAAGGTCAAAAGGTAAATAAAGATGTAAGATTATTAGTAGCACCGGCATCAAGAAAAGTCTTTATGCAAGCATTAGAGGAAGGATTGATTTCTACGTTTGTAGAATCAGGTGCTGCTATAGTAACGTCAGGTTGCGGAGCTTGCGTTGGTGTTCACGCTGGAATTTTAGGTGATAGTGAAGTTTGTTTAGCAACTCAAAATAGGAACTTTAGAGGAAGAATGGGAAATACTGAAGGATTTATCTATCTATCATCTCCAGCAACAGCAGCATACAGTGCAATTAAAGGATATATAGCCGATGTAAGGGAGGTTTTATAATGGAATTAAAAGGAAAAGCATTCAAATTTGGAGATAACATATCAACAGACCACATCGCTCCAGGTAGATTATTCCATTTACGTTCAAATCTTCAAGAATTAGCAAAACATGTTTTAGAAGACGCTGATCCTGAATTTGCATCAAAAATGAATAAAGGCGACTTTGTAGTAGCTGGAAATAATTTTGGGCTTGGTTCATCAAGAGAACATGCTCCACAAATAATAAAAATTGCAGGCGTTGGTGCTGTTTTAGCGAAAAGTTTTGCAAGAATTTTTTATCGTAATGCAATAAATATTGGTTTATTGCTAATCGAATGCGATACCGATAAGATTGATGCAGGTGATGAACTTGAGATAGATGTAAAACAAGGATTTGTTTTTAATAGAACCCAAAATATAAAATTACCTTTCGCACCATTACCAGATGTAATGATTAAACTTCTTAATGAAGGTGGACTAATTGAACATTTAAAGATACACGGCGATTTTGATTTAGTTTAGGAGAAAACAAATGCAAACAGTAACATTAATTCCTGGAGACGGAATAGGACCAGAGATAACCGATGCCGTTACTCAAATATTAAAAGAAGCAGGAGCCGAAATAGAATGGGATATACAGACTGCAGGTGCTGATGTAGCAAAAACAGAAGGTTCGCCACTTCCAAATAGGGTAATAGACTCAATCAAAAAAAACAAAGTAGCACTAAAAGCACCTGTTACAACTCCTATTGGTAAAGGTTTTAGAAGTGTTAATGTAGCATTAAGAAAATCCCTTGATTTATATGCAAACTTACGTCCTTGTAAAAATATAGAAGGAATAACAACTCGTTTTGAAAATGTAGATTTGGTGATAGTAAGAGAAAATACAGAAGATTTATACGCAGGTATTGAAAGACAAATTGATGAGAATACTGCTGAGTCAATAAAAATAATTACAAGAAATGCCTCAACAAGAATTGTTGAATTTGCATTTGAATATGCAATAAAAAATAACAGAAAACTTGTATCGGCAGTTTCAAAAGCCAATATATGCAAATTATCTGACGGATTATTCTTAGAATGCGCAAGAGAAGTTGCAAAAAAATATCCGCAAATAGAATATAAAGAAATTTTAGTAGATAATCTTTGTATGCAATTAGTTCAAAAACCGGAACAATTTGATGTTCTTGTTCTCCCGAATTTATATGGAGATATAGTATCAGATTTATGTGCAGGACTAGTCGGCGGTTTAGGTATTGCTCAAGGAGCAAATATAGGTAAAGATGTTGCTGTATTTGAACCTGTACACGGAAGCGCGCCTGATATAAAAGGACAAAACAAAGCAAATCCAACTGCACTTTTATTATCTGCTATTGAAATGCTTAAATATATAAATCAAAATGATGTTGCATATAAAATAGAGAAAGCTCTTTTTGAAACATTAAAAGACAGAAAAGTTTTAACATTTGATTTAGGTGGAATTGCGACAACAAAAGATTATACAAATGAGATAATAAAAAAAATATAAATTTATATGCAAAAAGATAAAACGTCAAGATAAAGTTTTAATTGATAATGATGTATTTTTTGATGTTTTTTAATCTTTATAAAATTTTTCTAAATAAAATTCTTTGTCATATAGAAGACTTCTGTTTAATTAACATTGATACATATCTAATATTTATTGGACATAAACCATTAATAACAAAGAAAATATCTTTGCTAAATATTTATTTTTTTGATACAACTAGAAAAAAGGGGCGTTAGCGCAGATGGTAGCGCATAACACTGGCAGTGTTAGGGTCAGGGGTTCGAGTCCCCTACGCTCCAAATTTAAAAGTAAGAGACCGACTAAGGTCTCTTTTTTTATGCCAATAATAGGTTTCTGGGACATTGAGACGAGGAAAATTGAATAAAAAATCAAACAGACAGCACGATTGAGGCTGTTTTTTAGTATTGAGATGCATGGGACATTTTTTGCACTCAAGTACTCATTTCTTGCACTCTTTTGCACTAAATTTCTGTCACCCTGAATTTATTTCAGGGTCTATCCTACTCACAAAGCCTGTTTTAGCCCAGTGCAAGAGCGGCTTGTCGGCAGAGGACTAAAGCGAAGCGTGCCCGTTTAACGCCGACAAACAAGAGAAGTGCAAAAAAGTGCAATTTTATTTTCACTTGCAATTTAAGATACCCCAAATTATCAATGAGATTAGGATATTTACGCAATTTCTAATTCATAACCTAATTCATGGAATATTTTTACAATGGTTGAAAATTTAGATTCTTTTTCATTTTTAAATAAACTGTATAGATGAGTTCTGGACATTCCAATTTTCTTTGCAAAGCCTGAAATTGAATTTCTTGAGTAAAAGTGTAGCATAAAACTTAATAACACAAAAGACGCAAAGGAGATATAAGAATAAGTACAAAACAAAATGTATTATTTAATATTACAAAATAATCAATATTTCTTACATTTTTGTAATTTATATTACATATTATTGATTTTTTATTGCATTTATGGTAAAATATATTACATATAGGAGATACTACATGCAAACAGAAATTATAAAAATTATAGAGGGTGGTATTAACGGTGATAAAGAAAAGGTTTATAACTACGCAAAATTATTAGCCAATAATATACAGAAAGAGGGTAATGAAAAATTTTCTAAAAGAATTATTGATCTATTGAATAACAAAAAAGGTAAATTAACATCAATGGATTCTTTAATGGCAAAACCTGTGGATACAGAAAGCAGAGCTGAGATGGTAGAAGTCTCTAACCCCCAACTTTCAGCTAAAAATATAATACTTGATAAATATATTGAGGTAGAAATTGATAATTTTATCAAATATTATCAAAATAGAGATAAAATAATCTTATCTGGCTTAGATTTAAACAATTCTCTTTTATTGTACGGCCCTCCTGGTTGTGGTAAAACAACTATTGCACAATATATTTCAAACATTACAGGCCTACCTCTTGTTACTGCCAGACTTGATGCTTTGGTATCGTCTCTGCTTGGTAGCACGGCGAAAAATATAAGGAAGCTTTTTGAGTATGCTTCAAAAACAGACTGCATTCTTTTTTTGGATGAATTTGATGTAATTGCAAAACTTCGTGATGATAAAAATGAATTAGGCGAATTGAAACGTGTTGTAAATAGTTTAATACAAAATATAGATAATTTTAGTTCAAATAGCATACTTATCGCAGCAACAAACCATCACGAGTTACTAGATCCTGCAATATGGAGAAGATTTAGTCGCATTTTAGAAATTAATAAACCTAACGAAAATGAAATTGAAGAATTATTAGCAATTTTTCTCGATGATAATAATTATGAAAAAATAATAAAAAATCAAAAACAATTACAACAACTAAAAAAATTATTTTTGGGATTTAGCCATTCTGATATAAAAACTATCATTCAAAATTGTCTTAAGCAATCAATAATTCAAAATAAAGTTGAAACAACTTATGTAGATATCATTCAAGAAATATACTTATATTCCCATCATAGTATTAAAAACGAAATAGATTTTATAAAATTTTTATCCTCTCATAATATTACTCAAAAAGAAATTAATGAAAACTTCGGTTTCCCAATGAGAAAAATTCAGAGTGTTACTAAATTGTAGGAGTATAGTAGATGGAAGATTTATTACCAATAAAATTTTTTGCTAAAAGAAAAATAGATGAAATGAAAGTTGAAGGTGGAGGAAGCAATAAACTTCCTAAGTTTGTATTATCTGGAAATGAGTTAACAGAAAGAGTAGACCAATTAAAATTAAATTTAAATTCCATTGAACAAAAATTTATAACTAAAAGGGAAAAAAAATCTTCTATTCCAATGGTAATTAAAGTAAAAATGCATAAAAAAGCCTTAGCAAAATCACACCGTCAAGAAATATCAGACTTTTTTAATAGTACTCAAGATAATATAATTGGAATAACAAATACAAATGAATTATTAGTAAAAATACAAAATGATCGAGAATTAAAAACAATTGGGCTAAAATTATCAAATCCTATTAATAATAAATATGCAATTTCTTGTATTGAAGAAATGGATAATTATAGCCCAGAAATAATACTTGAAGAATTAAATCAACAATCTGATTACAAAGTAAAATTAATCAACTTTCAAGATTGTAATAAAAATAAAGCCATAGAACAACAATTTGAAACTTTTATTAAAAAAGAAAATTTGGATTATAAAAAGACAGCATATTCAGATCGCTTAACAGTATTTAGTTTAAAAAAAGTAACTAAAGATGATTTTAACAATATAAAAGAAAAAGATGAAGATTTATATAATGCCATTTTTTCAATATCTCCAATGCCCCAATATCATGTAGTTTTAGATTGTATAAATGATAATCATGAACAACCTATTATAACACCTGAAGAAAATAAACAATATATTACAGTTGGAATTTTAGATAGTGGCATAAAAGACATTCCACATTTAAAACCTTGGATAGTTGATTCATATTCTCCATACCCAGAAAATCTTATAGACAAAAAGCATGGAACATTTGTCGCTGGAGTTTGCTTGTATGGTGATCAATTGGAATCAAAAAACTGGGTGGGAAATAATACTGGTTATATGTTGCTTGATGCAACGATTATACCAAGTAATGAAGAAACTATATATGAAGATGACTTAATTAGTAATATAAAGGAAGCTATTGAGCGTAATTTTGATAAAGTTCCTATATGGAATTTGTCAGTAAGTATAGATAGAACTATTGCTGAAGATTCTTTTTCAGACTTTGCTGTAGCTATTGACGAATTACAAAAAAAATACAATATTCTAATATGTAAATCTGCAGGGAATTGTAGCAATTTTCTTCACCAACAACCAACAAAAAAAATAGCACAAGGGGGGGATTCTGTTCGTTCATTAGTTGTGGGTTCTATAGCACATGCCAAAAGTACTTATGACATTTCAGAAATAGAATACCCTTCTCCTTTTAGTAGAATAGGTTCAGGACCTTCATATATTATAAAACCGGATATAACTCATTATGGAGGGAATGCAGGTTTTAATGATTTAGGAAATTTAAACGTAACGGGTGTTAAATCTTTTGGGCTTGATGGAGGAATCTCTACATCAGTAGGTACTAGTTTTTCAACTCCAAGAATAACAGCTTTAGCAGCGGGGATTCATCAGAGTTTACAAGAACCTTTTGATCCATTATTAATCAAAGCATTAATTATACACTCAGCACATTATTCCAAAAATATTAATATGGAAGTTAATGAAAAATTAAAATATATGGGGTTTGGTAAACCTCGTAATATAAATGAAATACTTTTTAATACACCATATGAAGCAACTCTAATCTTAAGAGACAATTTAGCCAAAGGCGAATTTATTGATATTAAAGATTTTCCAATGCCTAAAGAGCTTGTAAGTAATGGATTTTACACTGGTCAAATTACAGTAACTCTTGTTACAGATCCTGTATTAGACTATTCTCAAAATGGTGAATATTGTCAATCAGATCTTCAAGTAAAATTAGGTACTTATTCAGAAAAAATAAAAAGAGATACAACTAAAAGAAATATAAAAAATGAATTGGGCAGAACTGAAGCAAAAAATATATTACTCTCAAATCTGTACAGCAAAAAAATCATTAATAATGTAACATCTGAATTCGCAAATTCTGAAAGAATGTTAATACAATATGGTGATAAATATCATCCTATAAAAAAATACTCTGTTGATCTGTCAGAAATGACAGAAGCTAATAAAATACATTATTTAGCAGAAGATAAAAGCTGGTATCTTAATATAGAAGGTATTTATCGTAGTTTTATAGAGAATAAAGCTAAAGAGGAATCTATTGAACTTAGTCAAGATTTTTGTCTAATAATAACCATAAAAGATCCAGACAAAAATATTAATATTTATGATAAGGTAACTCAAAAATTGGATGAATTTAATTTTACGCATAATAATATTAAACTTGCAACTGACATTGATATATCTATTTAGAACGCATATTTTTGATGTAATATAAGTAAATCTATTTATTTTATAATTACAAAATCATCGTAAAAAAAATTAACACTTGACTTCTGTCTCAAAACGAGTGATGAATGTGTTGCACAAAGCATTACAAGGATTTTGAGACAATGGAAAACCAAGTTGAGACAATCAAATACACCCCTGAGAAGGCAAAACAAAATGCTCTTGCAAAACTTGATTTAATCCGCAAATGGCAAGAATTTCGCCGTAAAGCTGTCAACAAACTTCAAGCAGACTATGATTTTGTCAAACTGCATAATAGTTCAAATTCTTACCTTTTCAGTATTTTAGGTAAAATCTCACGAGGAAGCCTGCATCGTTGGAAAGCAAGCTTAGACGGCACAGAGGATTACACAAGGCTAATTCCTAATTACAAATACGTTTCTGTGAATGAATACAGAACCTGCCTGACTGATGAAGAAATCAAAATATTTATGGGCTTACTTTTGCACCCCAACAGGCTTTGTATCGGCAAAGCAATCGCACTTACAAAATACAAGCTCAAAGAACAATGTCAAAGTTTCATACCTGCAGATATTACATTCAGACGCTACGCAAAATGGTTTAAGGACAACAATTACGACAAATGGGTGCTTGCTCGAGACGGTGAAAAAGCACTTTCTGACAAAGTCGAACCTTATATTAAAAGGGACGCGAGCATGCTTGATGTCGGGGATATTTTAGTCGCAGACGGGCACAAACTGGCGTTTCAAGTGATTAATCCGTTTACGGGCAAGCCTTGTCGAGCAACTTTGGTTGGTTTTTTGGACTGGAAATCAACAGCACTGGTCGGGTATGAAATTATGCTTGAAGAAAATACCCAATGTATTGCAAGTGC
>CALUSI010000013.1 GCA_944323395.1 Candidatus Gastranaerophilales bacterium
TGTAAGCTTCTCCATTCTTGAAGTATGTTTTTTGCTTTTATAATATCTTTTGCCTGAATAGATTTATCCCCACCATTTAGAAGTAGTCATTAAGACTCCTTTTTTATTGTCTATGTGAAACTTTTTTCCTCTGAACTTGTTTCAAGATTTTGATTTTGTTGCAAAATCCATATATAATATAAGCCTCATCTAACATTTCTAAATAAGTATAGAAAAGTTATTACATTCCTTCGGAGTGCCTTTTCTATTCTATTAGAATGAGAAGTGCTAATATCTCTTTTTATTTTAAAATTCTACATAGTAAATAATTTCGTATTCTAAAAAAATTTCCCAAATATCATTATAGGAAATTATATCTAATCAGAATTCACATTTTCTGACAGAGACCCAAATATGAATTAAATTTTTAACATTTTTTCAAGATAAATACCAAAAAGACCCAAACACAATCAATGCGGGTCTAATTTATAAAGAAAAGCTTTTCAATAAACAAATAATTATTATTTATTATTTTTGCTTATATGTATTCATAAAACCTGTATCAAAAACACCACTGATAAATACTTCATCTTCAATCAGTTCTTGATAAAAAGGAAGTGTTGTTTTAACTCCGGTTATAACATATTCTTTTAATGCTCTATACATTCTTCTTCTTGCTTCTTCTCTAGTTGGAGCCCAACACATTAATTTGCTTATTAATGAATCATAATAAGGCGGAATTTTATAGCCTGAATATACATGTGAATCAACTCTTACACCAAATCCACCAGGAGTAATATAACCATTTATTTCACCCGGAGCAGGTAAAAAGTTTCTATCAGGGTCTTCTGCATTTATACGACATTCTATAGCGTGACCATATAATTTTATATCTTCTTGCTTGAACGACAATGGATTACCTGCCGCTATATTTATTTGTTCTCTAACTATATCAACATTTGAAATCATTTCAGTGATGCCGTGTTCAACTTGAAGACGCGTATTCATTTCCATAAAATAGAAATTTTTATCTTTATCAAGTAAAAACTCAATAGTGCCAACACCTTCGTAATTAGCAGCTTTAGCAGCTCTAACAGCAGCTTCACCAAGTTTTTTCCTTATTTCTTCACTTACAGCAGGAGATGGAGCTTCTTCAACTAATTTTTGATGTCTTCTTTGTATAGAACAATCTCTTTCTCCCAAGTGAACAACATTTCCAAATTTATCTGCAATAACCTGAACTTCAATGTGTCTTGGATTTACTAAATATTTTTCCATATATACATCAGGATTACCAAAGAATTTCTCAGCTTCCTGACGGCAAAGTGTAATATTTTGCTCAAGCTCAGCATCGTTATTAGCAACACGCATACCTTTTCCACCACCACCTGCAGTTGCTTTAACTATTACAGGATATCCGAATTTTTTAGCAGCAGCTTTTGCTTCTTCAATATCTGTTATAATTCCGATACCAGGAGTAATCGGAACATTTTTTGACACCATTGTTTTTCTTGCAGTAGCTTTATCACCCATTAATTGCATAGATTCAGGAGAAGGACCTATAAATTTTATATTGTGTTCTGCACAAATTTCAGCAAAATCTGCTCTTTCAGACATAAACCCGTACCCCGGATGTATTGCATCTGCACCCGAAATTAATGCTGCCGATATTATTGCTGGTATATTCAAATAACTTTTTGAACTTTCATTTGGTCCGATACAATATGCTTCTGTTGCTAAACTAACATGTAAAGAATTTGCATCAGCTTGAGAATAAACTGCAACGGTAGGAATACCTATTTCTCTACAAGCTCTTATAATTCTAACTGCAACTTCGCCTCTATTCGCTATTAATACTTTTTTAAACATATTTTTTTCCACTACTCTTGTTCTACATACATAATTACTTGACCATATTCAACAGGTTTACCGTCTTCTATACAAATCTCAGCAATTCTACCTGATACTTCAGATTTAATTTTATTCATTAATTTTATTGTTTCTATTATACAAACTTGTTGACCTTCTTTTATTTCATCACCAACACTAACAAATGGTTTTTCACCTGGTGACGGTTTAGAGAAATAAAGTCCTATCATATTAGAAATAATTGGAACAAGTTTTTTCTTTGTTTCTTGTTGTTCTGTTTTTTCAGTTTCCTGAATTGCAGATTGAACTTCAGGTTCAACAATTTTTTCTTTTATTACAGGCTTAAATCCGTTGCCTTTTATAATTAATGACTTTTCTGTATCTTCTAATGTAATTTCAGTAAGTTCATTGTTTTTCATTATTTCAATTAATTTTTCAATATAATCTGTTTCAAATTCTTTCATAATATCCCTTTTAATATTAAAGACTTTATTTATTTTAGCCCCTACATATTACGGAGTCAAGAAAATACACATTTAACGTTAAGCAAAAAAATCTAACTCAACTTATTATATGATGAAAGATTTATATTTTTTTTATATAATCACTTTGTATTATAAGTAATAGAAGGCTCAAAATGCTACCAATAGTAACTCAAGAACAATCTACATTATGTTTTGCCGAAATATTTCAAGATGTGCATTCTTGGAGAAAAAAAATGATTCATTATATAAAGGATGAAAATCCTGAAATAAATTCAGCAATCATTGAAGCAGCACAGAACACAGATTTGGATCCAAAAGCAGTAGCATTAGGTGCCTATATGACATATGTTCTTCTTGAAACAGCAATGAAAGAAGAATCAGGACAACAAGTATTTACTCTTGATGAATAATCATAGAAACTTTATTTTATAATTTTGTATTTGCTCTTGTTTAATTAATTTCTTTTGATTTTCAAGAGTATTTTTTACAGCAAATGTCCAACCATGCAGGGGATTAACAAAAAGGAAAAATGCCGCTTCACTTTCGACAATTCTTGAAGCATTATCAATTAATAACTCCCCCTTATCTGATAATTCAAATACAGTAAAAGATAATGGTGTTGATATTGTACTGTCTATATAAGCATCGTATTTTATTTTACTTAACCTAGTTGTATCTTTTACTAAAAAAGAACCTTTAAATGAGGTAATATGCTTATACAAAAATGTTATAATATCCTCAAGATTATTGTATCGACTCATTTTTTACCACATAAATAAAATCTTCAACCAATTTTTCATTCCATTGTTTACCGGATTCACTTTTTATTATTTCCACAATTTCATCTATGTCATAAGCTTGCCTATATGGTCTATCCTGAGTCATAGCATAAAACGCATCAACCAATAATACAATTTGCGATGTTACAGGAATTTCTATACCTGATTTTTTACCTGGATAACCTTCACCATTCCAATTCTCATGGTGGCTTTCTATTATAGGAATAATATCTTGAATATTTGAAATTGGTTTTAATATTTCTCTCGCAGCAATAACAGGATGCTGTTTAATAAGATTTTTTTCTTCATCTGTTAACGGTTCTTTTTTATTAAAAATTTCTTCCGGTATCATAATATTACCAATATCATAAAGTAGTATTGCTAATTTTAATTTGTCAATTTCATCTTTTGGCAAATCCAGTTTTTTCGCTACCATAACAGCCAATATAATCTTTGATTTTGTTGTACCTGTTTTATACATTTGATTATATGTCTGAGAAATAATATCCACGATAGAATATAAAACGTCTTTAGAATTAACATCTTCTGACTTAATTTTCTGTAATTTTTGATTTAATATTCTTGCTGTTTCATCATCAACAGGAATTCGCTTTTTTGTAAGAATATCCATAAAAGTTTCTACAGCAACCTTTTGCCAGTTTATTTCATTCTGTTTTTGCGCTATTTGTACTTGGTTTCTTCCGTTTAGTTTTGCTTTATACATAGCTTGGTCGGCAAGTTCCATTAATTCGTCAATTCTGTCTGAGTGTTCTAAAAATGTAGCAACTCCTACACTCGCAGTAATACCTCCAATTGTATCTAACGCCTGATTTTCAATTGATTTTCTTATCCTTTCCGCTGCAATTACGGCTCCTCTCGAATCGACACCAGGTAAAAGGAGATTAAATTCTTCGCCTCCAATCCTTGCCGGAATATCAATTGAACGAGCTTCTCTTTTTAATACATTCGCTATTGTTTTTATTGCTAAATCACCAAATTGATGCCCATATGTATCATTTATTTTCTTCAAATAATCTAGATCCATTGATATCAAAGAAAATGGTTGTTTTAATCTGAGAGAACGTTCTGCTTCTTTCAATATATTATCTTCAAAATATCTACGATTAAATATTCCTGTCAAAGGATCTGTAATAGCTTGTTTTTTTACTTCTTCAAATAGCCCTGCTACAGTAATCGCCAACTCTATTTGATTTGCAAATAAAGCAAGAAAATTTGTTTCCGTATCTGTAATTCCATCTCTATCCGATGAAACAATTACACAACCAAAATCTTCTTTTCCATTATATAGTGGAACTACTGTACAAGTCTTCGAATTCATTTCTGACATCACATAATTTATCTGATCATCAGAGAAGAAAGGGAAAAACATTTTTATTATTCCTTTTAAATCAGGAGTAGAAAAAATTTGTCTTTCAGAAATTGCTTTTACTACGATTGAGTTACTTACATAAGGCAATTTATATGTTTCAAGCGATTCATTCATTATTTCGAAGAGCTTATCAATACTTTTATTTGATGAAGATGATTTAACTGAAAAATAAGAATTATTATTCTCATCATATTCAATTTTTAATATCCCAGCATAATGATAGTTCATATCTTCATGCAAAATACTAACAATTTTATCAAGCATACTTGAGAGTGGTTGAGATGAATTCATCATATCCCAAACACTGTTCAATGTTAGAATTGTTTGATTAGCCTGTTCAAGTTCCTTCGTACGAGCAGCAATTTCTTCTTCTAACGCTATATTTTTGGCATAAACATCCGCAAAGTCCTTCCCCTTTAGGTATATGGACCCATCAAGCTTATTAATCTGTCCCAGTAATTCTTTAAAACCGGAAAATATATTCACAACTTTGTTCCAAGATATTATGTCGAGTATATGTATTATATACCCTTTTTCTGATTATTGTAATACCTTTTTTACAATATTTATTATTTTTTCTGAAGGAATTTCTTCTATACACTTATTTTTATTAGCTTTTAGTCTGCAATGTTTTTTCATACACGGAGAACATAAAGCTTTTGATTGTATAGACTGATACTTACTTCCATATGGAGCGGTCCTATTTGAGCTTGTAGCAAAAAACAATGTTATTATTTTAGGATGCGCTGTTGCCCAAGCAATATGTGCACTACCTGAATCCGGACTTATTACCAAATCAACATTTTGACATATATATACAATATCTGCGATAGTTGTCATTCCTGTTAAATTAATAATATTTTTCTCTGAAACCTTTTCTAATATCTTATTTGTAAGAATTTTTTCTTTTTCTGTTGCAGTTACGATTATATTACAAAATTCTTGAAACTCTTTTATTACGTTAACCCATCCTTCAACAGTCCAATGCTTATTTCCCCAAGTTGTAGCAGGCGCTATTAGTATAGTTTTTTTTGAATTATCAAGGTTTTTTATTATATCTATTATATTTTTAGAATATTCTTTACTTAAATCAGGTATAACAAATTCAGGGTTTATATCATTACAATCAAGATATTGTGCTATTTCTAAATTTCTTTTGACTACGTGATAATTTATATCAAATTGTGTTCTGTTTGTTTTAATTATTTCGTTTGCAAAAAGCCAAGAAAACTCTCTTCCTCCATCTAGTGCAATCTTTCTTTTTCCTCTAGATAACCCCATAATAATGGAACTCTTCAAAAGTTGTTGGGTATCAATTACAATATCATAATTTTCAGAACGTATTTTTTTTATAATTGAAAAAAACTCTTTCAAAACATTATAAAAATTCATTTTTTTCCATTTTTTACGTTCTAAAACATAAACATTATTTAAAAGCGGATTATTCAATATAAATTTTTCTGCTTTATCTTCAACAATCCAATCCAATTGAACATTCGGATATTTTTTTCTTAAAGCGTTAGCTAAAGGAAGAGTATGAATAGTATCACCTAAAGCACTCAGTCTTATTATTAATATTTTTTTTATATTATTATTTTCCAATTTCTCAACCTTTTTTACTAAGTATAGCAAAGATTACATATAAATAGCTGAATTTAATATAAAAAAAATACTATAAAAGTTTACATTTGATTTATTTTTTTAAACTTTTTGGGGGAATGAATTTATAAAAAATTTTATTATTATTAATTTGTTAGAAAGCAATGGTTAATATCTGCATAAAAAGACAATTAGGACACTTTATATATGAATAAAAACAAAGAAAAAGAAATAAAAAATTCTATAAGAATGTGTAAGTTAAGACTACAGACAATACAACCTCATCTAACAGATGAAAAACCAATTTTAAATGAATCGTTTAACAGACTTTTAATAGAAAAAGCTATCTTAAGAGATAAATTGATGCATAAAGAACCCTCTTTCCTATCAAAACTGGCAAGAAAAATTAGAACCTATAATAAAAAAGAATTAATTTGTGACTACTTTAAATAAATCACAAATTATATAATTTATTTTATATTTTAAATTTGAAGTTTTTTCATAACTTCAAATTTAAAATTATTTTCTCCTAAAATATGTTAGCAAAAGACATAAAGAAATCACTAATAACATTAAGTAAAGATGGCATAATTACAACCAAAATGGCAGCACCCATACAAGGTTTGAACAAGAAACTCATTTGAAAGACGTTTACTTGCGGTGCGGTTTTAGAAATAATACCTAAAATTATATCTTGACCTAATGTTGCAAGTAATACAGGTGATGCAATTTGTAAACCTATATATAAAACATTTGAAGTTATTTTGACTAAATATGGCATATTTACTATCTCATCTAATGGTACAAAAGAACTATAAATAGGAAATATTTCAAAACTTCTTATAAAAGCATTAAATGTCCAATATGCACCGCCAATTTCCAAGAAAATAATCAATCCAATAAGGCTAAATATTCTTCCCATAATAGAAATTTGAGAAGAGGTTGTTGGATCCATAATTGTAGCAGAAGATACCCCTTGTTGCATATTAATCATATCTCCACCACTTTCAACAGCTTTAACGATACAATTGACTATAAATCCTATTAAGGCACCACATAAATAATTTATTACAACTGCATATATTATTGATAAACCTTGAGGCGGTGTTTCCGGTCTAATTAACATAGAGAGAATAATTGTAAAAATAAGCGCAAATCCAACTTTTGCAATCATTGGAATTTCACTTCTTTGTAAGAATGGAGCCGTTCTCATCAAACCTGCAACTCTTGCAAAGATAGGAATACCACCAGATAGAATATTATTTACCTCGGGAAAAATTTTTGGAAATTCATTTATTATTAAGTCTAACATTATTTACTTGCACTTTCATATTTTACAGGTAAATCTATTTCAGTTAATCCTACTTTATTATCTTGAAAATTAGGCCCTGAAATAAATCTTATTTGATATGCATTTAAATCTGTTGTTAAAATAACATCACAAATACCGTTATCATTTGCTTCTATAAACAATTGTTTTTTATCATTATAAAGAGAAGTTATTGGTATAATATTTACTATGTTTTTATTTGATATATTTATATTTTTAACAGTTGAATCCACATCTAACAAGTACATATTTTTAGTTTTGATATTAAATAGATTAATATCATTCTTAACCAACGCACAATTACCTGTTTGAGAAGTCATAAAAAGAACTAATAACAATAAAATTATTTTTTTCATCTTTGATTCTCCATTATTTTCTTTCTTTCAGCCAAATTTGGAGTAGGAACATTTTTTGCTCCGTTTCTCAAAAAGTTAAATCTGTCCTTTTGCGCAGTGTTTTGTGGTGCAACTGCATTGTTTAAAATATGTGACATTGGTGTCATATCTTTTTTTACATCTGTTTTCATTTCATCAATAAATGGTTTTGTATAATTATAATAATCAGAAGGTAGTACATAATTATCAGATTTCGGAACAACATCAAAAGCTATTACAGCTCCTTCATTAAATAAATTAGTTAACAATTTCAGATAACCCGTCCCAAGAATTATAATAACGAGGAATACAGTAAATATTTTTGGTGCTGCTGCAATTGTTTGCTCTTGTACTTGTGTTACAGCTTGCAAAATACCAACAATTAAACCGATAACAGCTGCCGTTAATACGCAAGGCATTGCTATCATCAACATTACCATCAATCCTTTTGCAAAAAACTCTATTAGTATTTCCATTTTCAATCCTTAATTAAAACTTCCTACCAAACCATTAACAATCAAGCTCCAGCCATCAACTGCAATAAATATCAAAAGCTTAAAAGGCAAGGAAATAATAGTAGGCGATAACATAAACATACCAAGTGCCAGTAATACGTTAGCAATTACTAAGTCTAAGACAATGAATGGTACGAAGATTATAAAACTTATTTCAAAAGCTGTCTTTAATTCACTTAGAATATATGCCGGAGCCACTTCCCATATTGTAACTTCTTCAACTGAAGCTGGGGCTTCTTTTCTTGTTAGTTGAACAAAAAAGGCTAAGTCTTTTTCCCTTGTTTGTTTTAACATAAATTCTTTCAATGGTTTTGAACCTTCACTTATTGCAAGTACAATTGAGCCATTTTTTTCATATGGCTTTGATCCGACTTCATACATCTGTTGGAAAACAGGTCCCATAGTATAGAAGGTTAATATTATTGAAAGACCGACCAATACAATTGCAGGTGGTATTTGTTGTGCCCCTAATGCTTGTTTCAAAAAACCAAAAACTATGGCATATCTTAAAAAGCTTGTCATACAAACAAACATAAAAGGTAAAAACGAAAATATCGCCATTACCATCAATAATTGTAATACTGGACTTAAGTCTTTTAATATTGTATCCATTTTAACCTCTGTTTATTCTGTGTGCGAGTTTTTTCATTGTTGAAAATTCTGTAATTTTTTCGTTATTTTGTGTTTCATTTATTATATTGTCAATGCTTAAATTTTCATTTAATTTAGCAAGCATTGTTGTACTTGCAGGATCTCCTGCTATTAAGAATTTTTCATTTCCTGCTTTTATGACATAAACAGTTTTTGTAGCAGATAAACGAAGCGAATTTTCTATTTGCAAAAATTCTTTACTTTTTCCTCTTGTATTAATATTAATTGACTTTCTATATACATATACAGCCATTACGATAAAACCAATCATCGCAAGAGTATATATAGCAAAATTAATTAAGTAACTGTTCATGTTTTCCTCTAAATACTTTCATCTTCTATTTCAAAGTCACTATAGTCAAAATTTTCGTTCCCATCTGCCGGTTTTGCCGAAGCTTGTGCTGCAGGTTGTGCAGGCGCATTTGGTCTTACCGGTCTTCTTGTCGGAGGCACTGGTCTTTTTGCTGCACCTGGCGGCATTGGCCTTGGTGCCGGTTTTTTTGCTTCAGGTGCTGCTGCAGTAGGAGCCGCATTTTCTGTTTTGACTTCTTTTGCTTTTGCAGCTACGGGTTGTTTTGCCGCTTCTTCTTTTGTCTTCTTTACATTATCTATCCTTACTCCATAGCGGTCATTTAATATTACAAGCTCTCCTGTTGCTACAATTTGATTTTCAACTCTTAATTTGATTTTATTGTCATATACAGAACCAACATCAATAACAAGTCCTTCTGAAATTTGTTTTAGTTCACCCAATGTAAGTTTAACATTATCAAATTCCGCAATGACATCTACAAGAATTGAATCCCACATATTTTGAGGTTTTACATTTGTTTCTTCTTCCATCTCATTGTCTCCATTATTATCTATACTTATTATCAATGATGGATTAGGGTTTATTCTGAATTTAATTTCATTGTTTCCCCATAATACCGACATCTTATTAATATCACTATTTTCCAGTACTATAATGTCCCCATCTTCAATCTCTTTAATTTCATTTAATGCTAATTTTGTAGATCCAACACTTATTTTTAAAGCAACCATCGTTCCTTTAAAATCAGATATTTCAAATCTTTCCGGAATTTTCTCGGGTTCGATTTTAGGCAACATATACTCAGGGATTGTTAATATTATTTTTCCTGTATGTTTATTTTTAAATCTTACAAAGAAAGTAAAATTATAATCTTTTGCTGATTCTGTTATTTTTCTGTTGACTTCTGTTTTATTAAGATAATCTTCAATATTTTTATATACAAAAACAGTAAACGATTTTATTAAGCCGGCTTCTATTTCTGTAAGTGTCTTTAATTCAAATTTAGTTTCACTTACGCCTAATGAATTATCTAATAATGAAGATACCAAGTTTGAAGAAACTCTCATCATAATTGATGATGTTTTATTTACTGGTAATTTATTTACAAAATATTCATCACCGTAGAAAAATATATTTTCTTCATAGGATATTCCCATAAATCTTAGTTTAAAATCTTTTTGGAAAAATTCATCAACTGATTTTTGTACTTTTGAATATATATTAGAGTAAAACCAAGAGTAATTTTCAGCCAAATTGCTCTTTAACTTTTTATCCTGATTGTTTTCTGTTTTTAAAACTGTCATTATTTACCCTAATCTTTATCCCTGTAAAATACGATATATTTTTTTATACAATGAGACATCATTTATATGTTGTATTTTTTACTGTTAAAAAATATCCCGAATTATATATATATTAAGGTTTTTAATAAAAAATTCAAATAATCTGCTTAAATCATTAATTTATATGATACGTAAATATTCAATTTTTCATATACTAAACAAATAAATATAGTAATGATTTGGGGAATTATGGTAAAAGCAAGTAATACGAAGAAAGTTAGAATTCAAGAGCAAAAGCCTGATTTAAGAATTGTTAAAGAGGTTAAGACAAAACCATATAGCGATATCGATTTAAATAATTGGAAAGACTATTCGCATATTAAAACAGATACTTGGTGGGAATTTGCTTCAAGAGATAAATCTAACGGCCATTCAAACGAATATCATGGCAATTATATTCCGCAAATTGCGCAACAATTGTATGAAAGATTTACCAAAAAAGGAGATATTGTACTTGATATGTTCTTAGGTTCAGGAACAAGTGCAATTGAGGCCTTACATATGGGTAGAAGGTGTATTGGTGTTGAGTTAAAGCCTGAGCAGGTGGATATTGTCAGCAATAAATTTTCGCCAAAAGAACTTGTAACTGACATAAATCTAATATGTTCAGATAGTGCAAATGAAGAAGTAAAAGAAAAAATTCAAGCAAGACTTGATGTAATGAGAAGAGATAAAGCTCAATTTTTGGTGCTTCATCCTCCATATGATGACATAATTAAGTTTTCAGATAAAAAAGAAGACTTATCTAATTGTGCAAATACAGAAGAATTTTATAATCTGTTCAAAAAAGTAGCTCAAAATGGTTATGATATGCTTGAAAAAGGCAGATTTGCAGCTTTAATAATCGGGGACAAATATGCAAATGGCGAGATAGTTCCATTAGGGGCTGATTGCGCCAATAAAATGCGTGAAATAGGTTTCAAAATGAAAGCTGTTATTGTTAAAAATATGGAAGGTAATGAAAGAGCAAAAGGTAAAACTGCTAATTTATGGAGATATCGAGCATTAAATGGCGGTTTCTATATCTTTAAGCATGAGTATATATATGTCTTCCAAAAAGTTTAGAAATATAAAAAATCAAAATATATATGAATTAATTCGTGATGACGTTATTAATGCTACGAATGCTAATGACGGACAAGTCATGGTTCTTTATAAAAGTGAAAAATATCCTGATAAAATTTTTGTTCGTGAAAAATCTGAATTCTACATTAAGTTTGAAGAAATTTAATTACCATTTATGAACATATTCTTGTGGTTTATAAGTTTCAATGTAACAGAATATATCATCAACAGAATTTGCTATATAGTATAAAGATTTCATTTCTTCTTTAGCAAATTTTTCTCTATAAACTATATCAAACATTTTAATCATATAATCATAATATCCATCCAGATTTAAAAATATAATAGGTTTATTATGATAACCCAGTTGTTTTGCTACAAGTATTTCAAATACTTCTTCAAAAGTTCCAAATCCGCCCGGAGCACATATAAAGATATCTGCGTACTTTTCCATTGTAGCTTTTCTTTCACGCATATCTTTAGTAATCACAACTTTTGCCAAAGCAGGGTGTTTTAGTCCGAATGAAGCTATACGCTCGGGTATTACGCCTATAACTTCGGCACCGTTTTTTATTGCATTATTTGCGATAACGCCCATCATCCCTACGGTTGTTCCGCCATAGACCATGTTATATCCGTTTCGCCCGATTTTTTCTCCTAACTCCTTTGAACAAATATAAAATTTTTCGTCTAAATTATTACTGGATGAACAATATACACATATAGTTTTTTTATTGTCAGAAAACATATTACCCTCTTCTTTAAAGCTAATACTTGTATTATACTCTTGCGAAAGTTTTATGTCATTTAATTAATGAAAGCAGACTTAGTTATATTTAAACAAATACTATTTTTTTAAATGTTTAAAAGCCTTTACAACCACTTGTGTTCTATCTTCCACACCAAGCTTTTGAATAATACTACTAACGTGAACCTTAACTGTATTAACACTAACATCTAATATTTTAGATATTTCACCGTTATTCAACCCTTCACATATATAATCAAGGACTTCTTTTTCTCTATCTGTAAGATTATAATCTTCGTCAAAATCATATGATTGTTTTTTTGATTCTGACGATAATGCGTTAAGGACAAAATCTGAAATTTTAGGATCAAACCAAATAGCACCTTCGATAACAGATAAGACAGTATCTGCTAATCTATCAGGATTTATATCTTTTGAACAATATGCATTTGCACCTGCTTTTATAGACTCTAGTACTTCTTCTTCAGAATTATGAGATGTTAATATAATAACTTTTATATTGTGATTTAGTGATTTTATTTTTCTTGTTGCTTCAATCCCATTCATTGAAGGCAACCCTAAATCCATAATGACAGCATCAATACTATGATTTTCTACCATATTAATTGCTACTTCGCCTGTTGAAGCTTCATAAATTTCATTTATAAAATTTTTAGATTCAAAAGCAGTTTTTAATCCAAATCTTATTAATGCATGATCTTCTACAATTAATACATTATACATTGATAAAACCCTTATATTACGTGTTCTGAGAACTTTGACGAATATAATACGAATTAAACACGTCTATAATCTTTTTCTCTTTTGTATTGATAGAATTTTTCTTTAATATCTCAGCAAATTGTTTCAAACTTATTGCTGAAAGTATTTTTCTGTCTTCATTTTTAAGTACCATTTTATACTCACTGATAAGCACATCAGTTATTATGTCACAAGACAAATTAAGAAAAGCATCAATAATCTTACCGTCAAAATGTTTATTTTTCCCATCAATCATAATATCCAATGCCTCTGACATTGGCATTCTGTCACGATAATGACGAACTGATGTAATAGCATCAAAGACATCACTAACTGCAAGTATTCTACCTCCAAAAGGAATTTCCTCTCCTTTTAAACCTCTAAAATAACCTGTTCCGTCGTACTTTTCATGGTGAGAGGCAGCAATTTCAGCTATTTCTGAAAAAGAAGAATTCATATTAGTTTTACATAAAATATCATATGTTATTTTTACGTGTTCTTTAATATGTTCGTACTCTTCTTTTGTTAATGTTCCTTTTTTTTGCAAAACGGCATCTTTTATACCTATTTTACCTATATCATGAAGCATTGCGGCTTTTGATATTATCTCTGTTACATCTTTATTTAATCCTATTTGTTTAGCTATTAATTCAGAATATAACTTAACCCTATTTGAATGTCCCAGAGTTATCTTGTCACGAGCATCTATTGAAGCTGCTAAAGTATCAATAAACCCTGCAAATAATTTTTGTTGTTCTTCAAGCATTTTTTGCTGGATACTAAAAAGAAGATTATTTTCAATTGCTATACCGGCATTTGTCCCAATTGCTAATAGTATATCTTCATCTGAATCAGTAAAATCTCCATCTTTCTTATTTAATACCTGAAAGACTCCTATTATTTCAAACTTTATATTTCTCATTGGCATACATAATAAATTGTATGTTTTATAACCTGTATGTTTATCTATTTCTTTATTGAAACGACTGTCATTATATGCATCTTTTATTTTTATTGTTTCTCCAGTTTTAACAACATATCCGGCAAAACCTTTATCTGCAGAAAAACGAATTTCTTCACTATCCATTCCAAGAGCAACTTTTGACCATAATTCGTTTTTTTCTTTATCATATAGAAAAACAGTACACCTGTCTGCATTTAACACAAGTCTTGTTTGTTCTGCTATTGTAATTAGTAGTTTATCCAAATTTGCTTCTGCATTTACTGTTCTTGCTATCTTAGATAAAGCTAACAATAGTGTAGTATTTTGTTCTGCATCTTTATTTTTTATATCTTTTGATTTAAACGAAGTGTCTATTCCAGAATTTGTATTTATAAAGTTTTCTGATATTTCATTTAATCTGGAATAAAGACTTTTATACCCAAAGGAATGAGCAAGGTGTATTGCTTTTTCAAGATAGTCATATGCCATTTTTGTATTCTGTAATCGCATATATGTTAACGCAAGAAGTTCTAATGCCTTAATTTTCAACAATGGGAAATCATCTATCAAATCAGATGAATACGTCAAATAAAAAAGAGCTTCATTCATTTTATTTTCGATAAAATATATCTGTCCAAAAGCAAATTTATTAACAGCTAATATAGATTTTTTATTTGTACTTTCAGCTAAAAATTTTGAATCTTCTAATAATAGTAAAGATTTATAATAACCTTCTTCTTTATTTATATATTTAATAAGACCTGTTAATGACAAACATACAGACACTTTTGCAATATCTTTATGAGCAAGAAATATTTTATGAGCCATTGATAGATTTTCAACAGCTTTTTTATAATTTTCAGCAACATAAGACTCTATTGCCTCAATTAATAAGCAATCAGCACTTTCTATAGTTTCACTAAACAAACTACCATTATGCTTTTTAGGCATATACATCCTTAACAAACTTCTTATTTCATTATACAATATATTTTATAGATTTTATACAAGAGATTAAAAAAATATGAAAAAAGTTAGTATTATTATTCCCGTTTTTAATGAAAAAAACACAATTAAAGAACTTTTAGAAAAAGTAAAAAATGCAAATTTTGCAAATTTAGAAAAAGAAATAATTCTAGTAGATGATTGTTCTACTGATGGTACTACAGAAATCTTAAGAGAATTAAGCAAGAATTATAACGTATTTTTCCATGAAAAAAATCAAGGAAAAGGAGCAGCAATAAGAACAGCAATAAAAGAAGCAACAGGTGATTTTGTGGTAATTCAAGATGCTGACTTGGAATATTTACCTGATGATTATGATAAACTTTTGCCTTTATTAATAAATGATGAAGCAGACGTTGTTTATGGTTCAAGATTTAAAAACCAAGAAAATTCAAAAAATTTCATATTAAAAAATAAAATTGCAAATAAGTTCCTGACACTGTTAACAAATATTTTGTACAGAGCTGAAATAACTGATATGGAAACTTGTTATAAAGCATTCAAACGAGAGTTAATTCAAAGTATTACAATAAAATCAAATCGTTTTGATTTTGAGCCTGAAATAACTGCAAAAATTATGAAGAAAAAGGCCAGATTAAGAGAAGTACCTATCTCGTATTTTGGGAGAGGACACGAGGAAGGAAAAAAAATTAACTGGAAAGACGGCATTCATGCCATTCTTACACTAATAAAATTTCGTTTTATTGATTAGTAAATGTAAAAAAAAATTAGCAATTCCATAAACAAAAGCAATAAAAAAAATTCAGGAGATTTAAAACAATTGCTATGCGAGTAGGAATGCCTAAAGTTAATCAATATATTGCAACTTCAGTAGAAAAATTTTCTCAAAAAGGCGGAGAAAAAGTTTCTAACTATGTTAATGCGGCAGGGAAGGCTATTATTGCACCGTTTGTTATTATGCATAATCCGTTTACTAAAGAAAATGAAGATAACAGGAAATGGGCGGCAATAAAACAGCCGGTTGAAGCTGTTATTACAATAGCAATGCAATTAGCAAGTTTAGCTCTTTTATATAAAGGGGTTAATTCATTAATCAAAAAAGGGAAAATAAATTTCAAATATGTTGAAAACGCTACTAAAGATATATCCCAAATACCTAAAAAAATCTTAGATGCTTGCAACAATGATTATGATAAAGCAATAAAAATGTATCAAGAACAATATAATGAAATTTTTAAAGATAGAGTAGGCGCGGTAGTTTCTTCTATAGCATATTTACCCGTACTTGCATTATCTAATAAAATATATCCTAAAATAGCTCAGAAATTGGTAAGTAAAAATGAAAACAACTCTTCTAAATAAAATTACCAATTCTGAATTGGTAAATAAACATATTCATAAAGCAATAAAAGATGATACCTTTGCAGCAAAAACCTTAGTAACATTAAATGTTGCGAAGGATGTATTTGCTTATGGTGCAAGATTTGCAACTACAATGCAAAACAAAGACATCCCTGAAGAACAACGTCCATTTGTTGCCTCAATGGATTTAATGTCAGGTGTTGTCACTGCCGCAATGCAAATTGGGGTCGGATACAGTCTTGCAAATCCTAAAATACAAGATAAAATTTGGGATAAATTCTTTAAAAACTGCAAATTTGATAATATAGTTGCTGCAAAGAAAGGGTTTAGTCAGATTTTAGCATTAATAGGCTCAACAATACTTGCAGAAAGGATTCTTGTCCCATTAATAGCTACTCCTGCAGCCGAAAAATTTGAAAAAAAATTTTTTCACCATCAAACAAAAGCAAATTATCAACGTTCTCTAAGTGAAATAACTTTCTCTGATTTTGAAAAAGATATTGCAAATGGTATTAATGTCTAAATATATTCTTTTATAATTTAATCCTTTTTTAGACTTGATTTTGCTTTTTCTATTGCTTCAAATTCAGAAAAGAAAATACAATCCTCTCCTATTTGAGAGACAATATTATGTTCTTTTAATTGCCTTAAAACATCATTATTATCAAGCACAATAAAAATCTTAATATCTTGAGATTGAAGTCTTACTATAATATCCTCAAGCGCAAATATAGCAGAAATATCTAAAAGTGCACCTGAAGAATAATCTAAAATCAAATACTTCGTACCCCATAATTCTTCAAATTGTGAAACTAATTGAGTAGCTGAGCCAAAGAAAAATTGGCCATCTATATGAACAATACGAATTTTGTGCTTATATGTTTTATCAATATTTTTTTCCAGTTCAATGATCTTTTCATCTTGCAATGTTTTATGAACAAGCTTTGTATTATCCGCCATTTTCTTTGCATATAAAACGGCTGCGCCTGTTATACCCGCTCCGACGGCCACAATCAAATTATAAAATACAGTAAGAATGAATACCAACCACAATACATATAAATCATCTTTAGGCGCATATTTTAATACTTTCAACAATTTCACATCAATTATGTCATATCCGATTTTAATTAATATTGCAGCTAAAACAGGTAATGGAATTTCAGCAACAAAACCTGATAATTTAAATAAAAGAATAATTAATATGATAGAACTAATTATTGCAGAAATTTTTGTTGTTGCCCCTGAATTAATAGAAGCAACCGTTCTCATAGTGGCAGCAGAACCAGGCAAAGAACCCGTCATAGCACAAAACATATTCCCAACACCTTGACCTATAAGCATTCTTTTTAATGATGTCTTGTTTTTTGTTAAAGAATCAGACACCAAAACAGTTAGTAAACTTTCCGCTGAAAAAACTATTGCAAAGATTATTGCATAATGCATATATGTAATAACATCGTGAAGATTATATTTTGGCAAACTTAAACTTGGTAAAGAAACTGAAATTTGAGAGATTTTTTCTACATTAAGTCCTAATTTTATTGATATAACTGTTCCAATTACAAGTGCAATTGCTTGAGATGGAATTATTTTATTAAACTTTTTAGGAACAGCAAATACAATTAAAAGAGTTAACACACCTATGCAAAGGGCATCATAATTTATAGAATGAATGTTTTTAAATAAAGCAGAAATGCTTGTAATAGTATTAGACATAATAGGACAGCCTATTAATGGATTTAGTTGCATAATTATAATAATTATTCCTATGCCATTCAAAAAGCCGGAAATAACAGGATACGGGATATATTTTATTACAGAAGGAAAAGCTGTAAGAGAAAGCAGAACTTGAATAATCCCAGCAAGCAATATAATCATAAGTACTGACGGAATATCAGAATTTAAAGCATGCATAACAGAAGCAACAACGATAGCAACAGGACCTGTTATCCCCGATATTAAAGGAGCTCTGCCACCAATTATTGCAGATATAAGACACAAAATAATTGCGCCCCATAATCCAGCCAAAGCACCAACACCTGTAGCAACACCAAATGCCAACGCTTGTGGAAGCGCAATAATAGATGCATTCAAACCACCTAAGAAGTCTCCAAACAAAACCTTTACGTTATTCATTCTCATAAAGAAATATTAGCACAAGATAGTATTTCAAAAAAGATTCGTTTTTTAGATTTAAAATAATACCATTTTTTGTTCCCAAAAGGGCTACATACAATTATCTTGATATGCTTCAGAATAATAATATGTTTAGTGAGAAAGATAAATTACAAAAGTTTGGTAAGAATATAGCAAAATATAGAAAAATAAAACATTTATCTCAAAATCAACTTGCAGAGATGATAGATATTTCGCGTGAACATCTTGCAAAAATTGAAACAGCAAAAAGAGGAATAAGTCTAAGTCTTCTTTTTAAGCTAAGTGAAACTTTAGATATTTCGGAAAAAGATTTATTCGACTTTCAATAAAAGGGCTCTATTGGGATATTTCATTGTTGAATTACCAAATTATACATAAATACACAAAAAAAAGACCGAATAATTCGGTCAAACAGTTTACGAGTGAGAGTGGAATATGTATAGTTTTATAATAATTGTTTGAATATAATTCGTATATTATCCGATTGTATATTTTTAGGTATATAGCAAACTATCCTTATGGATATAAATATTTATAACCCCAATATTCAAAAGTATTTCAACAATTAATATTAAGTTTTGTCAACAAAATATATATTTTGTATCTATATTTTAGCAATTTCGTATATAAGAAATACTTTATTATAGTGTGAGAGATAAATAAAAAAGAGAAAACTCAAACACAAATAAACCAAAGATATTAAGAGAGAAAAATCAAAGCAAACTAATCGACTACAAGATTGGATGGGAACAGGGAACGGGAAATAGACAAAGTACGCGTACTAAATTTTTATTAGAGAACCTATTTTAAAATCACATACATACCTTACACACTTACCTTACTTACACACACGATGGATAGTAAAAAATTTTCTTTTACATTCCGAATTGTTTGGGACATTATATGTCCCTTTTTTTTGCACATTTTAGCAATTAATGAAAGAACAACTTGAATACATATGAACCATAAAGAATTATTCCCAAAAATACACTCATTATTGCAACCAAAAGGACCATGCCTGCAGACATATCTTTTGCCATTTCAACAAGCTTAGAATAATTATTTTTATATACAGCATCCAATGTGAATTCAATAGCCGAATTTAAGAGTTCACAAACTAAAACTATAGTTATCATAATAATAACAATACAGAAATCAGTTGCCGAAAATTTCAAAAACAAAGCTAAGAATAATGCAATAAAAGAAACAATAACCTCTATAACAAAATTACGTTGTGAATGTAAAGCTAAATTTAAACCATGAATCGCATGGGATATACTTTCCCATACACTTGAAGACTTGAATTTTGTCATAATAGAATTGCCTTTGATTTATTTTGATGTTCAACCATAAAGTTATAATCATCCTGTGTTTGATGATCAAACCCTAACAAATGTAATATACCATGTGACACAAGAAAATAAAGCTCATCATTAAAAGGAACGTTATTTTCTTTAGATTGCTCTTCAATTTTATCTAATGAGACAATTATTTCACCCAAATTTACTTCGCCATCAAATATATATTGTTCTTCTTTTGGTGAATCAGCAAAAATTGCAAATGTTATTACATCAGTAGGTGAATCTTTTTGTCTATATTCTTTGTTTATTCTGTGTATTTCTTCATTATTAACAAAAACAATATCAAAACAAACTGTATTATATTCATAATCTTTCAAACAAGATTTAGTCATTACTGTCGGATCAGCAAAAATATATTCCGCCATTTTCACAATATCTTTATGAATAGCTACTTCATCAATGTTATATTCATCATATGTATTTTCAAGAAAGATATTTATACTATTCATCTTTTTCCTGTTTCAATTTTTCTTTGTTTTGTATATCTTCAATAGCTTCTTGGTATTTTATTCTCTTGTGGAAGACACTTCTTAATACTCTTGAAAGTGTAGCCGAAATTACTTTAATATCCTTCAATGTCAAAGGACTTTCAGATAATTGATTATCATCCAACCTATCTTTTATTATTTTATTAATTAAAGCGTCTAATTCTTCTTGAGAGTGATCTTTTAAGGTTCTTGATGCAGACTCAACCGCATCAGCAATCATTAATATTGCAGTTTCTTTTGTATTTGGTTTAGGTCCTGTATATCTGAACTGTTCTTCTTTAACATTTTCAGCACCTTCTTGTGCTACCGCCTGATTGTAGAAATAACTAGCAAGAGAATCACCATGGTGTTGCATCATAAAATCTTGAATTACTTCAGGTATATGATATTCTTTAGCCAATGAAACTCCATCTTTTGTATGAGAAGTAATAACCATTTTGCTTGATCGAGGTGTCAACTTTTCGTGCGGATTTTCTATACCGCTATATGTTTGGTTTTCAACAAAGAATAAGGGTCTTACAATCTTACCAACATCATGATACAAAGCTCCAACTCTTGCTAAAATAGGATCAGCTCCTATAGCTTCAGCTGCAGATTCTGCAAGGTTTGAAACCCTCAAACTATGTTCAAATGTACCGGGCGCTGCTTCATGTAACTTTTTCAACAATGGTTGATTATAATCTCCCAATTCTGCCAAGCCAAACGTTGTAATAACTTTAAATGTATTTTCCAAAATAGGAATCATTCCCAATGCAAATACACCAGAGAAGAATCCATTCATTAATGCAGCCGCAATATCTTGTCCTAATTTACCCAACCCTAAATCATAGTATACACACAATATTATTAGTGCCATAACAATAGATGTATATACACCTACTTTTATCAAATCAAACCTTCTTGAATATTTTATTGTTGTCATTCCAATAATGGAAACAATAACCGATAAAATAAATACAGACATAGCAAGTGCCGAAAATTGAAGTGACAACGTAATAATAGTAAGCAAAGTTACTGTTATAAAAAATGATGTTCTTGGATTTAAAAATACAGATAATGTTATTGCAAAAAATGGAAACGGCAATATAAACACTGACCAATTAACAGGTAACAATACCGATAATATTGAAAGAAAAACACACATAAAAGCTACAATCGATAAGTGTCTTCTATTTAGATATTTCTGTTCAAACGACTTAAAATAATAGAATACAGAAACAATACCTATTCCAACAATGCACAATATACCTAGAATTCCCAATGGATTTATTCTTAATATATTATAGCCTGCTTTACTTAATGCTTCTTTCTTTACTTGAGTAATTGGCTCACCTATATTAACAATTACATCTCCCTTATTGAATTTCACTTTTATAGGTGTAATTTTATCTCTTTCGATTTTTCTTGCTAAAGCAGTTGCCTCTTCATCAATAATCATATTAGGAACTATTACTTGTTCCAAAAGAGCCGTAATAACTTTTGTTTTATTATTTGTTGTATTAACATCTATATTTCTTCTTATAATTTTAGATAATGAATTTTCTTCAAAATCCTTTTCGGTAATACCTTCATTTAAAACCATATCCAAAGTTTTTTCAGAAGCTGAGAATACTTTATTTAAAACTTCATCATTTGCATTTAAGAAAAATGAGAAAACAAAAGATTTTGTATATGTATCAGGTATATCAAACAAGACTTCTAAATTCTTTTGTTTTGTTTGCTCATCATCACTACTTTGTCTTATTTCTTTTACTTCGTCAATAATTTCTATAAGATTATTTTTTATATAAACATTATCAGCAGGAGAATATACCAACCCGACTTTTTGGGCTACTTCCCTTCTCCTTTTTTCAGTTTTTATACTATCAATGACTTCAATATCTCTTGGAGCAGTAACCATTATTTTACTTGTATTATCAGACCCTACTATAGTCTGGAAAAAAAAGTATTTAGATACTAAAATCCCTGTAAAAATCAGTGTAAATATAAAAATCAAACCAATATTTACTAATACTTTAGGTGATTTTAATCCTGATAATTTCTTATTAATATCAAATTTTCTCATATATTAAACCATTATTTCTATTTTTACTTATCTTATGATTTTACAACAAGTGATATTTTTTGCAAAATTCATTAAGTGTTTGAACTTTTATTTTGTAAATAATATAATTAATACAATAAGGCATTTTCTCAAATCAGCGTTTTGGCAGATATTTTAGTATGGACATAAAAAAACGATATTTAAAATTATTATTTAAGTTATTTATAATTATTTCAATACTTGAGTGTATATATCTTTTTGCTGTTCCTCCTATATTGGGATATTTCGCCAATAAAAACTTTATATCTGATATTTTTAATGCTAAAACAAATGCAAAAATTGAATATTCAAATATAAAGATAAAAACACACATTAAACCACAAATTACATTAAAAACAGATAAAATTATAATTTTCGAAAAAAATAAAGAAAATATTTTTCTCGACGCAAATAATATTGATTTAAAAGTAAATCTATTACCTTTAATAAGTAAGAAAATCAAACTAAAGCACTTATATGTAGACAACATTCAAATAAATATTGAAAAAGATAAAAATGGTGTTTACAATTTTCAGAAACTTTTTCCTGTTAATAACAAGAAAACATTTAATTTCGATTTTAATAATACTTCAATAGCTGTTTCAAGCTACAATATTCTATCTGACAATCAAGAAATCATTCAAAAAACGGAACTAATCGGTAAACCATTAATAATTAATTCATCAAAAAAAGATTCAACAATAGAAATTAAAACAAAAGGACAATTAAAAACAAACAACAATTATAGTGATTTTGATATTAATCTACAAACAAAATATCCTTTTACTCTCAGTAATTTTGACGAAGAAAATATTATAGGAACTTGTTTTGTCTATAACCTAAATTTAAAACCATTATTACCTTTTATACAATATTATATTAGTCAAGATATTTCAAAATTGGAAGGTACTATTGACTTTATACAGTTATCCGCAACAGAAACAGAAGACAAACAAAATAAAATTATACTAAACACTAAGTTTAACAACTTAGTATTTGATAAAAAAGGCTGGGAAAATTATATTATCGCTAATGGTGAAAATAAATTTAATACAAATTTTATATTAAAAGACAATACAATAAAAATTGACTCACTAAATTTTAAAGCTGATAAAGCTAATATAAAGAGTAATGGTTCCATCACATTAGAAGAAAAACCAAAACTTGATATAGAAGTTCAAGTAACAGATTCAAAAGCGGAAAATATTGTTACGTTACTACCTCCTTGTATACCACCTGAATATAGAACTTTAGGAAAAGTAAAGAAATATGGGGTATGGGGAGATTTAGACGCAAAAATCAAAGTAAAAGGGGAAATTCCTCAGCCAGACATCACAGGGTATATAAAAGGCAGAAATGTGCATGTTCTTGATAAATCAATTCATAATTTGCACAAAGGAACCGTTGATATTGTTTTTGATAAACGAATTCTTAATATGGACATTTTGGTTGAACTTTTTGATAAACAAAAAGCCAAAATCAAAGGTTATGTTTATATGTACAGAGACGGAATTAATAATGTAACAGTAAAAACAACTGATAATATTGATTTTCCATTAGCACAAAAAATAGTAGTACCAATAAGTAAAGTATTTAATTTCCAACTTGGACCAATACCTGAAATGAACATAACATCAGGAAAAGGCATAATCGATATTAACATACAAGGTTCAATGGATTATATTAACCTAAATGGATACTCAAATTTTGACAAAGCACGATTAACATATAACGGCTTATATGGCGAGGTTCATAACGGTAAAGGAAATATTGATTTTAAAAAAGATACAATATCTTTCAAATCAGAAAGAGCATATGTAAAAACAAATCCTTTAAGTGTTGAGGGTAGAGTAAGGATAAATAAAAATTTAAATTTCAATATTTCATCAAACAATGCAGAAGCCAAAGATATGCTTGAAATCATAAATAAAAGTGAGCTTCTAAAAGATGTTAAAGAAGGTTTAGTAATAATAAAAAAAGCAAACGGACCGGCTAAACTATTTGTAAATTTAACAGCTAAGATTGTACCAGTCCCATTTGGACAACCACCTTTACCTCCTGACGAAGCTTTTGAAGATATGAAGGTGAAAGGTTCTTTATATCTTTTAGGAAATTCTTGTAATATTGAAGGTTTTTATACTCCAATTGATGATATAAAAGGTATTGTTGATTTCACTGAAACAAAAACAAAACTCAATAATATAGAAGGTGTTTCAGGTTCTTCTCCAATCACAATAAATGGAACTGTGATTAATGATTTAACATCAAAAATTCCTGATGTAGATATAACTATTACAAGTAAATCGGTAAATCTAAGAGATACAATAAAATTTTTAACAAAATCATATTTGTATCCTAAGAATTATCCTGATTTATCACCTTTATACCAAATTGATTCCAAACATGATTTATTATTTAAATATAAGGCAAAGTCAGTCGATTTCATAACAGATAAAGCATATGCCTTAATGAATTTTATTCCTGATAATTCCGAATCTTCATTAAAAGCAAAATCAGGTAAAGTTATAATGGAAAATTCCAAAGTAAAAATTGAAAATGTAAATGCTGAATTGTTTGATTCCACGTTGAAGATTAATGGTGAAGTAAAAAACATAGATAAACTAAATCCAATATACAATTTAGATATAATTGCAGATAATCTAAATCTAGAAAACCTCAAGAATATCAACAATATAAAAATTGTTCCCGAAAATATCAAATCAATATTTTCACAATTTATAAATTATAGAGGATTCGCAAATATAAAACTGGAAATAAAACAAAATATATTAAACGGAATTTTACAATTCAACAAACCGCAATTCCAGCATAAAGAAACAAATATTCCATTTATATTTGATGACTTTAATATTTATTTTAGAAATAACAAACTTATGCTAAACAGCATCTCGGGAAATATTGCAGAAATACCAATATTTGGAAATTTTACAATTTCAGAAATATATAAAAATCCTCAAATCAATGGCTATTTTACTTCAAAACTAACAAATAATTTTATAAAAAGCTACTTACCTGAAGAAATCGGAAGAAAAATAAATATATCAGGTGATATAAATATTTCAGCAGAAGTAAAAGGCTTTCTAGAAAACATATTCATAATACCTAAAATAACATTATTTCCTGAAGCAGACGTAATGATTGATGGTGTAAGTCTTGGTGAAATAAGCGACAAAAGAGAATATAACGGAAAAATAAATATAAAAAATGACAAAATTATAATCAACAAGTTAGATTATATAAAATATATTTCTTCTCAAAATAATAAAGTATACCCAATAGTATTCGCAACAATAGACGGAGTATTGAAAAGGAATAACAATAATATTGAACCACAAGAATTAAATATAAAAACAAATAAAAACTTATCAGCAAAAGTACTAAATATATTTTTAAAAAAACCTATGTTACAACAAGGAACTTTCAGCTGCAATTTAAACTATATTTTTGAAGAAAAAACGAAGAAAGCAAAAATAAAAGGCAACATGGATTGCAGAAATATAGATATTCCATTATTTGATACACTTATAAAAAATATAAGGTTAAAAGCTGATGGGAATAATATAAATGTAAACTTATTTGGTTTCATTAATGATTCTAAAATATTTATAGAATCTATTATGGAAAATAATATAAGCAATAAAATACAAGTTAATTCTCTTAAAATAACAGCTGATCAAATTGACAATGATAAGTTATTAAGAAGCCTATCAAAAGCTCGTCAGGCAATGAATACCAACAATGAAATAAATAATATTGATCTATCAGGTATAAATGTAAAAAAAGGATTTCTTGATATTAAGAAACTAATAATAAAATCATTAGTAGCTGAGAATTTCACAGGTGATTTTAATATAGATAAAGATGGTATTTTCTCTGCTGACAACATTAATGTTAATGTCGGAGATGGTAAAATTAATGGAAAAATTTCATATGATTTAACAAGTAGCGATTTAAAAGGTAATTTTGAGCTATCCAACGTTGATGCAAATTATGTAGCTGAAACATTATTCGATGGAGAAAATCAAATATATGGAAACTCTAACGGAAAACTAATATTAGAAACAAAAGGTATAACGGAAGAAGAAATTATTAAAAATTTAAATGGTTTTATATATTTTGACATTTCAGATGGTAGAATGCCCAAACTCGGTTCACTTGAATATCTACTAAGAGCAAGTAACATAATTAAAAGCGGAATTACAGGATTTACCATTAACAGCGTATTAGAACTTTTAAATCTGGTTAAAACAGGTTATTTTTCTAATATTAACGGTAGTTGTACAATAAAAAACGGTATCGCTGAAAATATTGAAATATTTTCAGAAGGTGAAAATTTAAGCTTATATATTCACGGTAAATATGATATAAGTAAAACACATGCAGATATGGAAATTTTAGGCAAATTATCAAGAAAAATTTCTACAATCTTCGGTACAATCGGAAATACATCACTTAACACATTCTTTAAACTAATTCCGGGTATTTCGATGCTCGATTTTAGCAGAAAAGACTTTATTGAAGATGTTGAAAAAATTCCATCTTTCACTGGTGGAGATTATGATTCGAGAACATTCCAAGCTATTATTAATGGAAATATTAACGAATCAGGATATGTACAATCTTTCAAATGGGTAAAATAAAAACGAGGAATTCTTTCCTCGTTTTTAAATAATTATTAATAAACCGAATCTTAATCTTGATGTTGTGGTGGAATTGGTTTCATTCCCATATTTTTTCTATTTTCGAAATGGAGTCTGCGTCTTTCCATTTCTTTTTTTTGTTCTTCCTTTATCTTTGCAAATTCTTGCTTTTGTTCTTCAGTTAAAATCGATTCAAATTTTTTCATATTTTCTTGTCTATACTCATCAGCCTTTTCATTTAGCATTTTTATTTCTGATTTTAACTTCTTGATTTTTTTATCTTTGTTCTTAGGCGAAATAGAATTATCACGTTTTATACGTCTAAGCTCAATTTTTTTATTTTTCACCTGTTCAAAAATAGGTTTTATCTTTTCATGATCTTCTTTTCTGTTTTCTTCAATTTGCCTTTTTTGATCTTCAGTTAAATTTAACCTTTTTTCAAATTCAGCTTTTTTGGCTTCCATCTCAGCTTTAGATGGTCTTGGACCTTTTATATGTTCAGGAATATGTCCATCTTTATGCTTTTTAAACTCTAATGGTGGCACACCAATAGGTCCTTGCTTTATACCAATTTCTTCTTTTTGCGGAGGAAGAATATTATTATCTTCAATAGGAACCTGTTTAGATTCTACATCATTAAACGGTTCTTGAGCATAACTTATACCATAGCCTAAAACAACAACCGATACGGTCAATGCCGTAAGAATTAATACTTTTCTCAACTTTAAGCTCCTTTCAGATTAAATCTTGTAATAAAACACTCAGTTCTTTGCGCGCGTTAAATAGTCTTGAACGTATTGTTCCAACAGGACATTTAAGTTTATCAGAAATTTCTTCGTAACTCATTTCTTGCATTTCATACATTATGATAACTTCTCTAAACTTAGGTTTTAATGAGTCGATAGCATCCATAATTTTTTTTTGTCTTTGTTTTCTGATTAGTTCACTTTCTACACTTTCTCTATTATCTTTGATTTGAATCAACTCATCTTCTTCAGTGACTGAATTTTGTGCATGTTTGAAATATGAAGACTTCAAATAATCACGACATAAATTTGCAGTAATTGTACTTATCCAACTTTTAAACTTACCGCTTTCTTTGTATTTATCTATATTTTTCCAGGTCCTTATATATACTTCTTGTTCTATATCTTCATTATTTGAACCGGTCATCGTAGAAATAATCTTACGAATATTATTCCTATATTGCTCTATTATCGATTTCAAAATTTTTTCCTTACCCTATATTTCCAAAAAGCCATAATCATCAACAGGTAAACCCATTGTAGTTAAACATGAATCCTGTGCATAATTAACTTGCATAGTATAGTTATCATATGCCTTATATCCGGTAAATGCAGTCAAACCAATAAAGAAAATAAAACAACAAGCAAGTCTCTTTATCACATTTGTTTTTTCAGCTTGCTTTCGCTTTAAGTAAATAGGCGCAACTTCCTTTACTAATTTGGAAACTTTAATATATTTTTCATGCTCCTTTTGACAATCAGGACAATGTTCTAAATGTTCATAGAATTTTTCTTCGTTCTGAAAAACGAAAAAGCCTTCATATTTATTACATTTTTTGTCTTCTTTCATATTATTTTTCCTCTTTCATTATTTATAACGAAGAAAAATTTTTAAAGTTCATTTTCATAATAAAAGAGAAACCGATATTAATCGGTTTCTCTTTTATTATTTTATTGAAATTTCATTATTTGTAAGTTGAAATTCATTATAAAATGATTGGAATTTTTTCACATATCTTTGATAAGTTATTGGTGGCATAAAATCTCTTAACGAAAATAAATAATTTATTGTTTGAGAATCAAGATTATATAATGCTGAATCAGCATCTTGGTATAGTTTATTAATTTGAATTTGCTTATCAGAATCAGAAAAATCAGAAGAATTTCTAACTGTATCAATTTGAAATAAAATACTATTAAAATTATCTATAACCAATTTTGTAGAATTTTTATACTGCGAAGAGGCCATATTAAAACTATCTAATCTATAGCCAATAAGCTCATTTTTATTAACGAGAGAAATATAATCATACTGAGATATAGTCTTTAACTGGTTAATTTTCCTCATCATATCCGATTCAGATGATATCACCGCACTAGCAGTCAAATGACAGGATAAAAACGCAAATAGCAAAAATAGAACTTTTAAAACTTTACTTTTCAAATTACTTCTCCTTATTTTTGTAAGAAATTATTAAACGAGTCTTGTACATTAATTTGCTGAAGTTTATATTGGTTGTACTGCTTTGGAGTTAGAACTGATTTATACATAGAATCAGTTTTCTGCTCCAAGATTTTTTGCTGCGTTTTTAATGTTGAAAGATTTCTTTCATACGCACTTGTAAGTAACGAAACTTGTTCCGGCGTCTTATCTTTATCATTCTTAACTTGAGCAATCTTATTATTGTAGTCCATAATTCTCATTTCTAAAGAATTATTCTCTTGTTTAAAGTTATATTGTATTTGAGTCAACTTTTGCATTTGCGCAGGTGTAAGCCCTTCTAATGAATCAAAACCTTCAGCAAAAACAACACCAGAGAATGCAAAAATAGTAGCAATTCCAATTAATAAAGCTGTTTTCTTCATATATACCTCTTTCATATTATTCATAATCAGAATATTCTTTAGATTTTTCTTTCCATTCATTTTCATCCATACAAAAAGCATGATTCCAAAATCTTTCAAGCGCATATGTTTCTCGCTCTTCTCTATGTAAAACATGAACAATTACATCACCATAATCTAACAGATTCCACCTGTTTTTTGTATCATTTTCTTCACCAATTGGAATTCTATCAAAAAAGTCTTTCACTTTTTCTCTGACATATCCGGTCAAAGCTTTAACGTGAGTGGGTGAATCAGAAGAACAAATAACAAAATAATCAGCCAAAACGGATATATTCGAAATATTAAGTATCTTAATATCTTTTGCCTGTTTATCATCCAAAATACGTGCTATAACACTTGCAAATTTATCAGACGTAATATCTTTCATTTAAAAACTCCATTTTTCTATGAAAGAATTATAGCACATATTTTATAAACGCAAGAAGCTATATATAATTCTTTAGGCTCTTATTTACATTATTGTTACGGCAAAGTTTTTTTAACTTGCTCATTGCTCTATTTTCAATTTGTCTTATACGTTCACGAGAAACACCATAATATGTACCAATTTCTTCAAGTGTTTTCTTTTCTCCGTTATCATCCAACCCATAACGCATAATTAAAACATTACGTTCTTTCTCACTTAAATGATTTAACATTTTTTTTATATCACAGAATAAACTATCCTGTGTAACTTTTGTATCTGGAGAAAGTGTTGTTTCATCAACAATAAAATCAGAAAGTTTAGTATTTTCGTCTTTTTGATTTGCAGGAGATTCAATACTTATAGTTCCTTGAGCAGACTCAATCAAAGCGGTAAGTTTTTGAACCGGCATACCTATTTTATATGCTATTTCCTCTTTAGTTGGCGCTACTCCATTTTCAATTGTTAAATCAGTCGAAATTTTCTTAATTTTACTTAATGTTTCAATCATATGAACAGGAAGTCTTATAAGTCTTGATTTATCAGCTATAGCACGAGTTATAGCCTGTTGAATCCACCAAGTAGCATATGTTGAGAACTTATAACCTTTTGAATAATCAAATTTTTCAGCAGCACGCATTAAGCCCATATTACCTTCTTGAATAAGATCAAGAAATGAGAGTCCTCTTCCTATATATTTTTTAGCAATACTAACTACAAGCCTTAGATTTGCATTAACAAGAATTTTCTTAGCACGCTCAGAATTTTCTTCTTTTATCTTCTTAGCTACCTCAAGCTCCTCATCATTACTTAATAATTTTATTTTGCCAATTTGTTGCAAATATATTTTAACAGAATCATCAGCAGCAGCACTACTCTGAGTTTCAGGAACCTTTGGCTCTTCAACAGCAGAAATTATGTCGTCATCTTCAAGTGAAACATTATATTTAGATTCATTATATTCATCATCTTTAAGTAAAAAATCTTCTTGCTCTTCTGCCATTATGCCTCCATTTGATAACCTATTATACAACATTCCCCGATTTTTGTATTATTTGCTTAACAGCTTCATAAATTACAATACTAGCAGCGTTTGCAACATTCAAAGAATCAAATTTTCTTAACATTGGTATTTTAATTTTATAATCAGATTTCTTTAATATAGTTGTCGAAACACCTTCTTTTTCGGAGCCCATAACTATTGCAAAATTCATATTGCAATAATCAATGTCATAATAATTATCTTTTGCATTAATATCAGTTGCAATTATCCAAAAGTCGTTATTCTTTAGTTTATCTATTGTGGATGAAAGGCTATTAACCATAATCAAATCAATATGGTTAATTGCTCCGGCTGAAGATTTTTCAACAGTAGAGTTTATTACAGCATTTCTTCTTGAAGGAAAAATAATAGCGTCAAAACCGGCGCAAACAGCTGTTCTTATTATCGACCCCATATTATGAGGATCTTCTACACCATCTGTAATAATAATTTTCTTATTATTTCCTTTCTTCGATAAAAAATTTTCAAGCGATATGTAATTAACAGGAGATACATATGCTATTACTCCTTGATGAGGATATTCTTTATACTGAATAAATTTCTCTTTCGGAAGAAATTGGAAAATAATTCCTCTACTTTTTGCAATTTCAATAATCTGTGATAATTTTGTATTCTCTCTGCTGTTCTTCATCAAAAGAATTTTACTAACACTTCTTTTTCCATCTTGTAATGTTTCGAGTACACTATTTCTTCCAAAAATAAAATCTTCCATAAAATACCATTAACCTTATATTACAAACTTTTATTATTATACATTAAATGGTATAGTAAAAAAAAGAAATTCATTCATTAAGTTTCTTGTCAAAAATGCAAATATAAAATATTATGAGTATAATACTGATATATGTATGGAATATGGGTTAATTTAAAAATATGTTAGAAAAACTGGGATTTAAAAAAAGAACACACGTTGGTATTTCACTCTCTGCAAATAATTTCATAGAACTTGTTTGCATTGATAAGGCTTCAAAGTCAGTGGTGAAATATTCTTCAGGAAATATAAAATATAATAACGCAATAAGGGAAATTATCGATTTCGACGAATTTGCAGAGGTAGTGGAAGGACTATTTGAAGATGCAGGACTAAATCCTAGAGATTGTAGTGTCACATTAAATTTGCCAAACGTACATTTTGGAATAACTTCTTTAGATAATGTATCTGAAACTCCTTTTATTGTTGAAAATTTACAGTCAGAAATAGAAGATTTATATATTTTCAAAAGAAACGAACCAATAATATCGTATTCAATTTTAGACAGTGCTATCGGAAGAGACAAAAAAAATATTGTTTACAGTGCAATTCAAACAAAGGTTATAGTTAAAATTATTGAAATATTTGACAATTTGGAAGCAGAACTTGTTCGAATTGATACATCTTATTCTTCAATGTTAAAAGCAATTCAATTCTGTGACAGATTTAACAAATATGTTCAAAAGGAAGAGAGAACAGCAATTTTGTTAATAACTCCAAATAGTTGTTGTTCATTCTATTTGAATGGTCCAACTTTAATAGATTGTGTAGAAGAACCATTAGCTGTCAAATCTTTCTCAACAGAAGAAGTATATTCAACTATTTCAAAGATAGCAACAAATACTATTTCAAAAAATAGTCCGCAAACGTTCTTAATTATAAGCGAAACAGATGAAGTAAACTCTGAGTTATTATCACAGAGATTGGATTTCCAAGGAGAAATTGACTGTATAAATAAAAGTATAAATACAAATGAACAATTTATAGATATATCAGGCGTAAGCGCAGACATTGATTCTAACATGATTTCATATATGACAATTGAAGCAGTTGGAGCTGCTGCTGCAGATTATGATGACTATCCGTTAAACATAAATTTTTTACCTCCTGAACGTATCAATGAAAACTTAATTCAAGTAGGAGAGTATGAAGTTGATTTATATAGATTTATAACTGTAGTTCTTATTTCTGTGATACTTCTTGCTATAATTACAAGTATAACAATTACATCTTTTCTTACACATAGTATAAATAATATGCAAGGAAAAAATTACTCAGCAGAAAAAGAGATTGAAGTGTTTAAGAAAACAATAAACGCAAATGAAAAAACGAATAAAAAAGATATATTACCTACATTGACAAAAATACTTGAAAATAATAAAACTTTATTCGATGTTTACACAGCGTTATCAACAGAAATACCCGAGTCTATATACATCAAAAAATTTGTAACAAATTCTGATGGTGGAATAGGTATTTTAGGCGAAGCTACAACAAGTGAATCTGTTCAGGATTTTGTTAAGGGATTAAGAGAAAAGAACAGTGATTTGATGTTGTCGAAATTATCAATAAATTCAAAAGAAGACCCTGTTCCTGCGAAAATCCCAAATGGATTTACTTTTGAGATAAAAACATCGAAAATTGATGTATCACTTACAGAAGATGATTTTATAAATAATGTAATAGAAAATACACAGGCACAAAAACAAAATCTAACACAAAGAAGAGGGAGAAGAGGACCATCGATAATGACTCCTCCACCTGCTCCGATAATATAAGAATAAAGGGAATTTATGAATAAGAAAAATAAACAACTGGTTCCGATATGTATAGCTTTAGCTCTGTTACTATTTTTAATAATAGTATTAATTATAGTAAAGCCCAAATATGAAGAATTTTCAGAAATGAAAATAAGGGCAACAAAAAACAATTATGAAAGGCAAACATTAGAAGATAAAATCAAAAAAATTGATGCAGAGAAGGCAGTTGAAAATTTAAAACTAAAATCTTTAAAACCAATTTATGAAACAAATTTGGATTCTTCCACTGAAAACCTTGGCGTTTTTGGAAATATGTTTGAAGAAATTATAAAGAAAGCTCAAAAAAATGGATTATTAATTCGTTCTATTGAGTACGATATGAGACCTGCTAATGATCCTATTTATATGGAAAATTCTGAATTTTATAATGCTTGTGAATTAAAATTTTTCTTCGTTGGTTCATATTCACAATTACAAGCATTTATGTCAGATATGAATAATAATTTTAATTATCTGACATATATTTCTCAACTTAAAATTACAGCATTTTCATCAAACACGGATTATTTATTAATAAATATATCAATAACTTTATACTCTAAGAAAAATGATAATCAAGGTCAAAAAAGACATTAAAAAAAGTAATAAAAAAGTGGATTAAATAGCCCGCTTTTTTATTACTTTATCTGAAAAGAGCATTTACTACACTGAGCTTTTGGATGAAGTGCGATATTATTTTCCAAATCCAAAAGTCTAACAACTCTCGTGATAAGCTTGGCAGAACAAATAGGACATCTTAAATTTTCAGTTTCACCTTCTAGAATAGCCTTTTTAACGCTATTTATATATTTTTCGGTAACTGAGTCATATGAAACTAATAGAATTCTTTCATATTCTTTAATGTCAGAAGGATTAATTTTAAGACCTTTAGCAAGTTTTTGACGGATTGTCGCAGGAAGAAACAAATCTTTTCCTGATTCAATATCTTCAATTTGCTCAACAGTCAAACCTGATTTTTTAGAAAGACCATGTACAGAGAAACCCGCTTTTTCACGAGTTTCTCTAATAAATTCAGCTAATGATTTTAGTTCAGACATTATACTCCAACTTTTGACTTCTTAGCTTGTTCTATATCATTCCAAAGTGCAATCAATGTACTTGCAAAGAATATACTTGAATAAGTACCAATTGCTATACCTAAAATCATAACAAGAACAAAATCCTTTGTTGTAACTCCGCCAAAGAAATATAAAGCACCTAAAGTAATCAAAGTTGTCAAAGATGTGTTTATACTTCTTGCAAGAGTTTGGTTTACAGAAGCATTAACAATTTCATCGTATGTAGCTTTTTTAGAATAAAATTTCAAATTTTCTCTGATTCTGTCAAAAACAACAATTGTATCGTGAACACTAAATCCAAGAACTGTTAAAATTGCAGTAACAAATAAGCTATCAATATGCACACCGTAAAGAAGCCCAAGTATTGAAAAGACACCGATTACAAAAATAACATCATGGAATAGTGCCAAGAATGCTACTATTGCAAATTCAAAATGGAATCTCAAAGTCAAATAAATAACAATAGATAAAAGAGCCAAAACAACTGCAATCATAGAATTTACAAATAACTGTTTACCAAGTAAAGGACCAACCGAACTCGTTTGCACTATTTGAGCTTCAGGATAATCGGCAGTCACAATTGAAGTTACAGTATCAATAGCTTCATTTTGACCATTATCAGAGAATTGAGTTCTAATAGATAATATATTTTTTATAGATGATTCATTTTCACCGGCAACTGGCTTTAGAACTTGTATAACAGGATTTTCAATATTACCGTTTATCAACTTTGTTCTGATTTCACCAATTTTATCTGTAGAAATCGATTCATTTACAGAATACTGAATTATAGTACCACCTGTAAAATCGATACCAACCAATAATGGAGTATGAGTAGGATAAACTTTTATAGAATATAACATAGCTATAATGCCAGGAAATAACAATATAAAAGATAATGCTAACCATACCCATCTGTACTTAATAACATCTATAATTTTTTTTGTGTTTAAAACACTGTATGACATTTTCTATACTCCTTAAAATTAATCTAAAACACCGAATTTAGCTTTTTCACGTTTAGTTTCAGCAACTTCATAAGCTTCATTTATATCTTCTTCTCTTAAACCAAACAAAGCAGGATGTTTCAATTGACCTGTACCAAACATTAAATGCATAAAGTTCTTTGTAACGGTAATTGCAGAGAACATACTTACAATAACACCGATTGCAAGTGTCAAAGCGAAACCTTTTACAATATTTGAGCCTAGGAAATATAAAATAGCACAAGTAATTATGGTAGACATATTAGAGTCAAAAATACTTGTAAACGCTCTATCAAATCCGGAATTAATAGCGGTGAATAGCGTTCTTCCGGCTTTCAATTCTTCTTTAGTTCTTTCAAAGATAAGTATATTAGCATCAACTGCCATACCAATACTTAATATGAACCCGGCAATACCGGCAAGTGTCAATGTTACCGGTACAAGCTTAAATATAGCAAATACTATTAATGAATAAATTACAAGGGCAATATTTGCAATGAATCCAGGAACTCTATACCAAAATAACATGAACAGCATAACAGCCCCAAGACCAATAATACCTGCAATTTTACTTTTTTCAAGACTATCAGCACCTAATGTAGGACCAACCGTATTTTCTTCAATTATTTTTGCCGGGACCGGTAATGCACCGGCATTTAATAAATTAACAATTTTTTTAGCTTGTTCAATAGTGAAATCACCTGTAATTTGAGCTTTACCACCAGAGATTTCTTGTTGAACAACAGGTTCAGATATGCTATCACCGTTAAAATATATAGCTATCGGATAACCTTTAAATTCTCTGGTTAGTTTTTCAAACTTAGCAGCACCCTTAGCATTAAAATCCAAAGTAATCATCCATCGTCCTGAAGTATCAGTACCAACAGCGGCTTTATTCAAATCTTCACCGGAAAGCCCTGAAGCTTCCCAACCTATTGCATCACCATCTTCATTTATTATTGGTTTTTTAAATTCCAATTCAGCTGTTTCACCTAAAAATTCTCTTGCAAGTTTAGGATCTGATACGTTTGGAATTTCAATTAACAAACGTTTTTCACCCATTTGCTGAACCATAGTTTCAGAAACACCTAAAGCATTAACTCTATTTTCCAGAGCTGATTTCAAACCATCCATCATATCTTGCGTAATTTTAGCAATATTACCCGTAGTTTGAGCCTCAAGTACAATTCTTGAACCACCAACCAAATCAAGTCCCAAAGGAATAGGTTTAACCTTGATTACTACAATAGAAATGATAGTTAAGATTACTATCGTCCAGAACATAATTATTTTATTTTTCATAAATATCCCCTGTATACTGATAAATCCTGTAACAATTTTAACAAAAAAACTTACTCCTAACATAAAATAATACGTAATGTTGCAAAAAGTAAAATTGTACAGTTATCTATATACGGATGGTATAATGTTTCTGTAGACAGAAGGATTTAAAAAATGGTAACAAAAGAAAAAGAAACAGAAGTTGTAAACATTTCAGAAGAAAGAAAAAAAGCACTTAAAGTTGCTATAGATAAGATAGAAAAAGATTTTGGGAAAGGCTCAATAATGAGATTGGGAGATAAACCAGCTGTAGCGGTAGAAACAATACCAACAGGGGCATTATCTCTTGACGTTGCATTAGGCATAGGTGGAGTTCCTCGCGGAAGAATAATAGAAGTATACGGTCCGGAAGCCAGCGGTAAAACAACATTAGCTCAACATATTGTTGCAGAATGTCAAAAAAAAGGCGGAATTGCTGCATTTGTTGACGCAGAACACGCTCTTGACCCTGAATATGCAAGAAACCTTGGTGTTAATGTTGATGAATTACTTATTTCTCAACCTGATACAGGTGAACAAGCTTTAGAAATAACAGAAGAACTTGTAAGAAGTGCTGCCGTAGATATTGTTGTTGTTGACTCTGTTGCGGCATTGGTTCCAAAAGACGAAATTGAAGGGGCCATGGAAGACAAACAAATGGGACTTCAAGCAAGATTAATGTCAAAAGCACTAAGGAAACTGACAGGTATAGTAAGTAAAACAAATACAACTGTTATTTTCATAAATCAATTAAGACAAAAAATAGGTGTTATGTATGGAAGCCCTGAAACCACAACAGGCGGTAATGCACTTAAATATTATGCAAGTATAAGACTTGATATAAGAAAAACAGAAACACTTAAGAAGGATGATAAGGAAATAGGCAACAGAGTTAAAGTTAAAGTTGTAAAAAATAAAGTTGCTCCCCCATTTAGAACTGCAGAATTTGATATTATATACGGAAAAGGTATTAGTAAATCAGGTTGTATTCTTGATATGGCAGTATCTTTAGACATAGTTAAGAAAGCAGGAGCTTGGTTTAGTTATAATGATGAAAAATTAGGTCAAGGCAGAGATAAAGTAAAAGAAGTATTTGCCGAAAATCCTGCTTTAGAAGCTGAAATAGAAGAAAAAGTAAGAGAAGCTTTAAAATCTAAAGAATAAAAATTTTGGAACAAAAATCTTGGAATAAAAAAAGAAGTCTTAAAAAAGACTTCTTTTTTATATAAAAACTCAATTAACCGGAAATCATAAAAATATATTTTTTTAAGAATTGTACAATATATGTACCCCAGAAAAATACGATGAACATTGAACATAATAGTGCAGGACCAAAAGGAATTGCAACAAATCCTTGTTCATTTACGGTTTTCTTTAATCTTGTAATTGAATCTATAGCAAAGAAAATCAAAGCAATTACAAAAGCAAATACAACTAATAAAGGTAAAGTGATAATATTAGATAAAATCCAATATATAATTGCCAATACAACAAATGAAGTTAAAGAGGTCAATAATATATATTCTTCTTTTTTATATAATCCAAATAAAAATTGAGGCAATATACAAACTGCTTGTATGATAATTGCAAAAGCGACTGCTACCAAGAAATACTTCCAGCCGAGAAGAGCACCTGCCGCAGCAGCAAGATATGTATCTCCTTCACCGAAAGCACGTTTATTCTTATTTACATAATCATTTATATCAACATCTTCTTCATCATTAGCTTGTGCTTCCGCAGCAACTAATGCCTCTTTTTCATTATTATTTTCGTCTTGATTACTTGTTTCTTCAATATTTTCTTGACTTTCAGAAGCTTCCTGTTTTTGAGAATCATCTTGTTTTTTTCTTACAAGATAATATGATAACCTTGCTATTATTTCCATGACAAATACACCAACAATTAAACCAATTGCAGTAAAGGAATAATTTTCTACTCCTTTAAAAACTAAAGAAGCAGTAATAGCAGAAATAATTAAAAACCAACTATGTACATCAAAAACATATTCTTTTTTGATATCTGTAATTATAATTACAATTGATATAGATAAAAGAATACACAATAATAAAGTCTTAAATGTTACACCAAAAGATAAAAAAACAGCCAGAAATAATATTGCGGTCAATACTTCAACTATAGGGTATTGAATACTGACTTTTTCACCGCAATTTCTGCACTTTCCTTTAAATGTAAATAAATAAGAAATAACAGGTATATTATCATACCACTTTATTGGTTCATTACATAAAGGACATTTTGAAGAAGGAAAAACTATCGATTCTTTTGATATAGCTCTTAATGCAACAACATTCAAAAAACTGCCGATACAAGCACCGGTTATAAATACAAAAAAGCAAATCAGCAATAATTCATCTATCATAATCTGGCTCTTCTACTTTCTCTCTTTTTCTGACAATATATTTAAAAGCATACTTAATGCTTTTTTCAATCTTCTTGATACTTGCATTTGTGAAATTCCAAGTTTTAATGCAATTTGAGTTTGACTCATATCTTCAAAATAATTTAAAACAATAACTTCCTGTAATTTTACATCCAGTTTTTTTATAGCATCATTTATAAGAATTTTATCTTCTTGGAAAGATTCCAAATTATAATGATTATCATCTGCAATCTTATCAAACAATGATAAAGATTCGTCTGCCCCTGTAGAAATAACCTGATCCAAAGAAATTGTCTGTTTTCTTCTTTCAACATCAATTACTTCTTTTATTTTACCAACAGAAGTACCAAGTTCCTCAGCCAAAACAGTTTCAGATGGTTCATTACCCTGTTCATCTTTTAACTTTTGCATCAATTTGTTTACACGATATGCAAGTTCATATATTTCCCTCGGTGCTTTTATCATTGAAACTTTATCTCTTAAATAATGTCTAATTTCACCGGTAATTAAATAAGTCGCATAAGTTTTAAAATTTTCACTTACTTTTGGATTATACAATTGTATTGCTTTAACGAGTCCGACACTTCCAACCTGCATGATATCTTCAACTGGATCAGTATTTCTCCTCGCTAAACCTCTTGCTATTTTTTTCACTAACGGCATAGCTGCCAATGCTATAACATTTTGCAAATGCTTCTTCTGTTTTTCATCTTCAGCAGACTTATATAACTTTAACCATTCAGATATTTCTTCATAATTAATTGAATAATCAGCCAATGATTTACCCTCTTTTTTAATACTTATTTATTAATTACTTTTATATACTCAATTATACCAGCTTAAACGAATACGGTAAAATATCATCAATACAATAGATATCAGTACATTGTTTATCGTTTTCAAGTACAATTTCTGCATTATAACCTTGTGCGAGCTCTTGAATCCATTGCCTACAAGCACCACAAGGAAAACATTGAGAAGATTTTGGCGAATAAATAGCTATTTTTATTAATCGTGTTTTTTCACCATTGGCAATAGCCGTTGATATCGCATTTCTTTCTGCACATAGAGCTAGTCCGTAACTGGAATTTTCAATGTTACATCCGATATAATATTTTCCACTTTCAAATAAAGCACATGCTCCAACAGGAAACTCAGAATACGGACAATACGCATTATTTGAAACTTCTTTCGCTTTTGTCATTAATTCTTCATTCGATATCATATAAAATCCTCTTCTTTATACATTTTATATGTAAATTAGAACTAATAATATAGTGCATTTGAATGATATAATATTAAGTGTTTACAATAGTTAATCTATTTACCATAAAAGGCAGAAGTTATATTATTATATAATATAGTGTATATTAAATTATAGTGACTTGGAATATCAGATGTCATTTGGAGGAACATGACAGAAAAGATTAGGATATTTGGCGGAAAACAATTAAAAGGTGAAGTTTCTATAAGCGGAGCTAAAAATGCAGTATTAAAACTTATGGCTGCGGCTCTTTTAGCAAAAGGTGAAAGTAAAATATACAATGTTCCGGAACTTACTGACGTTGTAATAATGCTCAATGTTTTAGAACAACTTGGTGCTAAAACAAAATATAATAAGATTGAAAAATCTATAACTATAGATGCAACTGATATAACAAGTGTTAGAGCAAGCTATGAACTTGTAAGCAGAATGAGAGCTTCTTTTGTAGTATTAGGAGCTTTAGTTGGAAGATGTAAAGAAGCCGTTGTTGCCTTACCAGGTGGCTGTGCAATAGGAGAAAGAAAAGTAGATTTCCATATTAAAGGCTTAGAAGCACTTGGAACAAATGTTAAAATAGAAAACGGATATGTTCATGCAAAAGCAAAAAAACTAACAGGATCTGATATATATCTTGATATTCCTTCTGTAGGTGCAACTGAAAACATAATGCTTGCAGCTGTTCTTGCTGAAGGTTCAACAAGAATACAAAATGCCGCACAAGAGCCTGAAATAGTTGATTTAGCTAATTTCTTAAATGCAATGGGAGCAGACATTGTTGGTGCAGGAACATCTGAAATTGTTATTAACGGTGTAAAACAGGAAAACTTACACCCTATAGAATATACAACAATACCGGATAGAATTGAAGCAGGAACATATATGGCCGCATTTATTGCGACTAAAGGTAAAGGGATAATAAGAAATATTTTCCCAAATCATTTAACATTTTATACTGCTAAATTAACAAAAATGGGAGCTGATATTAAATTGATTGATCCTACATCAATTGAAGTTAGTTGCAGAAGAAGACTTGAAGCCATAAACGTAATAACACAGCCTTACCCTGGATTTCCAACAGATTTGCAATCTTTAGCAATGGCGCTTGCTACGGTTGCTGATGGGGTTAGTATTATTACAGAGAGTTTGTACGAAAACAGATTTATGCAAGTTCCTGAACTTCGTAAAATGGGAGCCGATATTCATCAAGAAAGAAACCATGCATTAGTTAAAGGTGTAAAAAATTTAACAAGTGCAAACCTTAGAGCATCTGATTTAAGAGCCGGTGCATCTCTTGTCATTGCGGCGCTTATGGCAGAAGGTGAAAGCACAATTGATAATATATATCATATAGATAGAGGTTACGAACTTCTTGAAAATAAGTTTAGAATGATAGGAGCAGATATTCAAAGATATAATGAAGATGATTCTGCTATCATCAACCAAAATAAAGGAAATTTAAGTGAATCACAATTATAAAAGATGGTATGATCATGATCCTGTTTTGTTAGAAGTAATTAATCTTCTTCAAAATTATCAAACTGAATTAAAGTCTCAAGCAGAAATTTTCTTACAAGAAATAGAAAAGAAAGTTTCGAAAGAGGCTATTGATAAATTTTATGAAATGGTAAGACCAAAAGTATGTAACCGTTGGTATGACAAAGATCCAATAATTTCAAGAACCGTTGAGCTTTTAAGAGTTGTTCCTCCTGATGTACAAAAAGCAACTGCTCAAAACTTTTTAAAAGCATTGGAAGACATGGGAGTATATAAAAAGGAAAGTATTAATTAATCTAATACTTCCCCTGTTACAATATTTACTCTCATTGGTTTAAATAACTTTATATAAAGAATTTGTCCATCTTTTGCAATAAAATCTCTACCTTTTATAATATTTTTTGCAACTTTCTTAACTTTATTTGATTCAACCAGAGCTGCTTCATATTCTGCAACACCAAGTATTCTCGTAAACCTTTTATTATTATTAGTGGCTGATAATTCAAATATCATTTCTCCATTTCTAACAAAATTAATAGCCTTTGTTGTATCCAAAATCTTACCAATAAGAATTATATCCTTTGATAAAAGTATATGATGCTCATAATCAACAATATTATTAGCAAATCTTGCTTGAAACATTTGCCCTGGTTCTGCATCTTCTGAACTTATTTGTCCTATTATCATTATTGGAAGTATTGTATTTGCCGGTAATGTAACAACATCATCAATTCTGTGAACATTCTCAACAATTATTCCCTCCCCTATTTTGGGAGATTTTTCTGCCTTAATTCTTTCCTGTATATAGCCATCAGTTATTTGCTTTAATCTTGCTAAAAAAACTGCCATTTGAGCTCTATTTACATACTTATCATAATCAAGATAACGCTCACGCGGAGGCTCTTTAGCTATAACATTAAGAATTTCTGCTTTCCCTGCTGTTACTTTAAACCAATCAGGAATATCGTCAAAATCATCAAACGAGTTTTGAAGCGCTATGATTGCATCCTTTTTAGAAATATCTTCTGATTTTAGTATATTTACAAGAAAAGTTATTACTTCACTTCTGGTAATATAATCATCTGGATAAAAATAACTGTCAGATGAAGGTTTTAATATATCAAGATTTAGAGCTCTCAAAATATATCCCCATGCCCAATGACTATTATCTATATCTTCAAAAGTATACATAGTTTCAATAGGGATATTTTCTTGTCCGATTGTTTTTATTACCATTGCTGCGTATTCTGCTCTTGTTACAAGCTTTTGCGGCAAATATTCATTATCAGGATAGCCTGAAATTATTCCTTCATCTGTCAAAAAATCTATCTCTTTATAGGCCCAAAAACCATGTTTTATATCTGCAAATTCCAAGGCATATACCTGTATAGGCATTAACATAAGAAATAATAATAATATTCTTATCAGATTTTTTCTCATATTTCACTTCCTTTTATCATTTTATCAGAATATTTTATTTTAGAAAAATTTTTAAAGATTTTTATTTATGGTAGCAAAAACTTATTTTACAGTTTTTACTAATAATGTGTGTTTATTATTTCAATTAAGAGAGAAGGAGAGAAAAATGAAAATAGCACCTGTTTCAATGTCTGCAAACTACATGAAAAAATCTGTAAATTTTGGGGAAAAGAAGCAAGAAATGAAACCGTTAGTTCAAATTGACGAAAATACACCGGATGATAAAGTAGTTTCTTATGGTACTTGGGGCTCTAATTATGTTTATCCTATTACTGCAGGTCAAATAAGAGCTACTCAAAAAGAAAATCCTCAATTCAATCCGCAAAGAACTTTGGCAGATAAAGAAACTCCGGAAGAATATTTAGCAAGGAAAATTCATAGTACAGAATGGACAATGTAACATTATAAAAATAGAACCAAGATTTTAATCTTGGTTCTATTTTTTTGTTTCTTCATCTTTTTCTTTATCGATTTTTTGAACTTTATTATATTGAAGTTTTTCAGCATAATCTTCATCATCTAATAGAATATTTCTTCTTTTATTTTGAAGTACCGAAACAACATTTAAAAGAGCAAGAGAATTTAAAGAAGCCTTAAGTTGCATGCTTCTATCAACATAGTCATCTTGGCGAGAATTTTGCTGTTCTTCGCCTTCCTGCATAAAATATTCAGTACCTTGACTTGCTCTGTCATCTGAGGTTTTGGCTGCAGTACCTGATATATCTCCACTCTTGAAATTTATACCGCCACCAATCCCGAGCGCACCAGCTGACCTGTTGTCAACCACTTACTTCTCTCCTTTACATCTTCGGGAATCTGATTCATTATACATTATTTTTGAGTTTTTAACAACTCAACATTAGTACAAAACTTAAACTTATTTTTTTTTGCGAGTCATGTAAAAAATTGTTACTTATGTTAAATTTTTAAAAATTTGAGGGGTATTATTTTTTTGTACGATAGAAAAATCAAGCATCGCACGTTTTTGGAGTTCTTCCTGTCTTTTTGCTGCAGCAACTTTCTTTTCCGTGACTGAACGGTTGTATTTGGGGAGCAATATTCCAAGCATAACAACAGAAAAAGCAATATCCGCAACACGGCATATATTTCTTAAATTACGAGTTTTTGTATTTGCCACTTCAGCTGCTGATTTTAATTCTGTATTTTTTATCCAGTTCCCAAGTTGTTTTGCTCTATAGTCTGCTTGAGATATCAACTGTTTGCCAAAAGAAGAACTCTTATCTAGAACAGGTTTGGCAACTTCTTTTTTACGGTTTAGTAAAACTATATTCTCACCAAAAAACTGTTTGCCTTTTCCTGTTTTAGAAATTGCTTCTATAGCTGAAGCTGCACCTTTTTTTACATAGTCACCAAGAAAATACAATCCGGAGAATGAAGCAATATCCCTGACTGTAGTTTCTCTTAATTCATTCTCATCTTCGGCACCAAGCATTCTACTAGCAAAAGTAGAAGCTGCAATCCATCGACACTGATCCATTGTTGGGAAAATCCCCGAGAATTGGAACATACCAAGAGATGGCCTTTTCATCATTGACACTGCAGCTAATCCATACATACCCGCAGCCGCAGCAAGTTTTTTTACAAAAAAACCTTTCTTTTGGTTTTCATCCATTTTTTGCGTCGTATCTTTCTTGCCGAAATCTTTATATATAGGCGCACCCTCTGCTTTAAATTGCTTTCTTGTTATTGCCCTATTTATTGTTTGTATACTAACAGCAATACCAATAACTATACCCATCCCGATTAAACTTTTCTTATTAACAAAGTTTTTTAAAGACGAACCATATTTATCAATAGCACTTGACACCTTTGAAGATATTTCAGGTTGAATAATATCATCGGCAGTTGCAACTGCAGCAGACAACGTCTTATTCTTAACGTTCTCAAATTTACTACCCAAATCTACTACATCTCTTAAAGTTTCTTCTAAATTTGACTGTGCAGTTCCATTAAATTTTAATATACTTTCAGCTTTTGTTAATCCTGCTAACTTTGATTGTGCATGTTTTATTAATTTCTTTCTTTCTAAACCTGAAGATGAAATTGCTTGCGTGATATTTGAAACAGCTTCTTGATATATAGGTTCAGAAGCTTTATCAGCATACTTAACCCAATTTTTTCCATCTAATCCTTCTAAAGAACCCAAAACTGTTTCTACATATGCTCTCGTTTTATCACTAGCACCTGAAGCTTGAGCCTGTTTATAAGCACCTTTCAATTTTTCAATAGAATCACCGTTGGCCCACGAACCAACAACATTAGTACCTTTTAGTTGATTATCTTTTGGCAAAATACCTGCTAATGCTTTAACAACTAAACCTGGCATCAAACAATTAACAAAAAGACCTGAAAATTCACGTCTGCATGTTTCTAATGCAGCTGCAAGCCCAGTTTTTAAATCAACCAATGTTCTTGGTATATTTGTTGAAACAGTATCTACAAAAGATACTTGTATCATTGCATTTTTATCTAATATACTAAAGCTTTTATCCAACAAATTAAATGCAGCATCAGATATACTTCCGTTAAAATTCTGCAACTTATTATTTTGAGAAGATGTATTTTTTCCTCTCATATTACTTTGAAGTTTATTTGTTTGCCTGTCTGAAGTTTTATATCTATCTACTGCTGATATTTTCACTTTTTACTTACCTTTTGACATGTTCGACCTTAGCAATCATATCAAGTTAAAATTCAAAAACAAATTTCTTTGCGTTATTAAAATAATCTTAAAATTATTTTCATGCAAAAAACCTACGATTTTAGCATTTTTTATTATCATTTTTGCACAAAATGAACCTTGATTTTCAAAAAATAAAGAATTTTTTTTCAAAAACCTCAAAAAACAACACCAAAATTTTCAAGTTTACATTTTGTAATCCAATTTGACAAAAATATTAATTTTTGGTTTTCATATAAATGTAGATATTATTTAACTAACATGAAAATACAGCCGGTTACATCGTTTAAGAGTTTTTATTCAAACAGGGCAAACAAACCCAATAGTTTGTCTGCGTCAATTACAAATACAATTGAAAGTCCAATTAATGGGCTAAGTAGTACATATTATTTGCCAGTAAATTTCACTTCTTCTAAAAGAAGAACTTATTCTACAGATAAAAAACATATTGCAGAAAAGTCAGGAGATTTTGCTATATCAAAACTTTGTGATATTCCTTGTCCTTCCTGTGGCAAGAAAATGCTAAATCAAACAAAATTTAATCTGATTGCAAAAGAACTTGCAGAGCTACAACCCGATGAATATCTGGACCATCTTGGTAAATATACAGAATATATGAGACCAGTGGAAGAAAGTGTTTACAATGAACTTTATAAACTATCTCAAAAAGAAGGAAACAGTAAAGATATAAGAACTCTTCTCGTTAGCCTTAGAAATGCAAAGATGCCTATCTTACAAAATGCTCAAATGCGTCAAATAAAGAAAATGCGATCTCTTGCGAAAACACTTCCCGATGATGAAAGAACTGTTTTATTAAATAAGATAAAAAGCTTACAACAAATTATAAGAAAAAATAATACAACAGCTCCTTTCAGAAGAAAAATAATGATTGACAGAATAAGCAAGATCAAGATTCGAAATCCGAAAAAATATGAGAAACTACAAAAAATTGCAAAGAATTTCCCGACATCATCAGATATGAACTCTGCTTGGATTGTTAAATATTCAGGAAAAAATAAGCATAATCAAGATTGGGCATCTTATGATATTGCTTTAAGATTTTTGTCTTCTTCTGTAGCAAACACCGATCATATAATAGCTTATGATATTGAAAACAATCATGACGATATAAGTAACTATCTATCTATGCATAGTGCTTGTAATGCGCAAAAAGGTAATAAACCTTTTCTACAGTGGCTATATGAAGATAAAGATAACAGGATAAAATATCTTCAAGATTATTTTGAAACAGTTGACAATATAATTCAGAAAAAAAGAATATCAAAAAAGAAATACAGAAATTACGTTGCATATGCAACGCAAACAATTTTTGAAGCCTCTAAAGGTCAAGTCAAATTACCAGCAACTGTAATTAACCCGCAACTATACATAAAGGAAGAGCAGGAAGATTAAGCAATTACATCATATGATTTTATTGATTGACTTGCTGCTTTCGTTTTTTGAGTATTAAAATGAAATAATTTTTTAGGGGGATGATTTGGAGATGTTTCAGCAATATCAGGATCTCTAAGCTTATATATTTCTGCTACTCTATCATTTAATTTTGCAGGTGATTGTTGATACAAAGATACAGCATAATCCATTTCAGGATCTTTTACTCCATTCGAATTCTTCATCCAAAACTTTGTAGCAACCTGATATGCATCTTGTTCTTCTCTTATTGATGTATAAGGATCATTATCATGAGCATGTACTGATTCATGCGATAAATATGCAGCGATAACTTGAGGTGCAGCATAAATATATGAATTTGAAATTGTAATTGCTTTCTTATGATTCTCATATTGAGCAATATTAGAAGTTCCGCCCATTGAAGCAGTTTCTCCAAATTGGACTGTAACATCCTTTAAACCCTGCATAAATTCAGGCGTCATATATTTTACAGTCATATCTAAAGCTTTTCGTAAATTTTCCTGTGCATGTTCATTTTTTTCTGTTTGAGCTTTTTCTGGTGAATATATACTTAAAATATTATTCTTTGTTTCTAATATACTTCTATTGGCTAAATCATTTGAACTATCTAATGAATATGCTTTCTCAAAACTTTTCAAAGCTTTTTGATATAAGCCGGCTTGCCTTTGAGTTTCCCCAAGTTCTATCCAAGCATCAATATCATCTGGAACTTTTTCAAGATATATTTCATAATTTTTTTCTGATGAAACATAATCTTTCAAATGAAACTGTGTCTTTGCAAGCTTCTTATATACTATATTTTCATTCGGATTTAATTTATTTGCCTGTTCATATGCACTCAATGCTTCAGGATATTTATTCTCATTAAGTGCTTTATCGCCTTTTGCAAGCAAATCTGAAATGTCACTACCTTTAAAAGTTTGAATGACATTATTACTTGATATACTATATTTCTTACACGAGGGATACGATAACACTGAAATCAAAATATTATTCCTTTGTCTGTCTATAAAAAAGAAAACATTTCTTATTTTTGATAAAAAATGGTCATTTATGAAGAAATATTTCACAAATGACCATTTTTTATTTATCCTATAGACTTAAAATCTTTGCAATTGCTTCATCAGGTGTAATCGTTTCAACATTATTATTTGCACGAGTCTTAAACTCTACAAGATTATCTTTTATTGTTTTACCAACTGTAATTCTATATGGGATACCAATCAAATCAGCATCTTTCAGTTTTACTCCTGCTCTTTCAGATCTATCATCAATCAAGACTTCAACATTTTTTGCTAGAAGCTTATTATAAATTTCCTCTGCAACTTTCATCTGGATTTCATCCTGATCACTTACAGGTACAACAATAACTGTATATGGTGCAATTGCCAATGGCCATTTTATTCCATATTCATCATGATGCCTTTCAACAGCAGCAGCTGCTGTTCTTGATATTCCAATACCATAACAACCCATTATAAATGGTTTTTCTTTTCCATCTTTATCAGTAAATGTTGCATTCATTGCTTTTGAGTACTTAGTTCCGAGTTTAAATATATTACCAACTTCAATTCCCTTAGTAACTTTTAATTCAGCACCACAATCAACACATTTATCATTTTCCTCAACCAGCCTTATATCTGCAATTCTTTGAGGTAAATCAACATCTATACCCCAATTAGCACCTACTAAATGTTTATCGTTTTGATTACATCCTATAACAAAATTCTTTAAATCTTTAACGGTTTCATCAGCAACTATTTCTATATTTTTTAGCCCTTTTGGACCTATAAAACCGGCTACAGCATTAAATCCGCTTGCATTCATTATTTCTTCTATTTCGTCATTTCTTGCAATTCGAATGTCATTTCCGGCAAATACATTCATTAACTTTGTTTCTTCGACAGTTCTATCACCTCTTATTAATGCCAAAACATATTTTCCATCAACAACATAAATTAAAGCTTTACATATAACTGTTGATGGGATATTCAAAAATGCTGCAAGTTCTTCTATTGAATGTGTATTTGGTGTATCAACTATTTCTGCCTTTGTAAATTTTCCATCAGTTTCTACTTCATTCATGATAGATACTGCGTGGTTTGAATTTGCACTATATCCGCACTTTGTACAATAGAATACATCATTTTCGCCTGCATTATTTTCAGCTTCTTCGTTCACCAAAACCATAAATTCATGTGAAACACTTCCGCCGATTGCACCTGAATCCGATTGAACCATCTTTGTTTCTAAACCACATCTTTCAAATATATTTCTATATGCTTTTGCCATAATTTCATATGATTTATCCAAACCTTCTTCATCAACATCGAAACTATAAGCATCTTTCATTATAAATTCACGACCTCTTAACAAGCCAAATCGTGGTCTTATTTCATCTCTGAATTTAGATTGAATTTGATAAAGATTAACAGGTAACTGTTTATATGAACGAATTCCTTCTCTTGCGATTGAAGTAATAACTTCTTCATGAGTCGGTCCAAGGCACATTTCTCTTCCATGTCTGTCTTTAAGACGCATTAATTCTTTACCATATACATCCCATCTGCCTGATTCTTGCCATAATTCAGACGGTTGTACAAAGGGCATCAAAAGTTCTTGTGCTCCTGCCGCATCCATTTCTTCACGTACTATATTTTCAACTTTTTTTAATACTCTCCACATTAGCGGAAGAAAATTATATACCCCATTGGTCAGTTTTCTTATATAGCCTGCACGAACTAATAATTTATGACTGATTACTTCTGCATCTGCAGGAAATTCTCTCAATGTTTGTACGAAAAGATTTGACATTCTCATATAAAATTAACCTCTATCTGTATTTACTAAATCTATATTAACACAAAATTCATACGAGATAGAAAATATAAGTTATTAATATTCAACGTTTTTAGACTTTGTGAATAGAACGTTCCAGTTCTTTTATTTCTCGCAATGTCTCAGGTAAAATTTGTTCAAACGTTTCCACAACAACAGGATCAAATTGTTTACCGGCAGACTTCTTTATTTGCGATAATGCTTCTACAGGTGGAACCTGATTTCTATATACTTTTGGAGTAACCATACTATCAAAAGCATCTGCAACAGCTATAATCCTTGAGCCTATCGGAATGTCTTCCCCTGCTTTTCCATATGGATAACCATTACCATCATAAAATTCATGATGATACTTTATTATTTCTACAACATCTGCTAATTGCTTTATATCATCCAGAATACGAACACTATGAACAACATGTTTTTTTATTTCATCATATTCTTCCTGTGTCAATTTTTCAACCTTTGAAAGAATATCATCAGAAACACCAATCATTCCTATATCATGCAAAAGCCCTGCAAGTTCAATCTTCCCTGTTGTCGTTTCACTTAAGTGAAGTGCTTTAGCTATTTTTACAGCATAGAATGTAACACGCCTGCTTCTACCAAGTGTATAAGAATCTTTTGCATCTAATGCTTCAACAATTGCAGTTATTGTGCCTGCAAAAAGATCTTTTAAATCATTTACCAATGCACTGTTATCATACTTCAATTGCCAATATTCAAGTGCATTTTCCACAATTAACAATAACTCATCAGGATTATATGGTTTTTTTATATATCTATAAATCTTAGCATAATTAATAGCATCAATTAATATTCCGGCATCAGTATAAGCAGTTACAAGTAATCTCATTGTATCTGGAGATATCTCGCAACTTCTCTTTAGAAACTCAACACCATCCATCTCAGGCATCTTATGGTCAGATAATATACAATGAAAATGCTCTTTTTGTAGCATTTCAAGAGCCATTAAAGGCGAAGTTGACTTCGCTATGTCATATTTCCCTCTTAAAGTACGATATAACAACGCCAAATTATCCGGCTCATCATCTACTATTAATAATTTATACTTATCCATCAGCTTCTCCAGTCTCTACTCCAACATTTAAATTTTCTCTGTCTATATTTATAGGAAGTGTTATAATAAACTTAGTACCCAAATTTGGCTGAGATTCAACCCTAATATCTCCTTGATGATTTTTTATTATTTTATAAGTTATAGAAAGCCCAAGACCTGTACCTTGTCCTACCGGTTTTGTTGTAAAGAAAGGATTGAAAACTTTTCTTGCTGTCTCTTCATCCATTCCTATTCCATTATCTTCAATCTCTATTATCAAATTATTTTTTGATTTATCTTCATTTATTCTAATCCAAATATCGCCTCTCTCTTTTATTGCACCAACAGCATTATCAAGAATATTCATAAATACTTGATTTAGCTGACCACCAAATGCTTCTATCTTAGGCGGATTTTCCATATACTCTTTGTGAACTTCAGCTTTATTTTTTATTTTATTATGTAATATATTTAAAGTTGTATCTATTTCATGTGGAACATCTACGTCTGTAATTGATGCTTCCTCCATCCTTGAAAAACTTTTTAAATCTTGAATAATATTCTTTGCTCTATCAGCACCTTCTTTACAACTTTTAATTAAATCAGGCAAATCTGATTTCAAAAATTCATAATCAATTTCCTGCTTTAAGTTTTCTATTTCTTCCTTTTCTTCAGGTTTTAAAGAATCACTATATTTTGCATATTCTTCAATTATTTGAATTAAATCATTTGAATAATTACTCAGATGAGTCATATTACCATATATGAAATTTATAGGATTATTTATTTCATGCATAATACCTGCAACTAACTCACCTAAAGATTTCATTTTCTCAGAATGGACCATCATTGCTTGAGTACTCTGCAATTCTGCATATGCATTTTTTAATTCTTTTGTCCTATCTTGAACCTGTGCTTCTAAAGAAGAATACAAACGCTGAAGTGCGTTGGTCATCATATTATATGATTGAACGAGTTTATTTATCTCATCATATTTAGTATACTCAAGTCTTCCGGATAAATCTCCCTTTGCAACTTGGGAAACAGTTTTTTCCATAACAGATAAGGGCTTGGATATACTTCTTGCCAATATAAAAACAACAATAAAACAAGCAAATAATACAGCACAAAAAATATTCTTAGCATAATCAACAAATTTACTAATATCTTCTGTCGTTGCAGGTGGAACAATTAAAAATATATCATATACTTTATCTATTTGAAATTTAGATGATGAATCTTTTATAAATTTTCCTAATTCATCTTTTTTATAGAAAGGTAACTGAAAAGAAATTATACGATATTTTGAGACAGAATACTTATCTGATTGTTTAAATATAAAACGGTATAAATTTGTTTCATCTTTAATATATGAATAATCTATCGCACTTTTATCTCTATCCTCATCATCTAAAGTTGTATATACTTTATCACCATTATGATATGCTACTAACAAATCTTGCACATCATAATTTTTCAAAATGCTACCATTTATATTTTTTCGAAGTTCAGGAAGCCTTGCCTCGAACTCCTGTGCGGTCTGTCTTTGATTGTCAAAAACTTCTAAACTGGATATAAAATCAGCAGGAAGCTTATCCTGCATATTTTTAATTGTTGCATATGAAGCTACCGTCAATGCCAATGTAACTACTATTATCGTAACCAACATTACTACCATAATATTAGACATAATTGTGGACTTTAACCGCAATGACAATCCTGTTTTGGGCCTTATATTCTTCTTCTTTTTCAGACTACCTTTACTCACAACTATATACCTGTACTTTAAAATATATCCACTATGAATATTTAACAATATTTTTTAGTGTTTTACAAGTTTATTTATTACTATTCTCTATCTGTTTACTAAAACAATATTGAACAAGAGCAATCCTATTATAACTGGTTATATTTTTAAACCGTCCTGACGAAACAAATTCATTATTTAAAACCTCTGTTCTTATTGGTTCAAAAATCATATCCAACTTTTTATTTTCAATATCTAATGAGATCGAATATTCATTTAAAAGTTGTAATTGCTCTTTTGTATATACCTTTAAACCGCCTGCACTTATATCAGAAATTCTTGCATATATTTTTTCTTCTTTGCTAGTAAGTTCAACCTCATTCTCTAAATGAACTCTTGTGTATTGTCTTCTTTGAAGATACTTATATGCAATCGGATACCAAACTGATATAATGTCATCTTTTACATCTTTTACTATAGTTTCAAAATACAATTGTCCTTTTTCTGTCATAGTAAAAAGTTCAACTGACTCATCAACTTCATATTTCTTTTTAGTTTTAAGTTTTACATCAAAACAATCTTCTTTTAAATTAACAACCATGCACTCTTCTGCATTATCAATGATTCTTGACAGGATGTAAAACTCTTTATTTTCAATAATTTCATTTCGCATAATTTTATCTCTTTACATACAAATGTATCTCATGTTTTATAATTTTTCAATAGATTTAACTGGTCCAACAATAGTAAAAACATAAGGTTTTGCAAAATACTTATTTGCCGTTTTTATAATATCTTGAACTGTGATTTCATTTATTATTTGAGGATATTTATCCAAAAACGTAAAATCTTTACCACTAATTTCCAAAGAATTAATTAGAGAAGCCTTATCCATATTTGTCTCCATTGACAAAACATAGTTTCCTAATAGTTTATCCTTGGCTTCAGAAAGCTCTTTTTCAGTCACAAATTCTTTTTTTAACTTATCTATTTCTTTTATTAACCCCCCCTTTGCAACTTGAACATTTTTAGGATTAGTAGCAATGTATAAAGCAAAAACACCTTTATTTACATTTGCAGAGAAGCTAGAACCAACCTGATATGCTAAACCTTGCTCATCTCTCAATTGTGTAAATAATCTTGAACTCATACCAGAACCAAGCATAGAATCTATAACTTGCAATGTTGCCCAATCTTTTTGATTTTCAACACCATCAGTCAACCAGCCTAATAAAAGCCAAACAGCTTGTGAGTCTTTATTTACTTTTACAATCTTATTTTTTAATAATGGTTTAAACTTATTTTTATAATCTAAGAACGAGAATTTAGGCTTATTACTTTTTTGCAATATTCTAGAAAAATAATTAATAAATTCTTGACTGTCAACATTTCCGTTTATAGTTATAACTACATTTTCAGCAGGGAAGAGATTATTATAGAAATTAACAATATCTTCCTCTTGAATTAAAGGTAAAGTTTTCTGCAATATTTTACCGGTATTACCATAAGGAGTACCTTCCCATAACGCTGTTCTAAATTCGTCAAAAGCTAATGCGTCAGGAGTATTGTTTTTATTCTTAATAGAATGCATCTTATCTGCTTTTACGCGTTCTACATCATATGAATCTAAAGATGCTTTGGTTGCAATTTCTTCAAATATATCCAGTGCTAAATCCTTTTCATTTTTTGTAAACTTAGCAGCTATTCCGAATGAATCACCACGTGCAGAAGGTGCAATTTTGATACCATTTTCTTCTAACAATAATGATAATTCCTGATTTTTATATTTTTTTGTTCCTTTCAGCATAGTTTCTGCTGTTACAGCAGCAATGCCGGGAATTTCTTCAAGATTATTTCCGCCTTTTGATGACATTTCCATAGCTATAATATCATTAGCTGTATTTTGTGTAATGATTAATGTTGCTCCATTTTCAAGCTCATATTTTGTCGTTGTTTTATCCTGACTTAATACCTTTGCATTATAATTCTGCGCCGGCTGTTTTTGTATAGCAGGTTTTCCTTCTTTGGACGGTAATATTACGGAAACTACAGAAGAATCAATATCAAGGTATTCCTTTGCAACTCTTTTTAAATCTTCTGCCGTAACTTTGTTTATATTATCTAAATAATTTTTATAATATGAAGTATCATTTGTTAATGTTGCCGTATAACCAATAGCTGAAGCTATATTCGAAACGGATTCTCTTGAATAGAAAGTATCACGTTCTATAATATTCTTCGCTTTTTGTATTTCTTCATTTGTTATTTCATTTTTTTGAAGTTTCTCTATTTCTGTAAAAATAGCATCTTTTAATCGTTCTATATCTTCAGTTATATAATTTGCAGAAACATAGAATATAGAATCATCACGCATTGAAGAATGAGAAGCTGAAATCGAATGAACCAATTGCTTTTGTTCTTTTATATTTTTATACAATCGTGAGGATTTCCCTTCACCAAGTATTGTAGCGAGAACATCTAAAGCATAAGAGTCTTTACTTGTTATCGGATGACAGCCCTTAAAACCTATTAATATATATCCGGTTTCAACTTTCATCTCCTCTTTTGTTTCAATCTGTGAGGAGGGTTTTTTATCGAGTTTATATTTTAATACAGTTTTCTTTTCAGTAATATCTACAGGTTTATTAAACTTTGTTTTAATTAAATCCAAAGCTTTCTGTGTATTTACATCTCCAATTACAACCGTTGTCATATTTTGCGGTATATACCAGGTATTATAAAAATCTAAAATTTGTTCTCGGCTTATTGTTTCGATTACTTCTTTTGTACCTATGACATCTCTTTTATATGGATGTACTTTATAAAAACCTTTAACCATATTTCTATATAATACCGTAGCTGGTCTGTCGTTATTCTTTGAAATTTCTTCTATTACAACTTTTCTTTCTTTTTCAAGCTCTTTTCTTGGAATTAAAGGATTTAAAAGCATATCTGAATGCAAATCTAAAGCAAGTTCAAAATATTGTGAAGGTATAAGAATATAATAGTGAGTAAAATCTTTACTTGTAGCCGCATTTGTAATAGCACCTTTTGATTCTAAAATTTGGTCAAATTCTTTTGCAGGATGCTTTGATGTCCCTTTAAAGAATAGATGTTCCAAAAAATGTGCTACACCATTATTTTCATCTGTTTCATTAATAGAACCTGTTTTTATCCAAGTATCTATTATTACAATTGGATTATCGTGCACTTCTTGTATTACAACATTCTGTCCGTTATCAAGTTTAAAACTTGAATAATCTGCAGCATTACAAACTAAACCAATAAAAACAAAAGCGATAACAAGTATAAATCTTTTCATTATTTATCCTCTAATTTTTTAAATCCCCAATATTGATATTATACACTAAAACGAAAACTGTCTTACAACAATTAAACTAACCTTTAAGAACAGTTCTTAACAAACAGTTCAAAAAAGTAAATTTTCGACATACATATATACTTTATATATGTATAGGGAAAGATTATATATTATATGCACGAAGTAAAAATAAATCAAAATCCATATTTATATACAAATAAAATTTTCGGAATTAAAAATAATAAAAGCCAGAATACTCAGGCACCTATTCCTAAAGAAATTGCCCAAGATCAATTCACTTCCAATAATAAATCAGATTTAAGAAAAGATTTTGAAGAAACTAAAAAACAACAAGGAATAATCGGAAAAGCTTGGGATGGTATTAAAAATATATTCGGTGCAAAATCAGGTTCTAAACACATTGAGAAAGTTATCAAACAAGCTGAGCGTGGAGAAATTTCGCAAGAAGAAGCACAAGAAACTTTGAATAAATATAAAGAAGGACAAAAAACTTGTGTTGATGTTGTGGCTGACTTAGCATCCGGCATATTAGCGGTCGGTGCCTTTGCATTAGCAGTACCAACAGGTGGTGCTTCTTTAGCTGTTGGTTTAGGCTTAGCAACAGCAGTTGGAGCAGGGGTCAAAGTAGGAATTAAAGCAGGTGATGCAATAGCTACCGGCAAAGAATATGCAGGAAAAGATTTACTTTATGATACATTAACCGGCGGAATTAATGGTGTATTGGCTCCAATTACAAATGGTCTTGGGAATACAGTAACAAAAACAATCGGCAAAAAACTCGGATTAAAAATAATACAAGAAGGTGCGGAAGAAGCCGCTGAACAAGGAATTAAACTTGGTATTAAACAAACGGCAAAAAATATTGTTCTAAATCAAACTATAGATGTTGCAGAAGGAACAATAGGTAAAAGAGCATTAGCACTTGGTGCGGGAATGGCAATTGACGGTGCTTTAGGCGGAGCCTCCGACAATATGCTAAGAGCAGGATTAAATGGTGAAAATGTTATTGAAGCAGGAATTCAAGGTGCTATAGGCGGAGCCATTATGGCTCCTGTAATTGGCGGTGGTTTTAGAGCTGCAGGCAAAGCAGGTAAAGCTTTAAACAATAAAATAACTACAAAAATCGTTCTTCCTGATGGAATAAATACAAAATTCAAACAAGGACAAACAGGTGACTGCGCACTTTTATCTACAATTGATGGAATGATGAATAACCCAAATACAGCTAAGACATTCAAAAAATCTATAACAAAAACCATAAGCGGAGACTACAATGTAAAAATCGGAGACAAGATTGTAAAAGTATCCAAATCTTCCCTCTCTGATGAAATGTTATCTGATAAAACCGGCATAAGAATTTTTGAACAAGCATACAAACAATTAACAGGTGATATTGATGGCGGTTTTGCCGAAGTTGTTGCAAAACAATTCGGACTAAACCCTGTTCATATTGCAAATGAATCAATTACTGATGAACTTCTTGATACTTTAGCAACAAACAAAAGCAATACTGTTCTTTCTTTAGGAACATTAGTTGATACAGATGGCGCTATTAGTCCAATAGGTTCACAAAGGCACTATTTTACAATAAAAGATATTGATTCAGCTAAAAAAACAGTTAAATTAACCAGCCCTATTGATACCTCTAAAATAATAGAATTATCTTATGATGATGTCAAAGCACTCGGCATTTCTATAGATGGAGGTACGATAAATAAGTTAAACCTTCCTAGTTTGGAAAGGAATATTAAAGATAGTAAATTTTACGCAAGTAAAGTAACTTCTTGTGAAAAAAGTATTTTAGACACAGAAGAAGAAGTTATTAGTCTTTTAGGTTTAAATAGAAAAGAAAGAAAAATATTCAACCGTATCATTAATTCAAGAGGCAACTATACACTTGATTGCGGAAACTACAAATTTAACATTACAAAAACAGCTAATGGTCAATACCAAGTAGAAAGAATAAAAGATATTGTTATTGAATCAATATTCGATAGAACTAGAATGCAAGGATTATCTTCAGATGAAATATTTCAATGTATTCAATATACAGATATTGCAGATATTATTCAATACATAAAAAACTTTTCGTTAAATAACAATCTGGCAAACACAGTTATACCTGAATATACTGTAGGTAAAATAGATGAATCTCAATTAAGGCTGATATGCTACGCTGTTGTGAATTCACAACTTTTTGATGAAAGTTCAGAAAAAGCATTGATAAGGAGTTTACAAGACTATAAAAAGGCTTCAAAGTATAAACAAATTAATGGAAGACTAAGAGATAAAGAATTCCCAATACCCAAAGAAGATATTTCTCGCGTAAAAAAAGATATTGCAGAATTAACAGATTTTATAAGGAGCTGTCCATCTACTGTTGATAATACCTCATTATATCGTACTGACCATTATAGCGTATTTAGTAAAACGATGTTAGAGAATGGAATATACAAAGGCAAAAACTTATCTGATATTTTGGAAGAACTTGCAATCAAAAGTAAAAATGGAGAACCTATAGATATAGCTGGTCTTAACCATATACTTAAAGATAAAGAATTCATCTTCCCAGGCTTTTTATCTACGAGTCTTACAGATACAGCTTCTGATACTTGCGGACGTGAAAGTCGTCAAATTGTATGGAACTTTAGAACAAAAGGTTACATTCCCGGAATTTTTATAGATGCATTCGGCAGAGAAAATTGGAGTTGTAAAGAAATTGAGTTCTTAATTCAAAGAGGTGCAAAAGTAAAAATTAATGGAATTAACCTTGAAAATGGAAGATGGAATATTTCTGCAGAAATAATAAGTACTCTTAATGAAGTATAAACAGTCTATTCAACCGGAATTAAAATATCATTTTCTGTTCTTTCTTCTAGTGAAGAAAATTCATCATCAGTGCAGGAATTATCAGTCTCTTCTTCCAATATTTCTAGTCCCAAAGACATAATTTCAAGCAATTCAGAATGTTCGACTTTATCTACCCAATTAGAAGGTATAGCATTCACACCAACACTCGCTCCAATTATATTACCAGCTATTGCGCCTGTAGAATCACTATCTCCGCTATGATTTACTGCTGCAGTTAAAGCTTTTTTAAAATCATTAGGATACTTGAGAACTGAATATAATGCTATTCCAAGTGCTTCATCTCCCCTTCCACCATATCCTATACTTTCAATAGCAGCGACATCATCCATATTAGATTTAGAATATTCAATCGCCTTTTCTATACACTCTAAAGTAGATTCGTGTCCTTCATAATTCTTAAGTATTTTTATTGAATTATTTATTGCATCTTCTAAAGGTACTTCATTAACCAAATCAGCAATTAACGAGGATAAGAAACCGGCAGGAAGATATGCATTAGGATGACCGTGAGTTAAAGCGGAAGTTTTAGCACCAACTTCAAAAGCCAATTTAGGCTTTTTATTGTACATTAAACCAATTGGTGATGTTTTCATCACCCCACCATTTCCCATTGAATCGTTAATAGGATGTTCCATACTGCCGGGTATTCCCATTTTTAATGATTTCATGCAGGTATTACCAGGTCCACGTTTTACATATAAAGCAGGATTCTTCATTAATAAAGTTTTTTCTTGAATTTCTTTTCTTGACTTAGTTTGAGTATCATACCAGTTTTTATAAGATGAATATAAAAGATTATAATCAGGTTCTACATCAGTTCTTCCTTTATGTCTATATGAATTCAATAAACCCTCACAAGTAAAAAGAGTCATTTGTGTATCATCAGTAACTCTATATATACCTTGCGTCTTGGGAATATATCTAAGCCCTGTAGCACCATATCTATTTTTTATTCTATCAATTGAAAACCATTCAATCTTTGCACCAAAAGCATCTCCAATTGCTCCACCAAGCAAACAACCTTTAAATCTGTCTTGTTTTAAAATAGTTGTATTATAAAGAGCTTTAGAAGAAGCAAAAGATAATCTGCATTGCTGCATGTTATAATATCCATTTGATGTCATCAATGCACCCTTTTTTTCAGGTTTTTCATGCAACTTTGAGCAAATAGTTGATTTATTAATTTGTGACTTATTACCACCTATATCATATTTCTGAATAAAACCATTTATTTTCATAATTGACCAATAGCACTATCATTTTCATAGATTTTAAATCCCGTGAAAAAGTAAAATGCTATTTATATATATAATTGTTAATTTTTATTAACTTTTAGCTGAAATATTTTTCATTGCCTCTGCTATTTGAACCGATAAATCTACTTGTTTGATTTTATCAATAGAATCAGGCTTTTTAGGTACACTATTTGTTACTATAACTTCTTTAACGGGAGCATCATTTAATCTTTTCATTGCCTCACCGTTAAATAAACCATGAGCAGCACATACATAGATATCTTTAGCTCCTTTTTTCTTTAATAGTTTTGATGCTTCAGCTATCGTTCCTGCAGTATCTATAATATCGTCAAATATTATACAATTTTTACCGGTAAC
>CALUSI010000014.1 GCA_944323395.1 Candidatus Gastranaerophilales bacterium
AGACATATAAAGGACAGTAATTAGACATTTTGGACTTTTCTGAAACCCTAAATTTATTTAAAATTGTTTACCAACAGCGACTTTAGGGCAGGTTCCTCTTTTCTGTACTGTCCTGTTTCTTTACATCGGCAGTTTGATTTTTTTGGTAAACCTAATTTTCCGACCTGAAAACGCCCTCGCAGAGCGGGCTGTCCAAAATAATCAAAGTATCCGTACAAATAAAACCGGTCGTTAAATTACACCTATAAAATCAATACTTTCGGCGAGAATAATCGAACTGACTGTTATAATCAAACTGGTCGTTAAAATACATACAGGTTCTCTTCCCACAAAAAAAGAGTCCTTTCGGACTCTTTCTAAATGGAGGAGGAGGTGGGATTCGAACCCACGGTACGCTCGCACGTACGACGGTTTTCAAGACCGCTCCAATCAACCGCTCTGGCACTCCTCCATCGCGTACAATTATATTAATAAAAAAATATTTAATTGTAAAGTACTAAAATTGGAATTTATTATTTTCTATATCTAAAATTATTTCTTTACTTACTTTTCTATAATCATAGCCTTTTCTTTCCATTGCCGCTGACAACATTTCTATTGCTTTGATTACAGATTCCTTATCATAATTATTAAATGGAAAATCTTTTATCAATATCTCATATTCTTTTAACTCATCTTCATCTAAAAATCTTGATATTAGTTCCTTTTTTATTTCTTCAGCTTTTAATATTTGTATATCTTGAGTCTGTTTTATATCTGTTAACCTTATTTTATGCATTCTATATCTTACTAGAATCTCATCTAAGTTCGTAATTTTACCGTTTTTTAATATTATTTGTTTATATAAATCATAATCTTGTGAACATCTCTTTGTAAGATCATAATTTATAGCATGCTTTTCAATAAACGATTTCCTATACATTACAGAAGAATGACAAATTGGATTATATATATGCATCGCAAAATATAATTTTTCAGGTTCTGTATAAAATACCCAAGAAGGACGCTGATTTTCTCCAAATGTTTCAATAAAAGTTCCTAAAAGTACTACGTCAGGATTTTTTTCCATATAATTTATTTGTTTTTCAAAACGCTCAGGTAATGATATATCATCATCATCTATATGCGCAATATACTTACCTTTCGCAATGTTTTGTGCATTATGATAATTAAAAGTACACCCACAATTTTTCTTATTACTGAAAAGCTTTATTCTTGAATCTGAATATCTTTCAAGAATTTCTTGCGTACTATCTGTTGAACCATCATTTATAATTATAAATTCATAGTCCTTATATGTTTGATTTAATATTGCATCTATAGATTCGGATAAAATATCCGCTCTATTATGTGTACTCATTATTACTGATATTGTAGGAATCATAACTTACCTTAAAATTATAATATACAGTTTATCATATTATTCTGAAAATATATAAAATAATAAAGGGAAGCATTTAGCTTCCCCCTATTTATAACTACTTTAAACTTATATTATATTTTCTTTTATAGCTTTAACTGCAGCTTGAACTCTATCATCAACACAAAGTTTTTGAAGAATACTGCATACATGTGCTTTTGCTGTATGCACACTTACTATCAATTCTTTTGCAATTTCAGTATTACTCTTACCTTTTACAAGATGTTTTAAAACTTCAAGTTCTCTCTCTGTTAATTGAGCTCTTGCATCAGGCACATCGTTTGTTTGAATCAACGAAACATTCTCCGGCTTTGGGAAGAAATTTAAAGCTACTGATGAAACTCCAGGATCTACCCAGCAAGCACCTTCCGCTACATTTTTGATTACTGAAGATAATGTTTCAGGCGAAATATCTTTTAAACAATAAGCATTAGCTCCTGAACCTAAAGCTGCAATAACTTCTTCGCCCCTTTCATGAGAAGTTAAGATTATAACCTTTGAATTTAATCCCTTTTCCTTGATTTTTATTGTAGCTTCTAGTCCGTTCATACCCGGCAAACCTAAATCCATCAATACAACATCCGGCTTTAATTTTTCAATTAATGCAATTCCTTCTACTGCATCTTCGGCTTCTCCAATAACATTGATGTGCTCATATTCGTTCAATGTTGATTTTAAACCTACTCTTGTTAGTTTATAATCTTCGACGATTATAACACTAATTACACTATTACCAGCTAATGCATCTACCATAACTCTGTTACCCTCTCTGATTACAAAAGTATTGTTAAACTTTGTTTAGTCTATTATATATTAGACTATTATCAATTATTTAGTAATTAACCTATTGTCTAATTTATAACTAGCCATTTGTATTATTCCTTTAGCAAGGAATCTGATTAATAACCTAGTTCCTGGTCAATAAAAAAGTATGCAATAGTATAAAAGAGTTTTTTAATATTTTCTTTCCGCTTTTTTTGCGCCAATACCAATAACATCATACATTAGTGTCTTAATTCCTGTTGCTGCAAGTAATCCCCCAGCTATTTTACCTGCTGTCTTAAACTTTAATGCTACGGCTGACAAACCAATTAATGGTATAGAATTAATTATAGTTTCTCCAACACCTTTTAGGTAACCATTTGCCCTTGATATTATATGATAATATGGGAAGCTTTGTTGCAGATTAAACCACCATTTCTTCATTTTTGAAATAGTAGCACTTTCTTTATCCATAGTCATATATTGTTTATATTGATTATAATATCTGTCTGCAGAATCTAATTCATCCAATGAATATGCTCTTTCTCTTCCATTTATATGTGAATTATATATAACTGAAGCTGTTGTTGCGACGGCAAGCGCTTTCGAGGTAATTTCCATTGGTTTACCTGAAAATTTTTTTACACCTGATATTATTGCAGGAATTACTGCCATATTCTTACCTTATATTATTCTTTATTGTCCTTTTTTGTATTGTCTGGAGAATTGTCCGGAATTGTTGTCATTGTTTGTGCTGATTTCAACAGTGCATTATTAGCCATTACTGCTTCTTGACCATACAATTTATCTGAAGCTTGTAATGGTTTTAAAATTGCAATAGTATTTTCATCTCCATGAGCACTTCCTGCTGCTATTGGACTCATCGCAAGCATTCTGTTATTCTCATCAGGATCTTGAAGTGCTATATTTAGCAATGCAGTTAACGCCGGATCTTCATATCTTGAGTCATCTTCTTCATATCTTTTTATTAGTTCTTTTACACCTGTTTTTCTAACATTAGAATCAGGGCTTCTTAGATAACTTTCAAGTGTTTTAATGTAATCGTCTGTTAATTGAACTACTTTTTTTGTCTTTTGTTTTTCTGTTTTAGTTTCTGCTGCTCCATTTTCATTCAATAATGGAGAATTTGCTATTGAAACATTTTGCTGCGGAGTATAATTAGGAACCGTTGGTTGTGCTACTGCAGGTATTGCTGTATTTTGGGGTAATGTATAATTTGCATTTGCAGTAGAATTTGAGCTTGGTCCACCTATTGCAGACGGATTATAAATATATATATTCACACCTGATGCAGCCTGTTTGGATGGACTACTATACAATGATGTTTGAGGATATTGATAAACTTGGGAAGTTGAAGGAGATGAAACACTCACAGTTTGTTGTTGTGGTTGCTGTGGTTGTTGAATATAATTATTTGAATAGTTATATAACGGAGTACCCGTTTGAATATTATACATTGGTGAGTTTGCTTGAATTTCTGACATAATACTTCTTACCTTCAACTATATAGATAAACACTTGAATCATAAAAAACATGCTAGTTAAGGTAATAAAAGTTTAAATTTTGTAACATATAATATAAATAGGAATAAAATGTTAAAATCAAAGTAAGGAGAGATTTATGAATAATATAATAATTGGTTCAGATCATGCAGGTTACAACTTAAAAGAAAAAATAAAAATGTTTCTTACTGAAAATAATTATAATGTTACTGATGCAGGTACATATTCAACGGAATCCGTTGATTATCCTGTTATTGCAAAGAATGTAGCAGAAAAAATTATATCCAAAGAATATGAAAAAGGTATATTGATATGTGGTACCGGAATTGGCATGAGTATAGCTGCAAATAAAATAAAAGGTATTAGAGCGGTTGTGTGTTCAGATACTACATCTGCAAAATTTTCAAGACAACATAATAATGCTAATATATTATGTTTTGGAGAAAGAATTGTTGGTGAATATTTGGCAAAAGATATATGCAAAATATGGCTAGAAACAGAATTTGAAGCAGAAAGACATTTAAGAAGGGTAAATCTTATTGAGAATTTACAATTATAGAAACTGCTTCTTCTACTGAATTCGCATATGGTATAACATCTTCAAGATAAGCAAAAGATAATGCTTCTTTTACTGTTGTAGAAGGGTTTACAAGAACAAATTTACCGCCATTTTTTGAACAAGTTTTATAGATATCTGCAAATACATATGCATTATCAACATCAAATGTTGTTATCTCTCGCAAATCAAACAAAACGTTATTCATTCCAGTGTACATAGAAGAGTTAATGTTCTGTATAATAGAGTCAAAAACTTTTTGTTCGTTAAACCTTTTAACAATATAAGAAACTATATTATTGTTTATAACATATCTTGTAAATGCAATATTTTTGTCAGATTGAAATGTGGTACTTATATATGTTAGTAGTTTTGCATGCCAATCTTTATCTTTTTGAATATAAAAATCAATTCCAAGTTCATAACAAGTATCAATTAAAGAATTATCATCTGTGCCTGAAATTACAACAATTTTACTATATACACCTGTTTCATTTCTTTTTTCAACGGCAGCTTTTATTAAATCTATACCATCTGAACTATCGGGCATAAATAAATCAATAATTACACAATCAAACTGAACTTTTTGAAGTTCGGATATGGCTTCATCTTTATGTCTAGCCACTCTTGGTGTTATTCCTATTCTTTTTAATACTGTACTTAGTTGGTATATAGATAATTCTAAATCATCAGCAATGAGAATCTTTTTATCCTCAAGAGAGCTAATCTTTATATCTGAAGAAAATGAGTATATTTTTCTTTCTATTTCTATTAAAGCTTCAGAAATATCACTTGATGTAATATTTCCATTTTGAAGCTTTTGCTCCATAGAAGCTAATTCAAAGATTTTATTAAGTTGTTCATCTGAAATATTCATAATCTCGCCATTTCTTCGTAGTTATCATAACAAATTTAAACAATATTTTCAAGAAAAAAATACAATATCTTTTTTTATAAATTAAAGTTGATATATTGTTACGTTTCTATACTATTTTTATATTGTTTAAGTGACAAAAAATATATTTTAATGTTTTAATGTTAATAAAACAGTTTTCGTTTTAAGAGTATAGTACCCGTTGAAAGAAATGTTTAATATGAAATGCAGTATTTTGTTTAGATTGTTTACATTGTTTTTTACTATATTTATGTTTATTGGTCAAGTTTCTGCTCAGACTATTGAATCTAATATCCTTTCCAAAATAATGATTGAGCAAGCTGCAGATAATAGTTATAAAATTAATTTATTTTTTGATAAAAAATTTACTGGTAATGCATTTATTCAAAAGGGAAAAGAAGGTTCTTACTATATATATATTCCTGAAACAGTAACAAAATCTAATAAAATAAAAATTGCATATAAAAATAGGCACGATAAGAAAAATATAAAAATATCCATAGAAGAAAAACCCTTTATAAAAGAAAATTCCGAGTCAAATTATGTTAGACTTTCAGTTGGTTTAAATAAAGCATATTCATTAAGACTTTTAGCCCAAACAATTGAAAATGAAAATAATATTTTTACATTAAAAACATTTAACTATAATTATTTAATGCTAATTGTATTATTTTCTTTTATAATCTTTTTAATTCTAAAAATGGTAAAAATGTCAAAAACAAATATAAGAAGGAGTTATACTTCTTTTCCCAAAAGCTATTTGCTTAATAAAGATGAATATAAAGCAGTTTCAGATTCAAATGAACCTGTAAGACAAGATATATTACCGAAAGTGAATATAAAAAAGACATTACGCAGTATGGACAGTAATTCATTTAGTTGCTTTGATGTTCCGTTAGTTGAAGAAAATAGGCAATCATCTTATGAATTTAATAGTATGTTGAAGCAAACTTCTAATCTATTAAAAGAAAAAGCAATAAAATCGAAACAAACTAACCCCATTTCCAAAAATTATCTTGACGATTCATTACAACTTGATCTTCCCGTTGTAGAGGATATAAAGAAAAAAGATGAACCTGAACCTAAAAATTTAACGCCTGAACTATTATCAGAACTACATATTACACCTACAAAAGGATTTTATTTGACTACAGTCGATGACGCTTTCGCTCTATTTGGTTATGTTGGAGAAAAAGTGTTTTTATTGCAAAAGTTCAATGATTTGACTCAAATTAATCTACAAGCTAGATTCTATGATAGAAAAGCCAATAGTGATATGTATATAGTGAGACTTGACTCCTATAAAGCAATGATTGAAATTTCTGATGAAGGAATGAAAGAATTGGCAGTTCTTTAATATATGAAAAAAAATATTCTATTTATTTTAATAGTTATCTTATATATTTTCTTTGCGTTTGCTTTTTTTCCTTCTTCAAATTCTAAAAATGAAAATATTATAAATTTTTCATCTTGGGGCTCACAAAGTGAAATACAAATATTGAATTCTGTAATTAAAGAATTCGAAAAAGAAAATCCTGAAATAAAAATAAAATTTCTTCATTTTCCTCAAAATTATTTTCAGAAAATTCACATTCTTTTTGCTTCTGACTTAGCACCTGATGTTATTTTTTTGAATAATCAAAATATTCAATTATATATACAAGCTGACCTTTTAGAAAATATAGAAACAGACTTCCCAAATGCTGATAAAATCTTTTATAGAACAGCGTTAGATTGTTTTAGAAAAAACAATAAATTATATGCAATCCCAAGAGATATTTCAAACCTTGTAATATACTATAATAAAGATATTTTTGAAAAACTTGGAATTAAAATACCAGAAAAAATTAATAATCTGCATGAACTAAAAATACTTGCAGAAAAATTGACAACAGATGAAAATTTTGGAATTAATTTTGAAGAAGATTCTTTATTTTGGTCATATTATTTGGCGGCAAACGGTGGAGGAATTATTTCTGACGACAAGAAATCTATAATAATAAATTCAAAACAAAGTATAGAAGCATTAAATTTATATTCGGATTTTGTAAATAAATATCACATATCTCCATCAAAATCACAAATTGGAAGTATGACAACCGCACAAATGTTTATAAACGGGAAACTTGCAATGTACTTAGGCGGTAGATGGATGGTACCGAAATTTAGGGAAACTATAAAATTTGATTGGGATGTTATAGAATTTCCGTCAAACAATGAAAATAAATTATATATCGATGCTTCAGGTTGGGCTGTTTCAAAAAAATCAAAAAATAAAAAGATAGCAATTAAGTTTATAAAATATCTTTCATCGAAACAAAATATTGATAAATTTACCGGAATGGGATTGATTATACCTGCAAGAAAAGATTCTGCTGAAAGCAAATGTTTTCTTGATAATAAACAACCTAAGAATGCTAAAGCATTCTTAGAAATGTTGAAATATTCAAAACCAACCCCAGTAAATGAAAACTACAATTATATTAATGATATACTAAAAGAAAAAATGCAAAGTATATTCTTAGGCGAAAAAAAAGCAGAAGATGTGTTTGATGATAAAACAATAAAAAAACTCGAAAGTAAACTGTAATGGACATTTTAGAAAAAATATTTAAATTGCATCAAAATGGGACAAATATAAAAACTGAAATTATTGCAGGTTTAACAACTTTTTTTACAATGTCATATTTATTGGTATTAAGTCCTAAATTACTTGAATACTCAGGTTTAGAACTTGGTTCAAGCTTAACAATTACAGCATTAATTGTATTTATATGTAGTATCATTATGGCATTAATAGCAAATAAGCCCTATGCTGTAGCACCATTTTTAGGTGAAACTGCTTTTATCGCTTTTACTATAGTTGGTAATCTTGGTTTTTCCATAAAAACAGCGCTGGTATCTATATTCATAAGCGGAATTATTCTTTTATTTATGACATTATCTAATATTAGGACTTATATAGTGGAACAAATTCCTGAAAATATAAAGATTTCATTTTGTACGGGTCTTGGTTTATTTTTTATATTTATTGCATTACGTGATATTGGAATAGTAAAATTTACAACTAATAATATTCCATTAGAAATAGGTAATTTTAAATCAATTTCAATTATTTTGGGAATTTTTTGCTTTATTCTCCAAACAGTATTGTTAAAAAGAGGTAATAAAGCAGCAATTATAATTGCAATAACAATAACAACAATACTTGGAATAATTTTGGGAGATGTGGAACTCCCAACCAAAATAATTTCTGCCCCGATGAACATAACTTCATCTCTATTTCAACTTGATTTTTCAGGACTAATGGATAAAAGTTTTATTCCAATGTTTTTCGTAATATTTTTAATGGTCAATATTGATACTGCAGGTGCTATAATCGGTCTTTCATATAAGACTGATAATATAGAAAATGTAAATTCTAACAATAGTGTAAAAAAAGCAATGATAGCGGATTCCATATCTGTAATTTTAGCCCCTTTAATGGGGACAACAACATCAGGTGCATATCTTGATTCTATGACTGGAATAAGTGCTGGCGGAAAAACAGGATTAACTGCAATTGTTGTTGGTTGTTTATTTTTATTCGGCTTAATTTTTACTCCATTACTAATGATTATTCCCCCATACGCATACGCACCTGCATTATTATATGTCGGAATATTAATGACTTCCGTAATTACAAAAATAGATTTTACTGATATTTCAGAATATGCACCAGCTATACTAACAATTAGTATAATGATTTTTACATATAATATTGGTGCAGGAATAATTGCAGGATTTATAATTTACCCACTTTTAAAGCTATTATTAGGACAAAAAAAGAAAACAAACATAATCTCTTGGATTATGTTTGCTGTTTCAATTATATTTTTTGCTATATATCCATATTAAATATTTAATAGTACGAACGTAGAAAATTTTTTACGTTTGTTTATAAAATTCAAGAATAATTTCATTTATATACTCCTCTTGTATATATAAAGTATATAATGTTAAAATAATTGATTGTTTTATAATCTTTGTAAACATATATTAAAAAAATAGTAAATAATCAACGAAAAATTAAAGAGGAATAAAATAAATACCGATAAAAAGAATATAGACTTAGTATTCTCGGTAAGGAGTTAAAATGACAGAAAAGAAATCAGTCAAAACAGGAGAAATCCAAAATTTAGGTGTTAATTTAACAGAGATAAGCACGGTAGAAAATTATATTTCTCAAATATTATTTGAAGATAATTTTAATAAACTGAATAATCTTCAGAATCGAAAAAGTTTGAATTTTAATGATAAAATTTTTGAATCAAAATTTAGAATAGCGTCTGATAATGGAAATATAGAATTTATATCTGTAGATATTAATTCATTAGCACCATATTCAACAATAATAAGTGAAGGAAAATTTTATGAAATAATCGGCAAAACAAAAAAAGGGTTATCAAAAAAAAGTGGAAAATATCAAGAAAGTTTATACAGCTATTATCTTAAAGCAATAAATGAAAAAGATGACGGTTTTATATCTGATGTATTAAGTAAAGCAGTTGTTTTTGAAAATAACTTAAATTATGTAAAAATGTTGATGAAAAATAAGAAATTTATGAAAGAATGGCGAAAAAATTTTGGAAAGGAGTCGCCTATAAAGATATTTAAAGAAAGTGGAAATTTGAGAAAAATAAATATAATAAATGAATATTCAAAATAATATTTTTTAATAAATGGTAAAGAAGCAGATTAACTGCTTCTTTTTTTTTATAAAAAAATGATAAAATAATTTTAATAATATTAGGGGAGAACAATCTAATAATGAGATTTTTGTATGTTTTTATAATTATGCTTTTTATGCCAATATTTGCGATAGCTGAAATTTTACCAAGAACAATATATACTGTATCACCAAAACCATTATCATCAAAAACAATAAGTCCAAATGAATATATTAGTCTATATGCAATAGGTGATGATGCTTATGCCCATCAAGATATAGGAATAAAAAGTCACGAGGAAATAAATGTTAAAATAATAGAATATATAGAACCCAAGAGAGGGAAAAGAGACGGATATTATAAAATAGAATATATATATGGAGATATTGCGATTATTGGAAAAATGAAGGTTTCGACCCCAAAAGACTATAAAGATATCTTGCAAAATACAGGAATAAGTATAGTTGGACATGCATTAAAATTTCCAGGATTTTCGCAAGCAATAGCAATTTCAAAAGGACTCATAAATCCTGATGAAAATAAATCAAGATTAAAAACAGCCGGTGAAAATTTATACGAAAGTACACCATTAACATACGCTGAAAAAGGTAAAGATTTTGAAGTAGATGAAGATGGTATTGTAGTCATAAAACTAAAAGTAAAAGATGATAGTGAAGATTAAATGAAAAAGATATTATTTATAATAACAATTTTTATATTCTGCATAGGTATGTGCTGTCAATATAATTATCCAGATAATGATTTATGGGCGAGATTAATAGCCGGTGGTTATATCGTAGAAAATCTGGAAGTATTAAAATATGATTTTTTATCATACACTCCAACACATCCTTGGTATGATCACGAATGGGGTGCAAGTGTATTTTTCTATTTGGCTTTAAAATACTTTGGCGATTCCGGATTAATTATATTAAGAGGTCTTCTTGTTGCATTGACGGTCTTTATATGCTTTAAAACCGTAGAAATAAGAAAACCTCAAGCTACACATGCATATAACATTTTATACTTTGCTGTAATGTTTTTAGTTGCATTGAAATCAATTGGACCAACAATTAGATGTTTATTATTTACATGTTTATTATTTGCATTGTTTATATACTTATTGGAAAGATCAAGATTTGAAAATAAAAAATATCTTATTTTTCTGCCAATTATTATGTTGTTTTGGGGTAACATACACGGTGGTTGTATGAGTGGTCTTGGCATACTAAGCATTTATACAATTGGTGAATTTTTAAATAAGAAACCATTTAAAGAATACATATATTCTGCCCTAGCTTGTACTGCTGTACTATTTATAAATCCTTACGGATTTGAATATGTAAAATTTTTATTTTTTGCTGCAACAATGAATAGAGAATACATAACAGAATGGACAAGCCCTTTTCATCCAAGATATATTACAGAATATATAAGATATAAAATTTATCTTGTGATAATGCTTCTTACTCAGATAATTTATTTATTAAAAAATAAAATCAAATATGAAAAACTTGATAAAACAAAGATATTATTAATTGTTTTAATGACATACTTATCAATAACACATATAAGACATCAAACATTCTTTATATTTACAGTTGGAACGCTTTTATATGATGAATTTTATTTTATATTTAACTCAATTATTGAATTTATAAAAACAAAACTAAAAATAGAGAACAAAGACTTTATAAGTAATTTTACACTAGTTAAAGAAATAACCGTATATTTTATACTGTTGATGGTTTCTATCCCTACATTAATTTCAACGAATAAAGAAATCAGAATTACAGAAACAGAATATCCGAGATATGCAATAGAATTTATAAAAATAAATAAAATTACAGGAAATTTATTTATAAATTTTGATTGGGGAAGTTATGCTTCTTATAAATTGTATCCTAACAATTTAATTGTAATGGATGGAAGATATGAAGAAGTATATGATCCAAATCTTTTAATGGAATTAAAAAACTTTCATATGGTTAAAGATGATTGGTACAGAATAATAAGAGACTATAAAACTGATGTTATGATTATAGAAAAGAAATATCCTGTCTACGATAAAATTATTAATCATTCTGATTGGAAGTTAGTTTTCGAAAATAACTTATCAGGAATTTTTGTACCAATTAATAATGTAAAAGAAAAATATGTATACCCATCAAACGAAGATGATTACTATAATAAAACAAAATTCAATACAGATATTAAATACAAAAGAAGAGACTTTTAAGTCTCTTCTTTCCAAGATTTATCAATTTTTGCGATATATGACGTCTTGTTATCCTGATGGAACAACATAGTTTCACCATTAATATCATCTCTTAATTCGTGACCTTCAACATATTTTGAATAATTATCTTTAACTAAGTTGATAACTTCATTTCCAGCGTTATTAAAGAATGAATCAAGAACGGTATATCCTGTATATCCCCAAGTTTGAGCCGTCGCTGAATATAGTTCATTACAAAGAATTCCAATAGCTTCCTCATTACCATTTTTTGCTTGTTCTATACAAGCATACATAATAGTATTTATAAATTCTTCTTTGATCGAAAATTCAGAATATCCAGATTCTATAGCCTTTGTTATACTACCGTATCCTTCGTTATAAGTATAAACAGATAAAACTTTAACTAAATCAGCAGAATCAAGATCTAAATATTCTCTTATTTTTTCAGGAGAACAGGATTCAATTCCATTTTGTAATTCTTTAGCATAAATTTTAGCAACATCATCTGGAATTTTTGCTTCAGTTACAACCACATCAGACTTTGTTACATCAGACGTTATTTCATCAGACTTTGTCACATCAGACGTTATTTCATCAGACTTTGTCACATCAGACGTTATTTCATCAGACTTTGTTGCATTTTCTTCTGAGGAAATCTCCCCACTTTCTTGTAAAGTTTTTACTACATCTTCTAATTTTGCAAAATCTTCATCTGAAAGTTCTAAGCTTTCTCTTACGTCTTCAAGAGTATATTTGCCGTCTATAATACTTTGTGCAAGCCTATTAATACTATCCTGTGTAAAATTCTCTTTTTCACTTATTTCTTCTCTTTTTATTGTAACTTGTTCTGCTATTTCTTTGAATTTTTCACTATCTTCTCCATATGCATCAGCATAGATTGAAAGTTGAGCATCAATATCATTACTCTTTAGAATAGCATCAACTTTTTCTGAAGTATCAAGATCTGCTAATTCAGCTTCAATTTCATCAACATTAGAACTCAAGAGTTGATTCCAAAAGGAAAAACCATCAATTTTTCCTCTGTTATCGCCCATCTTTCTATTAAAATTTTCAAGTTCTTCACCTGTAAGGACATCATCGGTACTATTTGAATTCAATACGTCAAATAGTAAACCTACATCTTCTTTAAACTGTTCATCATCCTTTCCACAAGCTTTACTCATGTATTCAATTAATTCATCCTTGGTTGCATCTTCTCCATATACAAATATAGAATCATAAAACTGCAAATCTTCATTTGCAAGATTATAAAAAGTATCCTTTATCTGGGATGCACTAATTTCTGTATTGCTTGTATTTTTTAAATAATTCGCAATTAATGAATTAATATCCATACAAGACTCCTAAACTTATACATACTTCTTATATCGATTTTTTTTTTTATTTCTTTAATGTTCAAAATAAGAAGTATGTATTTTGTTACAATTTGTAATATTAAATATTTACATTAGCGAAAAGGTCTAAGAATATTGGTAAATATGTTTCTTCTTCACCACCAGATAAAGAACGGAAGCCTAATGCTATTTCTTCAATATTGTATCCGCAGGTTACAATAAGATATAATGCTTCATTTGCAGATAAATTATTATTACTATAATTTTTGAGAATTTCTGAAATCGTAAGTCCAGCACTATCTTTTAGATAAATAGAACGATCAAAATCTTCATCTATATTATATTTATTTTCTGCATCTGAAACTGTTTCTACTTCAGGTAATTTTTCAATCATTGTAGCAAATAATTCTTTTATAATTTCATCTTCTGTACCCATAGAACATGGATCTTGGAATAGCTTTTTAGATGGGAATAATTCATTTAATTGAGCTATTTGCTCCGGAGTAGCAAGAGAATATATTCTAGTTATAGAATCTATATAAGTTTGTTTATTACTTGTATTGTTATATAAATAATTTAACAACTCACCTGAACCATACCCAGCTAAAGATATTTGATCAAACAATTGGGCAAATTCAATTGCTTGTTCTGGAGTGTTTATATCTTCTATCATATTATTTATTACATCAACCACTTTTACAACTTCATCACCTTCGTCCGTGTCTCCGCTTATAATATATTCAGAATTAGAAATAAACGTTTCTACTACGGATGGATATTCATCTGTAAGTTTTTTGAACAGGTTCATCTTCTCATTAATTGTAATCTCATCTTGGATTAAAGCCTCACAAAATGCAGAAGCGATGTAATCTTGTATATCTCTTTTTTTCATTTCTTTTTCTTGCGGAGTAAGGTCAATAACGTCATCTATGGCATTATATTCTGCGATGAGGCTGTCAATATTAGCAAAAAGAATTTCAGCAGTTTCAGTTTTAGCTAAATCAGCGTAATCAACACATTCATCAGCAGATATTTCTTTATTTGCATATGCATTTTCAACTTGAACCTTTAGTTCTGAATATAATGTTATTTCAGCGCTATCGTAATTATTTCTTATAAATTCTTTAGTGAATAATTCGACTCCGTATGCTTTAGCAACAGATGCAAGTACTTGAGGATCCATTTCCTCAAATGCAATTTCTGACCATAAACTGCTATCTTGCTCCAATGCATTAGCTAAATCCTGAGCCGTAGCATATGTTGTACCATTATGAGTGTAGTTAATATCAGCATATACATTTGCTTTTTCTTGATTATCATATATATTATTAATGATTGAATCAAAGATTGGAGTTTCACCGTTTTCTGCATATATTGAGTTAGATACTATCCTTGCGGTTTCTAAGAAAGAACCTTCACCGTAAATATATTCAAATGTATTTACAAAGTCAAGAAGTTCTTCATCTGTAATATTGTTGTCAAGGAACGACATCCAAGTTTCTCTTTGAAGATCTTTATCATCGCCTACTAATGCTTTGAAGAGTGCTTCGGTTTCTGACGTGATTTGAGGAGCATTCATAATATAATCAATATCATCCATCGTAATGTTTAAAGTACTAACCAATTTTTCAATTGTTAGATTATTTATAGCTTCAAAAGATTCAAATACTGCTTTTGCGTCATCAGCTAAAAACTTATCTATATTTACATTATCAATAATTGATTGGATAGCTATATCAGCATAATCTCCTGAAATACTATCAACTAACATTGCATTAATAGATGTATCATTAGAATGAGATAATAATGCAGATGTTACACTTTGAATATCTTCTGCTTCTAGATAATATAATGCATCTTCAAAGAAATTATGATCAGATTCTGACATCTGGCTTTGATATTTTTGAGCAATTAAAACAATTGAATCTTCGCTATATTTGCTGAAGTCAAAGTTTTGCCAATAATCATAACCATTATTAATCAATTCAGTAACTGCAGAATCGGCTTCATCTTCAGTAATTTCTATTAGTTTAGCTGCTTCTTCTGCTTCTTTTTGTTCTGCAATAATTTGTGCATTATAAACACTTGTCTTTATTTCTGAGTACATTGTAGCTTGGTAACCATCTACCGTTTGTAATTCATCTGTAAATGCTTGTATACCGTCAGGGTATGCATTAGCAATTGCAGCTAAAGCAACGCCATCTTGTGAAAGTTCATCAAATAGTTCTTTTGTCCATAATTCAGGATTATGATAAAGAGCAGTAGCAGCATCTTCGGCTGTATTAGTATCTAAACCTGATATATTTATTGGATACTCTGGATTATTTGCATTTGGATTTTCCATACCAAAGTATAAGCTATCAAAAACATTATCAATATAAGTGTCAACTTGTTCTGCTTCAGCTATCATATCAGACATTTCTTTTGCTTTTGATAAGAAGGCACCATCTCCATATATAAATTCATATGAATTTATATATTCAGCTAAATCTTCTTCTGATATTGAAGTTGATCTAAAATTATTCCACATTTCTAGTGCTATATCAATATTATTACTAGATAATGCTTTAAATTGAGCTTCAATCTCATCGCTAATTATAGTTGCAGACATTATATCAGTAATTTGACTATTCAAATCTAAATCTAAAGCTTCGCTATATTCTTGCATATATGAAGTTGCTTCTTCTAGATCATAACCGTGTTGAATAGCAAATTCTTCAAACAATGTTCTTACACTGCTTGCTTCATACCTATCTTCACCTTCTGAAACTGAAGATAGCATTGAATATAATGTTAATGCTGCAAAATGTTTATCTTCACTACCCAAATTAGAAAGAAGCATATCTCTTGTTGTATCTTGCCCTAACATTGCTTTTGTAATTGATTTCAAAGATTCTATATTTGTATCTTTCGAAGAATCTAAGTAACGCAATGCTTGTGTATAGAAATTTGAATCACCTTTTTGATATCCAAGAGCAAGTGCAACGATAGTCTCATCGCTATATTTTGTAAAATCAACTGATTCCCAAGCTTGATCATTTGTAAGTTCGGAAAGAACTTTATCCACTTCTTCTTCGGTCAAAGTAATACTGGCTGCATCTGGTTCTTTAGTTGCTTCAAATTCTGCTTCTTGTAATTTTTGTTCTATTTCGTATAATCTTGATGGTTCATATTTCTTTTGCTCATTCTCCATAAAGGATTTAAAGGCATCTTCACCGTATATACTATCGTAAACATATGCAACAGCTGCAATATCTTCATCGCTTAATGATTCCAGATTATTTACACCACTTGCATAATCTAAGCTTTTGATAAAATCATTAATTGATTGTTCTGTACCATTTACATTGACTTTTGTATAACCGGTTACATTGGAATCAACTTCTATTGTATCTACAGCATTCATTATTCTGTCAAATGTTGACCCTTGATATAATTGTTCAGCTCTTTCTAAGAATGAACCTTCGCCATAAATAGAATCATAACCTTGTTGTAATTTTAAAAGTTCAGATGGAGTCATGTTACTAACATCTAATTCTTCCCATGCTTTTTCAGCCACACCAGATAATGTTGTTCTGTCTTCATCAACAGAACTGCCTAATTTATCTATAAGTTCTTTTGTCCCGTTATCTAATGCATTTTCACATTCATTTATAATATTTTTATATATCGTTAATTCATTAGCATTTAAATCTAATTTTTCAAGAGCAGAAGCAAGAGAAACCCCATTATTAATCTCATATTGTTGTAATACAATCTTCATATCCGATTGATTTTTTTCAGCAGCATTTAATAATCTTGTTATTGAATCGACATCACCATCAGCCAAAGCAGATTCAAATTCTTTTGTAATCATGTCTAATGCAGCTTGTTCATTGCCTGCTTTTGACATAATTGCATCCGTAATTGCAACTAATTGTTCTTCTGCTTGTCCATTACCACAATAGTATTCTGCTGCTTCTAAGAATGTTCTTCCATCAGCTTCAACATTATTTTCAAAAGCTTGAGCCAATTTTAAAACCGTTTCCGGTGAATATTGAGAAAAATCGGCATTTGCCCATACTTCTTCAGGTGTTGATATCACGTTACCATTTTCATCTACAACATCACTTGTTAAAGACTGCAATAAATTTGAAAATTCTTCGCTTCCTTCATCAAGAGCTTTTCTGCCTTCTGAATCTCTTGTAAATCCTTGATTAGCAGTTAATTTTTCTATTAATTCTGTCTGAGTAGCAGCATCTCCAGCCCAATCTCTGTAGTTAGGTGAGCCTTCTGATTTTTGATACCATTCAGATTCACTTGTAATGAGTTCTAACGCAGCATCTTTATCTACTAATATTAATTTTGCACCATCTTCTGTTAGATTTGAACTAATTGTTCCTTTTGCACCATGTATATATATATCGCCTTCAGCAGATGAACTTGTTGCTGATTTTTGTTCTGCAGAATTTGCAACTTTTATAGCAGCTTTTATACTCGCTAATGTTGTTTCATAATCAGCAGATTGAGGATCTAAAGAATAAAGTTCAGTAATAATTTCATCAAGGGATTCACCATTACTGTTTTGTTCATTTTCACCATTTATATTCCATGTATTATCGACATCTATATTTATATAATAATTGCCATTTTCATCTACATGAATATATTTTGCATATTCACTTCCTCTAAATTGTTCAGGAAGATCTTTCAAAACACCATTTTCGTCTCTATATGTATCACTATAATCGCCAATTAAATCACTGTAGCCTTCCATTGCTTTAATTTCTTCAGCTGTTTTGAAATCAGAATATCCGGTTACTTCTTGTGCTTCTTGTTCAGCAAAATTGACTGTAACACCAAATTCTTGCTCTTCCTTGTAATTCGGATCAAGTTTGCTTACGTCTATTTGAATATCAGATATTCCGTATGTTTCTTGTAATTCTTCAAAAGTATATGTTTTAAGTTCTCCATCAACAACTGTAGCAAATTTTATGTTACCTTTTTTTAAAGCTTCGGCATCTACAATTCCATCTTCATTTGCTAAGTCGGTAAGTTCCGAAATACCTGCAGTTGATGAACCAAGAAAGTCCGAGACACTATCAAAGTTACCATCATCTTTTATAAGTTTTAAATCTACAGGATTTCCATTTTCATCTTTAAACTCAAACCCAATAGGATCTCCTACACATTCTTCTTCTTCAGGTTGTAACACTACTTCTTCAGCTTCTTCTGCTTCTTGTTCTTCTTGAGTTTCTTCTGCTTCTTGTTCTTCTTGAGTTTCTTGAGCTTCTTGTTCTTCCTGAGTTTCTTGAGCTTCTGCTTGTTCTATGGCAGTATCATATGCTGAAACATTTTCTCTTAGTTGAGCAATATCAGCATCTATTTGAGCAGTTTGTTCAGCTTTGACGGTAGATAGATTTGATTGAGCATCAATATATGCCATAAATGCTTCTTTTGCAGCTTGAGCGTATTCATTTTCTTGCATTTCTTGAGAATTCAAAATTTCAGCTAACTGCGTGTCTATTTCTACTCCTTTTTCTTCAAAAGAAGCCAAAGTTGTTTCTTGATTTGCTAATTCGGTCTGTAAGTCGGCTAGTTCAGCCTCTAAAGCTGCTTTTTGTTCTAAGTAAGCAGCATAATCAGGATTTTCTACTTCTTCACCATCAACTGTTATTTTTTGCGCTGGTTCATTTAAGGAACTTAATTTCCCTTCTACTGTTGATATTTGACCTCTTACACCATCAACAACAGATTTCTGATTACTTATTGCTTGATCATTTTGTTCTTTAAGTTCTTGTGTATCAGCAACTTTTTCATATAATTCTGCAGCATTTTCTTCAAATGCTTCCATAGACTCTGTATACGCTGTTTGCGCATCAGTAACATCTTGTTCGGCTTCAATTACAGCTTCGTTATTGTATTTCAGAGCTTGCTTTTCACTTAATTGAGCTAAAGCCTCACTTCTTCCTGCTTCCAATTCTTCTACAGATTCATTACCTGTTATATTTGCAGCCGGAATAGTTGAAACAGGTTCTTCTAGTCCTGTTAAGTCTCCATTCTGTCCTATAGGAGAACCACCTGAACCAGAACCACCACCTGAACCAGAACCGCCTGCTGAACCAGAGCCTCCTGCTGATCCGGGTTCTTCTCCTGAATTAGTCCCTTCTGTCCCTGTTTTAGCTTCCAAACCTTCAATATCATCTAATGATATTGTTTCATCATCGCCATCAAAACCAGATATTGCTTCCCAAGCTTCTAAATATTCATCTTCTATTGTTGTCATTTGTACATCACTATAAGCATTTGCAACAGCTAAAGCAAATGCTGATGTATCTACAGTACCGTCTTCATTTTTTTCTAAATCTTTAAAAATAGAAGCAACTTCACTGCTTGTAACAGTTTTATTAATTCCCAAATCTTTAAGATATTTATTTATAAAATCTATACCTTGGTTGAGATTAACATTATTACCAGCCATTATTTGCTCCTTTTTCCATACATATAATTGATTTGTCGGTTTTTTTTTATTTTTCTTTAGAAAATGGAACAAATATAGTATGTTTGTTTACAAAAATTTACAAACTTAAGTAATTTCTTTACGATTGGAAATCATTTCCCAACAATTTTTCGGACAAACGGCAGAACAAATACTACAGCCAATACATTTATCTTTATCAGATTTGTATAAATTATCTTCTATAGTAATAGCTGATTGAGGACAATTATTTAAGCAAATTTTGCAATCTACACAATTTTTCCCGTTCCATTTTGGAACTCTGACTCGTCCATTTCCTACCGCAGGCAAATCATAAACAACAAAATCATCTTGAATAAAATCACCAAAAATACCACCATTAACCCAATGTTCTTTTCTGAAATCAGAGACAGAAATTTTATTTTTTCTTAGAACCGGATTAATTGGAATAATTTTTTTCCAATCAGACCATTTTGTTAGTTCTGAATATAAAGCATCTTTTTTAATATCTTTTAAAAATTCAATCATGCCAGAAGATAAAAACTGTATATCTTCATCATTTAAAGAATTTATGCAAACACAATCTGAAATTTCAGAGACAGGTCCTCTAACATATATTGTTCCGCCCACCATTCCAACACAAGAACGACTTCCTAATACAGATAGTAATCCGTCACATTCGTAACCACAAATTACGGCAATCCCGCCACCCATAAATTCGAAACCAAAAGATCCGGCATTTTTTAATACCCAAAATTCTGGAAGCTCAAACTTTGGGTCATGTTTCATTAATGCACCGCTTCTTGTTCCAACTCGTCCGGAAACAAAGATCTTGCCACCTGCTGCACAATGTGCTGCTGTATCGCCGCAATCACCATATACAATTATTTTAGCTCCTGAATTAAGCCAGCCAACATCAGCCGGAGCCGAACCTTCCACAAGAATCTTAGTTCCGGGAAGAGCCATTGCACCAACTCTTTGTCCTGGATTTTTTACATTAAAAATTAGTTCTTTATCTCTATTTTTCGCCCATGAAGATCCGCCAATATTGTGTTGTCCACAGGCATTAATATCAAAATTTGTATAACCTTCATCAATTTTTGTTGCTATTAATTGAAGAAGATCTTGAGTTGACATTCTTTTATTATCTTTTAATGTTTCAATTTTACAGATTTCTTTTTTCATTTTCTTCTTCCGTTAATTAACAAACATATTGTATATCCAGTCTATCAGCAACATTTTTATCAACTGTAATTAATGCATCAGAACGTCCAATAGGTAAAGTAGAATTTCCTATTGGTCCCATTAATTTTTTTAATTCCAGGTCAGTTGCAATGAAATAGTTGACTATATTTTGAGCTGCAACGTCAATATCAAGCCTTTTGGTAAGGCAAATATCCTGTGTTGCTAATCCTGCAGGGCATAAACCTGTATTACAAGCATTGCATTTGCCTTCATCATTACCAACGCAACCGGCTATTTCTAATAGTAGTCTGCCCGTAAAGACCCCATTTGCACCTAAGCATATAAGTTTAAATGCATCAGCAGCAAAACTTCCGGTTTGTCCGAGACCACCGCCTGCAAACAAAGGGATTTCACCTTGTCTGCCTTGATGAACTGCTGCCAAATAGCAATCTCTGAGTTTTGAAGTAATTGGGTGTCCTGTATGATTTAAAGAAATTTCATGTGCGGCACCAGTTCCACCAGCAAGACCATCTAAGAAAAATCCACCGACAATATTATATGGATCTCTAAGTAAATTATTATATACGGAAACACTTGTAACAGAGGCTGCAACTTTTATAGCTACAGGTACCCTAAAATTGAATGCAGCATTCATTGATAAAAACATTTTTTGTACAGATTCTTCAATAGAATATAAACCTTGATGAGTTGGCGGACTCAATAAATCAGCACGTGGAACACCACGTATTTCTTGAACATATCTTGCGACTTTACTTGCCATCAATAGACCGCCATCACCAGGCTTTGCACCCTGACCTATCTTAATCAAAATCCCCGCAGGATCTTCTGTCATATCAGGCATCGCCTGAATAATTCGATTCCAACCAAAATGCCCTGAAGCAATTTGCAAAATCATATATTTTACATATTTTGACTTTAACAATCTTACAGGAATTCCGCCTTCGCCTGTACACATTCTGACAGGAAGTCCCAATACTTCATTAAGATATGCTGTAGCAATCGCCATTGCTTCCCACATTCTCCAAGATATAGCACCTATAGACATATCGCCCATAAGAATCGGATAAATCCATCGGTTGGGTGGCAATTGTTGTGAAACTTGCATCTTACCCTGTTCCATATGCAAATTTAACTTATCAGCAGAAAGAACTCTCCCAAATGGTGTTCTCAATTCAAATTTATGACGAGCAGCATCTAAAGAAGGGTCTGTCATTTGTGATATTCTGCCTATTTTTATTTTATCAAGTGTACGACCTTCTGTATTTAAGTTTGAACGACCGCCTTTTTTTAATGAATCTGCTTTTGCAGCTCTATATCTAACCGAATATCTGTCATTTGTATTCCTGATTGCTTTTATTGCACCGTTTGGGCATACCCTTGAACACAGACCACAACCTCTGCAGTGATTTTCAAAAGATATATTTTGTTTAATTACTAATATTTTTTCAAAAGATGGTTTTTGTAGACCGCCTGACAATTTTCTTCTTTTCTCTAATACAGGCTTTATTGCACCAAAAGAACATACAGCACTACATTTACCACATTGAATACATTTAGACTCATCATATTCTATAATCCAAGGTAAATCATCCTGATGTAATTCATTTATACTTATTGTTGCCATCTTTCCACCGTTAAATCGTTTTTAATAATTATAGTTTCTTTTTCATTTGGATATATATCTTTTGTAATATTTCTATTCGGAAGAACATCATTAATACCGTTAACTTCAGAGGTCATTATTACAGTATCGTCATCCATACCGATAACAACAGGTCTTAATTTTTTTGAATCACAAACACAAAGCATTTCACTATTTGGCAAAACACCTAATATAGTATTCGGTCCGTTTATTTCCAAATGAGAAAGTGACGCTTTTATTCTTAATAAAATATCTTTATCTGATCTACTTTCTATTTCTTCATATGTAAGGGGTGTTATTGTGTGTTTATAATATTGAATAGGCCATTTTAAAATTTTATTAGTATAATGGAGCGAATATAAGAAACATTGTGAATCAGATTCGAAACCGATGTAGCCTTTATACAAAGATTGCTGATAATCTCTATTTTTCTCAAAAAAAGTATTTTCGCCATTAGCCAATACAGTATATCCATCCAAAAAGAAAGGATGAGCAGCATAACGAACAATATCATAATTTGTATTTTGACGACATTGTGCTGTAATTACTTTCGCAGATAATTCCTCATTTTCATCCCACAAGCCAAAGTATATTCCTATATCATTAGGACTTCCTATCTCTTTTAATGTTAATACATCCGGCCAGAAAGAATAAACATAACCTAAATTATTTTTTTCTAATTCTTTTCTTAATTGTAGTGAAGTATCAACTAAAAGTTCTTCTTTTTCTTCTTTAGTAGCATATTTATGGCTTTTTGGATATTGAAATGCTTCAAAAATATAGTTTGGCATTGGCTCGATTTTTAAACCTTTTTGATTATTTATATCTGGAGCCCATTGAAGTACGCGAGTAAAGCCTAATTCATGTAAAATGTCTTCTGCTTTTCTTGTCCCTTCAACTGTAGCGGCCATAGATAAAATTGGTAGATTTTTGTATGCTGAAAAAATACCACCTAAATCTTGCATAACAAATGCAAACCCAGAATTATCGTGTCCTTTTTGTTGCGAACGCATTAATTTCAAGGCTATCGACGGATGTAAATATTTTTTAGATTTTATTGCGCCAATTCTACACATTCCAGAGCTATTTTATTCCTGATAACAGAATAATGTCAACAATTTTAGAAAATTTTAATTTTTTTTTACAAAAAAGGCAATTTTATTTTTTTAAAATACTTTATATAAGAGTAGACAGTTCAACGAAAGGAGAAAATAGTCTTAGTCTCAAAAAAACACAAAGAGGCAATGCTAAGAGAAACAAAATAAATTAAAATCAGCCATTTTAGGCAAAATGATTAGAAAACAATTTTTTTACTCTCTCTCTTAATATCCTCGTGTTTATTTGATGTTTGCACACTCTGCAAACATTTTTTTTGTTTATTTTATATTTTAAGATTTGTAACGCCGGGTTCAATAAATAGCAATTTGAATATAAAAAAATAACTTTATATAAGAGTAGACAGTTCAACGAAAGGAGAAAATAGTCTTAGTCTCAAAAAAACACAAAGAGGCAATGCTAAGAGAAACAAAATAAATTAAAATCAGCCATTTTAGGCAAAATGATTAGAAAACAATTTTTTTACTCTCTCTCTTAATATCCTCGTGTTTATTTGATGTTTGCACACTCTGCAAACATTTTTTTTGTTTATTTTATCATTAGCAAAAAAAAATCTTCTCAGATTTAAGAGATTATGAAGATTTTTGGATGTTCTAATTACAATTATATAAATTTTTTACCAATAAATGCAACTCGAAAGCATTTACATTATAACAATGATATTTTATATACAAAAAATACAATTAGCTTTTGTTCGTCAAACAGTAAAATAGAACTACCAAAATTCAAGATAAATTATAGAATAAAACAACTAACTAAACTAGGTTTATCTGATTTTTTTGCACGCAGACTTGCGAAAGTAAATAATGATAAATATAAAAGAATTATAGAACTGGTGTCTCTTGGTGTTTTTGAAGAAGGTATAGAAGATACAATTGAATTGGAAGAAAAAAAATACAAACAAGCACTTGAACTTATAAATCATAATATAATTAATGAGGATTTAGCTTCACTAGCAAAACTTGAAGGAGAAGCATATAGAAGAGTTATAGAACTTAAAGATAAAGGTATTGATACTGAGCAGGTTGGTCTTTTTGCAAATCTTAGTAATGAAGAATATGAAAAAGCTAAGAATATGATGAAAAATGGTTATACACCAATAGAATCAGCAAGTTTTGCAAAGCTTTCAGAAGAACAAAAAGAAACAGCTTTAAATTTATGTAATATGAATACATCCGTTGAAATAGCAGCAGACATTGCACTTATGGACTTAAAAAGAAGGAACATTTGCATAAAACTAATAAGAACTGGTATATCTGCTGAAGAAGCATTGTATATTGCTAATTTAGATGATAAACAAGGAGATAGGTTAGATGAGATTATTTCTATGAATGTTGGAGACGAAAATATCTCAGATTTCGCTAAGTTTTCAGAACAACATTATAAAAAAGCTGTATCCTTGTTTTCAGAAGGTGTTCTACCAGAGTATATTTCTGAAATAATTGCAATAGAAGATGAAAAAAAAGATAATCCGGAATATAAAGAATATAGGAAACGAGGATATAGTAGAAGTATTTCCTATGCACTGTCATTATTGAATTCTGACGAAATAGAAGAATTATCAAAAATAATAAGAAAGAACAAAAGAATAAAAGAAATTCTTTTGCAAGAATATGATATAAATTTAATAGAATTACAGGATTCAAATGAACCAGAAGCAATTTTTAGTCGAGAAATTCGGTGTAAAAACGGAACAAAAATTACTTTTGTTCAAACATTTGATGAACATGGAAATTCAACTAAAAGTAGACTTGAAGAATATTCAAACAACTCAACATCCTCAACGTTATCAGGGATTTCAGGTGTATATAAGGCAAAATATGATAAATTTGGAGAAATAAGGGAACTTTCACAATTTATACAAGATCCGGAAACTCATTCAGTAATTGGAGTTCTTCACAGTAAAGTTTCTGAATTGCTTACTGGAGTATTTGAATCTGTATATTATGATATTTCAAAGTTTAAAGAAAGTAATTCGAATATAGATAATGAGGTTGATTATGATATTGAAAACTCAGTACTAACAAAAGGTATACCAATGTCAACTGTGGTTCAGCTAGAAGATGGAACTATTGTTTATCAGGAATATTTTAGAAAAAATGGTCTATTGACTGATAGGGAATATAGAGAAAGAAAAAATGCTGATGGTGAAATAATTTATAGTTATTATTCATATAATATCAAAGACAGAAAAAACAAAAATTTGATGGATATAAAAAGAGTTTATCGAAAACTCAATGATAATGTTTCAATAAACATAATAAATGGTATAACATATAGATTAATCTACGATGACGAGAACAAAGAAATAACCGTATTTGATGGTAAGAACAGTAAAAAAATTTCCTTTAAAGATAAACTTGCCTATTATTCACAGGATAAACTCTGGAAAACCATAAAAACACTTCCTATTGATACTCTATTAACAATAGATCAAAATGCAAAAAAATGGAATTATTGCAGAGAAGAAGATTCTTGTGCAGACGGGTACACACATACAATTTCGACTGGAACAAAACAAAGTGTTATATTACATGAAGCTGGACATTTTAAAGATTATGAAACACAATTTAGTATTAATAATAAAACTTTCTTGAAGGTTTATAGTAAGGAAATGAAAGCATTTTTAAATTCAATACCTTATAATGAGCAAGAATTTGTACAATATTTTTCTCCAAGGGCAACACTAAATGATGCTACAGGAACAAATGAATTTGTAGCTGAAGCGAATATAATTTTAACAACGTATGGAACTGATTATGAAAGATTAAAAACAAGATCACAGTTTTTAGTGAGATATTTCCCTGAAACATTAGCGATAGTTGCCGATTTACTGAGAAAAACCTCCCAAAAAAGTTTGCTTGCAGAAGATTAATATTTTTAATTTATAATAATAGAATGATGAAAAAATTTATAATAAAAACATTAGGATGCAAAACAAATCAAGTTGAATCTGCATTAATTGCAGAGATTATGACAAACAATGGCTATACGGAAACAAACGATATAAATAATGCCGAATATTATATATTAAATTCTTGTTCAGTAACCCAAGTTGCAGATGCAAAAAACCTATCTTATGTAAGAAGAGCCAAAAGAGAAAATCCGAATATTAAAATAATAATCACAGGGTGCATGGCACAGTTGGAAAAAGAAAATCTCTTGAAAGAAAACTTTGCAGACTATGTAATCGGAAATCACGAAAAGAATGATATAGCAGACATTATAAAAAATGGTGATAATTTAAAAGTTTCAGATATTTTTAGTCATGATTATTTTAGATATGAGAAATTACATCAAACACATAGAACAAGAGCTTCAGTAAAAATACAAGACGGATGTAACAATAGATGTTCATACTGTACAATACCGTTTGCAAGAGGAAAAAACCGTTCAAATTCAATTAAAAATATAATTGAACAAATTAATTTATTTGCTGATGAAGGATATTTTGAAACAGTTTTAACAGGTATACATATTGGACAATGGGGTAATGATTTAAATCCTCAATTAAAACTTCAGAATTTATTAGAAGAAATAGAAAAAACAAATATAAAAAGATACAGACTGGGCTCTTTAAATCCAACAGAGCTTACAAATGATTTTATCGACTTTTTATCAAAATCTAAAAAATTCTGCCCACACTTTCATCTTTCACTACAATCAGTTTGCAATAAAACATTAAAAGCAATGAATAGACACTATAATGTTGAAGAAATAAAAAACTTAGTAAATTATATTAATTTAAAATTTGACAAAGCATTTATAGGTAGTGACATTATTGTTGGATTTCCAAATGAAAATACAGACGATTTTAAAATAACATTAAATAATTTAAAAAAACTTGAATTAACACGTATACATGTATTTCCTTACTCCAGAAGAAAAGGAACAATAGCAGATAAAATGCATAATCAAGTAGAAACAACAGAAAAAAAACGTAGAGTTAAACTTGTCCAAGAAATATCAGATACAAAGCTAAATGCATTTTTTAATAAAAACATTGAAACATATAATGAAGTTATAATCGAAAAACAACGAGATAAAAAAAACGGGTTGCTTAAAGGAATAACAAATAATTATATAAATGTACTAATTGACGATAAAGATTGCTATAAAGATAAACTTGTAAAAGTAAGATTAACAAGCTTATCAGAATATAATGAAAAAATGATTGCAGAAATTGTAACATAATAAAATCTTTAATTTACATGAAAAGTAGCAATGTGTTACCATATTTATGAACAAGGGTCGAGAAAAGGGATAAATAAATGCGCTATGTACCTTTGCATGTACATACAGAATATAGTTTACTTGATGGTGCAATAAGAAACAAAGACTATATAAAATTTGCAAAAGAAAATAACTTTGAAGCTGTTGCAGTTACAGACCATGGTGTTATGTATGGTGCATTAGAGTTTTACAGACTTGGTAAAGATATGCAGTTTAAAACAATTATAGGCTGCGAATTTTATGTGCTTCACGGAGATATTACTCAAAAAGATACAAATAATCGTGAACTATACCATTTAGTATTACTTGCAAAAGATAATACAGGATATAAAAATCTGGTAAAACTTGTAAGTATTGCACATATAGATGGGTTTTATTATAAACCTCGTATTAACAGAGAAATTTTAGAAAAACACTCAGAAGGGCTTATATGCTTATCTGCTTGCGTTGCAGGAGAGTTGGCACAAAGTATCTTAAACGGCAATAAAGAAGAAGCAAGAGAAACTGCTAAATGGTATAAGAATCTGTTTAAAGATGATTACTATATAGAAATTCAAGACCACGGGATTGAAGAACAAAAAAGAACAAATCCTGAACTTATTAAAATAGCAAAAGAATTAGATATTCCATTAGTCATAACAAATGACAGCCACTATTTAAGAAAAGAAGATGCCTCTTGGCATGATACCCTTTTATGTATACAAACAAATGCTTTAAAGAAAGATGAAAACAGATTTAAATTTTCAAATAGTGAATTTTACGTAAAAACACCTGAAGAATTGAGAGAAGCATTTAAATGGCTTGATGCTGAAACATTTGAAGAAGCAATAGAAAATACAGCTCGAATAGCAGACAAATGTCACGTAATAATTGAGCTTGGAAAAAGCATTTTACCTTCATTTCCGGTTCCTGAAGGACACACTATTCCATCATATTTAGGATTTTTAGTAAGAAAAGGACTACACGAAAGATACGAAGAAATAACTTCTGAAATTGAAGAAAGATGTAAGTATGAACTTGAAATCATTAATAAAATGGGATTTGACGCATACTTCTTAATAGTATGGGACTTTATAAACTTTGCCAAAACACATGGAGTTCCAGTTGGACCGGGAAGAGGTTCTGCCGCTGGAAGTTTAATTGCATATGCACTTGGAATAACAGATCTTGACCCAATTAAGCACCATTTATTCTTTGAAAGATTTCTAAACCCAGAACGTATATCAATGCCCGATGTCGATATAGACTTTGGAGACGGACGCGAAAAAGTAATAGAATATGTTACTGAAAAATATGGGAAAGATAAAGTTTGTCAAATTATAACCTTTGGTACGCTTGCTGCGAAAGCTGCAATAAAAGCAGTTGCACGTGTAATGGATTTGCCTTTTGAAATATCAAATAAAATAAGTCAATATGTGCCATCCGAAGTTGGTATGACAATATCAAAAGCACTTGAAGCGTCTCCCGAATTTAAAAAAGTATATGATGAAGATGCACTTATAAGGCAAATTATTGATGAAGCTCGAAACATTGAAGGTTTAAAACAAAATACAGGCATGCACGCTGCCGGAGTAATAATATCACACCATCCTCTTGATGAAATAGTACCGGTACAATATGCAAAAGAAGGAAATGTAATAACCGAATACCCAAAAGAAGACTGTGAAAAAGTAGGTCTTTTAAAAATGGATTTTTTAGGGTTAAAGAACTTGACTATCATCGTTCAAACATTAGATATGATAAAACAACGTCATGGAATAGACGTTGATATAAACCACATACCATTAGATGATGAAGCAACATACAAAATGCTAATGACAGGAAGCACAGACGGGGTATTCCAGTTAGAATCTGCAGGTATGAAACAACTTGTAAAAGATTTACGACCATCAGTATTTGAAGATTTAGGTGCTTTAGTTGCATTATTCCGTCCTGGTCCATTAGGTTCAGGTATGGTAAAAGACTTCGTTGAAAGAAAACACGGAAGACAAGAAATAAAATACGCACATCCTTTACTTGAGCCCGTATTAAAAGATACATATGGAACACTGGTATATCAAGAACAAATCATGCAGATATTCCAAGTATTAGCAGATTATTCTTTAGGCGGAGCAGATGGTGTAAGACGTATAATGGCAAAAAAGCACCCTGAAGATCTTGTAAAATTAGAGGGACCTTTCATTGAAAAAGCCGTCGGCAAAGGAATGAGTGAAAAAGATGCAAAAGAACTTTTTGACCAAATCGGCAGCTTTGCAAGTTATTGTTTTAATAGATCGCACTCTGCTTGTTACGCTTTCGTAGCTTATCAAACAGCATATTTAAAAGCACACTATCCGGTTGAATATATTTCAGCAATGTTAACAAACTCAAAAGATGATCAAACTAAAACACAACTATATATTGCTGAAGCGCAAAAATTAGGCATAAAAGTACTTCCGCCGGATATAAATAAATCTAATTCAGAATTCACCCCGGACGGAGATAATATAAGATTCGGTCTCAATTCAATTAAAGGAATTGGGGAAGCCGTACTAAAAGAGATTGAAGAAGAAAGAGAAAAAAACGGTGAATTTAAATCAATTGCCGACTTCACCCAAAGAATTAATTCTAGAGTAATAAACAGAAAAACTCTTGAAAATCTTTCTAAAGCTGGTGCTATGACTTGCCTTGAACCTTGCAGAAAAAAAGTATTTAATAATATAGAAAATATACTTAACGCTGCAGCTAGAGAAAATGCAGCAAAAGAATCAGGACAAGTAAGCTTATTTGCAGGACTCGGAGGAAGTATAGGTGGAAGTAGCTATCAAATGCAATCATTTGAACTATATGGTACTGATGAAGAATTTTCAGATAAAGAAATTCAAGAATTTGAGAAAGATTTACTCGGATTTTACGTAACAAGTCACCCTCTAGAATCAATCAGAGATAAATTACCCTTTTTAACAACTCACAATATTTCAGATATGGAAAGCATTCAGAATGAAACATTTGTAACTATATGCGGTTTATTGACATCTGTAAGACAAATTCCAACAAAAAAAGACCCGACTAAATTCTTAAAAGCAGGAGTTATTGAAGATTTAACCGGAGAAATTGCATTCGTTGCTTTTCACAAAACACTTCAAGAATGTAATTCTCTTATTGAACAAGAAAAAAAAGTGATAATGTCGGGGAAATTACAAAAAAGAGAAGAAGGTAATCCTCAAATAATTGTTGAAAACATAAAACCTGTCGAAAATAGTAATATAGTAACTATTAAATTCAAACAAGAAATTCCATTCGAAGCACTTATTGCAATAAAAGATACATTAGTAAATTTTAAAGGAAGTGACCCATTAGTTTTCATTACTGATAATAATGGAATTGAAACAAAAGTACTGGCTTCCTCCAATTTTTGGTTAAATACATCTAATGACTTAATACAGTCTTTAGAAAAACAATTTAATCAATATATAACTTTATCAGTTAAATCGCTTGAGTAGCTTCAGAAACTATTTTAAAATCAATATTTTTAACCAAGAATGAATACTTTTGATAAGCTTCTTCAGGATTCATCCTTGCATCATTAATCTTTGATTCAAGCTTTATAAATAGCTCAGCCAGTTCAGGATCAAACTGAGTACCTGAACAACGTTTAATTTCAGATATAGCAACTTCATGCGATAAAGCTGTACGATACGGTCTTGTTGAAGTCATTGCATCATATGTGTCAGCCAATGCAATAATCCTTCCCGGAAGCGGGATTTGCGTTCCTTTTAAACCATCAGGATATCCAGTACCATCCCATTTTTCGTGGTGTGCTTTTACCCATTCTGAGATTATCTGCAATTTTTTTATATTTATTACAATCTTCTCACCTCTAACAGGATGTGATTTCATTACCAGAAATTCCTCATCAGTTAGCTTGCCATTTTTGCATAAAATACTTTTTGGCATAGCTATTTTTCCAATGTCATGCAATAAACCTGCAATTTCTATATCTTCCATATAAGCATCATCTAAATTAAGTTCTTTTGCCAATATCATTGAATACAAAGTAACTCTTAAAGAGTGACCATTTGTATATGAATCCTTGGTATCCAAAGCATTTGATATAGCTCTTATTGTCTTATAGAATAACTCTCTCAACTCATTATAAAAAACTTTATTATTACTAGCCATAGAGTATTTTGATATTCCGTTATCAACCGCAATTTTAAGTTCTTCAGGCTCAAACGGTTTTAAAATATATTGAAACAAATCACAATCATTAATTGCAGAAACTAAAATATCTGTATCAACGTGACCTGTTAAAAGAATTTTTATAATCTGAGGATTTGTTTCTCTAACCTTCTTTAAAAATTCCGTACCTTCCATAACCGGCATTTTTTGGTCACTAACAATTAATGCAATCTTATCGCCATATTGTTTGACTACTTCTAAGCCTTCAACACCATTATGAGCTATCAATAAATTATACTTGCCTCTGAATGTCCTTTTTAACAGTTGTAAATTATTTTCCTCGTCATCAACTATTAAAATAGTTTTCTTTTCATCCTGAGCAAAGTTTAAAACGACCTCTAAACTCTCTTTTAATTCACAAGAACTCATTAACTACCACCAATATTACTCAATAACTCGACTATCGACTATCAAATGTTTAAACTTTAATACATTATAACATCATTTTACAAAAGTTAACAACAGGAAAAATATAAAGAACTATTCTATAATTTTACATGAGCTTTATAGAGAGGATTTATGTTAAACGGTAAGAAAATTGTTGTAGTTATGCCTGCATATAACGCAGAAAAAACCTTAGAAAAAACATATAGTGAAATATACCACGAAATTGTTGACGAAATTATATTAACTGATGATAAATCAAGTGATAAAACAAAAGATTTGGCAAAAGATTTAAATATAACTACAATTGTACATAAAGAAAATAGAGGTTATGGTGGAAACCAAAAATCTTGCTATACTGCAGCATTGAAATCAGATGCAGATATAGTTATAATGCTTCACCCTGATTATCAATATACTCCAAAGCTCATACCTGCAATTGCTTCAATGCTAGCATTTGAAGAATATGATGCTGTAATAGCATCAAGAATGTTGTCTAATGCACTTGAAGGGGGTATGCCACTATACAAATATATTGCAAATAAGTTTCTTACTGCTTTTGAAAATTTTTTCTTAGGACAACACCTTTCAGAATATCATACTGGTTTTAGAGGCTTTAAAAGAAAAGTACTAGAAAATCTTCCATTGGAAGACTGTGATGATGATTTTATTTTCGATAATGAAATGTTAGCGTTAGTTACTTATTATGGTTTTAAAATAGGTGAATTAAGTTGTCCAACAAAATATTTCCCTGAAGCCTCATCGATAAATTTTTCACGTTCGTGTAAATACGGTATTGGAGTTCTCGGAGTAAGTTTAAAATATTTTCTTGCATACACTGGTATATATAAATCAAAAATTTTTAGAAAAGATGCAAAGAAATTGGATATAAATTCAGAACTACCATATTATCATAAAACGCAAGAAATTAAATCTTAGTAGCTAATGATGGTGCAATGGAAATAAACTGTCTTACAAGCTCTTTATCCCATTGAATGCCCGCACCTTCTTCTAGTATAGAACAAGCTTTTTCAACACTCATACCTTTTCTATATGGTCTATCGCTGATTAATGCGTGATATGTATCAGCAACTGCAACAATTCTTGCTGCTAGAGGAATTTCTTCTCCTTTTAGCCCACAAGGATAGCCTTTTCCGTTCCATTGTTCATGGTGATATTTAACAATCGGAATTAAGTCATGAAGTAATGGATTAGGTTCTAAAATTTTTTCAACACCAATAGAGGGATGTTGTTGAATAATCTTAAATTCTTCGGGTGTTAATTTATCCGGTTTTGTTAGAACGTATTCTGGAATACCAATTTTCCCAATATCATGAAGCAATGCTCCAAGTTTAATGCGTTCAACTTCTTTGTCCGGTAAATTCATTGCCTTTGCTAAAGCTACAGAATATCTTGATACTGAAGAAGAATGGTCTTTTGTATATTCGTCTTTTGCATCAATTGCACTTGCTAAAGATGTAACAACTTCAATTAAGTGATTTTGAGAAACTATATTTTCATTTTGGAATTGTTCAACTAAAGCTTCTTCAAAATTAATTCCTAATTGTGAATGTCTTTTTGCCATGACTGTTGCAAAAGAATTTAGTGCTGCATCATCCCAGAAATCATAATCTTGAGTAGAAACAATTGTAGATCTGCCATTACAATATCCTTTTGTTTTTGACACTAATACTGCTTGTTCGGCTAAGATTAATAATTTCTCTTTATCCATAGAATCATCCGGATAAGTAGCTATACCAACAGAAACTTTATTAATAGGACCTATATCATCAACTAGACAACAAGATAGAGTGTAGGTTAAATATTCTGCAAGATATTTTGCTTCTTCTGAATCAATATTTTTTAATATTACAGAAATTTTATCTCCCCCATAACGGGCTGCAATATCTTGTTTCTTTATATTTTCATTAATTTTATTTGCTACAAGTTTTATTACTTCATCACCCTTTGAATGACCATATTCTCTATTTATTTCACCCATATTATTGATATCAAAAATAACAACAGAAACTTTAGTTTTATTTGATTCCGCATATGATAATTCTTGGGATAGTAACTCATGAAATCTTCTATGAGAATACAAGTTAGTTAGACTATCCATATATGAGCTTTGGGCAACTTTTTCATATAAAGTTGAATTTTGTACAAGTAATCCCAAATTTGTTGCTGCTATTTGGTAAAGATTAATGTGGTTCTGAACATTGTAATCGCTTGCCATTGCTACGCATATATTTTTACCTTGAATTTTTATAGGTATAATAACACAAGGTACGTTTGCCAAAGACGGAAGTTTTAGAAAAGAAGAATTATGAAGAACAGAAACTTCTCCGCTATCAATAGCCTTAACAATTTCATTATCTTTGTCGCTCATAAATACTTTAAATGAATATACATTTGAATTCTTATCCAATAATTTTATATTAACAGAATTAGCTGACTCATTTATCAACCCTAAAGCTGTATAACCGCAATTTAATCTGGATGTAAACATATTATGGAATGCAGTTAATGAAACTCTTATGTTGCTGTGATTTTTTATAATTTCATTTGTCTCTTTAATAAATCCGGCATAGTCAACAACACCGTATGCCTTCTCACTATGGTGTCCAATAATACCGTGCGAAGCATTTACAGAGTTCATCCCACTCCCCAGTATATTAATTTTTGCCACTAAACCGCTTTTGTCAATTGGATTAGTAATTATAGAGTTTGAGGGAGAGAGATTTTTCTTTTGATTATATGTATCTGTTATCTTATTATCTTTTTGCATTAACCAATCCTGAATACGTTTTATTATAAATCTATAAATCGAAAAAATTGCCGATATGTAATAAAGTGTTACAAAAATATCTTAACATAACATAATATTTTTGCAAAAAGAAAAATAAATACTATATCCTTTAGATATTATTTGCAATAATTTCAGCAGTTTTTTGAGCAGCACCTGATGTCGATAATTTCTGCTTAACATTTTTCAACATTTGTATCATTTTATTTTTATGTTCTTCATCATTTAGAATCTTATTTACTTCTTCAAAAATGATTTTCGGTTTTGCTTTAAACTGTAATATTTCAGGAACAATATCCTGATTCATAATAATATTTGGAAGACAAACTCTTTTTATACATCTGACAAGCATATAAATCAAGTATAGAAACATTGGTCCTTTATAACTAATAATCATTGGTGTATTATATAATGCTGCCTCAAGTGCAACAGTACCGGATGCGAGAATAAGAGCATCAGATGAAGACAACAATTCATAATTTTTATTTTTTAGAACCTTTATATTCAAATCTTTATATTTTTCCAAAACAGGATTTATGAGTTCATCTTTAATACTTGGAGCCTGTGCCAAGGCTAATTGAATATCAGGATTTTTTTCCTTTAATAACTTTGCCGATTCTAAAAATAATGTCAAAAGATTATTTATTTCAAATTTTCTTGAACCGGGGAAAATAGAAACCAATTTTCTGTTGATATCAAAACCATTTTGAGCAAAAAACTCATCTTTATCAACTTTATCAGGGATTTCCGCTAATAAAGGATGTCCTACAAACTCAGCATCTACACCAATTTCATCATACATTTCTTTCTCAAACGGGAAAATTGTCAATACTTTATTTATATTCTTTTTTACTGTATTTAATCGCCATTTTCTTGATGCCCATATTTGAGGCGGAATATAATAATATATTTTAAATCCATATTTAGACAGTACTTTTGAAAGATTAAGATTAAATCCGCCATAATCTACCATCAAAACCATATCAGGCTTATATTCATTTTTTAGGTATGTTGCAATTTTTTTACCTAAATTAATATGAGACAATATAATACTCATATTAAAGCCCATAGCTGACATTTTAGAGTGATCACAATATAGCTTCACACCAATATTAGCAAGATTAGAACCGCCTACTGCCTCAATTTGCATATCAGGACTAATTTTCTTTATCTCTTTTACTACATCAGCAGCGTGTCTATCTCCTGAATATTCACCTGTAATTATAAATAATTTTTTCATACAGCCATTACTACAATGTTATTTTTATCAGCAAATTCAATAGTTTTTTCATAATCAACTAAAATAGTTTCATTCGCTTCTACAGCAATTAACTTTGCCTTATATCTTTTCATTGTTTTCAGAGTTCTCAATCCAAAAGCAGGAATATCAAAACGCTTATCTTGTTTTGGTTTAGAAACTTTCACTATTACAGAATCTTTCTTACCCAATTTACAACCACGCTTTATACATTTATCAGTACCTTCAATAGCTTCAATTGCCATAATCATTCTATCTTTTATAACAACTGACTGACCAATATCAAGTTCTCCCATTTCTTTAGCAATTTTATATCCATACTCAACATCAGACAACTGAGCTTCTGTTGGCTGAATTTTTCCCAAAACTCCACGTGGAACCATTAAATTTTTAATAAATATAGTTTGATCTAAGACTGTAATACCAAGTTTTTGCAACTCATCAACTAAAAATAACATTATCGCGTCATCATTAAGCCTTGTAGCTTGTTTTAGAAATTCTATCGCCAAAGAATCAAATTTAGGTCTTCTTACAACTAAACTCTTTGAAACTTTTCCTATAAAAGTTAACTGCTTAATCCCTTCTGTTTCAAGAACTTTTTTTATTTTAAGAAGTTCTCCGGGAGCTAAATCATATACTTTTGAACAATATTTTTTTAATTCATTTCTGTTATCCGGAGAAAGAGCAATAGCTATTACTTCAAATCCATTCTCTTTAGCATTTTTTGCTAAGTTAACAGGCAACTGCCCATCGCCGGCGATTAATCCTTGCTTATTTTCTAATTCTATAGACACAATAATTCCTCACTTAATATATATATTATAAAATAAAAATATATATTTTTATACTATTTTACATATTCATCTGCAACTTGTTTTTTATATTCTAACAAGCATTTTGAAAGTTGATCCGGACAGCTTGTGTTTTTAGAACCACATTTTATTCCTTGTAACTTTTCTATAACAGAGTCAATATGCATACCTTTTACTAAATTTCTTATACCAGCTAAATTTCCCATACATCCGCCAAGAAATTCAACATCTTGTATTATATCGTTTTCTATTAAAACATTCATTAATGCACAACAAGTGCCTTGTGTTTGAAATTGTATTTTGTTTATTGTCATATATTATCCTTCTTTAATGCGGAATTAACTTTAATGTTGAGTATAAAACTATTGCTAGTATAACGCAACAAGGAATAGTTAGAATCCAAGCAGTAACTATATTACCAATTATATTAGTTCTAATATTACCACCTCTTATTGCTGAGCCTACTCCCATAATAGAAGTAGAAACAACATGTGTTGTACTTAGTGGAATGCCAAAATGTGAAGCAATTAAAACAATTAAAGATGCTGCAAAATCAGCTGCTGCTCCGCTAATCGGCTTCAACTTTATAATTTTACTTCCCATTGTTTTAATAATTTTCCAACCACCTGACATTGTGCCCATCGCCATTGTAAAAGCGCAAATTAATTTTACATATATCGGAATATTAAACTCACCTGTTTCCATTACAATTACACCGCCTGTTACAAGAGCCATTGTAATTACACCCATTGTTTTTTGTGCATCATTTAAGCCATGACTTAATGCCATTAATCCTGATGTTATTAATTGTATATTCTTAAATCTTCTGTTTATAACATCCGGCTTAATTTTATAGAACAATCTCAAAAATGCACACATAACCATAAATCCAATAATAAAACCAATAACAGGTGAAGCAAACATTGGTATTATAATTTTTTCAACCAATACAACGAAATGAATGGGATTAAGTCCGGCATGTATAAAAGTTGCACCTAAAAGTCCTCCGATTAATGCATGTGAAGAACTGGACGGAAGACCAAACCACCATGTTATCAAATTCCATATTACAGCAGCAAGTAAAGCACAAAATATAACCTGTAAAGTTATTGCATCACTTGCTATAATTCCTGCCCCTATTGTTTTTGCAACATTAACTCCAAGCAAAGCACCGATACATTCTAAGACAGCGCCAAACAATACAGCCTGTCTTGGAGATAATACCTTTGTTGAAACTATTGATGCAATTGAATTTGCACAATCATGAAATCCGTTTATGTACTCAAAAGCCAAAGCTACAATTATTACAGCTATTAATAATAATATAGTAAATGTCATAATAAACCTCTGTTAACTCATTTTTAAAACAACACTTACTACAGCATCCGAAACACTATAACAAGCATCTAAAGCATTTTCCAAATCCTTATGAATATCTCTAAGTTTTATAACATTCAAGGCATCATATTTACCGGAGAATAATGCTTCTGTAGCTGCATATAATATTTCATCACCGCGAGTTTCAATTTCTTTCATTTTTAAATTTTTTGCAGTCATATCTGAAATTGTTGGTTTTTTAAAATTAGCAAAAATTTGCTCCAATTCAGAAGTCGCTGCAATTAGGGTTTGAGCTTGATTTTTCAAGTTTTCAGTATATGAATCCAATCTATAAACCTTCAAATTCAAGCACGCTTTCGTTATTTTTTTTGTAATTTTATTTAATAATGTAGCTATTTCTTGAATATCTTCTCTATCTATTGGTGTGACAAAAGACGTATCTAAAACTTCTAATGTCTTTTTTATATTTTTTACACTTGCATGTTTATATTGTCTGGCCATTGCAATATGCTCTTCAGTAATACCTTTTTCCATTATCTCATTGAAGAGTATTGCTGCCTGTTTACAACATTTTGTTCCTTCTTCAAACAATGAATAAAAAACATCATTTGATGGCGGTAATATGTATGACATAATTCCACTTACTAATTTCGACATATCTCTCTCCTTTACAAAAAAAACAATGCCATATACACTGTTTTATACTAAATTTTGTTTAACTAACTCTTTTCTTATTTTATTTAAACCTGATTGAATTATTCTTGAAATTCTAGATGGAGATAAATTAAATTCCTCAGAAATTTCTCTTAACTTTTTATCATTAAAGAATTTACATTCTATAAGTTCTCTTTCCCTAGGAGGAAGATTCTTAATTGCATGTTTAATACTTTCACTAAGTTCCGAAAATAAAATCGTCTCTTCTGGATTACGTTTATTATCCCTTATCTGAGTCGGATTATCACCTTCTGCCATTTCATCAACAGATAGAATTGTTTTATAAACTGCTTCTCTTATACTGCATTGATTTTCTTCATCAATAACAGCATTTTCTTGTTGATTTTTTAATACATACCATTTGTATCTGCGTCTTACTTCATTTCTTATTGCCCATTTTATAGCTGTAGATAAATATGATTTATTATATTTATCAGGCTCTGAATTTGCACATAGCTTATGAATGACTTGAGTACCTATATTAACAAGTTCTGAAAAATCAATAAGATGTTTTGAAGATAGTTTTTTATATTCAACCTTAGCTAAAGTATCTATCAATTCTTGATAGTCCTTTATATTAAATTTGTATATATTTTTCTTCTCCACATTAATATCCCAAATAAATGAATACTACATGTCATATTTTACATTAAATAAAAAAATTGTACAAAAAGATTTAAAAAAAGTTCAAAGAATACTAATAGATCCAGAAAATATTAAGTTTTGTAAAAGGGGGCTTCCCTAGAAACACTTGCCATTTAGATAAAAAAGTTTTTTTATATAAAAATTAAAAAAAAATATTAGCAATTTTTTTATATTACACGCATTTATGATTGTGTACATTAGCAAATATTAGTATTTAGATAGTAAATAAGGAGTAAACGATGATACAAGCACCACAATTACAATATATGCCGGCTCAACAACCGATGCAAACAAACTATCAACAAGGTGCATATAATCCGGTACAATATAGCCAAAATCAGCAAATGACAGGGACTTTTTATAATTACCCAACTACAAGCAGCTATTTACCTGCTCAAACATATGGTACAGATAAATCACAGTATAATGGTGTTAATATTGAAATTATAAATCCACAAGGACAAGGTGTTGTTCCACAGCAAAATACTTGTCAGATGCCTGCACAGTTCGTTCCTGTGCAACAGCCGGTTGTAATTCCTCAATATACTGTTCCATTTCCTGCTTCACAAGCAATAGTTCAAGCTCCTCAAGCTCAACAAGTTCCACAAGCAGCTCACATGTTAAGTGAAGCACCAAATGTTCCTGCTCCACAAATTACATCTGCTCCACAAGCTAATGTCCAAACAAATGCTGCAAATGCAGCGGCTCCTGTCGTTGAACAACCAGTTGCTCAAAAAACTACAGTTGATCCGGCAGCTTTTGCGGGAAAATTAAAGACAACTGATTTGGATGCACAAAAACAAGCAATTGAACAAATTGCCGAAGCAGTAAAATATGATACCGCGGAAGGTCCTGCTTTACTTGATACACAAGTTTTTGATGCTTTGGTTGAAGTTATTAACAAAGATACATCTGCTTTAGAAGCACCTACTCCTGAAGTTATTGAACTAAGAAAGAAACCTCAAGAACAATTAACTGAAGAAGAAAAAACAAAAGCTTTAACACCAACTCCTTTGGAAAAAGCAGAAATTAATAAGCAATATGCTTTATATACAATATCTTATATGCAAGAACGTTTAAATAATGAATTAGAAAAAAGAAATGGCAAAGCTCTTGAATTGAAAGATTTACCTTGTATAGATCAAGTTATTGATGCTGCAAAAGCAAATCCAAATCCGATGATAAGAATTGGTGCACTTGCTTCTTTATCTCACATTGCAAGACCTGAATACAAAACAGATTTGCAAACTATCTTTGATTTAGCAAAAGCTGATGAAGATACTAGAGTTCAAGAAGCCGCTACAAAAGCAGCAGAGTCTTTAAATAAATAAACAAAAATAAAGGATTAAAATAAAAAAGAAGCTAATCAAAAGCTTCTTTTTTTATGATACTTTTTCTATGCCGGATATTCTTGGATCGAGGATACGTCTTCCAACATTTTCAAATTCAATCTGACAAAATAATATCTTATTACTGTAATTGGCAAAACCTTCTATTACACCGTAACCATGTTTTGGATGATAAACTTTATCTCCGATTTTAAATGGAATATCACTAATTTTTATTTCTGAAGAGTTATCTGTTTCATATACAGGTATATCAGGTGTTGTTTTTTCTTTTATATTTTCCTTTATTGGAGGAGGTGTTTCATCTGTTTCTATTTCAACAACAAAGTCATTATTTGAAATGTTTGTTTCTTCTTCTTTAGAATTTATATCCTTTATTGGTTCTTCTTCACTCGCCGCAATATCACTCATAACATCATCAATATTTACTATTTCATTGTTTTGTTCAATGTTCAATTGGTCATTTTCTTCATTTATTGATTCTAATTTTTGCTTTTCTGCTATATCTTGTGATTGTGCAACTCCCATTGGAAGAATTACATTTTGTTCAATTATTTCATTTGTTTGATTTTCATCATTCAAAATAATGTTTTCTTCATTGATTTGTATTGTTTCCGGATTTATTAAATCAGTTGTATTTTGAACTAAAGTACTATTTTTATTCTCTATTTCAGTAGATGGTTCCTTTACAGACATTGGTCTGAAAATATCATATTTGTTATTTGGAATTTCTTTAATTTGTGTTTTGTTTCTTATATCATCTAGTGTTAGTTCTTCTTGATTTTGTTCATCTAAAAAATCCAAATCGGAATCACTGAAATCTTCTTCTGTTATTTTTATATTATTGTCTTCGTTTAAAGAAGTTGGTTTTTGTATTTCTCCTGTTATTACTGCATTTGAAGGAATGATTTTTTGATGTGATGATAATAATTTATCTACATCTTTCTTTATTTCATTTTGTATTACTTCATCTGTGGTTGATGAATCAAATGCCTGTAAATCTAATATTAAAGGAAGGTATAAAGTAGATTCACCATATATTATAAATTCGCCTGAATTGATTTTATTGAGTAATATATTATAGCTATCATCTTCTTTTATTAGTTTAGATGGTCTAAATAATATTTGATTTTTACAAACAGATTTTAACACTTGTCTGTGATCGCTGTCATAATTAGTTGAAACAATTGGAATTACTTTATTTGTATTGTAAATATTTATTATTGATTTTTTATCTAAAGGAACATCATTTAATGAAATTACAAAATAACAATGTTTGTTAATTAATTCCAAAATAGACTGAATTGCAAATTTATACCATTTTTCTTCTAGTTTTGACGCATCAATAATTAATATATTTTGTTTTTCTAAAATTGCATTAATAATATCAAATTGAGATTTACTTTCAGCAAATATACTTTCTTGCGCATATAGCCACAATTTATTTCGTAGAAGCATTAATCCTGAAATAGGATTAGACATAAATTCATTATCAACTACATTTTTAAACAACGTAAAAGGTAAGAATTTATTTTCTATGGTTTTCAGATATTCTCTAAGTTCTAAGACTATACTTTGAATTACTGCTTTATCTTCTATAGGACAATCATTTATATCATTTTCTAATATTGTATTAAATGCTTCAATATTTAATGGTAGTTTTAAACTTTCTGACACTTTTAGTTTTGGAACATTTGCTATTGAACTATATCGTCCGTCGAAATCTAATAATATTACTTTTTTTTGCTTTGTATATAACTCTGAGATGATATTTTGTATAAGTATTTTGGTCTTATCTTCTCTATCTGATTGAATATATAATTTTTCATTTATAAACGAATCAGATAGGTTCACGAAGCATTCGGGATGGTTTGATAGATTACCTAAATATATATTTTCTCCAGAACCCTTTATGAGTTCAATTATTTCATCAGAATTTATATATACAACACTTGATGTTTTAGAAGGAATATAGCCATTATAATATGAGAGATTGTCATTTTTATCAATAGAAAGCGATAATCTTGCATCTGCAAAATTATTGTCTGATGTTCCTGTAGTTGAAATATCCGTGATTTGCGCTATTAATTTTTGATTAGTATCTTCTAACAGTAGAAAATCAGACGGCAAAAGATGATTTTCCGCTGAATTATATATTATTTTAGCTATATCATTTTTAACTTCTAAAAGTTGCATCCGGACCTTCTTTTATGAAGAAATAATCTCAATCGTAACTTACGCTCAATTATTATACTACATTATAATTATTATACAAATCATACGCGCAAAGGATTTAATAAGTATTTGACATAATCATTTAAAAATAAAAGGTCGGATTTGATATTTTATCCGACCGAAAACAATATATATAAATTTATTTAATTCAAATTTATGCAAATGTTTTGAAAGAATCTTCTATATTTTTATCTATAATTTGTTTTACTGATTCCATTTCTTTTTCTACTGAACTTTGTTGAGTTTGAACTTGTTCTAATCTCAATTCCAATAATTTATCTTGTTTTTGAATTTGAGTCATAGCAGTTTCATATTCTGCTTCTGCAGCAGCATCATCTGCTGTATAATAAACTTCTGAAATAAGAGTTGAACCTTGCCAAGTTATATCATCCCAGCCAGATTCTTCATTTGGGTTAGCTTGTTGTATTAACCACTGTCCTGTAGATAGCATTTCTTGTAAGTATAAAGGATCCATACAATTTGCATCTTTTACAACATGTTCACCTTCGCTGACTAATTCTGAACTGCTTTTATCTTTATATACAACATTTAATTCTGAATTGGGATTCTGTTCATTATAATAGTTGCATAATTCCAATAATGATTTACTATGCAAATCTGTTAATGCATCACCGGTTACATCTGAAAAATATTTAGTTATAAAATCATCTTTAGATGTATATTTCTTAGAAGAATTATATCTGTTTGATAATGCTTCTTCTCCATCTGTAGATTCTTGTGTTTCTTTTGATGAAACTTCTATATATTCACCCGGAATAACAACATTTCCATTTACATCAACTAATCTCATTCCCAAACCTGAATATGGATTTTGACTTGTAAGAATATCGTAAGTCAACTGTTGAGTAACGCCATCAGCCGTATTTGCCTGCATTATTTTGTTATTCATTGCATCATTATATCTATCTGCGACCTTTTGTGTTTCATTCGTAAGCGCTAATCTCTGTTGAGAAATTTGTTGTCCCTCATAAACCAAATCACTATTCCTTGCAGTAAGACATAGGTAACGTCCTTGTGATGCTGCTAGTCCCATAGTTTTTACTCCTTTATATATATTGTTGTATTAACTATATCGACAAGCTTTTCAATTATCTTGAGGCTGTAATTTTATAATGTTACATTATGTAACATTAAGTTTAGCCTATATCCCATCTGCCACAGGTACCACCCCAACGCGCTATAATCTTATCTGATTTATTATTTAACTCGGTAGATGTTACATCTCCTTCAACAATTGTAATTACTTCACAATTATTAGAACAGCCACTGCATTGGTTCGTGTATGAATTAAATGACATTTCCCCCACACTGAAACCTTTAAATGTTGTTGGTTTTTCATTAAATTGATGATTTTCCATTGCAAGTAATGCAGCCCCTATTGCCCCCATTGTTTGGTGATTATCAGGTACTACTACTTTCGTGTTTAGCGCTTCTTCGAAGGCCTTTACCATGCCTGTATTTGTAGCTACTCCACCTTGGAATGTAACAATAGGAAGAATTTCTTTACCTAATGCAAGATTACTCAAATAGTTTCTGACTAAAGCTTGGCATAACCCATACAATAAATCTTCAACAGGGTAACCTAATTGTTGTTTATGAATCAGATCTGATTCAGCAAAAACACCACATCTTCCTGCAATTCTGGCAGGTGACTTGGATTGAAGGGCAAGTGAACCAAAATTTTGAATTGGTACATTTAGTCTTGATGCTTGTTGATCAAGAAAAGAACCTGTACCGGCTGCACAAACAGTATTCATTGCAAAGTCTGTAACAATACCGTCACGTAAAATTATAATTTTACTATCTTGTCCTCCAATTTCCAAAATTGTTTGAACTCCGGGAACATAAGTACTGGCTGCAACTGCATGCGCAGTAATTTCGTTTTTGATCACATCAGCACCAACTAATGCTCCGGCCAGGTTTCTACCGGAACCGGTTGTCCCAACACCTAATATATTATATTCTTGTTTTGCTTGCAAAGTTAAATTTCTTAATGAAGTTTGAACTGCAATAACAGGTTTTCCTGCAGTTCTGGTCATAAAACCATCTATAAATTTCCCATTTTCATCAACCAGTGCTGCTTTTGTTGTCACTGAACCAACATCTATACCCAAATATGCATTTAAAGCCATTAATAAAATCCCTCTCTACATTTATATTATCAATTTTACTAAAAACATAACTAAATTTGTAAAAATATATAAATAAATATAGAAAAAATAACAAATTTAAAGTATTTTTAACTTTATTCAAGTGTTAATGGAAGGTTTTGTATGTTTAAATGAACAATATTTTTTCTTATTATACTAAATATAGAGATCATATTGATGAATACAACAAGTGGAATAAAGATGCAAATAAAGTTCCACAATATAATAAAGCATCAAACTATTCCGTTTCGAAAACATCTTTAGAGCAAAAAGCAAAAGCAATTGCAGAGCCTATAATTTTATTAGACAGTTACGAACACGAAAAAGCAGAAGACTCCGAAACTTTTTTCCAAACATTAAATATGGAATTAATGTCCGTAACAGGAGCTATTTGTTCTATTCCATTAGCAATAACAAAATTAATTCCTTTTTTAAACAAACATTCAGATAAATATAACTTAATAAAAAAAGCCGCTTCATTTTTAGAAAAATACAAATCAACATCTGTTAATATTCTAGGAAAGAGCATCTCTGCTGCAAAAATTGCAACAATTTTTTCTGTTATAGGTGGGACTGCATTTTTTATAAACGGAATGAAGAACTCTATGAGTTCTCAGCTTGGATTAATAAGAAAAGCAAGTTTTGATGCTACTCAAGATATTGTTAATGACCCTAAACTATATGCGGTTTTAACTCCGGAACAAGAAAGCAAAGTCAATTCTATTGTTGACTATGACATAAAGCATAAAAATGCTTTTGTTGATAAATTAAAAGATAAAGTCAATATAAATTCCTCTTTCCAATCAGTTGGAGAATATAAAAAAACAGAAGGAAATTATCTTCAACGTAAAAAAGAATTCTTTGAAAAACAGAACCAAACTATAGATAAAAAATCCCAAAATACAAAACCTTCTCAAGAAGCGCAAGAAGATAAAATATTGTTTGAAAACCTTTTAAAAAATGTTGAACACGATGTTCTGGAACCATTAAGAAAAGTTGAAACAATTTCTAATATATCATACTCAGCAATGTTTACTGGCGGATTTTTGGAATATCTTATTTCAGATAAATTGGTAGATGTATTAGGAATAAAGAATAAGTTTCTGGGTGTTGGTATAAAAATTGGAGTTCCTCTTTTAACATATCTTATATTAAACAAAAATATATCGGATATAGAAAACAAGGCTATTTTAGCTACAAAGTATAAACATCTTAAAAAATTTACTGAAAATCCTGAACAATATCAAGAATCGGCACAAGATAAAAAAGAAAATCTTTTTGATTTCATAAAAACAACATTAAAAGATATGAAAGATTATGATAATTTTGCTCAAAATGAACTTCCTAAAATAAAGGCAAGGATGGATGCTAAACGTCAGTTAGAATATACACCCGAACAGATGAAAGCGGCAAAAACATTGCAAGAAAATACTTCAATGGTAATTAATAAACAAAGAGAACATCTATATGAACAATCAGTAGGGATAGAAACTCTATCTGAAACAATTTTGGGACCTATAGATATTGCAGCAACAGCAATAGGTGGAACTATTGGAAGTAAAATGGCAAAGAAATGTGCTAATAGAAAACTTTCAGGGGTATTAACAGGTCTTGGCGCTGTTTTAGCATTTATTCCGGCTGCAATTATTGAAGCAAAACTCACTAAACAACAAAAATTATCTGAAAAAATTGCTTCTATGCTTGCAATAAAAGAAATACAAAACCCTGCAATTTTTGAAAATAAATTGAATGACATTCATTATTCAAATTTTCAATTTAATAAAAATATTCCTGATATCTTTGCAGATTTTGATTAAACTTTTTATTTTAAGTTTATAGAAACTAAGTTTGTGTATAATTGCTTTTCAGGGAATTTATCAGGCATATTATTCCAGTATCTAAACACAAAAATTCCTTCGGTTTCCAGTTCTTTTACCAAATTCTCGGCTTCTTTTATATTATTTGCAAAATATGGATAGGAAAATGGAACTTCATTTTCTTTTAATATTAAATTACCATTTAGTCTTTCATTCCAATAATTAAATTTATTTATTCGTCTTTGTTTTTCTTTTTGTATATTAATATTTTCAAAAATTTCCATTGTTGAATCTGAGATATATTTTATATCTTCTAAATCCAATTTATTCTCATTTATACAAAAGTCCTTAAAACTAAGAACTTTAGGCACATATTCAAAATCATCTTTAGTAATATCTATATCTAAACTTTTTTTTGTATATAAAAAAGAACCATTTCTAACCGTAGGAAAAAATTTTCTTATTGAATTAAACGATGCAATGCCTTTAGGTTTTGAATAAAAAGAGTGTGCATTATCTATTATCAAATTTTCATATTTCTTACTCAATTCATCTACAATATTTGAACATACTCCAAAATAATCAGGATACAAAATAAAAGCATTTTTAGGAAATTTACACTCAGGATAAAAATTTCTATCTATATGATAGTATATAATTCTGCATTTTTCTTTATTAACAGCAATGCGAAGCACCGGACATATATAATAAGGAATATATATTTCTTTTATTCCAAATGCTTTAATAATATACCTTAATGAATTTCTGGCTGTATTTAATTTTATTAATTTATAATCCATAATAAAATTATAAATCACATTTACAAAAGAAAAAGTAGGACTTCTCTTGTCCTACATCATACCTTCTTACTTTACCTTATATATATAAAAAATTTTTCAACTGCGAAATTGCTATATAGTTATAAATTCTTATTCTATAAGTCAGCCAGCTTACATAAATGTTTATAGTTGCAATATTCACATGCTTTTTTATTTTCTAATTCGGGTTTGAAATTTAAGTTCAATATATTATCATAGGCATACTTTATTTTGGTTTCTATTATTTTGTTATCTTCTTCAGTAAGATTAATATGGAAATTTGAATCCGGTTCTTCAACAAAAATCAACCCCGCTTTTGTAACTTGAATATTCGGATTTTGTATTTCGTAAGCATATTTATAAAATCGTAATTGATTTAAATAATTTTCATAATCTTTCCCGTCTGCAATTTGGGATTTTGATTTGGCACTGCCGGTTTTGTAGTCATATAATTCAATAGTGCCATCATTGTTTTTTTCAATTCTGTCTATAAACCCTTTTAAAAAATGGTTTTCAAACGGAACATAATTAAATGAGTATTCGGTAGAATAAATTCTTGTATAAGGAGTTTCCAATATCTGTTTATAATATTTATCAAAACATTTTATTCCCCTTATTCTAAATTCTTCTCTTTTTTCCTCAGTCTCAAATTTTTCTTTAGAAAGATTTTTTTCATAATATTTAATAACATCATTTTTTATTGGATATTGTCCATTTTCTTTTGCGTATTGTACTATCCATTGCAACGTCTTGTGTATAACAAGTCCATAATTAGCACTTGATGTTTCTTTATCTAATACCTTTATATTAAGTACGTAAGAATATAAAAAGTTTCTGGGACAATTTAGATAGGTGTTTAAAGTACTTGGACTTATTATAAAGTTTTCCAGTCTGGCTTTTAATTCATCCTTAAATGCTTTAGCATAGTCAAATGGTTCTTTCTTAAGCATTTGAGCAACTTCCAACAGATATTCTTGTTTCTCAAGTTCATGATTATATGATTCAATCAGATTATCATCTTGAATAACTTCTGACAAATACGTAGTTAATTCTTGCGGATTTGTATCTATAGCATTTGAATATGATAAATAAAGAGTATGTTTTGCTCTTGTTACACCAACAAATAAAAGCCTCAACTGTTCTGAACGTCTTTGAGTATCCTCATCAGTTTTTTTATCTGATTTATCAATAGGAAGAGACATTGTATTATTCACACGTTTTCCTTCCCATTTTTTTGCTATTAAATTAGGCATGAAAACATATTCAAATTCTCTTCCTTTTGAACCATGCAAAGTTAAAAGCTGAATTGCATTTTGAGTATAATCTTCTTTATCTATTGTTATTGGAATATTACTTTCAAAGGCAGTATCAAGATGTTCAAGAAAATCGCCAAGCCAAGCTCCTTTTTTTATGTATAAAAATGATTGTGCCTCATCTATTATTTTCTTTATTGCATATATGTTTTCGCTTCTATTTATTTCTTTATTCAAAAAGTAATCTAAAATACCAGTCCTATTTATAACCTCTATTATTAAATCTTTTATATTTAAATTACTTTTTAAGCTAATTAATGAATCAAAAGTTTGAATAAATGATTTTACCCTTAAAGGGTTTGCCCATTCATAATCATTTTCTATCCCCAATTTTATATTTGATATTAAATCTTTATGATTTAACTTATTTTGCTCTAATAAATAAGAATAATCCGCATTATCAAAATTAAACGGCTCCGTAAGAAGAAGTCCGAATAATTTGTCTCCGTTAAATTCATAATTTAATAATGCTTTCAAATAGAAATATATTACAAGCGTGGATTTAATATCAAAAATATTTTTAGATTCTTTTATCTGAAATTGAATATTTTTAGCTTCTAGCAAACTTGCAAAAGTACTAAGTTCACTATTCTCGCGGGTTAAAATCGCGATTTTGGATAAATCTTTTTCTCCTTCTTTATTTATATGCATATTATTAGAGTTTATAATATTTTCAATTTCTTTTACTATAAAATTATTTTCTTGTTTTATATCTGCAAAGCCGTAAAATTGAATCTTTTTATTTAATGGTGTAATTTGTGGATTTTTTGCTGTTAGAACTTTTGAAATATTGTATTTTGAAAAATCTTCATTATATTCTAATCTCGTTTTATCTTGAGAAATAATTTTGTAGCTGAAGTCTAAAATATTTTGAGTTGACCGATTATTTTCATTTAAACAAATAACTTTTGTTTGAGGAAATTTTATAAGAAATTTTTCTAAAGTATCAGTTTTAGCGCCTTGAAATTCATAAATTATTTGATCATCATCACCAACTACGAAAATATTTTCAGAATTAGCACCTTCTGCAAGTTTAAAAACTATACCATTTTGAGAATAATTTGTATCTTGATACTCGTCAACCAAAAAATATTGATATTTTGACGAAACCTTCTTTAAAAACTCTTCGTTAGAATCGAAAACTTCTAAAACCATATTAATCATATCATTAAAATCAATATAGTTTTTTTGCTTTAATTTTATATCATATTTTTCATATATTTCCCAAGCTTCTTTGGCTTTTGCTATTTTCTTTCTGTGAGATTCAAAATTGTTTAAAAATGTTTTTACAAGCTTACCTTTTTTCTCACGTTCAGTATATTCAGCAATTAATTCATTCATTTTTCCTTGCCAAGCAGGATGTGTTTTCAATGTGTTAAAATATTCTTCCTTTGTTACTTGATTTGATTTAATTTCATCAACCGCTTTTAAAAGTTCAGGGATAAAATAATATGCATCTCCCCACTTGGTTCTGTATACTTCAGGTTTTACTTCTTCAATTGTTTCTTTCATGATTGATTGCTTTGTTATTTCATCAATCAAAGTTACACCATCAAGAAGTTCAAACTCATTAGGATATTGTTTTATAACATCATTACAAAATGCATGATATGTATTTATAGTTACTGCTGAAGCAATTGTCCCAATTTCTTTAACTAATCTTGCTTTCATTTCATTAGCAGCAGCTTCGGAATATGTCAGACATAATATTGAAGACGGTGTGATACCGATTTGCAACATATGTCTAATTCTTTGAATAATGGTAAAAGTCTTTCCTGTACCTGGCCCTGCCAGCACCATTACCGGACCGTTGATTGTATTTATACATTCAATTTGTTTGGTATTTGGATTTATAACTGGTTTTATATCATTCATAAAAATACCTGTTTATAATTAATATTATTAAATTATAGCATGTTTCATTATTTTCAAAAAATTAAAAATAATACTAAATATAAATCTTATTAGCCACTTGGGTTATATACAAGTTGTAAATTTTATAATATTCTTAGACTATATCGTAATAAAACACTTTTTTTACAGGAAATTATAATAATTTTCTGTTTTTATTTTTCTAAATATATTATATGTATCAAAATTGTTATAAAAACTATAAAATTAATATTCTTTCTTATATATTAATACTAGTTGGTAAATCCCTGTAAATAGAAAGAGATTAGTATGGATTTATTTTCGATTTTGACGTTGATTGGGGGATTAGCTTTTTTCCTCTATGGTATATCTATTATGTCATCAGGACTTGAAAAAATAGCCGGAGGTAAACTGGAAAAATTATTAAAAAAGATGACCTCAAGCCCAATAAAAGGTTTATTGCTTGGTGCCGGAATAACGGCGGTTATTCAATCATCATCAGCAACTACTGTTATGTTAATTGGTCTTGTAAACTCAGGTTTGATGGATTTATCTCAGACAATAAGTGTTATTATCGGTACTAACATTGGAACAACAATTACCGCTTGGATATTAAGTTTAAGTGGTATCCAAGAAGGTGCTTCTTTTATACTAAAACTAATGAAACCTGAATCATTTACGCCATTACTTGCATTTATAGGTGTATGTATGATTATGGCTGCAAAAAGCAATAAAAATAAAAGTGTAGGTTCTGTAATGGTTGGATTTGCCATATTGATGTTCGGTATGGGATTAATGTCAAGTTCTATGGCTCCGTTATCACAGAATGAGGACTTTAGAAATGCGATGATTGCTTTTACAAATCCATTTTTAGGATTTATTGTCGGACTTGTTATAACAGTTATTATTCAAAGTTCATCTGCTTCGGTTGGTATTCTGCAAGCCTTGTCTATGGTTGGAGGTGTAACTTGGGGAGCTGCTATTCCAATAATTTTAGGTCAAAACTTGGGAACTTGTATTTCTGCGGTTCTTGCAAGTATTGGTGTTAGCACAAATGCTAAAAGAGTTGCTGCCGTTCATGTAATATTTAACTCAATTGGCGCTATTATATTATTACCTTTATTCTATCTCGCAAATGCTATTTTTAAGTTCGCTTTTGTTGATATGGATATAAATCCTGTAGGAATTGCCATTGTACATTCAACGTACAATATATTAACAGCTATAATGCTATTCAATTTTATTAAGACTATAGAAAATCTGGCAATTAAATTTGTACCTGATACAAAGAAAGAAGCAGAGAAGAAAATTTTCTTAGACGAAAGATTATTAAATACACCAACTCTTGCTATATCTGAATGTTTCGTAAAAACGGTAGAAATGGCTGAAATAGTAAGATACAACTATATAACTTCAACAAAGATGTTAAAAAGTTTCCATAAGAAGAAAGTTGATGAAATACAAGAAAACGAATCAACTATTGATACATTTGAAGATTATCTTAATTCATACTTATTAAAATTATCTGGAAGAGAATTAACTGAAGCAGATAATAATAAAATTTCACAAGTTATGCTTGCAATAGGAGACTTTGAAAGAATAGGCGATCATGCTACAAATATTTTAAAATATGCTGAAAAACTGAATGATTCAGATAATAAATTTTCAGATGAAGCTGTTGAAGAAATAAAAACAATAGTAGGAGCAGTATCTGAAATTTATGATATGACATTGGATTGCTATAAAACAGATGATTTAGAACTCGCTCAAAAAATTGAACCTTTAGAGGCTGTTATCAAGAAGGGTGTTAAAAGAGCTAAAAATAATCATATTCAAAGATTACAAAACGGTCAATGCAGTGCTGAAAAAAGCTTTATGTTCTCTGATTTGTTAAATGACTTGAGAAGAATAGCCGCCCATTGTGGAAATATTGCTACAGGGGTAATTCAGTTGCACGATATTACTTTGAATAAACACGAATATAATCATAGAAATAGAGATGAGGATATGGAATTCAAAAACAGATACAAAGACTATAAATCAAGATATAAAGTTATAAAAAAAAATAAGGATACAATATCCGCAAAATAATGAAAATAATGAACTCAAAAGGAATATATTAATTATATTCCTTTTGAGTTTAAAAAATTTTTTAATCTTTGCTTTTCAATAAGTTAATATATCTTCTTTTTAGAATTGTTTCTCTGTAATTTTTTTTGTATTTTAGTATCTTTTCTCTTGAAAAAAGAAGTGAATATATAAAAATTTTATATAAACAAAGTATTTTTTTTCGTATAAATTTAAAGTTATTATTTTTTTGAGTTCTTTCAATATTTTCTATTATTAGATTAATGTCATATTGAGTATTTCTTAAAAAATTTATAATTTTTTCACAGCGTTGTAAATTTATTGTATTATTTATAAAAAATAAAGATCTTCGTTTAAGAAATGGAAACTTTTCAAATTTGCATATATCTGTTTCCTTTGTTTGTGGCCAATATTCAGTATCAGTTGCATATTTATCTAAATCAAAACATACTGCATATTTAAATCCATTTTTTATAAAAAATGGAGTTTGTCTTTGTTCATGATATAAAACGGCATCTTTATAAGTTTGAATATTAGGCATTGTATCATAATATTCTTTTAATACATTGCTTTTTAATAAAGAATTTCTATATGCAAAAAAGAAGCTTGGAATATGATAACCTTTAACCCAACCGCTATTTTCAGGAGCTTTCCAATGATATAGTCCCCAAAAATCACATTCTTTTTTATCTATTTTTTCAAACATTTCATTAAATGGATATATTGGTGCAAAACAAGTAGTGTTAAAAAGTAATACTTCATCATATTCTTTTAACTTATTCCATCCTATATTTTCTAGTCCATATTTATATGCATATGCATCCAGTCCTGTATTTTCTCTTATTTGTATATTGGGCGTGAATTTATTTAATTTTAATTTACTATCTTCTGTTATTTTTCCATTTACAACAACTAGCAGTTCATTTAGAAACGGCATTAGTTGTTCCAGAAAGTAACAAATATAATTATCTACAATTCCTTCTGAATCAAAAAATACACAAATGCCCAGCCTATTCATTGTTTACTCCAAGATTTCTAATTGATATCTGAAAAAAGTATCATCTTTTTCATTTGTTGGTTTAAACCCTATTTTTTCATATAAATTAATTGCTCGTTTATTTTGTTTTAGTACATCTAAATAAATTTTTTTTAAATGTAAATCTTGTATTGCATATTCTATTGATAATCTTAGTGCTTTTTCTCCAATTCCTTGTCCTCTTTTGTTTTCATTGTAAATATATATTCCCCAATCTGCTTCTTTACTTTTGTAATTTATGGAATGGAAATAAGTTACTCCTATATATTCATTATTATCAGATATCATAAATGCTATATTACGAGGATAAGTTTCTTTAAGGCTTTCTAACCATTGTTTATGAACATTTTCTTCTATATAAGGAATTTTAAAGTATTTTGCAACGTTTTTCGAATTTCTCCAGTTTCTTGTCTCCATTTGCAATTCATAATCAACATTTAGAAAATTTTCGAGTTTAATATCATCAAGAATTTCATTCATATATTTGATATATTTCTGTTTTACACAATTACTTTCATAAGTATTTAACCAATAATTATAATTTTCATTTATTAAAGCTTCACGTTTTTGTGGATTATCAAGTAAATCTATAATTCCGTTTTTAAAATCTTCAACAGATTCAAACATATACGGATAATTAGGCGGCATATATTCATGAAAAGACCATTCAGGTTTTTCTTTGTTTATTTTTACTATGCTTGCTACCTTTAACCTCATTAAATCTATTTGAGTTAGCGCACTTGATACTGGGAAGCTATCAATGTATAAATCTGCTGCTTGGAAAAATTTTTCGTAATCCTTTGATAAAGGTGTTATTATTAGTCTTTTTCTTTCTTCTTCTGAGTCTGAAAATATATTGTCTATGATTTGTTCATGTCTTTTATCTAGATTTATCATAATAATATGTTTTAAATTTTGTTTATTTTGTAAGAGTTCTTTTATCATTTCAAAGTATTCTGATGAGCTTTCTTCAAAAAATTTATATATATCACCTCCTGATATAGTCATCAATTCATTTTCTCTAATCCGAAAATCTTCTCTTACTTTAGTTAATTCTTCTTTAGAATAATATTTTGTTTCGCCTTCTTCTAATGATTGTAATCCGATAATTTTAGTATTATATAAGTGTCTTTTTTCATTTGTTATTTTTAATGTAGAGGGCATTCCTTCTAAAATCAAGTCTGAAAAAGTCATTCCTAAACATGGGTAATGTGATGCGTGATTGAAAAATATTATTTTTATGTTTGTAGTTTTTTTAATTAATGATATAACCGCCGTTGCTGTTATGTCATCAGGGTGAATAAAAACAAATAATGTTTTTGCTCCAAAATTAACTATTTTATTGTATAAAAGAAAAACTTGTTTATTAAAAAATAAATAATTTTCATTTGCTCCATCTATTTTTGAAAATTTTTCAATGGCTTTTATTTCCTTTTTTGCATTATTATTAGTAATATCTAATCTTGTAATAAATAAGCATTGATTATAATCATTTGCCATTGATTTTATTAATGACTTTATACACTTTGTATGTCCGCCTGTTTCATATAATTCTGTTGCTAGATAAGCTATTTTATTCTCTGAAAAACCACTTAATTTAGTTGTTGGTGTTGTTATTAACTTAGAAATATCATCATCAAAATTTTTCATATCAAAATCTGAATTATTATTGATTCTTTCTGCTAATCTTGTAATATTGTTTTTTATTAGCCAAGTACAAATTCCTAATATATAAATTCCAACACCTTTTTTATTCTTTGAAATTTTAAATAAAGTAATATTGAAGAATTTTAATTTATTATTTTCCCATCTAAAAATTTTCATTAATGTCTCCAAAAGTCCAGAACAGTAGATATAATTTTGTTAATGTCTTCTTTCCTTATATCATAATATAGCGGTAGTCTAACTAATGTATCAGAAATGTTATTTGTTATATTCATTTTTGATCCTGTTTTACAATATTTTTTACCGGCGGGAGAACTATGGAGTGGAATATAATGGAAAGGAGCATAGATGTTATTTTCTTTTAAGTATGAAATGAAATTGGTTCTTGTCTTTAGGTCATTAAATAAAAGATAAAACATATGTGCGTTATTTGTGCAATATTCCGGAATAATAGGACGCCTTACTTTTCCTTCTTTTTCTAAATTTTCAAATGCATTGTTGTATAAATTCCATACATATTTTCTTTTTTCTTGAATATCTTGTTCAATTTCAAGAATAGAATATAAATATGCAGCGATAACATCACTAGGGAGGTAAGAAGAACCTTTATCAACCCAAGTATATTTATCTACCTGACCTCTAAAAAATTTACTTCTGTTTGTACCTTTTTCTCTTATAATTTCAGCTCTTTCTATGAATTTTTCATTATTAGTTACAAAAAGACCACCTTCACCTGACATAATATTTTTGGTCTCATGAAAACTAAAACACCCCATATCACCTATGGTTCCTAATCTTTTTCCTTTATATTTACTGTCAAATGCTTGTGCTGCATCTTCAATTACCAATAAATTATATTTTTTGGCAATTTCTAATATTTTATCCATTTCACAAGCAACTCCTGCATAGTGAACAGGAACAATTGCTTTTGTTTTTTTTGTAATGGCTTGTTCTATTAATGTTTCATCAATATTTAATGTATCAGGGCGGATATCAATAAAGACAGGTGTAGCACCAGCTAGTAGAAAAGCATTTGCAGTAGAACAGAATGTATAAGAAGGCATAATTACTTCATCACCTGCATCTAAATCAGATAGTACAGCAGCCATCTCTAACGCTGCAGTACCAGAGTGAACAAGTAAAGCCTGCTTTAAACTATAGTTTTGTTTGAACCATTGGTTGCAGAGTTTTGTATATTTGCCATCTCCAGAAGCGTGCTTTTCTTTAAACACATCTAAAATGTATTCTGTAGTTTTCTGCGTATGTGTTGGGACATTGAAGTTTATCATAATCTTTCTCTTTTTATACTAATAATTTTTCAATTTGTAACTTTTTTATTATCATTTTAAATAATACCATTTACCTAGTATATAAATTCTATTTTCTGAAGAATGAAATTTTAATATTCTTTTTCTTATAAATGTAAAAAAGTTAAATATATTAAATTTATTGGAGTTTTTTATTTTGTCTTTTTTTATTAATTGATAATTATATTTTGTATTTTTATTTATAAATTTTTTTAGCATTATTGGGTAATTTATTTCTTGTTGTCTTAATAGGACAATACTTCTTTTTAAAAATGGAAAATGCTCTTCTAAAATAATTTTCTTATATTTTAGTAAGAATGCAGATTCATTTTCTTTACTTATTTTTGAATATACATCCCAAGATAATTTATGTCCTTCTAAAAATGTAGTTAATCCAATTTCATATTTTAATATAAGTTTGTATTTTGATTCTTCTTTTTTTATTGATGATATAAATTTTTCAAAATAATCTGAAAGAAAAACATTTCTTTTGAAAACAATAAAAAAACTTTGTATATGCGGAGGAATGTTACTATATTTATTTCTCCATCCATTTTGTGAGGCTCCCCAAAAATCTAATTTTTTATTAGACATTTCATTAAACATATCTGTAAATGGAAATAAAGGTGCATAGCAAGAGTCATTCGCAAATATTAATTCTTCATATTCTGATAATAATTTATTATTAAGTGCATATAGATATCCTATTTTATACGAGCCAAAATCGTATTCCCCGTGTTTTTTTGCTATTGATTTTATTGTATATTCTTTTATTTTATCTAGTTCTTCTTCTTCTATGTTTGTGTCAGAAACAAAAATAATACTTTCTGCAACTTTTTTTAATTCTTTTAAATAAAAAATGACATAGTCATCAATTTTATTATCTGTTGAGTAATGAGCAAATATTGCAATTCTTTTCATATTATTAAATATCCAATTTTTACGTAAACAAATTTTTATATATTATGTAACTATATAACAATTTTAAATATGGGAATTTTTCCAAAAAGTAAATATTTAATCCTATTTCCAATTTTTACTTTCTTTATAATGGGGATAAATCCAAATAGGAATATACCAGAACTGTTACTTGGAAACGATGCATAATAAGGATATTTTTTATATAAAATATTTTTTATTAAATTTTCTTTATCTTCCATAATTGT
>CALUSI010000015.1 GCA_944323395.1 Candidatus Gastranaerophilales bacterium
ATCACAACAATAATAGTTCGCAATCCAATCTAAAAGTTTAAGATAATCAAGTGAAAATACGCTTCTTTTATCTATAACTTTTATAATTTCTTTTGCTTTTATTCCTTCTTCTAAATATGAAGAAAATCCTGTGACAAATGCAACAATATTTTGTTTCCTGTATCCAAAGGGAACTAATACGGCTTGTCCTACTTTAATGTCCGCTTTCAAATTTTCGGGAATTAAATATGAAAATGTCCTTGTACCAAGATTTATAACATCTACAAGGCAAAGTGCATATTTATAATTTTCTTTTTCTGCTTCTTGCATAACTTTATTTTATCTGCTTTTTTATGAATTTCAAATAATAAGCAGGTCTTTTTTGAATTTTATAATAAAAAATTCCAATATAAGTCAAATCATATCAAATTATGTTTGCTTATATTGGAATAAACATAATCAATTGTTGTTTTGAGCTTATTCTTCCAATTCAGAAGCTAATTCTTGCATTGCTTCTTCTAATGCATCTTTTAACAACATCAAATTATCCGGAGATACAGTTACACCTTTTTTTGTTGGAAGCCAAGATGCACCGTCATCTGTTGTGTAATAAATTCTTAAATCTAAATATTTTTTGTCTTTATAAGAATTAATACTTATTTGTAATTGTTCAGTTGCGTTTCTTGGAATTGTTGCTAATATTTTTGCTTCTTCTGCCATTTTATCTACCTCTTATATACCTATTGTTTCTTTATAATTTGGAACTTCAAATATTCTTGTATCAGCATCTTTGTTTGTGAACTTAAGATATTCTTCCATTGATTTATCTTTAGCATTATTGTAATAATCTTTGGAAATTAAGGCAAGATATTTTTCGTTCAAATCGCCTGAATAGTTTCCTAAAATCTTTGCAAATTTTGATATATCATCTTTGTTACTTCCTGCACCGTATGCTTTTGTTTTAGCATCAGTTCCTGACGGACGAATTTCTATAAATTTATCTGTAAATTTCAAGAATGTACCATCTCCTACGAATTTTATATCAATTAAGTTATCAAAATTTAAAGTTGGGAATGTTGATTTTAAAATTGATTTTACATTATCTAAAGTGATTTTTCCCTCAAACTCTGCAAGTGCCATTGTTAGATAGAATAAATCATTTTTAGTTCTTAATGCTTCGCCGTCTTTTTTTGCTTGCGTAAGTTTTACAATATCAGGTTCTGATTCATTATAGTAAGCGATATCTTCTCTCATATCATATTTTGCTATAATCTCGTTTGACTTGAATATTTCATCCAATGCAACCGATAAAGTTTTACCTTCAGCTTCAAGTTTTGCAGCCAGAGCGGAAGCAACTATAATTGCTTCTGAAGCACTTTTTTCTCTCATTGCTATTGCAATTCTGCCGGCTTTTGATTTTATTAACTCTTCGCTTCCTATAATCATTCCGCCGGATTCTTCTCCGCCAAATATCATTCTTGGATTTTTACCAAGATTTACTTCATAGCCGAATACGTCAGTCACAATTACATCTTTTTCAGGATTATTGAGTAACTGCATTTCAACTTTTTTCATAATATTTGCGATTTCTTTAAAGCCAACTGGCACATTTACAACTTTTATATTGTTATATTTAGCCCACTCATCCCAAGATTTTGCACTTGCTGTTGTTTTTATCATAAATCTCGGATGATTATTCCATTGTCCTGAAGCTTTTAATTGTTTTGCCCAGAAATCCATAATCAATAAGAAAGATTGATTTGCTGTATATATGCATAATATTCTGTCATTATCAAGCTCAGAATAACTTATACCTGTCTTATCAAGAAAATCTATTGATTTTTTGTCTTCTATTTGACATACGGTTAACCTGTCATGATCCGGGTCTGTAATTAAAACTACTGTTCCTATCGGATATTCTTTTAATTTTTTATCATAGTTTAATGTATCAATAACAGGGAAATATGAACTTCCGTCTTGTTTTTTACCAAGTACTGTTGCATCAACAGAATAATCGTAAAAACATTTATTGCCTTTTGGATCTGTATCATATTTACCTATTCCATGGAAGAATGGATCTTCTTCTATATTCATCCAATCAAATTTTTCTGTAATATTGAATGCAGTTAATATTTTACTTAGAGTATTATATGCACTGCCTCCTACATTTTCTATAATAATTTTATTTTTGATTCCTTTTATTAAATCAAGATTTTCTTTATTTGCTACACCTTTTTCTAAATATTCTTTATATAAATCAATACCATTATTGATTGTTTTCATAAAGGATTCATTGATTAATTCGTCATCAGATTTTGCAATTCTAATTTCGTATTTGCAGTCTTTCTCTACAATGGCAAATATTTCTTTTATTTTATCTACAAATTCCATTGATTCTTCTGGTAAATATTGGCTGCCTTGAGAGTTTAAATCTTTCGTTGCATTCTTAACACTTATGCCGTGGCTTGAAGTTATATATTCACCGCCTAACAAATCAAGTTTAAAGCATAAAAATGATGCAAGCCATATCGGCATTGTTTTTCTTTCATATGTTGTAAGAGTCTCTATTCCTTGTGCGGCTTGTACTCTTGCTATTAAATCTAAAAATTTATCGGAATTATATCTTACTTCTCTTCCTGCAAGTTTAATAAGTTTCTTACCTTTGTACTTCTCTTTCGCAACTAATGCTTTTGCATATGTAGCAAGCATTATACCCATTATATTTATTGGGAAACGAACATCATATGGGTATAAGATATTCTGTGGACCTCTAATTCCTGCGGTTGAAACAGCGGCTTCTTTTTCATAATTTTTCAGCCAGTTATCTAAATTTAAACCTTCTGGATTTGTATTTGCATCATATGGCTTTAAATGTTCTTTCTTCAATACAAATACCATTTCATCTTTGTTTTTTATATCTATATATTTATTGTTCTTAATGTATTCAGGAGTATTTTTTTCAACTGAATTATATAATTCTTGTTCTAATGTTTGGGCTATCATAACTATCTCCTTAGTTGTTATCATTGTTTATGATACTAAATACATACTGACATAACAAGTGCCTGTATAAACTACAATTTATCCCTTTGTACATATTATATAGATAGGATTATAAGTTAGATATACTTTATTGTTCTGTGTATAGTTTTCTTTATATTTTTGTTCAAAATCTTTTAGTTTTGTTTTTGTTAATTTAATTTCTTTTATTGCGTTTGTTCCGGTATATTTTAAATGTTTTAAAACTTCCATTGGTGTTTCAAAATCAATTTTAATTTTATCTTCTTTTTTTATAATAATTTTTTGTGTATTTAGAAAGTTTTCCATTGATGATATAGATGATATTTCGTTTCCAATATTAAATATGGATTTAATTTCTTTTAGATTATCTTCTCCAAAAATAGAAATTGCCAAAATGCCATCATCATCTAAAGCATTTATTAATTTCGACAAAGTATCTTCTATGTTTGAACACCATTGCAGGCAGGCGTTAGAAATAATCAAATTATATTTTTTATTTAGGTTGATATTTTCAATATCTCCTGCAATAAAGTTGCATTCTTTATATATTTCTTGTACGTATTTTTTTGATTCCTCAACGATATCATTCAAATACAGTTCTGAAAATATGAGTTTGTCTGCTATTTCTTTTGTTAGTATTCCTGTTGCACAGCCAATTTCAAAAATTTTATTATATTCTTTCTTTGGAAGTAAATTTATTAATTCTTTCGCCATTTTTTTTTGTACTATGGCATTTTCATCATATGTTTTTAAACTCTTTTTAAATCTTTTCTTTACGAGTGATTTATCAATCATATAAAATCACTCCAATTTTTGTAGGAATCAAAAATATAGTGCGAATTTTCTATTTCTTTAATTTTTATATTTCTTTCTTCCCAAAAGTTCAACATATTTTTAAACGGAAATATTCTGTCTTTTGTTGATAAAAAAGCAGTATCGAATGGTAGAAAGTTATTTACTTTTAAATCTCTTATCGCGATTAATTCTTCTTTTAGTTCGTTAAGTGAGCGAGAAGTATATTCTTGTAGATTTTTTGTTGCAGAAATTTTCCTCATAAATTTAGAGCAAGACATTTCGTTAAAATTAGCAACTGTCAAATCATATATGTTTTTGGGAATCCCGTAATTATCATCTATTGGTTTTAATGTTCCATTGATTGCAATATATCTGTTAAAATTTTTATATTGTTCATAGAAATAATTACAAACAAATACGCCCATTGACCAAGCTATTAAGTATTTCTTTTCATAATTAGAAAAATCAAAATCAGGTGTTTCTATAGTTCTATAATCAAAAAGTGTTAATATATCATAATTTTGTGCACATAAATCAGAAACGATTTTCTCATCCATTCCCCAACCGTTAAAAAATACAATAAGATTTTTATTATTTTCTTTATTTAACCATTTACATTGCATTATAAAACCTCTTTTACCGTATCAATTACAGTTTTAAATTCATCAAAAGTAATATCAGCTGTTAAAGATAATCTTAAACGTGATGTATTTACCGGTACTGTCGGTGGTCTTACAGGTAATACATAAAAGCCTTTTGCCCTTAATTGTTCCGCTATTTTAACTGTTTTGTTATTTTCACCTATAATGACAGGTACTATCTGTGTTTCACCATTGTCTTTTATATAATTGTGTGCTTCTTTTATAAGAGTATTTAATTTTTCTGCTTTTTGTCTTACTGTATTGAACTTCTCCTCAATTAAGAAATTTGACCACATTATATTTACAGGTGGAATAGCTGTTGAAAATATAAATGAATTTGCTTTGTTTATTAAGTAATCAATTATTGTTCTATTTGAAACACAAAATGCCCCCATTGATGCAAATGATTTACCCAAAGTTGCCGTAATTATATCTACATCATTTAGAAGGTTATCTCTATCAGCAATTCCTGCCAGATTTTTACCATATATCCCAAAAGCATGTGCTTCATCTATCATTAACAGACAATTATATTTCTTCTTAAGTTCTATCAGTTTTTTTATATCTGCAATATCGCCATCCATACTAAAGACAGATTCTGATATTATTATTGCTTTTTTATATTCATTTCTGTGTTTTATTAAAAGTTCTTCTAAGTTATTGTAGTCAAAGTGTTTGTATCTGAAAAATTCTGTCGAGGACAATCTCATTCCATCAATTATACTTGCGTGATTTAGTTTATCAGAAAAGATTACGTCATCTCTATTTACTAATGATGATACAACTCCTAAATTGCATTGGTAGCCTGTATTAAATATAAGACAAGCTTCTTTATTAAATATTTTTGCAAGATTATTTTCTAATTTTTTGTATACTGTTGATGTTCCGGTTAGTAATCTTGATGAGGTTGAAGATAATATAAATTCTTCGTGATTTTTATATTTTTCAATAAATTCATTAAGTAAATCTCTATCGGTACTAATATTTAAATAATCGTTGGAAGAAAAATTAAGCAAATTTCTCCCGTCTATAGATAAATATTTACCCGTTTTATATTCAATATTATGAACTTGTCTGAAATTATCTTTTTCTACAAGTTTTTTTATTTCTTCATCATAAAAACTCATAACTTAAGTATAGTTCAAACGAAATTATATTTACAGGTTTATAATATTAAATTCTGAGCCCAGTGATTCAAAATGCTTTTTCATTAAGTCTGTATGGCAGCTAAAAAATAAAACTTGATTTGTCTTTGAGAATTCTTCAAGACATTTAATTGCATTTCTAGTTCTTGTAAAGTCAAAATTTACAAAGGCATCATCTATAATTAACGGTAAATCAACTTTACCGTTTGACTTTAAAGTTATTTTATCTTTTGAATAATTTGATGCATAGCCGAGTCTTAAAGCTAAATATAATTGTTCTTTTGTTCCTCGTGATAAATCCTGCCATTTCTTTGCAATTGTACCTTCCTCATTTTGAATTTCCATCATATCTAAATTGATTTTGGAATATTTGCCATCTGTTAGTATTGAAAGATACTTTTGAGCATTTTTTAAATCGGGTTGAGTTTCATTAAAACTATTTTTAGCTTTTTCTATTAAAGCAATTACCATTTTATTTTTTATAAGTTCTTCAATTTTTTTTCGATATTCATCTAAATATATATTTTTTTGAATTTTTAAATCGTTTAATCCTTCAAAACTTTCAAGCTCTCGTTTCTTAAATTCTGCTTCTTTCTTTTTATTTAGGATTTCTTTTTTATTATCCAGCAATTCTTCCAGTATTGGTGCAACATCTGTATTATATTTATATGTATCCGGAATATTGAATTGTTTCTTTTCCTCATCAAGTTTATTCAATTTTTCTTGCAGACTTTGAATTTCAGATAATAAAATATCAAGTTGATTTTTTATTCCCGAATTTTTTTCATTTTCTGCTTTTATTTTTCCAATATTATCTTCATATTTTTCACTTAATGAAATATTTATTTCGTTATTAAGAATAAATGATTTAAATACACTCAATATTTTATTATTTTCATTTGATATTTCTTCTATTTCTTTATTAATTATATTCTTTTCTTTGATATCTTCTTTTAGTACTTTTATTATATCTATAACTTCAGTATATATTTTTTCGTCTATTTTAAAATTATTTTCTTCAGATTGTATAAGATTTTTTATTTGATTTTCTATTTCATCAATTTTGATTTTCAACTGATTTAATTTTTCTTCTAATTTTTCTGCTTTTTCACTATTATATTCAAATTCTGATTGACTTTTAACAATTATTTCTTCCATATTTATATGACTTTGGATTTTTGTCCCAATTTCTTGTTTTATACTGTCTATTTTTAAAGGAAGATATGAGCTTTCTACATTATCAATTTCATTATAATAGTCTTTAATCTTTTCTTTTAATAAATTTAATAAATTATTTTTTTCTTCTTCATCTTTATTAATTTCATCATCCTGCCTGTCTTTATAACTTGCAATTTTTAAAGTGGCAAATCCTGATGCTGATATAACTGCCATCATAACTGCAAAAATTCCTGCAATAGGAACCTTTTGGTAAAAACTTATAACTGCACTTAGAACTGTCATAATAAATAATACTGAAAATAATATTAATAAATTTCTATTTGCATTAATACCACTTGCATTAATTTTAGTATTTTTCTCTGCATTATTTATTTTTGACAATAAAAAATTGTATTGCTTTAATTTCTCATCAATAAACTTATATAATCCGTTTAATCTTTCGAATTCTTCTTTTTTAAGTATTTTATCTTTTAACGGATTAATATAATGTTTTAATTTAAGGATATTTTCTTCAAGGTTTTCTTTATTGGCATTTAGTACTATCAATTCATTATCTAAAGCTGCTTTACTTGATATAAGATCTTTGATTTGTTTAATTTTTGAATAATCCAGAGCAAAATTAACTACATCTGATTCATTTATATTTATTGCAAAATTGGAATTTAAACAATTCATATTTAAGTTTATTTTGGACATTAAAGCATCTAGTTTTTCCTTTTGCTTTGCAAGAATACTTAAATTAGATTCATATTTCCCTGTATTATGCAGAATAGAAATATAAGTTTCTCTATCTTTAAAAAATTTTTCATTAAAGTTTAAATACAAACTGTTATATTCTTCTTGTGCAGTATTTAACTGTTTTTTTAATTCTTCCGCTTTGATAGAAAGGTTTAGATATTCTTCATATTTAAATATTTCATCAAGTTTTTCATTTGATACTTTTATTGATTGAACAGCGTCATTATATAATGATTCCTTATTTGAAAGTTCTTTTATTTTGGAATCTATTAGCGAGATTTTATCAAGTATAGAATTTGTTTCTTTTGTTAATCTGCCATTATCTCCCAATATTCTTTTAGTTTCTGACTTCACTTTTTCTAAATAATCAGATAATTTTTCACCTGACGGATCTTTTATAATATCAATCAAAGTTGCAGTGTCTTTATTTTGGATGTTCATTAAATCATCCAAATTAATTGTAAAACCTTGTTCAAAATATCTTTGATTTATTGTTTTTTCAATAAAGCCGTAATTTATCTCCGAATTATTTTCATCAAATAATTTACACCTTTGATCTTGTGAACGATGATCCTTTATATCTGTTCTATATTTTGAATGATTTTCATTATCAATAATACTGAAATAAATTTTTCCTGTATCAATACCTTTTACTCTAAAAAAGCCTTCTTTAATAAATTTCATTAAAGAACTCTTGCCTGCTTCATTATTTCCGCAAATTAAATTTAGTCCTTCTGAAAAGTTGTAGTTAATACCGGTTTTGATATCTTTATCGCTTTTTTCTATTATTATATTTTCTATTATTAATTTGCCCATAGACTAATCCTCTTTGCTTTCGGATTCAAATAAAAAGCTGCATAGGTTCATACATTCTTCTTTTGATTTTTTCAATATATTTTGAGTAAACGAATTATAATCTTGCTGCGCAAAATTACAAGAATCTATAAGATTTTTATATTTCCTTTCTGTTTCTGAATATAATTTTTGAATAATGTCCTGATCTATAGCCGTATTATATACTTTGCCGACAATACCCTCATCGTCCTTCAAAATATTTTCATCTATATTTGGTATTGTTCCATTAATTATTTGAGAAATATATATTCTATTGTATGAGTTAGTTCTTATCTTATCTGCAATAACACTAAAAATTTCATCATTTAATTCAGAATAAAATTTTGTACATCCGGTTAGATTTAGCCTTATAAGAAATAACTCACAAGAATTTTTATCTTGATTTGTTATCTTATATAATTCTTCTTCAATTTTTGCTAAAGCATCAGTAGTATCATTAATACCGGAAATATCAATATTTACATCTTCAAATCGGATTATGTCCACAGAAATAAAACTATTTTTAGTTATTTTATTATTCTCTACTTTTATATATCTTATTCCATGCGGACCTGTTTCTTTAGTATTTCTTCCTTGAATAGTACCTGCATATTGAATAATATCATCATTTAAAGAAGGAACATGAATATGTCCTAAAGCCCAGTAGTCATAACCAAAACTTTTTAATTCATTAATATTACAAGGTGCATATGGACTTATTGCGTCTGCATTCAAATCACAATGTAAAAGACCAATGTTAAAAGTATTGTTATCTGTGACTTTGCTAAAATAATTTAAAGGATTTTCATTCATTTTCTCATCAGAAAAACTTAATGAATGCAAACAAGCAACTTTCTCTCCAATTTTATTGTATAAATCGATATCTAAATATTTTGGAGTGTTTAGACCAATAATTTTTATTTTAGAGTCAATATCATAATTAAAAGTATTTTTGTTATAAGAATTAACACAATCGTGATTGCCACATATTAAATATACATCAATATCAGCATCAGCAAGTTTTTTTAATCCTTCTTTTAAAGTTAATTTTGATGAAAAATCTTGTTCGTCTGAATCAAAAGTATCACCTGCAATGAAAACAAAATCGACATTTTTTATAATCGCGTACTCTATTGCATTGTAAAAAGCTTTTTCTACAGCTGTTTTATATAGGTTGTTAATTTTTTCGTCATATGCAAATTTCGACAAGCCTGAAAAAGGTCGTCCTAGGTGAATATCAGAAATATGAACAAATGAAAAACTCATAATTTTACAACTTTATATATATAAATGATAAAGATTATTTTCTTTTAAGTCAATTATTTTTGGAGTTCTTAATTTTTTTAATTTTGATTAAAGTTTTTTGCTTCAATGCCGATTAAGAATAAAAAGTAGTAAAGAAGGAAATATAGTTGTGGAAATTAATAATTGTCCAATTAAAGGTAGTAATTTTAATCCGAATGAAATAAAAACAAAATACGAAAAAGATGATATTGATTTAGAAGATATAAGTATTTTATATACAACTGAAAAGGTTGAGAAGGATAGATCCACATTTAGTGAAACATTTAAAGAAGTATCGCTTAATAATTCAGAAGAAGGCGAGAAGTTCTTATCCGGATTAAAAGAAAATAAGGATAGTCTATGTGAAGAATTAGGTCTTACATCTGAACAATATGACAGTCTTGCTTGCATAGCATTAGCTCTTGCAAGCCAAGAAACAGGTATGGGAGAAGAAACCGGATATGACTCAGAAAATACAGGAATAGGTAAATTTTTCAGAGGTATAGCTAAAAAATTTGATGTATGGCGCGGTGGTGCTTCTGCTTCCTCTGGACTAACCCAAATGAAAATCTATGATTTTTTAAATAGTGATAAATTAACTGATGAACAAAAAGATATACTAAAAAGTCATGGTATCGAGGCAAATAGTGTATCTGATGATAATTTATACAATAATCCCGATAAGGCAGCTATTGCGACTATGGTTGTTTTAACTTCTATATATGAAAATTATGATAATTATAAAGATGTTTTAAAAACAGAACATGAAAAAATTGGTGAATCTATAGCAGAGGATCCAAGCAAACTTGAGGAAATTGAAGCAAGAGGGAATGAGCTCCTTGATAATATTTATGAGATTTATAAAGGAGCTTCGGATAGTCAAAAAATAGAAATTCGAGAAACTTTTAAACAATGGTTTTTATCAACAAATGGTTCTAAAGTTGGTGATAAAGGTGTTGATGATGAATATAATGAAGAAGTTCAATTAAATAAGTTAAATGAGCTTCTTGCTGATAATTCAGCTGATTTTAAATTAGAAGAGGACTCTTTGCATTTTATTAGATATGCCCTAACCGCTGATGGTCAAGAAATGAATACCGCTGAATATTGTGCTTACGGATGGAATAAAGGTACAGGAGAAACAGGCATGCAATTAGATCGAATGCTTGCTGAAAAAATAGGAACAATCCTATACAATCCTGAAGATTTTGATTATGACCAATTTACAACAAACGTTGCAATGTTAGCTGATAAATATGCAGAACAATCGGTAGGCTCTGATGGTATAGAAACAATAAATGATTCTTTTATTGATGAAAACACATAAAAAGAAAGCCTTTATAGAAATCTATAAAGGAGTGTTGTTGATGATAAATCAAGTATATATTACCATTTTGTAACCTTATTGTCTATAAAAAATAAATTGATTTTAAAGTTAATTTACAAAATAGACCGCTTTTATTAAATAAAAGCGGTCTATTTTGTATGTATTAGTTATTAGTTAATTGTTAGTTTTTTTCTTGATTCTTTTTCTAATGCACGTTTAGGAAGAATTATTTCCAAAATTCCGTTTTCTAATTTAGCTTCAGTTTTTTCTGTATCAATTTCTTCATTGAAATATACGGTTCTTGAAAATTCCCCATATCTGAATTCAGATTTTTTATAAGATTTTTCTTCCTCGTTTTTTTCTTCTTTTTTGTGAGCATTAATCGAAATGTAGTTTTTATCGATATCAATATCTAAATCTTCTTTTTTGATACCAGGTAATTCTGCTTTTACAACATAATTTTTACCTTTGTCTTCCATTTCTATTGGCATCGATAATTTATCCATTTCTTCCCAATAGGCAGCTTCAGGGAAATAGCTGTCAAAGTGCCTGTTTAACAATGAACTAATTTCATCATTCACTGTTCTTATAAAATTGTCCGGCGTTTTTTTAACTAAGAATCTCATAATCTATCTCCTTTCGATTTCTTACTTGCTACATTTATATTATTTATCTGTTTTGCAAAAATCTTTTATTTTTAACAAAAAAATAACAATCAAAAACTAAAATAAAATATATATTCTGTTTATAGGTTTAATTATCTTGAATTTGATAATTTTATTTTTTTTATAGTTATTAACAAAATATTAATTATTAATATATTAAATAAATAAGAGTGGAAAATTAATCTTAAAAACAATCCATAAAGCGATTAAAAATTAATATTGAAAATGCTAATCTTCAGATTATGCCAAGAGTTAAAAAAAATACATTATTAAACTACATACCTGAAAGATTTGATATAGAAGAAAATGTTAAAGAAGAACGTATTTTTCAATACAATAAAAATCATATTAAAAACGGTGATATTGTTTATTTGATGACAAGAGAATTAAGGTTAAAAGATAACTTTGCTTTTAATTTTGCTCTTCAAAAAGCAGAGAAATTAAATAAACAACTAAAAATTATTCATTTATATCAAAAATTTGAAAATAAAAATAAACAGTTTTTTTATAATAATCAAATAAAAGAATTAAAAAAAAGTTTAGCAGAATATGATTTTAATATTGCAGATAGCATAAATAATCTTTCAATTGGTCTATTAATAATAGATTTTAATCCTATAGATAATAAAGATTATTTAAAAAATATCCATTGTAAAATATTTGAAATAGATTCACATAACATAATTCCTTCTCGCTTTGTTTCGACTAAACAAGAATATAATGCTGCAACTTTTAGGCGAAAAGTATATTTTAATATTTATAATTTTCTTAATGAATTCCCTAAAATTAATTCTTTTAAGACACAAGCAGATATAGAACTTGAAAATTTTATAAATAATAGACTTGATTTCTATTCAGAATATAAAAATTTGCCGCAAAAAGATATAACTTCAAATTTATCAAAATATCTGAATCTTGGTTTTATATCACCACAAAGAATAGCAATTGAAGTTATAAAATCTAACACTTCTATAGAAAACAAAGAAAGTTTCCTTGAAGAACTAATAATAAGAAAAGAACTTTCTGATAACTATTGTTTATACTGTAAAAACTATAAATCTATGGAGTGTATACCAAATTGGGTAAAAGAAACACTAAAAAAACATGAAAATGATTATAGAGAATTTCTTTATACTCAAAAAGAATTAGAAGAAGCAAAAACACACGATTATTTATGGAACTATTCTTAAAAACAGCTCATAGAAACAGGGAAAATCCATGGGTATTTAAGAATGTACTGGGCAAAAAAAATTCTTGAATGGACAAAGACAAATAAAGAAGCTTTAGAAATTGCTATATATTTGAATGATAAATATGCTTATGATGCTCCATCATCAAATGGTTATACAAATATTTTATGGGCACTTGCAGGCTTACATGATAGACCTTTTGCAGAACATCCTATTTCTGGAAAAATACGTATTATTAAAGGAAAAAAGTTATAAAAGTACAATAAAATTAGCTATTAAAATATTTTTATATACAAACTAAATTTTTTAAGTTTAAAAAAGATAATTATTTACATATTTGTCTTGATTATAATATTATAATTTAATGCTGAAGGTTTGAAATCCATATATTCAAAATATAGGAGTTAACAATAATATGTCATTTAGTTCAATTGAGTACTTATTTTTATTTATTCCAACAGTATTTATAGTATACTTTCTTTTAAATAAATTAAAACTATATTCTTGGGCTAAAATTTTTTTATTGTTAGCGTCTCTTTTTTTCTATGGGGCATATAAATGGGAATATGTAAATATTATTATTGTTTCTATTTTCTTTAATTATTGTGTTAGTAAAGTTTTTAAATTTAATATTGAAAAATCCTATAAAAAACCTTTTCTTATATTTGCAATTATTGGAAATCTTCTTATGCTTTTTTTCTTTAAATATTTTAATTCTCTAGTTGAAATATTAAATTCATATTCACATAGTTACATTGATACTTTTCAGATAATTTTTCCTATAGGTATAAGTTTTTATACATTACAGCAAATATCTTATATTGTTGATTGCTATAATGGAAAACTAAAAGAATATAATTTAGTTGATTATGCATTATTTATATGTTTTTTTCCTCAGCTTATAGCTGGTCCTATAGTTCGTCATCAAGAGATAATTCCTCAATTTAATAATCCAAAAAATAGAATAATAAATCAGAAAAATATCTTTATAGGAATATTTTTGATTACGGTTGGATTATTAAAAAAAACAGTTTTTGCAGATGAATTTGCCTCTTTTATTGACTATATTGTTTCTAACGAAATTTATACTGATTTCTATATTAGTTGGTTACTTAGTATTACAAAAACACTACAAGTATATTTTGATTTTTCCGGTTACTGTGATATTGCACTTGGCTCTGCTTCTTTATTTAATATTAGTTTGCCTTGGAACTTTAACTCCCCATTTCAATCAAAAAATATTAGTGAGTTTTGGAAGAAATATAATATGACATTGATTCGTTTTTTAAAAGATTATGTATATAAACCTTTAGGTGGTAATAAAAACGGAAATTTAAAAACATTCAGAAACATATTAATTATGTTTACACTTTCAGGTATTTGGATGGGTGTTAACATCGTTTCTGTTTTATATGGATTATTGCATGGTATATACATATGTATAAATAAATTATGGAATAAAATAAATGTTAAAATGCCCAACTATATTGCAGTATTTATAACATTTTTATCTATATTATTCACAGCTCCTTTCTTATTTGAAAAAAATATTGAAAATGCTTTTACAATAATAAAGTCAATGTTGTCTATTGATGCAACTTATACTCATTTCGTTATTGAGAAAGGTTCAATCTATTTTATGTTAACGCCTCCACATAAAGCACAAATAAATTTATATATTTTCTTTTTAGCATTCATAATAATCTTTTTCTTTAAAAATTCTAGTAAGCTAGCAATATTGTATTCTAAAAAGAATAATTTATTTTATACATTTATATTAGCCATAATTTTTATGTATGCAGTACTTTGTATAACCAAAACTACAAGCTTTATATATTTTGTATTTTAATGAAAAAAGAAAGAAGTATTAAATGTCAAAAATAAATAAAAAAAATAAATATAATTACAATAATATATTTTTTTTAATCTTTATTTTCCTAATATTCCTTACTATTTTATCATTTAACTATCTAATGGATCCATATAAAATTTTTAATAATAAAACAAGAAAAATGAATAATACGGAAGCTTTTATAGACAACAGTTTGCCATATATATATATGGAGGCTTATAAAGATGTAAAAACTAAGAACGTTATAATTGGTGGTTCTGATGCTGAAACATTATTCTTTTGTAGGCTTAATGATTACTTTTATAATGGTATTTATCTTAAACATAAAGTATTAAAAATAAAGAATTACTATAAAGTATTAAAAAGATATCTAGAACTCCATCCAGAAACGGAAATTGTTATACTTGTTATTAATTATGCTTCATTTTTCTCTCATAACAACGATATTCCGGATTATAATCACACAAAAACACTACAAGACATGCTTTATCCTTTATTTTCTATCGACGCTTCAAAGGAGAGTTTTAATATTCTCAAGTATAAAATTACATCTTTATTTTACAAAAACGAATACAAAGAAAAAACTAATGAAGTTGTTACTTGGTTCAATCCTTATAACACACCATCATATAAATTTGATAAATTGCAAGAGAAAGAAAACAATGAAGACCTTTTATATTTTGATAAAGTAATTAATTTATTAAAAGAAAAAAATATTAAATATTACATTTTAATTCCTCCATATAATTCAATGGTTTTAAAAATTATTAATTCAAATGAAAGATATGCAAATGAAATTAATAGAATAAAAAGACATATGACATATATTGCAAGTAATATATATGATAGTGCATTTATAAACAAACATACAAAAGCCAATCTTTTACAAGACAATTTTCTACATATATATGGTGGTGACCATCCAAATTACATCTTTGGAATAAAATTTTTCAAAGTTTTTTTTGATGAAAAAAATGCAGACAAAGACTTTTATAGAATACTTACGAAAGAAAATATTGAAGAACAATTAAATAGACAAAATAAAGAAATTAAAAATTATACACAGCAAACAGAGAAAGACTATGAAAAATTTTTTAACTTACCAGAGGTTAGAAATCATATAATTCCCCCTTGGACTCACGTATATGAGTATACAAAAAACGATCTTCCTAAAGAATACAAAAAAGAATTAGACTATATGGATAATTATATAGATAAATATAAAATTAATAACAATCTATTATAAAAAATTTTAAAGAATATAACAAAAAAAAAGACGAAATCAACGTTTCGTCTCGGAAAAACAAGTAACAATGTATATTAGGCAAAAATATTTATAGAATTTGTAAAGATTGAATCAGCTTCTTCTTTCTCTGCTTTTTGTTCAGCGGGCATGTAAAATGAAAACGGATTAGAACCTCTTTTATCTTTATTCATATTTTTGGTTTCAGAAACTTGAGAAGAAGCTAAAACTATTTGATCTTCAGGTGCTTTCTGGGTATTTTCAACAGAGAAAGCAGCTTGACCGTTATTCTCTTTAGAAGTAAATAAGCTTTGTGCAGCTTGTGCATTCAAATATTGAACATTAGCATTGAATGTTGTACTTAGATTAACACCGAAATCAGTAGCAGCTTTTGAAGCTTGGAGTGCAACTTCTCCGTTTGTTCTTGCGGAATACAAATCAGTACCAATGTTTACTCTGTTAAATTTAGATAAGTCTAATTTAGAAACATCTACTGTTTGATTATTATTCGGATTTAAGATTTGTTCAGTAACACGTGCTAGTGCTTGACTATCAATGATAGGTCTGGCAGAATTTGCACCATATAATGAACCCACATTTAATCCCATTTTTTGCCTTTTCTCCAATAACTTATGTTTTTGTTATCGGCGATAAAAAATCAAAACTTTAATGACAAGTAAGTATTTATTAATATTTGTTAACAGTTTGTTGATTAATTTCTTGCAAAATTGAAAAAAGTGCTTGAAGAAAAAACATGTTTTAAATATTATATAGTAACGTATAAATACAATGCAAAGGAATGTAGTCATGAACCCTATAGTAGAAAATTTAGGAAAAAAATATTTAGATAAAGAATTACCGGAATTAAACCCTGGAGACACAGTTAGAGTTTCTGTAAGAATTGTTGAAGGTAACAAAGAAAGAACACAGGCTTTTGAAGGTACAATTCTTAAGAAAAGAGGAAGTGGAATAGGCAAAACTATTACAGTAAGAAAGATTTTTCAAGGCGTAGGCGTTGAACGTGTTTTCCCTGTATATTCTCCACGTGTAGAAAAAATCACTGTTGTAAGACGCGGTGATGTTAAACGTGCTAAGTTGTATTACTTAAGAGAACGCTCTGGTAAAGCAACTCGTATTAGAGAAAAAATCGAAAAAAAATAGATTAGGAATATAGAAAACATAAAAGCCATAGTCATTGTTTATACTTTGAGTATGGCTTTTATATTATCAGAATAAATTAAATAAGAGGTTAAAATGGAACATATTCATTGGTATCCGGGGCACATTGCGAAAGCAGAAAAAAAATTAAAAGAACAAGTTAATATTGTTGATGTTGTAATTGAAGTTTTAGATGCAAGAATACCTGAAAGTTCCACTTATCCTGATATTGAAAAACTTTTAAGAGATAAGCCTCGATTAATTTTAATGAATAAATCAGATTTGGCAAATAATGAACAAACTCAAAAATGGCTAAAAACAATAAAGGAAAAAACAAACTGTCCTGTTTTGGCAACAAGCGCATCTGATAACAAAGATTTATCAAAAATATTAAATAAAGTTATTGAGTTGGGACAACCAAAGATAATAGCCCTTGTAAAGAAGGGATTATTACCCCGAGCAGTCAGAGTTATGGTTGTAGGAATGCCAAACGTAGGAAAATCAAGCATAATAAACAAATTAATAAAAAAGACAAAGGCAAAGACAGGTGCAAAAGCGGGTGTTACGCGTGATCAGCAATGGGTTAGGATAAACCCAAAGGTTGATTTACTTGACACTCCGGGTATTATCCCTTTAAAACAAGAAGATCAACAAAAAGCATATAAATTGGCTTTTGTTGATTCTATTGGTGAAAATGCTTACGACGTTGAAGCTGTAGCAGAAATTTTCATCAGAAATGTTAACGAAATTTATCCTGATTTAATTAAAAACTATTACAAATTAGAGGATGAAGAAGTTAATATTGCAAATATAGCATTAAGAAGGAATTGGATAGTTCAAGGCGGCAGAGCTGATACTAAAAGATGTGCACAAAATATTTTAAATGATTTCAGAACAGGCAGATTAGGTAAACTTACTTTGGATGTAAATGAATAAACGTTTTAATTTTGATAAAGAGAAGAAACAAGAGTTTGATTATTTAATAGGAACAGATGAAGCGGGGAGAGGTCCCGGAGCCGGTCCTGTTTTTGCGGCAGCTGTATGTTTTATATCTTATGATAAACGGTTGGAAAAATTAAATGACTCCAAACAATTATCGGAAAAAGTAAGGGAAGAACTTTTTGAAGTAATCAAACAAAATTCTGTTTATTCCATTTCGCAAGGAAGTGTTGAAGAGATTGAGCAATTAAATATTTTAAGGACATCTCTTTTATCAATGAAAAGATGTTGCAGTGAAGTGATAAAAAAAATCAATTCTGAAAATGTTAAGATATTAATTGACGGAAATAAAAAAATTCCTGATTTTAATTATAATCAAGAAACCATTGTTAAGGGGGATTATAAATCAGCTTCAATAGCAGCAGCAAGTATTTTAGCAAAAGTCTCACGAGACAGATTTATGAAAGAACTAGATAAAGAATATCCGCAATATTTATGGGCTGAAAATAAAGGATATATGACAAAATCACATTTAGATGCCGTTGATAAATATGGTCTTACAAAATGGCACCGTAAAAAGTTTTTTGAAAAACATTTTGAAAAATCAGAACAACTTTCATTGTTATAATTTATCGAAATTCAATAATTCCTCTAATTTAACTTCTAAAGCTTTTGCTATTTTGACAAGCGTCAAATATTTTACATCAACAATACCAGCTTCAACTCTACTTATCGTAGAAGGTTCAAGGGCATTTCTATAACACATAGCACTTATCGTCAACCCTTTTTTCAGCCGAAGAGCTTTAATTCGTTCACCTAATTGTATTAACTCATATTGTTGCATATATGCAATTTTAATGTTATTATTCAAAAATATTTTGCACGTATGCAAAACGGGTTAAGGAGTTATTAATGAAAAAATATATTTCAATTTTGATTTTATTTTCTGTATTATGCACACAAAATATTGTATTTGCTATTAAACAAGAAGATATAACTGTAAAGTCTGAAAAACAAATTTTAAAATCAAGATTGAAAAAAGAATACATCGGTTACTCATATGAAATTACAAATAACTCAAAAAGTACAATAAATATTGTTAATGCACAAATTGTTAACGGCATTGACGGAAATAATGCTTATTCAACGGTTTCAACAAAAGGAGGAAAATCAGTAGGTATTCTTTGGGCTGTTTGTGGACCTGCAGGAGTTTTCTCTTTAGGATTAGGATGGCTGGTAGGAATTATTGCAACACCTATTGTTTTAATAGTAGGCAATAAAAAAGATAAAACAACAAAAAAAGAGAGCACAAAATATACAAATACAATTTTATCAAGTGAACTCACACCAGGAGAATCTGTTAATGCAATGACACTTATACCTAAAGATACTAAACCTCAACTAAATATTTCTATATTTGATAAAAAAAGTAAAGAATATCAAAGTTTTACCTATTAGAAAACTAAGCATCAAAAAGAAGTTTAAATAATTCTTTTACGCTGTATACGTCTTTTATTACATGAATTTTTGTTTTTGTTTGTTCTTCAACATCTTTTATCGTTAATCCGTCAAGAAATTCTGTTGTGTATGGTCTTAACATAACGGACGGAATAATTACATTTTTACAGTTTTTATTCTTTATTTGATTAATCAAGTCTTTAGCGGTTATCAAACCTGCCACATTTACATCTTTACCCCAAAATTCACTTTTTATTGGTAGAACCTGCAAATTGATATTTTCTATTTTATTAAGTTCTTCTGCAAAGAAAATAAAAGCACCCTTAGCACATACAGAACAAGCTATTGTATATTCTTTTTTTTCTTTAACTTTCTTGTATGATTTTTTTATCCTTTTATTAAAATCATCAATTAAACATCTTAATGAACCAACACCATCTTCTAGTTGAGAATATCCGTTATAATATTTTTTTTCAGGCAACGGCATTTGTGCAATTAAGAAAAATTCATCAGATACACAAGCAATATTTCGTTTGATTTTTTTATTGAATTCTTCAACGATTTTGATTGTCTCTATTGCTTTTTCTTTGGATACTTGTTTTATTTTTTCTTTTCTGAATTTTGTAATCCCGACGGGTACTATTGCAATTGAACCCAGAACAGATTTATATTTCCATAAATCATTAAGACTTCTTTTTAATTCTTCAGCGTCGTTATAATCAGGGCATAATACTATCTGGGCATGGAACGGAATATCATTTTCTTTTAGAAAATCGAGTTCCTTTAATATATTTGATGCATTTTTATTCCTAAGCATCTTTGCTCTCAATTCAGGATTTGTTGTATGTACAGATACATAAATAGGACCCAAATGAAGTTCAGATATCCTTTCCTTATCTTTTTTTGTTAAATTCGTTAAAGTAACGTAAGTCCCCTGAAGATAAGATAATCTGTAATCGTCATCTTTTATATAAAGTGACTCTCTCAAACCATAAGGTTGTTGATCAACAAAGCAGAATATACAATTATTGGCACAAGGTTTTATTTTATCAAAGATTGCAGATTCAAAGATAAATCCGAGTTCTTCTTCAAAATTTTTTTCAATTTCATATTCTTCAATACTGCCATCCGGACTTTTTATTTCAAAAGTTAATTCTTCAGTCATAACGGCATATTGATAATCAATATAATCACGAAGTTTTATTCCGTTTACGCTAAGTAATTCAGAACCTTCTACAATTCCTAATTCTTCGGCAATAGAACCTTGCGCTACTGATGAAATTTTAGCCGACATGGTCAACCTTTAATGTTTTAATATATTCTCTTAAAGATTTTAATTCTGTTAGAGTTTTATTTAAAAGCTGTCTTTGATAATAATCCAAATCTAAAAATTCGTCTTTCAGTTTATTTTCTAACTCAAATTGATATATATCTATTTTTTTAGAAAATTCAGACAAAAATAATTTTCTGTCATCAATACTTAAAAGGCCCATTGTTCCAAAACGAGCTTGAAGTTGAGTATAAAACAAAGAAGGGTTTTCACTTGCCGAATTAAAAAACAATTTCTTAAATACTTCATGCCCTTTTTTTGTAATTGAATAATATGATGATTTTTTACCGCCTTCTGACATTTTTTCAAAAACAGAAACAGCACCATCTTTTAACAATCTTTGCAACGCAGGATAGATAGTACCAATACTTGGCTTAGTAAAAGTACCAAATATTTCTATAATTTCTTTTCTTATTCCATAAAGAGTTTTTTCTCTTTTATGAATGACATATAAAATCAAAATTTCAATCATACTTTTGTTTATAGCACAAAAGAGTCTTGAATGCTAAATCTTAATATTTCGTTGAAAAAAGCACTTGTTATCATAAGTTCTTTGTAGCATAATTTACTTAAGGTGAGCTCAAATGACAGAAGATAATTTAGTATATTTATTAGACGGTAAAGTTTATATTAATCTGACAAATAGTTGTACGAATAATTGTGTGTTCTGTATCCGAGATATAAAAGATGATGTTGTAGGTGCTAATCTGTTTTTAAGCAGCGAAAATGTTAAAGCTGAAGATGTTATTGCACAGCTGGAAAAAATACATGAAAAACTTTCATCTGAAATAATATTTTGCGGTTATGGCGAACCAATGTTAAAACTGGATATAATAAAGGAAGTCGCAAAATATATTAAAGAAAAATATCCAAACACGATAATAAGAATAAATACAAACGGTCAAGCTAATTTAGTATACAAAAGGAATGTATTACCCGAATTAAAAGGTTTAATAGATAAATTTTCAATTAGTTTAAATGGTGAAAATGAAGAAGTATATAATAGAATTTCTTTACCGAAAATTGAAGGAGCATATACTGCCGTTAAAGATTTCATAAAAGAAGCTGTAAAAGAAGGTTTTGATACAACAGCAACAATAGTTACAGGTTATAAAAACTATAATGTTGATATGCAAAAATGTATAGAAATTACAAAAGACTTGGGCGCAAAATTCAGAGAACGTCCTTGGATTGAAAATGGTTACTAAAAGATAGAAGTTCATAAGGGAAAGGACAGATAAATGAATATTCTAGACAAGATAATGAAGCCGAAAGCAATAGCTGTAATAGGCGCATCTACTAAGCCGAAAACAATCGGTTCTGAAATTATGCAAAGATTAAGAGATTATAAATTTAACGGGAAAATCTACCCTGTTAATCCAAAAGGCGGAATTATTGAAGGATTTCAAGCATATACTTCAATAGAAGAAGTTCCTGGTGAAGTTGATTTAGCTGTTATCGTAGTTAATGCAAAATTTGTTTTAGATACAATAGATCAATGCCACAGAAAAGGAATTAAAGGTTTATGTATCATTACTGCAGGTTTCAAAGAAACAGGTGCAGAAGGTGCAGAAATGGAAAAACAACTACTTGCAAAAGTAAAAGAATACGGAATGAGATGTGTTGGTCCAAACTGTTTAGGTGTTTTAAATACAAACCCTGAAATCATGATGGATGCAACATTTGCCGAATCATTACCTGTAAGAGGCGATATCGGATTTGTTTCACAATCAGGTGCATTAGGCGGCGGTATTTTAAATATATTAAAAGACTTAAACCTAGGTTTTGCTCAATTTGTTTCAATTGGTAACCAAGCAGATATAAACGCTGAAACAATGCTTGAATATTGGGAAAATGATGATGATGTAAAACAAATTTTGTTATACATGGAATCAATACAAAATCCTGCTAACTTTAGAAAATTAGCAACAAGAATAACAAAGAAAAAACCAATATTAGCATTAAAATCAGGTAGAAGTGCAGCCGGTGCAAGCGCAGCTTCATCACATACAGGTTCATTAGCCGGTGCAGATAAAGCAGCAGCTGCTTTATTGAAACAATCAGGTGTAATAAGAGAATTTTCATTGAAAAACTTATTTGCTAATGCAAAAGCATTTTCAAATTGTCCGATTCCGCAAGGTAACAGAGTTGCAATCATAACAAACTCAGGTGGTCCAGGAATTATGGCAACTGATGCTATTTGCGAAAGCGGTATGCAAATGGCTAAAATTACAGATGATACAAAAGCTAAATTAAGAAGTTTCTTACCATCTGCTGCTTCTGTAAAAAATCCTATTGATATGATTGCATCAGCACCAATTGAACATTACACTCAAACATTAGAAACAGTTATTGCTGATGAAAATGTCGATATGATTATGGTTATTTATTTACCATTCCTAGGCTTAAAAGATATTGATGTAGCAAAAGCATTAATGGAAATAAAAGCAAAAAATCCAACAAAACCAATCGTTGGCGTATTTATGACAACAAGTGATTTCTTCACAAAGATATCAAATATGGAAGTTAATATGCCATTCTATATGTATGCTGAAGAAGCTGCAGAAGCATTGTTAAGATTGGATGAACAAAGACAATGGATGGCAAAACCAATGGGTAAAGCACCTTGTTATGATGTTGACAGAGCAAAAGCTGCTGCAATAATTAAACAATCAATTGATGAAGGCAGAGAACAATTAACAACACGTGAATCTATTGATGTTTTAGATGCTTACGGTATTAGAGTTTGTAAATCAGGCTTTGCAACAAATATAGATGAAGTTGTAACAGTAGGTAATTCAATCGGATATCCCGTTGTAATGAAGATGACATCAAAAACAACATCACATAAAACAGATGTTGGCGGTGTAAGAGTAAACATCCAATCAGAAGAACAATTAAGAGCAGAATATAACGATTTAATCGAAAAATTAACAGAAAAAGGATTAATTGACGGTTTAGAAGGTGTAATTATCCAAGAAATGGTAAAAGGCAACCGTGAAATGGTTTGCGGTATCGCAACAGACCCACAATACGGACCAATGATGATGTTTGGTTTAGGCGGTGTATTTGTTGAAGTTATGAAAGATGTTACTTTCAGAATTGCTCCTTTAACAGATGTTGATGCTGAAGAAATGATTAAATCAGTAAAAGCATACAAACTTCTTGAAGGTGCAAGAGGTACAAAACCTGCTCAAATGGAACAAATTCAAGAAACTTTATTGAGATTGTCTCAATTAGTTACTGATTTCAAATTCATTGATGAACTTGATATTAACCCATTGTTAATTTCAGAAAAAACAGGTGAAGGCATTGCAGTTGACGGTCGTATTAAAGTAAGAATGAATGAAGCAAAAGAAGCTTTAAACGGTAACTGTCAATGTGGTTGCAGCTGCTGCTAATAAAAGAATCAGCTACAAATAAGAAAAAGACTCCTTTCAATACAAAAGGAGTCTTTTTTATATACACGAACATATAAACATATATGTTTCAATAAAATAAAAAAAGGGAATATAAACTAAATATTACTTTTATAAAAAATAGGAAAAATTTTATGAGTGACGAGAACAATAATGTAGAAAACAAACAAGAAGAAAACAAAACAGGTAAAAATAGATTAAAAGTGAAGATAAAAAATATTTTTCTGATATTTTTAGTAATAACAGCAGTATTTTTTATAACAGCAAAAGCAAGTACAGAGGAAGAAGAAACTTTATATACATTCAAGGATAGTATTCAGAACTTTTTTATAAATCGAGAAAAAGTAAATAAGCCTGGCAAATGGGTTAGACTTGAAGGAAAGTTATCAACAGAAAGAAGATATGTAAAGGCCCACCTTTTACCGGATGGAAATGTTATAATTTTTGGCGGGAGTGGAATGACTTTTAAAGAAAATAGTGTTGATATATATAGTCCCAAAGAAGATAAAGTTATAAAAACAATAAAAATATATAATAATAAAGATTTTTTTGCTTCAACACAATACAATACAATATCATTAAAAAATGGGGATGTTTTTTTAGCCAGTGGTATAAAGGTTAAAGGAGATAAATACATAGGTTTTTTGGGATTTCATCCTATAGCTAAAATTTTTGACAGTAAAACATATACATTTAGAGATGTAACAATGAAAGAAGGGTGTGTAGAACAATTTTTGTTTGTATTATTAAAAGATGGAAACATTTTAATGTTGTCAAATTCTACACTACCAAATTATATTTATAATCCAAATACAGATGAATATACAGAGGTAGAAAATCACGAAGATGCAACAGTAGCTGATTTAATTTTCAAATATGAAAATGGGGATATTTTATTCTTTAAATTACGTAATTGGTTCATATTTAAAGATGGAAAAATAGAAAAGCGTTATGTAGATATGGAACACCCCGGAATTCAAGTTGATAATGAAAATTTTTTAGAAATAGTTCCTAAATACGATTGTACAACAGGTGCTTTATATAATGTAAAAGAACAAAAAAAGATACCAGTAATAAACAAAATGGATAGAACCTGGGGAGCAAATCCTTATTATCCAAAAATTATTAAACTGGAAAATAAAAATGTATTAATAATAGGAGCGTATGCCAAAAAAAGGAAAACAGGAGAAACAAAGAAATATACAACGTATTTGTATAATTATAAAGAAAATAAATTTTATAAAACAGAGAACCCTCCATATTATGTAAGCAGAGATACAGCAACAGTGACCTTGAAAAATGGTGACATATTATTTATAGGCGGTCAATTAGGCAGAGGAATGCAAATTTATAAATATGAGCATTAAGGAGAAAACCATTAGGGTGCCATTTGGAGCACGCCAATAAAATATTCTAATATTGAAAAATGTTGTTTAAGAACTAAATATTACTTTTATAAAAAATAGGAAATTTTATGACAGATGATAATAATAATGTAGAAAATCAACAAGAAGAAAATCAAAATAGACAAGAATGCAATAAAAAATGGTGGAAAAAGTTGTTGGAGTTAAAACAAAATTACATTGAAAAGATTGTATTATTAATTTTTATTTTATGTATTTTAACTTGTGGGTGTAAAATGCAAACTAAAGTAAATTCAAATGCTGAACATAAGAATAAAGAGTCTGCAATAACAATAGAAAATATAAATACTAAAGAAATGAAAATTTCGACACCGGAAGAATGTAGACAAAAAGGATTGCATTATATAGGTAAAATGACAAGACCAAGAGTTTCTCACACAGTAGTAAAATTAAACAATGGAGAAGTATTGATTACAGGTGGAATTGATGACAATACAGCTGAAATTTTCAATCCATTAACAAATAAATTTAATAAATTAGCTTCTAAACCAAAATATTCAAGACACTTGAACTCTATAATATTGGATCAAAATAATATATTATTATCTGGTGAAAATCTAGAAATTTATAATATTAAAAATAAAAAATTTAAAGTTCCTTTTAATAATATTGATTTTGAGAAAAAAATGGTGCAATTTTCAGAGAATATAGATAATCATCTCTTACAATGTGTACCCAGTCTAACAGAAGAAACTATTTGTAGTATTCGTAATTTGAAAAATTTTAGAAAAAAAACTATAAAATATAAATTTGAAAGGCCTAAAAATTATTACGAAGGTGGAAATTTAGGATTATTATATATAGGTAAAGATAAAATTTTATGCTATGAAAAATTATTTAATGAGATGACAGGTGTTAATAAAAGAAAAGATTTATTTATATCTGTGTATGATATTTCTCAAAATAAGTTTATGAATTCAAATATAATTGAAAAAATAGGCAGAATTTATGAAATATCTAGTCCGATTCTTATTGATAATGATAATATCTTATTCATTAGCGGAATAGAAAAAATAATACAAAAACCAATTGATGAATACATTCCATTTCATGACAACAATATAAAACTAAGATATACAAAATCTCACATTTATAATATTAGTAAAAACAAAGTTATAAAAAAAATAGATTTATTGTATTCTAATGTTTTATTTCCTATAAGAGCAATCAAATTATCAAATGGGAATATACTAATTATTGAAAAAACAGCAATTCGCCAATTTTTTAATATAAAAAATAAAGAATATGAAAAAATACAAAATGAATGTGAATTAAATTCTATACATTTTAATCTATTTAATTTAAATGACAATCAAATATTAATAACTGGTGGAATTACTACTAATACCAATGAAAAAGTATCATCAGCATGGATTTATACTTATTAAATAAAAAGGAGATCAAAATGCCCAATATTACAAATATAAATGGAGATGAAAAATATTTAAACACTTATTCTGACGATAATTTTATATACTCATCTGTTAATTTGGACATATATCAGAATCAAATTTTATTCAACAAAATAATATAGAATTACTTAATTATTCTGATTTTATTGAGTATTCTGGATTAAAACTAAAAAATTATATTATGAATAGAAAAAATGAATATAAACTAAATATTATTTTTATAAAAAACAGGAGAAATTAATGACTGACGAAAATAAAGAAAAAATAAATAATAAAAGCTCTTTGAGAAAATTGTTGGGTTTAAACAAAACCTACGGGCTATACAAATTAAATGTTGTAATAGTTATTTCAATTTTTATTTTTACTGTTTTTCAAAATATATGTTATGCAAACAATGGTAAATTTGAATATTTAAAAGGTTCGTATGGAGATACTGCAGTAGTTTTAAATGAAAATGAAATATTTTTACCATCAGCTTATAAAGAAGTTTTAAATCCTAAAACAGGATTGCATGACCAGATTCCAATTCCGGCGCAAATTTATGATCTGAAAGAGAGAAAATTTAAATCATTAAATATATTTATGAATATACATCGGCATATGTATCTTGCAGTTAAATTAAACGATAACGAGGTTTTAATATTCGGCGGGGAAAATAGAACTAAAGACAGAGCTGCATATTCTCCCAAAGAAGCTGAAATATATAATATAAAAAATAATACATTTAAACTCGTAGGAGGTACTAATTATCAATATTATGATCCTATATATACAAATGTAGTAAAACTTAAAGATGGAAGAATATTTATAAGTACTGCTGCAAGTAATTTTGAAATATATGATCCAAAAACAATGAAATTTTATAAAGCGGGAGAAGAAATAAAATATTATAAAAAAGATTTTTTTGATAGCAAGGGTAAAAAAGAAAAAATAAGAAATTCAAAAAATATATATAATTTTAAAGTGGCAATGACATTATTGCATGATGGAAGGGTATATATAGCCGGAGCTAATTATGATGGAGAGCCCGGGAATGCAGAAATATATGACCCCAAGACAAATACATTTACACCGGTAGCAGACCAACTTTATCCAAGATTCTGCCGTTCGGCAGTTACATTAGCAGATGGGAGAGTTCTTTTAACCGGCGGAACAAATGCTTATTATAGCTATATTTTACATGGAAAGAAGAGATTTAAACCATCAGAGGATGGGGATGCAGAGATATATGACCCAAAAACAAATACATATACATCAGTAGGTTTATTAAATGTAAGAAGGTGTTATCATTCTTCGATATTATTATCAAACGAAAAAGTTTTAATTGTTGATGGGGCAAAAGGACCAGGTGGAGCAACAGATAGAGAAACAAGGAAAGCAGAGCTGTTTGATCCAAAAACAAATAAATTTAAGCTTATATCTTCTACAAAATTAGAAAGATGGGCTTTTAATATAGAAAAAATTTCGGATAATAAAGTATTCATTAACAGCTACAATGGCTGGGAAATATATCAATATTAAGTAGGAGGGACTAAAATATCGCAACAACAGAGTCTGTAGGTTGGGTTTGACTGCTTTTTCCAAAATCTTTGATTTTATGAAAAATTACTTTAATGCCAATTCTATTGCAGATATCATACTGTTTGCATTTGCAATATTTTTACCAGCTATATCAAATGCTGTACCATGCGCAGGTGATGTTCTTAATACCCCAAGTCCGATTGTTGTATTAACACAATTATCTCGTTCTAATAGTTTTACTGGGATAAGCCCTTGGTCATGATACATTGCTATATAACAATCATATTCACAAACATTTTGTGCACAATTTGTAAATAATGCATCTGCAGCAAAAGGTCCATCTATATTTATTCCTTTATTTTTTAAATATTTTACGGCAGGAATGATTTCGTTTATTTCTTCTTCACCAAACATCCCATTCTCTCCCGCATGCGGGTTTAGAGCACAAATCGCTATTTTAGGATATCTTATTCCAAGTTGTAATCTCAATGATTTTTCTAATCTTTCAACAGTTGATATTATAGCTTCTTTTTTTACTTTCTCAGCTACATCTTTTAACGCAATATGTCTTGTAAAAAGAAGGACATTAAATCTGTCACAAACAAATATCATCTCTGCTTTTTGGTTTGATTGTGCCAAATATTGTTCTAAAACTTCTGTTTGTCCGTTATAGTTATGACCTGCCATTTTCATTGCATTTTTTGATACAGGCGCAGTAACTATTGCATCTATTTCTTGATTTATTGCAAGATTACAAGCTTGGACTATTGCCCTAAAAGCAAATTCTCCTGAAAATTCCGTTTCTTTACCAATATTTATATATTCTTTTCTATATGGTATTTCTATAATCTCATAGTCTTTTTCTAATGATAAATTATATTCTTCTTGATAGAAATCAAGAATTGTTTTATTAGCAATAAGTATAACTTTATCTTTGGGTAAATCTAAAAAATTTAATGCTTTTATAGTAATCTCAGGTGAAATTCCATTTGTGTCACCAAGTGTGATTGCAATTTTTTTCATTATTTTTATTTATCCTGTTCAAAATATCTTACAACATCAATTAAAGTATTTTGTGTACCTAAATTACCTGACTTTGTTACTATTAACTGACCTTTATGATCAACACCTAAAGGAATAGCAGGTGCTACGGTATCTATAATTTGTAAATTTTTACTTCCTATTGCTCTGCAACATTTATAAGATGTTTCTCCTCCTACAGTTATTAAAACTGCTTCCTTTTGAGATAAAACTGTTTTGGTTACAGAAGCAAGATAATCACATATTTTAGAAATAAATACTTCCTTTGTTAATTCATTTTCTATTAATAATGAAGATAATTCTTCTGTATTTTCTATAAGTTCAGAAGAATGGATAATAACAGTATTATCTTTTATCAAATTATTTAAAACTCTTTGTGCGATTTCTTCAAAATCATTAGAAAATATATTTTGCGGTTTTATTGCGATGAAATAAGTATTTTCAATATTATCATTTTCTTGAAGTCGTTTTATTTGAGAAGCGGTTAAATCAGTTGCACTTCCTGAAACTACAAGCTTAGGAAGATTAGGCACTTGAGGCTCTTTAACTAAGTCTTCATCAGTATCAGGATGCCAAATTTTACCGAGTGCTTGGGCAGCGCCTGCTGAACCTACAGGTAAAATTTTATATGAACTCTTTGTAACAGCAAAAGCAATTTGCTCAAGGTCTGTAGTGGAAACTGCATCTGCGACTATCAATTTTTTTCCTTTTGATATTAAATCATTGAGCTTTGTAAGAATAGGACCTGCACCTTTCATTACAATATCAAGACTTATTAAATCTGTATAATTTGCCATTTCTTCCGGCAATTGGCTTTTAAGAAGGTTGATTATATTTGACTCCATAATAGGACATGCCGGATCTCTTGAAACTTCTGTCCTTTGCAGAGGAATACCTTTTACCAAATGGAAACCGCCAATTGTCGTTCTGCCTTCATTTGGGAAAGCCGGGAATATAACTGCAGCATCATATTCCAAAGAATCTAACAAAGTAACAACTTCTACTGCTATATTTCCTCTCAAAACAGAGTCTATTTTTTTATAGATGTATTCGAAGTTGTATTTTTTCAAAATATTTTCAGAAACATTCAAAACTTTTTCGTGAGCAGTTTTTGCGTCAACATTCCTTGTTTCAGTAGACATAGCAAAAACTTCTGTTCTAAGATTCTCATCTATAGAGATATCTTCACCAAAAGCTACTTGTGTTTTACAGCCTCTTAAAAAAAGCTGGAGCGAAGTATCATTAGCACCGGTTAAATCGTCTGCAATAATACCTATATAATTAGATGTATCCATAAGAATTTTTAATTATCACCTTTATTGCCTAAAAGTCGCATAGAATTTGCACGTATAACAAAACGTTCTTTAGCTTCACCATCCGGTCCTGTCCATTTATTTGAAACAAGACGACCGTCTATACATACCTGACGACCTTTTTTTACATATTCACCAGCTATTTCTGCTGATTTATCCCATAATTCTATATTAAACCAATCCGTAGTTTCGGCTTTGCTTTTATAATCCCATCTTGAAACAGCAACTGAAAATGTTGTTTTAACTTTTCCTGATTCAAAATATTTAACATCAGGATCTTGTCCTGCTCTACCTACAATTACTACTGAATTCATGATTATATCCTTTTTTACTACACTAGAATTATAAGAAAAAACTTCAAGAATTGCAAAAAAACACTTGCTATAGTAAAGATTTGATACAAATTAAACAATAATTTTCTGATATTTATTTCATTAGATTCGTTACAAATTCTATTGCTTCTTCTTTTGTATTAACATTACCTGAAATTTGAGCTTCTTTAAGTTCATTAATAACCTCGCCAAGTTTTGGGCTTTGTTTTATATTAAGTATATTCATAATTTCTTTACCGTTTAATAGTTTTGGCAAGGGTTTAAGATTTTTATATTTTTCAAGATAATCGTTTAATAATTTCGTCAAATTGCTGATATTCTTATTAACAATATTATCTGTTACTTTTACCCCTCGAGCCGATAGTCTATCTGCCATAGCTAGAATTATTACATCAATTACATACCCATCCATTTTACGATAGAACTTCAAAAAAGCTTTATCTTGAACATCTTGTGCACTTACTAAACTTGATGGATATATATGATATTTAATAAGTGTTTTTACGTATTCAATTTGTTTTTTTGAGAATTTTAGCTGTTTCAAAATAGGTATACATAAATCAGCACCTATTGAATCATGCTGTATAAATCTATGCCTTCCTGTATCTTCTTCTATGGTCCAGCAAGAGGGTTTCCCTATATCATGCAAAAAACCGGCTAATTTAAGAAATGCTATCTCTTTTACAGCTCCATATTTTATAGTATCTAAATATTCTTTTATTTCGCCTGTAGAATTTTCATATATATTTTGAATTTGTCTTACCGTTTCAATTAAATGATGAACCAAATCCAAATGATGATGTGAATTAGGAGGAATTCTTTTTACTTCTTTATAGATTGGAAGAATTTCTTCTAAAAGACCGACTTCATACAATTTATTAAGTGCCAAGTCACAATATTTTCCTTCAAACATCTTTAAAAGTTCTACGGTTATTCTTTCCTTAGCGGGTTTATTTATTGTTTCTTTTAGTCTCTTCGTGATTTCTATTAAAGAGTTATCTATTTCAAACCCTGTTTTGGAATAAAATCTGAATATTCTTAAAAGTCTTAAAGGATCATCTTCAAAGTTTGAAGCAAGAATTCCTTTTATTCTTTTTGTTTTGATATCCTCTATACCACCTGTAATATCAATAAACTTTCTGTTATTTATATCATAAGCTATTGCATTTATTGTTAAGTCACGTCTTTTTATATCTTTTTCAAAATCATTCTCAATTGGGCAGGTTATATCTATATAATTAATTTTATCTTCCAGCACCAGTCTGTATATTTTATTAATAGGGTCAAGCTCTATATAGTGTGCGTTCAATTTTTCAGCAAGATTTTTTGAGAATTTTTCAATATCACAATTACAAATAATTAAGTCTCTATCCGGACTTTTTTTATTCATAAAAATATCTCTTACAAATCCACCCACTATATATGCTTCAGCATCCACTATATATGGTTTTATCTGCTTTATTACTTCATCATTTTCTATAAGTTCAATATAACTATTCATTTTGAACTCCGTTAATAATGGTTGTAAGTGCTGCTGTTAATGCTGTATCTGCTCTGTATATGAGATTTCCCAGCGTTATTAAAGGTATTTTCTTTTCAATAAATATATCAAACTCTCTTTGTGAAAAACCGCCTTCGGGTCCTATAATAACCAATATTGATTTATTTTTATCAAGTTTATTTTCTTTTATATAATTAAAAAAGTTTTTTTCTGCATATTTCTCCGCAAAAACAATTATCTGTTCATATTTTTCTAACATATCTTCTATAGAAGCAGATTCATATACAATCGGAATATCAGCTCTTTCACATTGTTTAACAGATTCCAATGCTATTTTTTGCCATTTTTCAATTTTGTTTTTTATAACAGATTCTTTTACCGAACAATTATCTGTATGCAAGGGGATAATTCCTTTTACTCCAAGTTCAGTTGCTTTTTGAATAGAACTTATTTGTGCATCCGAATTTAAGACACTTTGAGCCACATATAAATTCAAACCTAACTTTCTGTTTGAAGGATATTTTTTCTCAATTGAACAAACAAAATCAGACGAATTAATCTGTGATAATTTTGTCTCATATTGAATTTCATTTTCATCAAGAAAAAGAATCTTCTCACCTATTTTTGCCCTTAGTGATTTAATTATATGTTGATATAAGTCCTTTTCTCGAACTATTATTTTATTATCTTGAATATTTTTTGATTCTATTAAAAAATGCGGCATAAATAAACCCCTTTAAGTGTATTATACAATAAATTTGCTTTACAGAAGATGATGAAAATTATATGATTGAATTATGAGTGAAGTTTCAACGGAATTAATAAAAAAAGCAGTATACAAATTATGCTTTGAGGCTAATACTTGCCTTAGTAAAGATGTATATTCAAAAATTTTATCAGCTTATAAAAACACTCAAGATAAAGTTCTAAAAGCAATTCTTCAAAATGCAAAGATTGCATATGAAAAAAAACTTCCATTATGCCAAGATACCGGTCAGGTTATTGTTTTTTTGGAAATTGGTCAAAATGTAAAATTAACAGGTGAATTCCTGGAAAATGCTGTTAATTCGGCTGTGGCTGAATGTTATAAAGAAAATTATTTTAGGAAATCTGTAGTAAAAGATGCTGTTTTTGACAGATTTAATACAAAAAATAATACTCCTGCAATTATACATACCAAAATAGTTGAGGGTGATAATGTTTGTATAAAAGTTTTGATTAAAGGTGCAGGTTCAGAGAACAAAAGCAAAACAGAGATGATGCTGCCAACTTCCAGTGAAGAAGAAATTATTGCAAAATGTTCAGAATTAATTATGGAAGCAAAAGAAAACGCATGCCCGCCAATGTTTATAGGAATTGGAATTGGTGCAACTTTGGATAAAGCGGCTATTTTATCTAAAGAAGTATTTGTTTGTGATTCTTTTAATGAAAAAGAAAAAGATTTGGCTTTAAAAATAAAAGAAAATGTAAATTTCAAAACTAACAACAATTATGTTCTTGATGTAAAAGTTAAATCAATACCGACACATATTGCTTGTTTACCAATTGCAATTACAATTAATTGCCATTCTGAAAGAACGGCAAAATGTAAAATAGTAAATAATGAAATAATTTTTGAAGAAAATAAACCAAATTTTATAGATTTAGAGGAAGAAGAACCTAAAAAAGAAATATTAACAAGTAATATTAATGAAATAAGACAATTAAAAACAGGTGATGAAATATTACTAACAGGAGAAATATATGTTGCCAGAGATATGGCACATAAAAAACTAAAAGAATTAATTGATAATAATAAAGAACTGCCTTTTGAAATAAAAGATAAAATAATTTTTTATGCAGGTCCATGCCCTAACAGGCCAAATGAAATTATTGGTTCCATAGGTCCTACTACAGCATCCAGAATGGATAAATATGCAGAAGAATTATATAATTTAGGATTACTTGCCACAATCGGAAAAGGTGACAGAAGTAATAATGTTATTAATTCAATTAAAAAAAACAAAGGAAAATATTTTTCCGTAGTAGGCGGTATTGCAGCACTTTTATCTAACAAGGTTATAAAATCAGATATAATAGCCTTTGAAGAACTCGGGACAGAAGCTATATATAAACTAAAAATAGAAAAATTTCCTGTAAAAGTTTTAATAGATTAGTATATAAATTTTGTAATAAATGACTTGACTCTTAACAATGTTGTTGATAAAGTTTAAATGCAGTCGAAATTGCGATTGTTTTATGAAAACTAAAAACGGGATGTAGCGCAGCTTGGTAGCGCACTTCGCTTGGGACGAAGGGGTCGCACGTTCGAATCGTGTCATCCCGACCATTTAAAAAGGAGACTTAAATGTCTCCTTTTTGTTTTATTCTCACGTGCTCGCACGTTCCACGTTTCGTAATTTTCTAAGCTTTGCTAAGAAAATTATCTCACCTGACCCATCAAACTACGGCTCATTCTTCGCCTTGTTTGTTGTGCGAATCGTGGTACCAGTCACGTCGTTCTAAAAGAACGAACGGTCTACTGCATTCGCTTCCGTATGTCTCAACTTTGTTTCGACAACGGGCAGCCTATCATCCCGACTATTTAAAAGGAGACTAAAATGTCTCCTTTTTCATTGTTTCTGTTGGGTTTTAACCCAACAGAAACAATGAATATAAAAATTGATAATAATTATAGATTTTAAAATACATAAAATTGCATCATATTATCAATTTTGTAGAATAAGATAAATATATTAATCTTCAAAATAATCAGCCAATTCTCTCCAAGAGAAATATTCCATTTCTTTAGAATTTTTTATGGCGACATAGCCATCAGGCATCCAACTTGATTTATTAGGATCAAGCTTACCTGCAGGTATAAAACGATAGAATGGAATAATATTCTTACTAGCGGTTTCTCTGAAATTTGCGAAATCCTTTTTGCTTTGCTCTGCTTTTTGTTTTTGTTCTTCAGAATCCAAGTCATAATCAACACCATAATTATCTTTTATGGTTTGTTTTTCTGCATCAAAGAACCAAGTTTTTGGCAAATCATTCAATTTTTGACCTTTAAAGCTTAGGTTCTGAGTTTTGTTAATATTCATAGAAGCAAAAGCGAGACTTCTAGTTGCATTCGCATATATTTTACTATATGGTGCCGTAATATTATTTTGAGCCGGAACGGCAGTATTTTCCCCCATAGATTGTTGTACATTTTGGATACCATACTTAATTGGTTGTCCCATCTGAATTGCTTGAATCATTTTCTCACCTCATCTTATGTTTGTTTGTTTTAAATCAAAAATTATTTTTTTTTGCTATTTTAAGTAAATTATATAAAAATAAACATAAAATGAGAAATACATTTAATTTATCATAACCTTTTAAACCAATATTATTGGTATATTATTTTCTTTTGCCGTTTGCTTAATCTGATTATCTTTAATTGAAGAATTAATAAAATCCTTTTTAGACATTACGACAGCTTCTATTTTCGGTTGGAAAACAACAACTTCGTTAATATAATCACCCTTATTTTGTGCAGCAAGCATATATTGGTGCATATTATCCAATGCTCTTGCTGTTTCTTCTGCGGAGATTATACGTCCTGACTTTAATTTTATATCTTTTAAACATTCTTTTTTATCAAATTTATCTATTAAATCAAAAAATTCATAATATTCTTCATCTGTTAAATTTAATTCTTTCTTTATAAAATTCGGAAGTTCAGTTCTAAAGTTTTTATTTCGTTTTGCTTCTGATTCATTTTTTCCTTGCATAAAAATATAAGTTTCAAAAGCATCACGGCCTCTTTGCCCACCGGTACATCCTACTTTCTTTCCTGCAAGAGCGATATCTGAATTTGAAGAATGAAGAATAACACTGACCCCTGAATTATAGTTTGTACTTAAACCATAATTAACATTAAGAAGACTGGAACTTAAACATATTTCTTTACTATCATCACAAATTGCTGATAATTCGTTTAAAGTACCATGCGAGCTATGGCATAAAAAGTTTAAATCGTTTACTTTTGTACCTTGAGCAAAACCGAATTCAGATAAATCCTTATCAGGATTCGAAAAATCAAGATATTTCACCCCTTCAGCATCTTGTGGGAATTTTGATTTATCTACAGGTAAATTATCAGCAAAGATTGGAATACCATTTTTTCTTATAAATTCAATATTACTGTTAATTTCATCAACAGTAGATTCATTTGCGGCATAGGTAAAACCTGCTGATTCTGCATCAGCTTTTGCTATAATTTGTGCTATTTTGAAATCATTAAAATATCTATATGAAGCAGCTAAATCTTTGGCATCTGTGCCATCTGTAACCCAATGGCTATTTATAATTATATTATATATTCTTTTCTTCTCATCAGAATTTATCGGAAGTTTTTTTACAAGCTCTTTTGCAAAATAAGCAGAAGGTTTTGCATGTCCTTCATCGACCATTTTCTGCCTTTTTGCTATATCATGAAACATTACAGATAAAAATAATATTCTGAATTCTTCTTTTGATAAAGTTTTTGTTTCAGGATTTTTAAGGCATAGTTGTATGTCTTCAAGGGTATGTTTATCAATAGAATCACCTCTATGTTGGATTTTTCCGACAACGGAAATAAATTCAGGAAATACACGGATAAATTCATTAAGAACTTCTTCAGCTACTTTATCTTCTTTATTCAGAACAAATTCATTATTTGCAATAAAGTCATTAACATAAACACGTGTTTTGTTTATTGCGCTTTGAACATTTGCATTAAATGCAGATATATCCGAATTATTTGGAACAGGGAATTTAACAATATCATTTTCATTATCTATTTTAAATTGAAAATAATCAAAGACCTGTTTTCTATCATTAGGGTTTAAGTCTTTAATTACTGAATTAAAGTCTTGAATAAAACTATCACGAGAATATTTTAAAGGTAAACCTTTTTCATATTTAGATAAATCTAAATTGCCTATAGTATTCTGTAGATTTTCAAAACAGAAAGTATCACTTTCAACAAAATGAGAAAGAGAATCTTGACTACATTCGATAAACTTAACAGGCTGATTTTTCATCCTGGCTTTCAGTTCAGATTGTAGTGCCGCATTTGAACCACATCTTTTGATATCATTTATCAGGTTGAGTTTTAATAAAGGATCATTTTCATTTAAAGAATTTATATAATTTTCACAAAAATTATGTTTAAAATAGCGTATAAAATTAACTTGATTTGCTGTTGTCATAAAATCAAACTCATCATATTCACGAATAGATTTTAGCCCAAAATAAATCGTTTCCCAAATATCTGATGGTGTTTGAGCTCCATTCCAAACCGAATCTTCTTTGTATTTTAATTTCGCCATCTCATGTAAGGATTTTAACATTTCAGGAGTAAGTTCTTCTATTTCTAAAAATATTGCAATATTAGAAAGTCTTACACTTTGTACCGAAAGTTTTGCTAAATTATCCTGATAATATTTAAACTTTCCTTCAACATTTGTATAATCAAGACGAGAAAGTTTTTTTATCAACTCTTTATTCTTTGAAATATCTTGCAAAGAAAAACCTGAGTCTAAAAACATTTTTGTTAGTTTTATTTCATTTACTTTTTGCCTGGCTTTTTCATCAATATTTGATTGTGTTATAGCTTGTGAAACTTTTTTTATAATTTGGGGTGTTATTCCTAAATATCCACGTAAACAATCAGCAGTATTGGATGCAATATTGTGGAAATCGTTATTAAAAGACGTTTTTTGTTCGACAGTTTTCCTATAATCTTTTCCCACATTATCTTTTGGATTTGTAACAATTATGTTTTTAGTTAAATTTTGAATAACTTGCATTATTACCACCATAGTTGCTTTTGTGATATATAAAAAATCTAAACTTCGCAAATTGCCTAAAACAAATGAATTGTTTATAAAAATAAATATATTAGACTGCTGTATATAAATTTTGAAAATTTTTAAAAGAGTTATAAAAAAATACATTTTTGATTTAAAAAACAAAGATTTAAAAGAATTATAATTAATTTGCTTCAAATTTTTTTCTAAATCAATAAATTCACTTTGTAAGTTATTAAAATTTTCCTTTAATATATCAATTATGTTTTCTATATCAGTTTTATAATATAAAATAAGTGTTATATGAGTTTTGAAAATTTTTATAAAAATTTAGGGAAAAGAATAAAACAGCTAAGAGAGGAAAGACATCTTACGCAAGAGAAACTTGCAGAATTAGCAGGCATAAGTATAGATTATTTAGGTAAGATAGAGATAAGCATAAACAGACTCGGGTTAATTACATTGTTGAAAATAGCAAAAGCCCTTGATATTTCTATGGAAGAATTATTTAAAACATTATAATTCGGATTTTAATTGTTTTGATTTTCTCTTAATTTAAAATATGTTGAATGAGAATTGAAATGAACTTTGAAATGAGTTATAATTAATATTGAAACAGTTGAATGAAATGCAGAAATAATATAGCACCTACTGCGGTTTGGTATTCACCATTCGATGATGAGGAGCTGTTCATCCATTCAACTGTTTTTTCTGTTTTTATCATTTACAGCACCTATAATTTCATCTTACGGAATTAAAAATGAATATGTTATAATGAATAAAGAAATTCAAGAAGATTTCAAATCAAAATATGATTTTGCAAAGGTAAATATAAATCAAAATGAATGATAAAAATGCTTTAGATTTATTAAATATGTATATAACAGCTGCTCAAATTGCCAAATCAAAAAATAAATACGAGTATCATCTTAATATGCAAGAAGCTGTTTTTATTGAACTTTTTAAAAAAGCTTTCCCTAATATGAAAGACAATATAAATACTGCTAATATTGCTAAAAGTATTTTAAACAGTTAATTTATAAATTATAGTTAAATCTTGCTAAAATTAATAACTCTACACGACCAATTGCCAAAAATGTACAGATATTCTAAAATTAGCGTATGAATTTAGCAGGCTATATAATTAAAAGAATTTTTCAAACGATACCGTTATTATTTTTGGTATCCATAATAAGTTTTTTTCTTATTAGGCTTGCTCCTGTTGACCCTTTAGCCGAGCTTAGGTTAAATCCTTCTATTACTCAAGAAACTTTAGACTACGAAGTCCAAAGATTAGGGTTAGATAAGCCTGTTATTGTTCAATATGGGTTATGGCTCAAAAGTTTTGTTAAAGGTGATATGGGCTATTGCACCACTGGTGAAAGAGTTGCCGATAAGTTAATGGAAAGAATTCCTAATACTCTTTTACTAACGGGTTTTGTAATTTTCTTTACCTGGGCGGTTGGTATCCCTTTGGGAATTGTTGCCGCTTTACATTGGCGAAAGCCTATTGATAGGTTACTTACTATTTTATCTAGTATTGGTATGGCAATACCTTCGTTCTTTTTTGCATTATTGTTATTAATTTTTGCTGTAAAAACAGGCTGGTTTCCTACTGGCGGGCTTACAAGTTATAATCATTCGGAAATGACAATTTGGGGCAAAATAGTTGATGTTTTGCATCATTTAGTTTTACCTGTTGTTGTTTTATTTACTATTTCTTTATCAGGTTTACAAAGGCAGATGAGGGGTAATCTGCTTGATGTTTTGCAATCTGATTATGTTAAATTTGCCCGTGCAAAAGGTTTAAGTGAAACTAAAGTTATATATAAACATGCATTGCGTAATGCCATAAACCCGATGGTTACATTATTGGGTTTTGAGTTTGCTTCTTTATTAAGCGGTGCCGCTTTAACCGAGTATGTTTTTCAATACCCCGGGTTAGGTCGTTTAATTCTTGAAGCTGTTATGAAATCTGATATAAATCTTGTTATGGCTTCATTAATGATTGGTACAATAATGCTTGTTTTAGGTAATTTGATTGCCGATATTCTTTTAAAACTTGTTGACCCCAGAGTGGAGGCTGTTTAATGGCTAAGCTTCCTGATATAAACGGTTTCAAAAGCGAAAATCTTTTAAAGAGTATTCTTAAAGATAAATTTGCACGTGTTGCATTCATTATATTATGTATTCTTTATTTGTCCGTATTTTTAGCTTCTTTTATAAGTCCTTATTCAAAGGATTATTCAAACAGAAATAAATCATACTGCCCGCCATCTAAAATATACATAATTAATGAAAAAGGTAAACTCTCAAAACCATATACTTATAACTATATCAGATATTTTGACAAAGAAAATTTTGACACAAAATATATAGAAGACAGAACAAAAAAGTACCAGGTAAAATATTTTGCAAAAGGTGAGAAATACAAGCTTTTTGGCTTTATTCCTTTTGACAGGCATTTTTATGATGTCGAAAAAGGCGGAGAACTCTATCTGTTAGGAACGGATATTAACGGAAGAGATAATTTTTCACGTTTGCTATATGGCGGTCAAATATCGCTTACCATTGGGTTTCTTGCTTTGCTCGTTTCATTCCCGTTAGGAATGCTGTATGGCGGGTTATCAGGCTATTTGGGCGGAAAAACAGACTTTATTATGATGAGAATATCAGAAGCAATTATGTCTATACCAAGTTTTTACCTTTTAATTATTTTGGCTTCAATTTTGCCTGCTAATATGACAAGTGTGCAAAGGTTTACCCTTATCGTACTTATATTAGCTTTAATAGGTTGGGCAGGATTCTCAAGAGTAGTAAGAGGTATGGTGCTTTCAATAAAGAAAAAAGAATTTGTAATAGCTTCTGAAGCATTAGGAGCTTCAAACTTAAGAACAATAATTCATCATATTTTGCCTCAAACAATAAGCTATGTAATCATAGCAATGACATTGAGTGTACCGTCTTATATATTATCAGAATCAGGTTTAAGTTTTCTTGGTTTAGGTATTCAACAACCTGATGCAAGTTGGGGGAATATGCTTAAAGAGGCTCAAGAATTCGTGAATATCATATCAAGACCTTGGTTGTTGACTCCCGGTTTCTTAATTTTTGTTGCGGTTTTATCTTTTAACGTGATTGGTGATACAATTAGAGATGTATTGGATCCAAACAGCAGAGAAAGATAAAGAATGCAAGATATATTACACTACATTCAAATTGAAAACGCAGATATTTTATTAAGAATAATTTTTTCAATCATTTTAGGCTCAATAATAGGGCTTGAAAGAGAATTAACCAATAAATCAGCAGGGTTGAGGACTCAAATAATGGTTTGCTTGGGTTCTTGCCTTTTTACAATACTTTCAATATACGGATTTTCTACCGCAGTAACATTGTATCCTTTAGGTGATCCATCAAGAGTCGCTGCCCAAATTATTACCGGTATAGGTTTCATCGGTGCAGGAACTGTATTAAGACAAGGTCTTACTGTTACAGGGTTAACTACCGCCTCTACATTATGGATTGTTGCAGCAATCGGTATGGCTTGCGGCTGTGGAAAACTAAATATAGCTGTTGTTTCAACCATACTTGCAGTTGCTATACTTGTTTTAATTAGAATATTAGAAATGAAAATTATGCCTAAAAACCTGAAACATTTACGCAAAATTAAAATCTCTTTTATATGCAAATATGATGAATATAATGAAGTTTATAAAAAATTAGTAGATTTGTTCCCTGAAATTATTGATTATAATCATAAAACAGTTGACGAAGACGGAGATATGCTGAAAATCAATGCTAAAGTTTTTTCAACCGAGAAAAGTCCTGTTATTCATATATATAGGAAGCTTGAAGATATGAAAAATTTACAATCCGTAAGCGTTAAGGAAATTTTTGATTAAAAAATCAAAAAAAGTGATATAATCTAAATTGTTCAGGGATTAAGTATGCAAAAGACAGAAAAATTATATTCGGATATTCCTCCGACAAGGTTAAGGAACAGAAAAGAAAAATTTAGAAAAGCTCAAAATTTGCCGTTTTGGACTTGGCTCGCCGACAGAATTTTATTCAGAATGTTAAGTCATAGATTTTATGCACTTCGAATAAAAAATTTAGAAGCATTTAATGAAAGAAGAGATAAAAGATTTCCTTCTATAATATATGCTCCGCATAATAACTGGTGGGACGGTATTGTTGGCTACAACTTGATGAGACGTGCTTTTAAAGTCAGAACAAGAATGATGATAGAAGAAATGAACAGATTTCCTTTGTTCGCTTTAATTGGCGCTTTTCCTGTTAATAAAGCATCTGCACAGGAAGCTATGATTTCACTTAAATATATAGTTGATGATTTAAAAGACCCTGATATGGGATTCTGGATATTTCCTCAAGGCATTGTTAGACCACCAAATTATAGACCGATAGAATTCCAAACAGGTTTGGCTTATATCGCTCAAAATGTAGCGAAGAAACATGGTGGTGTAAATCTAATTCCTGTAGCTGTTAACTATACTTTTTTACGGGAAGATAGACCTGAATGTCTTGCTGAAGTTGGTGAACCTATTATCATTACTGCTGAAAACTGCAAGTTTGACAGGCATGAATTTACAAAAAAAATTCAAAAAGAATTTGAAGATCTTTGTAATGAACAACTTCAAACATTCTCGAAAGGCGAAGTTACTGGGTATGAGTATGTTTTTCGCCAAGATTTGCCTTGGAATAGAAAAATAGAAAAAAAATTAAAAAATATTGCTCTGGAAAATATTCAAGAAGAATAGTTTTGTAACTTTTGTAACAATTAGCGATTTTGATGAAATTTCATAATAAATCTAAACTTTATATAAATATATAAGTTTATTTTGGGTTGCTTATGGAGATATATTCTGACTTAGACTTAGATAATGATATAAAATATGTAAAAGCTGCAATTAATAAGTATACGAATATATACAAAAAATTTGAGCAGAATATTCATGTTGCAAATAAGATTTTTGCTACAAGGTTCTGTTTTATTTGTTTCCAGTTTAGAAATATATTTGATAAAAGTTTGTGGCTTTAATTAATTTGGGAAGTATCCTATATAAGGGAGATTTCTGTAATATCCTTTATAATCAAGTCCATAACCGACAACAAATTTGTCGTCTATTTCAAATCCGTAGAAATCTGGTTCTATATCGATTTGTCTTGCACACTTTTTGTTTAAAAGAGCTGTAAATACAAGTTTTTTGGGATGATGTTTTATCTTAAACAAATCTGTTAAAAATCTTGCGGTTAAACCTGTGTCAATAATATCTTCAACAATTAAAACATTTTTTTCATGAAGGTTTGGCAATGTTAAATCTATTGCTTGTAAGTTGTTTGTTGATTTTGACTCGTGTCCGTAACTCGATATTCTTATGAATTCCATTTGAATAGGATGCTTAAAATGCTTAACTAAATCTGTGCAAAACATAACAGAACCTTTTAAAACACAAATCACATAGATTTCTTCATCTGCAGGGAATGTTTTTTCAATATTTTCAGCCAGTGTTATTAATTTTTTCTTGATTTCATCTTCTGAAATCAAAACCTTTAACGCTTCAATCTTCTTGTCTAGTATTACCATTGTCCAGACTCTCCATCTTTAACTTATGTGTGGGTATATCCTTTGTGCGCAATTTTTCACTAAGCCCTACGCCTACTGCCCACAAAACTTCATTCCCTTTACATAATAGAACAATTTTATCTCTATCATGTTCGGGAATATTCTTATTTATAAAATATTTTTTAAGTTTCATTTTCCCTTGCATTCCAAAAGGCTGAATAATATCACCATTTCTTCTTGTTCTTATTGTTAACGGGAAATCTATATTCGTTAAGTCTACATATGCAGAATTACTTATTGCCTTTGGAAATTTGGTGACTTTTTCTGTTGTTTCTTCTATTGATATTTTATACTCTTGGGCAAGTTCATAGATTCCTGCTTTACCTATATTTATTTCTTCTTCTATCTTTTTATAATGCTCAGAATGAATGAAATATGTATATTTGTGTGAAACAAAAAGCCATTTATCGTTAGCAATAGAAAGTGTTTTTCCTGTTTTGGATTTTTGATTTTCCACTATAAAATTTATTAATTCCTGAATTTTAGAAAAACTTGGTTCTATTTCATTATTTACTAATAATTTATATACAAAATGCTGCTTGATTGCAGAATTTAAAATAAGAAAATTTTGTGTCAGCCATTTATTTCCGATTGTAATCTGATTTTCAATATTCTGCATTAATTCATTTATGATTTTATTGTTTCCTGTTGCAATGTCTGCAAGCGTAATTAAGGAATTTTCTATATTAGGATTAATTAACTTTATTGCAGGCATAATATTGTGTCTGATATTATTTCTTGCATATTTTGTATTTGAATTACTTGAATCATTATTGGGGTATAGTTCATTTTTTATGCAATATTCTTCAATGTCTTTTCGTGAAAAATTTAATATCGGACGAATAACCTTGAATCCGCCTAAATCACGAAGTTCTCTAATACCTTCAAGTCCGTTTAAACCCGTTCCTTTTATAATTCTATATAAAATTGTTTCTGCGTTATCACTTTTTGTGTGGGCTGTTAATATTGCATCAGCTTCAAACTCTTCTGCACATCGCTTGAAAAAATCATAACGCATTTCTCTTGCTACAAGTTCTGATGCTTTTGTACCTTCAGCCAATGTATCAGATATAAATGTAATATCATTTTCTTCACAAAATGCAAGACAACGTTCTTTTTCTGCTTCTGATTCTTTACCTCTCCAATTATGGTTTAAATGCGCAGCTACGAGCAAAAATCCATATTCTTTTGACAGTTTGTTCATTATGTCCAAAAGACACATAGAATCCCAACCGCCCGAAAAACCAACTATAAAAGTTGTTTCACAGGAAATATCTACATATTTTTTTAAAATGTTCCTGACAGTTTCTTTCATCTCTTACATTATAACAGATTTCTCAATATTTTACCTGTCTGTTTCTATATTATTTTCCTTATTGTATTTATCAAGTGCCTTAGCACAATCTGTTAAGTCCCAATATTGATTTTTTATATCAACTACTGCCCCAAATGGAATAGAAATTTTTTTGTCTGATATTACATATAAAATATTTCTGAAAGTACCGTTACCAGGATCTTGAGGTTTATCATATGAAAGCAATAATGTTTTTTGTTTATACTCTTTTGAAAATAATATACTTGTAGCCGGGAATATTCCGTGCCATATGTAGCGTCTTAATTCTTTATTATGAAATCCTGAAATTTCTTCATGTTCTGATGGTATATACAGTAATCCATTATAGTTTTGCAATTCGTTTCGCATATATTCTATATTTTTATTCCAATAATATGTATTTACCATTTGCCAACTTGTCTGAAAAATGCAGCATATTAATGCTATACATATGAAATTTATGTATCTTTTTTCATTTATTTTGTCCGATACCATATCCTTAATTACTAAAATAGTGAATAATATTGGTAAAAACCAGCAAGGGATTGTTCTCAAATGACCTTCCCACATCGGATAAATTGATGTTAAAGGTGTGTTTAATAAATATATTAAGGCTATTATATATATAATAACAACTAAACTTACTAATAATTTTGATATTTGTTCTTTCCTTATAGCAATTAACATTAAGATGATAATTGTAATTATTGAAAATAAAGTATTTAGTTCAAATAAATGGGGAAAATAATCAGTTGCTTCTCCAATATAACGAATAATTTCTCCACTTTCTCCTTCTGTTTTTAACATAAAGATTATGTTATATATGCTTGCAGCTAAAGAACCAACTCCAATTAATGTTTTTACACATTGATTCTTAAAATCTTTTTCCTGCATAACATAATAAAAATATGCAAAGAAAAATATAATTCCAAGAAAAGCAACATATTCATATGTTCCAAACATCATTGTTAATAAAAATAATATAAAAATAATATCTGTTTTTTTATAATCTATTTTTGCACAAAGATAATTCCACAGAATAAAATGAAGGGAAACCCCAATAATAGATTCAACTACAGAAAAAATCATAAAAGGACAAATAATTGCACCATATGTTAAAATATTCCAAAATAAAATATCTATCCTTTTTGTTCTTTTTGTCAGAAGAAAATTCCATAATAAAAATATTATAGGAAGTGCAAATTGTACAAAAGAATATATTCCCATTAGAACAAATTTATTTGTTATATGTAAAATAGAATGTGCAAATATAGCAGGATATTGCATTAAGAAAGATATCATAAATCTAGGATGGGTTTCATCAAAAGATAATTTATATATTTCAGATGAAAAATTATTTAATAAATCCAACATATAAAAACCACCATCACAATACATTCCTCGCATTGTAATAGTGGCATATATAATATGAATTATTGAAATGATGATAAAAGCAACAAAAAGTGTTTTTAATAGCTTGTTATTTTTGAATTCTTCCATTCTAATCCTCCGAAATTATTATATACAATTTATAGTTTTTAAATCAAAATGTTTATTGGCGAAAAATAAACGATTAGGGAATAAATTTTATCAATGTATAGTATAAACTTTGATTAAACAGTGAAAGGAGTAATTATGCTATATAAAATTTTTGAGATAGAAGATTTGATTGATGATAAAGAATCAAAACGTGAAATTATTGATTTAATGGAAAATAATGGTGCTCATCTAAAATTAATTTCACTAAAAAAACATGAAGAAATAGAAGCTCATATGTCACATAGTGATGCTTGTATTTATGTAAATGATGGAGAAATAGAATTGACCTTTAATCCTAATGATAATTGCACTTGTCAAGCGTGCGGATGTGAGATATCAAATGAAAATAAAAAAGAAGATAAAAAATATAAATTAAAAAAAGGACAAATTTTCTTTTTTGAAAAAAATACTACACATTCTGTTAAAGCATTGAAAGATTCAATTTTTCTATTGATTAAAATTTAGAAATAATGACTATAGTCTTTAAATTTGAATGATTAAAATAATTCGTTTATAATAGATTTTGAAAGAGTTGGAATTTATTATGAAACGAATTATTTTATTGATTGCATTGTTTTTTGCATTTGCGTGTACGATTGTTTTTGCAGATGATGCAGATTTAAGTTCTCTTAAAAATGATATTGAAATACAGAAAAGAATAAGTAATATCGGTTTTAGATTGTTAAATGCGAATAAGATTGATGTACGGATGATTTTTGTATATCAAGACAAAGAAAAACTTATGAAAGTTGAGCCCGGGCTTATGAAGAGGCAAATTATAATATATGATAAAACAATGCAATTTACTTCATCTGATGATGAAATAGCTGCATATTTGGCAAGAAAAATATGTAAAAGTGCAGAATCTTATGCCGGTGTTTTTAAAGGATTTGTTTCATCTACTCAAATTAAATTGGCACCAAAAAAGTATGAATTATTTTTTGATAAAAGAGCAGTAGATTTTATGGTAATGGCTGGATATAATCCACTTGCTTTGATAACTTTTATACATAAATCTCAACCACAGAAGAGATATGATAAAATTTCAAGACATAATTTAACATCAAAACGATTAGCACATATATATGAATATATATATACTAAATATCCATATTTTCTGGCCAATAATGAATATTTAAATAACGAAACTTATCAACATTTTCTTTTATCTTCTATAGAAAATAGAAAGAAATTAAATGAAAAAATAAAATCAGGCTCAAAGAAAGCAGCTGATTATGAGTAAATTGCTTTATAAATTACTTTCTATCATCTTTGTTTTTCTTCTTATTGCGAGTACGACAGTAAGTGCTATAGAAGATGATGATATTACAAAAGAATTATTAAAACATGCAAATATAACTAATCCTCAAACAAATTTAAATTATAATTATGAATCATTTGAAAGAGTTCCTATAAAATTAGAAATAGTAAAACCAATCTCAACAAAGAAAGGATGCATAACAGAAGGTCAAGTTATAGATTTTATCGTAAAAGAAGATGTAAGATATAATTCTAAAATTGTAGTAAAAAAAGGTGCAAAAGTTACAGCTAAAGTTCAAACAGCAATGGACAGAGGTATGAATGGAGTTCCTGCTACTCTAATAATTGATGATTTTAATATAGAAGGAATAGATAAAAACAAATTAAAAGCTACATATATAAAAAGAGGACAAAATAGAACCCTGATTGTATTACCTATAAAATGGGCACTAACATTAATTCCATTTGCAGGTTATGTTTCAAACCTTATAATAGGTGGTCATGCGAATATCAAAAAGAAGAATACTATTATTTTATTTTATTACCCAAATTGGGGTAAACAATAAGTTAATTGATATTGACATTAACTTTTGTTAATAAGTAAATTAATATGTTATTAAGGGAGTAAGATTGTGGACGAAATAATAAAACAAATTGTTTTAAAAAATGCAGAGAAAATAGATTTATTCTTAATTGGAAAAACATTAGTGGAAATAATTATTTTCATAATCATATTAAGAATAGGGAATAAAGCACTTCATTTATTTTTTGACAAATTAATATCTAAAATTTCAGACTCAGAGACAAAAAAACATTATCAAACACTAAGACAACTAGGTATATATCTAATAGATGCTATAGTCATACTATTCTTTGCAACAAACATTTTAGGAAATTTCGGAATAGATATGAAACCAATTCTTGCTACGGCAGGTGTATTAGGCGTTGCTGTCGGTTTTGGCGGTAAAAAATTTGTTGAAGATTTATTTACAGGGCTTTCAATAATTTTAACCGGGCAATTACGTGTAGGAGATTATGTAACAGTTAATAATTCAACCGGAACCGTTGAAAAAGTAACACTTACAATGATTGTTATAAGAGCATTTAATGGGGATGTTCACTATCTTAGAAACGGACAAATTGATACAATAGTTAATCAAACCAAAAACTATTCTTTCCCAATATTTAATATTAGTGTCGCTTATAAAACAGATGTTACTCACGCTATGAAGGTATTAAGAGAACTGGGCCAAGAACTAAAACAAAATCCTACATATTCAAAATTTGTTCTCTCTGATATTGAAGTATTAGGATTAAATGAGTTCCAAGACTCTGCTATAGTAATTCAATGTAGAATAAAAACAACTCCGCAAGAACAATGGATGGTTAAACGTAAATTTAATCAAATGGTAAAAGAAAGATTTGAAAAGGAAGGAATAGAAATTCCATTCCCTCAAGTTGTAGTTAATAAAGCAGAAGGATAAATGTATGATTTTAATCACAGGAGGAGCCGGTTACATTGGAAGTCATACTGCTCTTAATTTTCTAAATAAAGATTATGAAATAGTTATTATTGATAATCTTGAAAATGGTCATATCGAAACAATTAACACATTAAAACAAATAGGGAATATCCATTTTATAAAAGGTGATTTAAGAAATTTAGATGATATTGAAGCAATTTTCTCAAATTATAAAATTGATACTGTTATTCATTTTGCCGGTTTTATTCAAGTTGAAGAAAGCGTAAGAAATCCTGAGAAATACTATAAAAATAATGTATTAGCCTCAATTAATCTTTTTAATACAATGGTACAACATAATGTTCAAAAAATTGTCTTTTCATCATCAGCTGCAGTATATGGAGAACCTGTTTATACCCCTATAGACGAGAAACACCCTAAAAAACCTTTAAACCCTTATGGAGAAAACAAATCTCAAGTGGAAGAAATTCTAAAGGAATATGATGCAAAATATAACTTAAAATCAATTTGCTTAAGATATTTTAATGTGGCAGGTGCAGATTCCCAAACAAGAATAGGCGAATGGCATGAACCTGAAACACATCTTATACCAAATATATTAAAATCAATATTTGAAAAAGATAAAATATTTAAAATTTTTGGTACTGACTATGATACATTCGATGGAACTTGCATAAGAGATTATGTTAATGTTGAAGATTTAGCAGAAGCACATTATTTAGCATATTTGTATCTTAAAGATAATAATAAATCTGATATTTTTAATCTTGGTACAGAAAATGGAAGCAGTGTAAAAGAAGTCTTTGAAACGGTTGAAGAAATAACCGAGAAAAAAATTAATGTAGAAATAAAACAAAGAAGATTAGGAGATGCTGCTATACTTTTGGCAAACTCATCCAGGGCAAAAGAAATCCTAAAATGGATTCCAAAACATAATCTTGAAGACAGTATTAAAACAGCTTATTTATGGGAGAAAAATAAACATTAAAAAAGAACCACTGAAAAGTGGTTCTTTTTTATATAAATTTAAACACCAATGAATGTTCGTGTATTTTCAACATTTATCTTTTTCAATAAAGTTTTAATTGCAAATAAAACTATAAAACTTGCAAATAGAACAAATAAATACCTTAAACAAACAATACCTGTTGCAATATAAAATTCTGTTATGTTATTTACTGGTATTACAGGCTGTTGAGAAAAAATTTGATTAAAAGCAAATACAAAATACCAATGAATAAAAAATAATCCAAAACTGTATTTTGCTGTAACATCAAGCCAGTGATTTATTTTTTCATGTGATTTTATTAATTCATCATAATGTTTCAAATATCCTAAGACAATAACTGTTAGGAATATTTTTGAAACAGTTCCGTTAAAGAACATTCCTCTATAGTTAAAGTAAATATCCGCAATGGAAGTTATTATCATAAGAAAAATAAAAAAGTATCTTTTATCATAAAAAACGTCAATTCTATCTTTATATTTTGAAAGATACATTCCAAATACATACATAGATGTAAAATGTACAAATCCGCTTAAGACATATTTTAAATAGGCAATATATTTATGAAGATAATCCATATTTACAACATACGATGGTTCTATATCCATGCGCGGTAAGAAAATTGTTATCAAGAATAATAAAGGTAAAAACTTGTATAACCAATTTTTCTTTTCTAAGTACAAAAGTAAATAACTTAGTAAGAAGAAAATAACAATCATGGGAATAAACCAAGTCGGTACATTATGAACTCTTCCGGTTGTAAGAAACACACCTATTTGTGCTAATGGGTTTAAGCCATCAAAAGGATTACCATAAGATAAAGGCATCAAAAAGCATAGAATAACACCAGGGACTGCTGTTAAAACGTATGGGATAATTACATTTTTCCATTTTTTTTGGAGATAATTTTTATACTCAAATTTTGCAGATAAATGTTGAAACAAAAATCCTGAAATAAAGATGAAAAGAGCAGTACCTCCAGCCCATACTTCAAAAGAAATACTTTTTAACAAGCTTCCATTGGAACCTATTTGCATTGTATGACCAGCTAATATCAATAGAATAGCCAATCCTCTAAAAACATTTATATAATTTAACATTTCTCTTTTAGGTTTTACTATGTTTTCACTCATTATCTTTCCTCCGAACAAAACTATAATAACAACTAAAGAAAAAAATACAATTTAGCAAATTCTATTTTTATACGTTTTAACATTAATATATAACAGAAAGCATTCAAATAAATGAATAATATTTCCATCTCTTTTGGCCAAAAAATTCCCAAAATGCAGTTTCAAATACAAAGAAAAGATACAAAAGAATTTGTACCTGCAATTTTTTCTGAAGTTGATTGTAATGATGATAATGACTACGATGAAGTAAAAACTCTTGATAGAAGATGGACATTTAAAGATCTTGTAGCCCAAAGAATAGCAGCAAAAGGTGTAACTCAAAGATTTTTTAATGAACCAAGCAATATATCTGTTTATGAAATGCATGATCTAAATGGTCAACTTATAGGAATTGCTCAAACTCAAACAAAAGATGGTATATGTAATATTGAATACATTGAGTCAAAACCCCAGAATGAATATAAGTATGTTGGACAATCAATGGTAGCTGCAATAGGAAGAGAGGCTCTTGATAAAAAATGTTATAAATTAACGGTAGATGCTCCTATAGATGAAGCAAAGCCTTTTTATATAAATACTTGTGGTTTTAAAAAATATAGGGACTTCTCTTTAGAAATGAATTCTGCAGAAATATATAGATTGTTAGCTAAAACTGGTCTTGATATGCAATTGGCATTAATTAATTTAGAAGGATGAAATATATTGTTGTAAAAAACGACACTAGAGATACATACATAAACTTGTTTTTTTATTTCCTGTAATGTGTATTGCAACGATAATAAAAAATATATTTAGGATAAAACTGGAATATCATGAAATTTAAAGAAAGAGAACAAATAGTTTTGGTTTTATTGTAGTTTAAGGTTACTTATTAATTGGGCTTTTTTTAATGAACTTTGTCTATATTTGTTATATGATAAGGGTTTCCCGTTTTCATAACAATACACTTCTTTTGTTGATTGTCCAAGTATGTTGTTTGATGATGTTTTTATTATTTCTGTGTAATCTTTACCAAAATCAAAAAATACGATTTTTGTATGAGGAAGTTTTTCTATTTTCCATATTTTGTCTTCATATGGTGTAAATGTTGTGCGTATTTTATCTCTACCATTTCTATCGCACTCAATCATAACCATTCTTCCCAGGTTATCTTCTTCAAATGTTATAAGATTACCATCTTTATTCTGCATATCTGTGAAATTTGTATTTTCTGCTAATGCTATTAATTCTGATGTTCGTTTTTTTTCTGCAATCGCTTCATCATAATAATTCCAAGCAGTATTTAAAATGTGAAAATTTGTAGTCGCTCGTGCTTTAACTTTTTTTTGATTCGTTGAAATATTCCCAAAATCGGAAGATAATTCAAAAGAATCTATTTGATCAATAGATTTTATTTTTTGTTTTGGAGATTTATTTGTTATTGTAATTTGATTTACTGGATTATATTGAATAATTTTTGACATATAACTTTCCTTATCCAAAATAAAACAAATGAAGATTATAAATTGCTTGTATTGTATTATATTCAAAAATCATTTTTTGTTTTATCTTCATGAAGTTTTCTTAAAGCTCTTTCAAAGGTTTTAAAGTGTGGTTCAAAGAATTTTAATTCTATATCTGATTTTGCGATTAAAAATTGCATTGTCTGAAATATTAGACTGCCAGCTTTTACATCCGGAATTTTTTTATTAGTATAAATACCGCTTTCAATCGGTTCTTTAAGTTTATCACTTGTATATCTCATTCCAAGGGCAAAGCCTTTGTTATAGGGGGCTTTATATATTTCGATTGTATCCCCTTCCGTAACTTCTTTTATAACTCTGTGGTCAAGAAATTTTTTGTACTCGTTTACTAAATTATCAGTATAGTTAGTTGGAGTACCTTCAGGCATTTTTGTATATAAATTTTTATTTACAATCAGATTTGCTTTGAAAGAGATATTATTCATAATATTTATTCAAAATGTAAACATAAAATGTTTTGCCATTTATATACTTATTACTCTTAAATTCTTTTATTTATTAGGTTTTTAATACCTGATATCTTATTGATATATTGTGTAAAAGATTAATATATTATAAAATAATATTATATTTATTCACTGGCATGTATTAATAACAAAAGAAAAGGGTGTTTTATGAAAATTACGGCTTTGGGACGACCATTTTACCATTATCCTAAGAGTAATGCATTCATAAGCAAAGTTTCAATGTCCGCACCAAAATCTCTAGGTGCGGATATTTTTTGCTTTAAATGTGCATCAACTCTTTCTGATAAGGCAAGTATTATTCCATCATCAAATCCAACAGATTTGGAATATCAAGTTGAAAAGAATACAGGAATTGTGCCTGTAGATACTGTTGTAAAAAAGTTCAAAAATGGAGAAACATACGTTAATATAGCTGGCAATATAAGGGGAAAAGATGTTTATATTATGCCGGCAGGCGGAAATAACGTTAATGATAACCTGATGGAAACATATTTAAAAGCAGATGCGGCAAAAAGAGCAGGTGCCGATAGGGTAATTGCCATATTGCCTAGTTTTGATTATGCTCGTCAAGAAAAAAGGACAGAAAAAGGCGAACCTATTGCAGCTCGTTTAAATATGGATTTATTAAAGACATCAGGTGTAGATGAAATAATCACAACAGATTTACACACCCCTGCAATTGAAGGATTCGCTCCAAATTCTATGAAAGTAACACATATAGAATCAATGCAATTGATGGAAAATTATATAACATCTAAAGGAATTAAAGATTTGGTTGTTGTAAGTCCTGATTTGGGCGGAACAAAAAGAGCTGATAAATTAGCGAAATCACTTGGTTGCGATAAGGCAATAGTATATAAACATCGTCAAGCACATAATGAAGCCACAGCAGAAGAATTAATAGGTGAGGTTACCGGTAAAAATTGTATAATATTTGACGATATTATAGATACTGCAGGAACGATAGCTGAAGCATCAAAACTATT
>CALUSI010000016.1 GCA_944323395.1 Candidatus Gastranaerophilales bacterium
TTGCAAAGCGTAAAGAAGTATTTGAAAATGATAATGTTGATTATTTGATGAATTATATGGAGCTTAGTGCTTTAATTTTAGGAAAACATATAAATATAGAAGAATGCGAAGAAACTCCATTTGATAAAGAAAGTGCAAAACAGGCAAGAAATTATGGTGTTATTGGTGGTGTAGCATCTGCTGTTGAATCAGTTCTTGAAGAACACACAAGTGTAAAACCATGTATAATTAATTGCTTAAATAAAGATACAATTAAGCAGCTTAAAAAATATGCAAAGGACGGAAGCTGTGCTGATGGTAATTTGATTGAAGTTATGTGCTGTGAAGGTGGATGTATTGGCGGTAATGCGGTTTTAGCTCAACAAAGAACTGCAAAGAAATCACTTCAAACATTGTTAGATAAAAGTAATGATTTGAAATAACAGATTATTAGCCAAAGAAAAATCTTGCAACAATTATAGCCATAATAATACCGACTAAATCTGCGCTTAGTCCTGTTAAGAGTGCGTATCTGTACTTTTTAACGCCTATTGCGCCAAAATATACGGTTAGGACATAAAAAGTTGTTTCGCTGCTTCCTAGCATAATAGCCGCAAGTTTTGATGTATATGAATTAATATCATTGTTTGCAATTATATCCGAAAAAACACCAAGAGCAGCACTTCCTGATAATGATCTTACAATAGCAAGCGGAAGTATTTCTATAGGCATATGGATTTTATTAAGAATACCTGAACAAACTATAGCTAAAGAATCAATAGCACCGGATGCTCTTAACATAGATATTGCAACAATAATTGCAACAAGGTACGGAATTATATTAAAGCTGACTTTTACTCCGTCTTTTGCACCTTCAATAAAAGCTTCATAAATAGGAACTTTTTTTATTAATGCTACGGTAAGAATTATCAGAATAATTGCAGGTAAAGTCCAAAGAGATAATATATCTATAAATTCTTTAATCGGCATTTATAACCTCGCAATCTTTTTGAGGCGGAAATACTCTTTTGAATAATTTTGCAATTATAATAGCTGATATAAAAGCTGTTGATGTTACTATTAATGTTGGAATAATTATTTCAGTAGGATTATTACAGCCATTTGCAGCTAAGATTGCTATAACAGTTGCGGGAATTAGTTGAAACCCGGCGGTGTTCATCGCAAGCAATGTACACATAGAGTTTGAAGCACTTTCTTTATCTTTGTTTAATTCTTGCATGCCTTCAATTGCTTTTATTCCGATTGGAGTTGCTGCATTAGCTAAACCTAAAGCATTCGCCGAAAAGTTCATTGCTACATCTCCAATTATCGGGCTATCTTTTGGAATTTCAGGGAAAAGTTTTTGAGCTATCGGATTTAAAATTTTGGATAAAAATTCAACAATACCTGATTTTTCAGCAATTTTCATTATGCCGAGCCAAAAAGTCATTATGCCTAGGAGTGTAAGTATAATTTTTACAGCTAATTCAGTGCCGGAGAAAATAGCATTGGCTACGTCATTTAATTTGCCGTTAACAGCTCCGAATATAATTGAAATAACAATTAGAAAATACCAAATATAGTTCATAAAAACCTTCTTCGCTATTTTATTTTATTTGATATTGAAAAAAAAAGCAAAACATCATAATATAGAAATAAGCTGTGTAGCTGATAATTATTTATAGATTTACTTTGTACATTATATTAGAATAAACTTAAGTAAATATGTCGATGTGGCGGAATTGGTATACGCGCACGTTTGAGGGGCGTGTGGAGCAATCCTTGCGGGTTCAAGTCCCGCCATCGACATTTAACTTTTTAGAGCATTCGTTATAGGACTCTATTTTAGTATTCAAACGCTTTTGGCGGGTTCCATAGTCAATTTATCTTTATAAAATTAAAACATTTTTAACTGAACCATATCTTTTGGGATTTCTATCTTTATCTTGTTACCATCAAAATCTATTGGGATAACTCCTTTTTTAATTAATTCGTATGCAGGACTTTTAGTATTATGCTGTGGATAATATACAAAAACTTCTCGTTGTTTCTTGAGACCATCAATTGCTCCAGACCAAGTTCCACCAGAAAAATTTGTTTGAGCAACATATATTTCTTTTGCTAATCCATATATATATCTGTTACGCCCCATCGCCAAACCTGTTGACCATGGAGCATTAACTGGGTATGTGCTTAATACTATAACTCCACCATTTTCAATTTCATTTTTGTATTTTCTAAAACCACTATCAAATGTTAAAATCCCTTGCGGTAATACAATTATACTATTCCCTTTATATTTAATTGAAGAATCAAGTGCTTGTTTATCGACACCTTTTGCAAAACCACTAACTACAACTTTATATTCCTGAGCCATCTTCTTTGCAATATTATCTGTAAAAGCTAATGCATCTTCATTGGCATCTCTTGAACCAACTATTGCAACAGCATTTTCTTGAAGAATATTTACATCTCCCTTTGTATATATAATAGTTGGGGAATACTTAACTTTTAAATTCTCCTTCATAATTTTTGGATATAACTTGGAATTTAATGTAATAATTTTAATCCCTTTGTTTTTTAATTGTTCAACTTGAAATGATAAATTGGGAAGAGTTTCACGAACATTATTAATATCTACAAGCTCTTTTTCAGTACAACCAAAAGTGCTTGCAATCAGATTATTATCCAACTCAAAAAAATCTTGTAATGACATTTGTTTATTGTTTATTATGTCAATTACTAACGTATTAATTCTTTCTTGAGTCCATCTTGGTAGATGTGCAATTGCTATCCAATATACAAATTCATTATCCATTACTCATCCCCTACATTTGTTTTGGCTATTGTTAAAACACTTACATTTGCTACCCCTTTTTTTAATAACATTTTGGCAGCCTCGTCTATTGTAATTCCAGAATCAATTATATCATCCACAAGAAGAATAGACTTTCCCAGGTACATTTTTGAATTGTTTAAATCAAATATATTTTTCATCAATTCTCGTTTCTTGATTTTACTTTTAATTTCTTTTAAAGGTATTTCTGGTTGAAATAATTTTACCAAGTCATCTTTAATTTGAATTTGCAATCTATCTGCAATTCGATTTGCAAAATTCTCAACAAGATCTCCTGATACAGTTGGTGGAATATATAAAATAAAATCAAAATGTTTTTCATTATAATATTTATAAAAAGCTCGTAGTGTTCTTTCAAGTAAACTATCATCAAAATAACCAAGATGTTCATATTTAGAAGCCTTTATCAGTTGTTTAATATTAGACATATTATAATACCCAGATGAGACTATTGAATAGTTAGAAGTTTCAGAATATATAAAATAATTTTCATAAAAATCTTGTAGCAATTTCACATCGTCTTTAGTATATGTTGTACCTATCGTTCCTAAACAATTATCGCAATGCCCACATTTTACAACAGAATTATCATCTAAATATTCACAAATAAATTGGGTTCTACAGGTTTTAAGATTAATGTAATCTAACATTTTAGCTAAATCTTCATATCTAATTTGTTTAATTTGATTAATTTTAGAAAAATCTTCATCTGTCATATCTTTTACAAAATAATATCTAGAATTTTCGTCTTTATTGATATATTCTCTCTCTTCTAAGTCCTTTAATATTAATTTTGCTAAATTCTTTTTTGTATTCAACAATTTAATAAGCTGATATAATCCCTGAGGCTCTTCTTTTAACAGGGCTAAAGTTTTCATATATTGTTTCATAGAGGGTTTGCTTGTATCAATAAAATATTTTTGTAAATCCTCATCATCTTGATTGTATATTAACAATACATCTGATGGTAAGTTATCCCTTCCTGCACGACCAATTTCTTGATAATATGCAATTAAAGAGCTAGGCATTTGGGTATGCACGACAAATCGGATATCTTTTTTATCCATCCCCATACCAAGTGCATTTGTAGAAACAATTACCTGATATTTGCCATCCTTTAAGTCTTGCTCCATTTCTTTACGTTTATCATCAGAAAGACCTGCATGATAATAAGCAGATTTTATACCTGCATAATTTAACCAATCAGAGTATATGGTTGTGTTTGCTCTTGTACCTGCATAAACAATACCATTACCATCCTGCTCTTTTATGAAATTATACAAATAAAGAAATTTATCATCTTCTGTTGAGGTTTTAAGTACATTTAAAGATAAATTCTTTCTTTCTAAATTACCCCGAATCACTTTTAAATCACCGACTTGTTCTTTAATATCTTTTACAACAATATTATTAGCTGTTGCTGTTAATGCCAAAATTGGAATAGAAGCAGGTATTAATTTTACTAAATTTACTATTCTTCTATAGTCAACTCGAAAATCATGCCCCCAAGTAGAAATACAGTGTGCTTCATCAATAACTATCATTGCTATTTTAAACTTTGAACTATATTCTATCCATTGTGAATTGCTTAATCTTTCTGGCGCAATGTAAAGGATGGCAATTTCATTATTAGTTAGTTTTTCATAAATTTCTTCGTGATTATCACTGTCAAAATTACCATCACTAGACTTTTCGCTAATAAGACATTCTGCTTTTATACCTATAGACTGCAAGTATTTTACTTGTTCTCTCATTAATGCTTGTAACGGCGAAAACACTATAGTTGTACCCAAGCCTTCATTATATAAAAAATTTCCTGTATATTGAAAACATAATGATTTCCCACCACCGGTCTTTTCTATAGACAATATTCTTTGTTTTTTTAAAAGATGTTCTATAATATTCCATTGCCAATCTTTGAAATGATTAAAACCAAAAATTGCATTTAAAATATCTTCATGTTCTTCTCTATCTAATATTTCTGAAGATGTTTCTTCGTTTTTTATCTTTAATTTATAATCATTTTCAACTATATCAACACTAATTAAATAATTTATAGCATTTTCAATATTAGTTGATTCAATATCTGAATATACACCATAAAACTCAGAATCTTTTACTTTAGGTATATATTTAAATCCTTTGTATCCAGTAAGAATTTTAATAATTCCTTGAAATGAAAATTGAGCATCAAAATACCTTATGCATTCAAGAACTATTTCTACATCGCAATCATTTTTTGTTGTTTGTTCAATATGTTCAATTATAGGATTTGTATCCATATAGTTTCTAATAATGTTAAATATGTCATCTCCATACATTTCAATTCTTTTTTTTCCAAAACCAAAAACTTCTACAATTGTTTCCAAATCTGTGGGTAAATATTTGATAATATCTTCTATAGACTTATTTTCGAATATACAATAAGCTGGCAAACCTTTTTCCTGTGCTATTTTATTTCGATATTCTTTTAGTATAGCTCTTAATTTATCTGCATCCTTTTTTGATAATTTAGTAGATGACTGACTATTATTTTCAAAAACAAGTTGTTTCTTCCGTGTCTTGTTTGTTTTTTTATCTTTTGCCCATTTTATAGTTATAGCTTTTTCTAAAACTTCTTTTGGAAAATCTTCTTTTGTGCTTATATCTGGGGCAACAAAAATCTCATAACCGCTAATATAATTTACCCTACAAGTCTGAAAACCTTGTTTTTTTAAATGACTATGTATTAAATGTGCTATAGTAGAGTTAAAAAGAGAAGGAATTAATTTCTTATGTCTATCAACACCTAATAACTCTGCAATTTTATTAATTGAAATCCAGCTTCCACAATCTATTATAATAGACTTTATTTTAGTCAAGTATTCATTAACTTCTTTTTCACTGTCAAAGCTACTATTCATGAGATAATCATAACATAAATATTAACAACCATAAAATTTTAAAACATCAAATATACTCCAACCTCAATGCCATTCGCATATTATAATATTCTTTAGTAGCTTGTTTCATAAGTAAAACAAGCTCAATACAAGAATTATTCAAGCAATTTATTTGTGATATATTATTACTTGAGGGTTCCATATTCGGGAGCTTGTCGACACCATAAAAAAGACGATGACTTTTGTTATCGTCTTTTTTATATGGAGATTGGTGAGGGCTTTAATTCGTTTTTTGCGGGTTGCGGATTTTACGTAAGAGTGAAGTCGAGCAAAGCGAGCGAACTCGAGTAAGTGAGGGCGAAATTTGTGTTATTATTTATAATGTTATAATACCTAAAAATGTAAAAATAGGAACTAAGGTTAAATAATGTATAAATATCCTGCCATATTTTCTTTTTTAATAGGAATTATAATAACTGTACAGTTTTTGATGAATAAGGTTGATAATGTAGAATATTACAGTTTTAAACAGAATATAATTGATGATATTCAAACATATTATGATTTATTTATTCCTACTTTAATATTTTTACTTATTTTTCTTTTAAAAGATAAATTTAAAAATAATACTGGTCAAAAATTTATTAAAATAGCCAACATTATAATTATAATATTGTCTATATTATATTTTATATTTATTGAGATGATATGGTTTGCATTTAGAGAGTGGTAATAAATATAGTTAAATGCATTCTAAACCTAGTGTTATTCGCATATTATAGTATTCTTGCGTGGACTGTTTAAGTATTGAAATTAAATTCAAATACTTATTGCTACTACTTCTTTCATGTGATATATTGCTTGTGTCAAAAGGTTCCTGTTTTGGCACCTTATCGACATTTAACTTTTTAGAGCCTTCGTTATAGGGCTCTATTTTAGTATTCAAACGCTTTTGGCGGGTTCCAATTAATTATTCTCACTTATAAAATTTTCTTTATACAGAGAATCGATTACCCCTATAGCTAAATCTTTGCACATAAGATTTAAAGTATAAATTCTATTATTTGATTCTAATTTTTGCAATAATCCTGCATTCAACATTTTATTAATCAAATGGCTTATTTGTCTTGGAGTTTTTTCCTTAATAACGATTTGTATATCTTTTGATTTTATTATTCCATCATTTTTATTTAATGCTAATTCTAAAATTTTTTTATACTCATCATTAATAAAATGCAAATTATAAGCTCTATTAATAGCTGGTTTTACAATTTTTTCTACAAAAAAATGTTTATTCATTAATTGAGATACTTTATATATTTCTCTATATAGCCCATTTAATACATATTCACACCATTTTATTTTACCTTCATTTGTATTTGAATCTGCCATGTGCAACATTTCAAAATATTTTTCCCTATCTATACAGAATACGGCAGTTGAATTCAATAAATAAGACATATCAAAACCATATTGTCTCAACATGGCATAAGTCAATAATCTTGACATTCTTCCATTTCCATTATCAAAAGGATGAATCCAAGTGAATTTATGATGTGCGGTTGCCACTTTTAATAATTGCATTTGAACCATATCATTTCGATTTATCCAATCAATTAATTCTTCCATAAAACTTGCAACAACTATTGGATTTGGAGGAATATGGGTAGCTTTATTTATTTTTACGTTACAACTTCTATATTGCCCACTTTCTTTGCTTCCTTCTGTTTTTAAACCTTTAGTTACAATATAATGCAATTCCTTTATAAATTTATTTGATATACGAAAATTTTCATCTTCTGAGAAACATTTATTAATATAATTTATAGCTTCTTCAATATTATTTATTTCTTTAATGTTATCAAGTTCGCTTTTATTCTCAAATTTAGATGCCACATAGTCTGAAATTGTTGTTCTATTTCCTTCTATTCTCGCGGATTGCAAACTTTCTATCATATAAAATATTTGTTTAACTTGCACAAAAAGATTCACACTTATTTCTAAAGGAGCGATTTTGTGCCTTAATACTTCTAATTTAGTTATTAATTCTACTAAACTACTATCAAAAGAAATTTGCGGTAAAGATAAATCTAATTTATCACACATAAAACCTCCGTTTAAAACATTAATATACCATATTATTTACATGTAAGCAAATAATTATTTACATAAAAAACACGAAAACCCTTTATTCATATAGCTTTATCATGACAATATAAAACAAATTATTTACACAAGCGCATGCTTTTTTTTACATGTTTAATTTTTATTATTTACACATATAAATTTTAAATTCCCGCAACTAATAAATTATGTATACTTTCGCAACCCCAAAATTGTTTTAATATTATAATACTCTTGAGTTGACTGTTTCATAACTGATATTAATTCGCTATATAATGTCTTTGAACTATAGCTAAAAGGTTCCATATTCGAGAGCTTGTCGACATTTTTTATTTTAATGATAATTTGATGCTGGACGCAGAACCCCACAAAGCAAAGCTTTGTAAGGGTTCAAACGCGAGTGAGCAGAGGCTGAAATGGCGGAGGTGTTGAACCTTCGCCATAAAATGCCGTTTAATGCGAACGAGCAAGACAGTCCCGCCATCGACACCATAAAAAAGACGATGAAGTATATCATCATCTTTTTTATTTATACAATAGTTCAGATTTGTTTACTAACAACAACAAATTTAATCCGATTGGTAAGCAAATTGTAAATATTAAGCCATATAATTCAAAATTTGTTGAGCGCCGTTGTTATCAAAGTGATAAACCTTTTCTTGACCATTAGGCGTTTTTTGTCCACTTAATGATTTTGCTTCCCAGTGGTCCTCAGAAATTTGTTCCAGACTTGCTACATCATTAATATTTACATAACTCTGTTTTATACCATAGTCTGAACCAGCCCCTTTTGCTTCTTTTACAAAAATCGGTTGTGCTGCTAATATCAAAAAATATTTAACTGTAGAAATTGTCCGATAAATGTTTAAAAATTTAGAATTGTTTGCATCTCTTAATATTTATAAATAATCCGCTTTACAAACTGGCAATTTTTTTTATTTTCATGAGATATTATATATGTGTTTCACATTGTAAGGGGAATTCTAAGTGTCAGTTAATGGTGTATCTTTTGGAAGCGTTGTTGCCGTCTCCGGTAAAAAAAGTAAAATTAATAAAGTAAATAATAGATTGCAATATCAGGCTAAATTAGGTAATGTGATAATGAAAGATGTTACTGAACATTATAGACATGCTCCTTCTTGCGGTTTATTAGCTCAATCAGTACAAAGAGGTGATAAACTTGAAATATATATCACCGGTAAAGATGTTGATAAGGTAAAATCAAAACAATCTGGTTGGGATACTTTAGATGGTATCTTGTCTAATTTAAGTTCTTATCTTCAAATTGATAGAATGTCTACAGGTGAAGTTGTAGATAAAATTTTTAGCGCATAGTTATATGAATTTAAAAGATTTTATTCCTGAATTTCTTAAAGAATTTAAAGAATTCGCAGTTAAAGGCAGTGTTATTGATATGGCTGTCGGTATAATTATTGGCGGCGCTTTCTCTCCGCTTGTGAATTCTCTTGTAAAGGATATTATTATGCCGCCTATTGGCTTTGTTATGGGTAAAGTTGATTTTTCAAATCTCTATATATCTGTTACTCCTGCTGCAAAAAAGTATCAGACTCTTGCTGAAGCTCAAGAAGCCGGTTTGGTAACAATCAATTATGGGCTATTTATTAATACTTTGATTAGTTTTGTAATTGTTTCTTTTGCCGTATTTTTACTTGTTAAATTAATAAATAAGTTGAGAGCACAAAAAAAAGAAGAAAATTCTACTGCCCTTGAAAATACTACTAAAGAATGTCCTTTCTGCTATTCAACTATTAATATTAAAGCTAAAAGATGCCCCTATTGTACCTCTGAATTATAATCTCTGTGGCAATTCCTTGTAGAAAAAATTTTTATATAAAATATGGATAAAAATAAAATATTACAATTTAATACTGATGTTAAAAAAAATAATGAGCAGATTAAAGAAAAAGCTCATAATTTTAGTTTTCAAACAAATCCAATTCTTCAAAAAATGTTGTTTTTTAATTTGAATAATAAAAAAGGTAAATTTAAGTTTAAAGATTTATTTAGATAATCATATTTTATTGGACATGTTGTACAATAAAATTATGTATAGAAAAGTTTTTATTAATACTTATTTGAAAAATGGTTTCTCTTTTGAAGAAGCAAAATCAGAAGTCGATTTTGCACTAGAAACGTTGTTTAATTTTACATATAAAGATTTTATGCTTGGTAAAGTACTTGAATCGTGGCAAATAACAAAACTTGAAAAAGTAATTGATGAAAGAACAAAAACTCATAGACCTATTCAGCAAATAATCGGACAAGCTTATTTTTATGGTCGACGATTCTTTGTTGATGAATATACTTTAATTCCTCGCCCTGAAACAGAGTTGTTAGTTGATAAGGTTCTTGAAATTTCAAAAGAAATTTCTAATCCGAAAATTTTGGATATTGGTACAGGAAGCGGTTGTATTCCTTTGACGTTAATTCTTCAAAATAAAGATATAACTGCACATGCCGTTGATATTTCATCTGAAGCACTTGAAACAGCTAAAAGGAACGCTCTATTTCACAATGTGTTGAATAATATTCGTTTCTTCAAGTCTGACTTATTTAATAATGTTGATGAAAAATATGACATTATTCTCTCTAACCCTCCTTATATTCCATTAAAGGAAAAAGAAAATCTTCAAATTGAAGTTAAAAACTATGATCCTGAGTCGGCTTTATTTACAAAAGATGATTTGGGTATAGAGTTTTATGACAAAATCGTTACAAAGGCAAAGGACTATTTATTGCCAAACGGATTTCTTGCTTTTGAACTTGGAATTAACCAGTCTGCTTTAGTTTCAGACCTTTTACAAAAAAACAATTTTTCTTCAATTCAGATATTTAAAGATTATAATTCCATAGACAGAGTAATAATTTCTCAAAAATGATATTAATTATCACTTTTCTTTTTTTTAATGATATAGTATAATAAATTTATAAATAAAATTGAAAGACAAAAAGGAAAGAAGAGGTAAATTATGTCAAAATTTGTATGTAGTGTTTGCGGATATACAGTAGAAGCTGATAAAGCACCTGAAAAATGTCCATTATGCGGAGTTGGTGCAGAAAAATTTAATAAAGTTGATGAATCACAAGGTTTAACTTGGGTTACAGAACATGTAATCGGAGTTGCTAAAGGTGTTGATGAACAAGTATTACAAGGCCTAAAAGATCATTTTGCAGGTGAATGTACTGAAGTTGGTATGTATCTTGCAATGAGCAGACAAGCTGAAAGAGAAGGATATCCTGAAGTTGCAGAAGCTTTCAAGAGATATGCATTTGAAGAAGCAGAACATGCTGCTAAATTTGCTGAATTGTTAGGTGAAGTTGTTACTTCTTCTACTAAGAAAAATCTAGAAATGAGAGCTGAAGCTGAATCAGGTGCTTGTTCTTCTAAAATGGAAATTGCTAAAAGAGCTAAAGAACTTGGTTATGATGCAATCCATGATACAGTTCATGAAATGGCAAAAGACGAAGCTCGTCACGGTCAAGGTTTCCAAGGTCTGTTAAAAAGATTATTTTAGTATTATTTACAATTAAGCGGTGAGGAGACCCTCACCGCTTTTTTTTATGAAAAACATATAAAAAAAGAGCATTTCTGCTCTTTTAATTAAATGGTACTCCCAAGGGGATTTGAACCCCTGTCGCATCCGTGAAAGGGATGTGTCCTAGGCCTCTAGACGATGGGAGCCTATCGACATTTATTAGTTTATCTAAAGCATAAAATAGAGTCAAGCTTTTTCTTTAAAATATTTTTATAAATTTTTGCACTCCCAAAAAATAAAATATGGAAGTTCTGTTTTTGTATTGAGTTCTTTTCCATATATAAGGTAGTCGGCACCTTCTTTTTCGGCATTTTTTATTTCTTTTTCATTAGAGACATATTTACCTATAATTGTTTCTTCATTTGTTAATTTTCTTGCGGAAATAATGTCTATTGAATATTTATTCAGGAATATACCGTCTGCTTGTACAATTTGTGCTATATCTATTCTGTCATTTACGATGAATAAAGTATTAAATATAGAACATAATTCTCTTATTTTTTTTCCTATCCTTATTATCTTATCAGGAGTTGTATTTGTTTCTCTTAATTCTATTATATCAATTCCTTCATTTAGCTTTTGAGCTATTGCATCAAGAAAATCATTCTCGGTTTTGAATTTATCCGAGTTCACAATAAGGTATTTTTTTTTATTTTTTAATCTAAGTTGGTTTATATTCATATTTAATCTATTTATAGCTGGTTGTTTAGACCGATTAGGTCATAGTCTGTAACATTAATTTATCCTATTTTTAGATTATATAAAAAAGACTTTTTGTTTTATAGGGGTATATTCGTTGAAAGGGTTAGTTAAAAAGAAATATAAGGAAATGAATTTGTACGATCTGATTTGTACTGCTCAGGAAGATAATTATGATGCACTTGAGGAGCTTATTAGACGTGAACAAAAAAATATTTATGCTTCTTTTTGTTATTTGGGTGCTTCTAAAGAAAATATTTCTGATTTGACTCAAGAAGCTTTATTCCGCATGACAAAAAATATAAAAACATTAAAAAATCCAAAGTTTTTTAAATCATGGTTGGGACAAATTATTACTAATCTTTTTTATGATGAACTCAGAAAAAAACAAAGAGTTCCTGATTATGTTTCCATTGATACATTTTGGCATAATGATGAATGGAATGATGATTGTGCCCTTCATGTTTGTGATAAAGATCTGAAACCTGATGAAACAACCCTTGGTAATGAACTTACAGATATAATTCGCGAAATGATTTGTAAGTTACCTGAACATTTCAGAGTTGTCATCATTTTACGAGAATTACAAGGACTTAGCTATGATGAAATAGCTAAAATAACTAACACAAATGTAGGAACTGTAAAATCAAGAATATCACGTGCCAGAAATAAATTACAAGAATGTTTAAAACCATATATAACATAAAAGGAGATATAAATTGGATAATCCAATATGTAGAAAAGTTGTGTCTATGATGTCTTTATACATAGAAAATAAACTTGATGAAGAAGATAGAGCTTTTGTTGAACAACATTTCTCTAAATGTAGTGAATGTTATCAAAAATACTTAGAAATGCAAGAAATTTTAAACAATCTTCATTTTGAATATGAAAAGTTGTTATCTGAGTTTGAACGTATTGAAACAAATAAAATGTTCAATATAAGAGAGTACGAGCAATTTTATAAGAATATTTCCCCGTATATTGATGATGAATTATGTTATGACGATTGTATTAAGTTCAGAAAATATTTATTGAAATCGAAGCCTGCAAGAGCTGAGCTTGCAAGTGCTTATGGTTTGAAGAATAATATCAAACATTCAGTTAGTATTTTCAAAGAAAAAGTGAATATAAACTATTCTAAAAAGGTAATGAAAAGATTGTTGGATGATACTAAATATTCTTTTGAAAATGTTTATAAACGTGCAGCAGTTGTTCTTGGTTTCATGATTTCAACTTTGATTATTGTTTCTTTATATGTAGGTTTTAACTACTTAAATAAGTCTTTTGCACAAGATATGAAACAAAATATTGTTCAAACTGTTACTTTCCCTAATGATGATGAGTATGTTGAATTTTATTTCGACGAAAATAATGAAGCTCTTTTAACTGCCAAATAGTTTATTATATAATATAGTTAACTTTCAAAAGGAGCTTAAATTATGAAATTTTTACATTCAATGATTAGGGTTAAAAATATACAACAGTCCTTAAAATTTTATATGGATTTTTTAGGTTTAAAGTTAATAAAAAAGAATTCATTAGACGATTGTGATTTATATTTTTTGGGAGAAGATGAAAATTCTTGTCAGATTGAACTTACATATAATTACGATACGGCAACAGATGGTTATAAAAATGGTAATGCTTTCGGGCATTTTGCATTTGCTGTTGATAGTATGAATTTGCTTTGCGAAAAAGTAAAAGAATTTGGTTATGAATTTTTATGGGAACCTTTTGAACTTTCTTTAAAGAACGAGAAAGGTGAAATATCTAAAAAATTAATATCTTTTATAAAAGATCCTGATGGAAATGAAATAGAATTAATTCAGGAATAATTAATATGCAAAGGCTTCCTCAATATTTGAAACGTGGAATTATTGATACCGAAAAAACAAAAACAGTCAGACATATTCTTAAGTCTCATTGTTTGAATACGGTTTGTGAGGCTGCAAGGTGTCCTAATAAATGTGAATGTTATTCTAAAAATACAGCCACTTTTCTGATAATGGGAAATAATTGTACAAGAAATTGTAGATTTTGTAATATTACTTGTGCTCGTCCAGATCCTTTAGATGAGGCAGAACCAAGAAAGATTGCTGATGCCGTTAAAAAACTTGGGCTTAATTATGTTGTCGTGACTTCTGTTACACGAGATGATTTGCCTGATGGTGGAGCAAAGCATTTTGCAAATGTTATTGATGAAATCAGAAATATTGATAAAAATATCAAAATAGAAGTTCTAACTCCTGATTTTCAAGGTGTTGAAGCTAATATTGATACTGTTATTAAAGCTAAACCTGATGTTTTCAATCATAATATAGAAACTGTTCAATCTTTGTATAAAAAAGCTCGCCCACAAGCTGACTATTTTCGTTCATTAAACTTCTTAGAATATATAAAGAAAAATTCAAATATTCTTACTAAAACAGGTTTAATGGTTGGACTTGGAGAAACTAAAGAAGAATTGATCAAAACATTTGAAGATTTAGCTAAAATTCAATGTGATATAGTAACAATAGGACAATATATAGCACCAACAAAAAACCATATAGAAGTTTCTCGTTACTATGAACCATTTGAGTATGAAGAACTCTCTTCTATTGCAAAGAAAATCGGAATTAAACATACTTTCTTTTCTCCGCTTACCAGAAGTTCTTATAAAGCTAAAGATGTATTTAATTGTTAAATTTGTTTTTCTCTTCTATAGTTTTCGAAATAAAGTATTATTCTTTCTTTGAATATCATAAAGAAAATACCAACACCTACTAACATTATAGAATTTAGGAAAATAAACAATACAATTCTATTTCCATTTAATAGAAATGGCATATTAAAATATAAAACGCTAAAAAGCATTATAATAGATAGTAATAAAAATATTACTGAAAAATACGTAGCAAACTTATGCATACAAAACCGCCTTTTCTTCTTCTTAAAATAAATAAAATTACACTAAAAAATCAGACACTCACTTCATGTGTCAGATGAATAAGAAGATAAACAGTTTAATAATATTTTTCTCATGCCATTATTATATCATTTTTTTTTATAAAAAAAAAGACCTGATCTTTAAAGATATTAATAATTAAATTTTTTAATATATGTCTATATAAAAGAAGTAATATATTTTTCCCAGGAATGAAAATCTTTAGTTAATTTTTTATATATTGGTAATTCTATTTTATATTTTTCTGCTAGCTCAACAATATAAAATAAAATGAAAAATATCTCTGGTATATTATTTGTTTTTATAGATTCAAGAACAGAAGAAGTAAGAGTTTTGGGCCAATTTTGTATTTCATTTATAATTTCATTATAAAACTCTTCTTTATCTTTAATACTAAGTTTTTCTGCAAGGATTGATTGCTCTTTTGTTAAGTCTTTTAAAAAGTCAAAAGCTTCTTTATCAGATAGAATTTCTCCTAAATTTTTTTTATATATAAATCCCGTGATAGAAAGAATACTATTAAAACAATTTTTTTTATAAACTTTATATAAGATTTCTTTGCCTGAATATAACTTGCAAGGAATTTTAAAATTATCTAATATTACTTTTAATTTTTCCAGCTTTTTCTTTAATGGAAAATCTTCAGACTTATACCCGTAATAAAATCCGCTATTCCCTATTTGTTTAATAGAAAAAATTTCATCTCTTAGAAAAGGACCATCTGCATATCCGTATATTATATTGTTAGTTTTTAATTTTTTGGTTAGCAAATCTGTATATCCATAACCTGTAACAAGTGGAATAATAATTGTTTCTTTTTTGGAACAAAATTTAATTATTTTAAGAATAGAGTTTATTTCTGTTGCTCGAACACAAATAAAAATATAATCTGCTTTTTTGTGGTAATTAGCATTTTTTATACAAATAGGAATTTGAAATGGTTTGCAATTATCAATCATTTCTGATGAGAAATTATAGGTTTTGTTTTTGGAAAAATATTCAAGAGAGTAGTTTCTTGCAATGATTATTGGCTTTATATTATTTAATCTAAATAGTGCATTTAACGTTAATCCAACACAACCTCCACCTATAATTAAAATTCTAGGTCTTTTGAAATTTGAAAAAATTTTCTGTATTAAATTATTTAGATTCATAAATTTTATCTTTTCATGTTATTTTTTTTCACATTCAAAAACAATTTTTTGATCTTTTAGGTTAAGTACAATAGTATCACCAGCTGTATATTTACCTGAAAGGATTTCTTCAGCAAGACCATCTTCAATACGTTTTTGAATTAGACGTCTTAAAGGTCTAGCTCCGTATGCTTCAGAATATCCTGCCTCACCTAAATAATCTTTTACTTCTTCTGTTACTTCGATAGTCAAGTTTTGTGATTCTAAACGTTTAAATAAGTCATTTAACATTAAATCAACAATTTGTCTTATTTCCGGTTTAGACAGATGAGCAAATACGATAATATCATCAATTCTGTTTAAGAATTCAGGACGGAAGGATTTTTTCATTTCTTCCATTACTGTATCTTTTAATTTTTCATATTTATCTTTTTGTTCATCTTCGGCAACAGAGAATCCAAGCTTACTTGTTGTCGTAATCATACTTGCACCAACATTACTTGTCATTATAATGATAGTATTTTTGAAGTTGATGTGTCTTCCTTTTGAGTCAGTCAATCTACCATCATCTAATATTTGTAACATGATGTTAAATACATCAGGGTGTGCTTTTTCTATTTCATCAAATAGGATAACGCTGTATGGTTTCTTTCTGATTAATTCTGTTAAGTGACCTCCGTCGTCATAGCCTACGTAGCCGGGAGGTGAACCAATCAATTTCGCGGTTGAATGTTTTTCCATAAATTCGGACATGTCAACACGAATCATATTGTCTTCACTACCGAAAACGGCTTCTGCTAAAGCTTTTGCAAGTTCTGTTTTTCCTACACCTGTAGGACCTGAGAAGATGAAGCTTCCTATTGGTCTGTTTGGTGATTTTAAACCTACTCTTGCCCTTCTTATTGCTTTTGATAATGCAACAACAGCTTGATCCTGACCAATAACTCTGTTATGAAGTGTTTCTTCAAGTTTAAGAAGTCTTTCACTTTCTCCTTCTGTTATTTTTGTTGTCGGAATGCCTGTCATCATACTAACAACTTGTGCAACTTGTTCGGCAGTAACTGTTGGTTTGTTTTCTTCGTTATCTTCTCTCCATTTTAAGGACATTTCACGGATTTTTTCTTTTAAATCTGCTTCATCATCACGTAGATTTGATGCTGTCTCAAATTCTTGATTTCTTATTGCATCTTCTTTTTGTTTGATTACTGCTTTTAATTGTTTTTCAAGCTCTTTACCTTCCGGCGGAAGTGCGCTTGTTTGTATTCTTAATTTAGAAGCAGCTTCATCTATAATATCAATTGCTTTATCGGGCAAAAATCTGTCTGTTATATATTTGTATGAAAGCTCAGTTGCTGCCACAATTGCCTCATCTGAAATTCTTAATTTGTGGTGTTCTTCATATTTCGGTTTTAGACCTTTTATTATCTCAATAGTGTCATCAACTGATGGTTCTTCTATTATTATCGATTGGAAACGTCTTTCAAGTGCAGGGTCTTTTTCTACATATTTTCTGTATTCATCTAAAGTAGTGGCACCTATAACCTGAATTTCGCCTCTTGATAGAGCAGGTTTTAATATATTTGCCGCATCAATAGCACCTTCTGCAGCACCTGCACCTATAAGTGTATGCATTTCATCTATAATAAGAATTATATTTCCTGCTTGACGAATTTCGTCCATAATTTTCTTAAGACGTTCTTCAAATTCGCCTCTGTATTTTGTGCCGGCGACAAGTAAACCCATATCTAATTGAATAACTTTTTTGCCTTCTAAAATATCAGGAACTTCAGAGTTTACTATCCTTGCTGCTAAACCTTCAACAACTGCGGTTTTACCGACACCGGGCTCACCTAATAGTACTGGATTGTTTTTTGTCCTTCTTGCAAGTATTTGTATAACACGTTCTATTTCTTTTTCTCTGCCTACAACAGGATCTAAACGCTGTTCCTGTGCTGCAAGTGTTAAATCCGTTCCAAATTCATCCAAGCTTGGTGTCTTTGTTTTTCCTGATGAAGCACCTGTTGTAGCAGCTGTTTGTGCTGGTTTTGTTTCTCCCAGCATTTTAATTACATTGCTTCTTACTTTGTTTAAGTCAACACCTAAGTTCTCTAATACTCGAGCTGCAACTCCTTCACCTTCTCTGATTAATCCGAGAAGAAGATGTTCTGTTCCTATATAATTGTGTCCAAGTTGTCTTGCTTCATCCCAAGATAACTCCAATACTCTTTTTGCTCTAGGCGTAAAAGGAATTTCAACTGCAACAAAGCCTGAACCTCTGCCTATAATTTTTTCAACTTCTACCCTTGCATCTTTTAGATTTACACCCATTGCTTTAAGTGTTTTAGCAGCAACTCCTGTGCCCTCACCTATTAAACCCAGTAGAACTTGTTCTGTACCTACAAAATTATGACCTAGTCTTCTTGCTTCTTCTTGTGCAAGCATTATTACTTTTATAGCCTTTTCCGTAAAACGTTCAAACATTGCTTTACTTCTCCTAATAAGACTCTATATTATCTATTTTACACCATAATTCAAATTATACAATTAGTTATTTCCTAATTCTTTTAGCTTGTTTATTGCGGGGAAGTATCCTTTATTTACTTCATTCGCTATTTTGTATGCTTTTTGTGCTAAGTTGAAATTTCTTTCCTTCTCATATAATTCACCTAACATATAGTGGGTTTCTGGATCTTTATAAAATATATCAAGACTCTTTTTTAAGTATTGTTTTGCTTCTTCGCATCTGTTATTGTTTAACAATACTCTTCCGCTATATTTATATACTTCTCTGTTAAAATATTCCAAATAACTGTTTTCTAGAAGAAGCTTCTTTATATATTCGGTTTTATTATAGAAGAACAACATGTTTAAGTCCTGTTCATAATAGTTTCTTATTTGGAAGTATGTTGGTGTTTGATTATAGTTGTCTTCTATTAAATTTATTATACATATCAGCCAGTTTACTGCGGAGGAAGATTCTTTTACTAAATTTAAAATGGTTTTTGCTTCATTTATTTTTCCTGTTAAAAAATTGCAGTAACAGTATCCGTATATATTTTGCGCTTTATTAAAATAATTGTATGCTTCTTTGACATTTCCGCTGTATAGTTCTATTTTTCCTAATATATTAAAACTCCGGATTTCTTTTGAACTTTTCAATAAATTCCTAATTCCGGAGTAATTTTTATCTATGTAAAAAAGTTTTTCTATGTTGTCATGTGTCATTTTTAAAAATTAGGCATCATATTTGACATCATCATCATTTGTACCATTTCAGGAGTGATGGTTTTATTCTCATTATGATATTGTTTTATCATTTCTGCATAATTGTTATTATTTGTTTGATTGTTTGAGTCCATCATCATGGCAAAACCTGTCAAATCATTGTTTTGTTCTTTCAATAATTTAACAGCTTGCGTTAATTTATCACTTGATGGAATAAATGCTTGGTCTGTATTGATTTCATTTTGTTTCATTTTTGTTTTTTCTTGTCTTATGAATTCTTGAGCTTGCGGATGTACATTTTGAGGATAGTTTCCTTTTATTAAATTTTCTATTTCAACAGTATCGGCATCTTTTTCTGTATTATTTAAATTCGCAAAATATTGTTCCAAGAAACCAGCCGGATCAGCTTTTAATTTTTTTATTTCATCATGTGAAAAATCTTGATATTCGCATTTTGATGGATTTTCCATACAAATTTGTGCTTGTATCGAGTAAGATGTTAATTTTGGTACGGTATTTAGTCCAATAACTTTTTCAAAGGCTTCATGAGCCTCTTGAGTCATTGCTATATTCATATAGGCATTACCTAAATAATACCAAGCTATAGCACTTGTTGGATCTTTTTCAGTCAACATTCTTAAATCAGAAATGCAACCAACATAGTTCTTGTTTTTATATTTTGAAATAGCATCTTGTATAATCTGTGTGTTGTCGTCCTGTGAATATACCTCTTGCATGTTGCCAAATGCTAACATTAGAGTGAAAACTAAGCCCAGCATAAATATTTTTTTCATATACTATCCTTTTTATGTTGTTTTAATTTTTGTAATTTGTTTAGAAAAACAACTAAACCTATTATAAATTATATACCCAATTTGGCAAAAAATCCTAGTTCATTTACATTATATATGTTACAACTCTTTGTATTATTTATATCTTTATTGGATTATTATCTGTAATCTTTTATTTAATTATTTTATATGAATTATTTTTTTTTATTTCATACAAAAGAATGAAATATACAAAAAATGGTATGTTAATATTTGTAACATATGTATAATGTTATATATATTTGTTGAATAAACAGTTTGTGGAGGAAAGATGAAAATTAAAATAAAAGAAACCATTAAGGTAAAAAAAGGCTGGAGTTTATATAAATTGGCTCAAGTTTTGAATTTGCCTCAACAAACAGTATATTCTTGGGCTAGTGGTCGAACTCAACCTTCTTATGAAAATATGGACAAGCTATGTGAGACTATTGGCTGTAGTGTTGGTGATTTATTTGAAGCTGAGCCTGTTCAACAAAAATTAAACTTAGCTGTTAATCAATAATTTATGTTTCATTATGAGATATTGCAACAACATCTTCTATAGAGATGTTGTTTTTTGTTTTCTCATTAGTTAAATATATTAAATATTCAATATTCCCGGCAGGTCCTTTTATTGGGGAAAATGTTAATCCCTTTACAAATAAATTTATGGATTTGCAATATTCGATTATATCTTTTATTACTTCGATATGTATTTCTTTTTCTCTTACTACACCATTTTTGCCAACTTGTTCTTTTCCGGCTTCAAATTGTGGTTTTATTAGAGATACTATTTCAAAGTTTTCTTTGTCTGCCAGTTCCAGTAAATTCTTTATGACTTTTTTTATTGATATAAATGATAGATCCATTGTCAGAAAATTTGCTTTTTCATCTCCATCAGAATAAATATCTGAAAAACTGCAATTCTTAATATTAGTTTTTTCTATTATTTTTACTCTTTTATCTGTTCTTAATTTCCAAGCAAGTTGACCATAACCAACATCTACGCTATATACTTTTTTGGCTCCATTTTGAAGCATGCAGTCCGTAAATCCTCCTGTTGAGGCTCCTGCATCTAAACAAATTTTATCTCTTAAGTCTATATTAAAGGTTTTAATTGCTTTATCCAGTTTAAAACCGCCCCTTGATACGAATGGCATTGATTTAATTTCAAAAGTTGTATTTTGTTTAAGTTCAAGTTGGAAGCCTGCTTTTGTTATTGTAATGCCGTCTACTTTTACATCTCCAGCCATTATTGCGGCTTGAGCTTTGCTTTTTGTTTCAAAAAAACCTTTATCTGTTAGTATTTTATCTAGTCTTTCTTTGGGCATATTAAAATTTAAATATCCTTTTTGCGTTTATTGTTGTTTGTTCTTTTACTTCTTCTATACTTATTTCTTTTATATTTGCTATTTCTTTGGCTATATATTTTAAATAGGCTGGTGTGTTGATTTTTCCTCTATATGGTACAGGTGCCAGATATGGGGCATCTGTTTCAAGCAATATTCTGTCTATAGGAATTATTTTTGCGCTTTCTTTCAAATCTTTTGCATTTTTGAATGTTACTACTCCGCCTATACCTATATAATATCCTTTGTCTATACATCTTTTTGCAAAGTTTGAGTTGCCGGAAAAACAATGAAATATAACATTACTTAATTTGTATTCTTGTAAAATTTCAAAAACATCTTCATGTGCTTCTCTATCATGAATTATAATCGGTAGTTTTGTTTCCTCTGCTATTTTTAACTGCTTTCTTAGTATATTTTTTTGTTCTTCTTTTGAGTCAAATCCGTAATGATAATCGAGCCCAATCTCCCCTATTGCAACAATCTTGCTTTCTTTTATAAGTTTATATATTGTTTCTTCAACTTCTTGATTGTATGTTTTAAATTCTGATGGATGTATGCCAATTGCCCCAAATAGCATTTCATATTCGTTGCACAAAGAAACAATTTCATTAAAGCTTGAAGGTTCTACTCCCGGAATTATTACTTTTTCTATTTCATTTCTTTGTATATCATTTAGGAAATCTTCAAAGTTTTCCCTATAATTTTCAAAATTTATATGTGAATGTGTATCAATCATTTTAGTTATTGCCTATTAACTTTTTTTATTTTAATATAACAGTTGCTGATAAATCTTTTATGTAAATAAGATTTAACAAAAATAACAAAAAAATTTTTTTTGAGTTTTCATATTGTTGAATACTAGGGGAATATAAAAGTGAATATCGTTGATGCAATACCAAAGCCGAAATCTAATATAAATGAAAAAAATTATAAAAGAAAAATAGCAGCAGCATCTATTGCCGGTAGTGCAATCGGTATTGCAGGTTCGGTTGCGGGTATTTATGCTATGGCGAAAAAAGGTAATCCTGCGTTGACTTTAAAAAAATTGGCTTATGATGAGAAAGATGTTCTTTTGATTGGTGCAGGTTCTGTTATTGGTGGTTTGTCAGGTGGTTTAATTGCTGACAGAAATAAAGAAAATGTTAAACCAAAACTAAGAGAAGCCTCTCAACAATTTTTTGGTAATATACTTTGTCCTATAGGTTTCTCGGCCGCTGGACATAAAATACTTGAGAAGACAAACTTTAAGCTTCCCAAGATAAATTCTAATTCAAAGGTTGCAAAGGCATTTAATGTTGTGACTTCTGTTCTTCCTAAAGTTGCTGTTACGGTGATTTCATTAGTTGGCGGAATGGAAATTGGTAATAAGATTATGAACAAAGTTAACAACAAAATCTTCAAAGAAGAAGTTAAACATGAGGTTAATGTTGAAGATTATTTTGTTCACGCTGATGATTTATGTCTAACTGCAAATATGTTATTAAAAGATGCAAAGCTTATATCAAGATTAACTTCTAAAGTTCTTCCTGCTACTTTTATTGTTGCAGGTTCGAAAACAGGTATGCAAGAATCTCAAGAAATTTAATCTATAAACTCTGACATTATTTCATTGCTTAGTAAAAATCCTTTTTCTGTAAGACTTAGTTTGTTATTCTCTTTTTTTAATAAATTTAGTTCTGTATATTTTTTTATTATATTTTGATATTTATCTGTAAAGTTAATATTAAATTTCTTATTTATTTTCTCAATATCAATTCCTGTTTTTAATCGCAGAGCAAGAAATATTTCTTCTTCCAATATTTCTCCTTCTGTTAGTTCTGTTTCTTCTTCTTTAATATTTGGATTTTCTATGTAATCTTTAAAACTTGCTATGTTTCTGTATCTTTTTTTACCTTCATATCCGCTCGCACTTAATCCGAAACCGTAGTAGTTCTTGTTTGCCCAATATGCACAATTATGTCTTGATTCAAAACCTTTTTTTGCGAAATTACTTATTTCATAATGCTCAAAACCATTTTGAGTTAAATCTGAACATAATTCTATGTACATATCAGCCTGTAGTTCATCATTAGGTAAATTTTGTGGTGGATTTTTACCAAAAAAAGACTCTTTTTCTATCTTAAGACCATATGTAGAAATGTGTTGTATTCCAAGATTTAAGCTTTGTTCTATATCTTTTTTTAAAATATCTGTATTTTGGTTTGGTAATCCATATATTAAGTCAATATTTATATTGTCAAATCCACATTCTTTTATAATCTCAATAGAATTTAATATATTCTTTTTTGTGTGGTTTCGTCCTATATCTTTTAAAATGTTGTCATTAAAACTTTGAACACCGAGCGATAGTCTGTTTATTCCTATTTCTTTGATTTTATGGAATTTAGTTTTTTCAACCGTTTCCGGATTTACCTCAAGGGTTATTTCTGTATCATTTTCAAAATTGAAATGTTTGATAATATTTTCGATATCATTAATATCCAATAATGATGGTGTTCCGCCACCTATATATAATGTCTTAATTTTTTCATTTTTATATGTGCTATTTATCTGGCTTATTAGCGCAGATAAATATATATTTTTGTATTTTATATCAATACCTGATACAAAAGAACAATAATTACATTTCTTAATACAAAATGGAATATGGATATATACGTGATTTGCCATAAAAAAATTATATCATCTGTTATTTAGATGATATAATTTGTTGTTAAATTTTTTACATATATAATAAGTTATCTCTTAGTATTGCAAGACATTCTTTTTTATCAGTAGTGATGTTTTGTTTTTTTCCGTTCTTGTCGATGAAAATCATATTGTATTTTCCTGGTTCGACTTCCTTTATTGCTCCACGAGTTAAACTTCTGTTCTTTAACAAGTTTTCTTCATTCATAAATCTTGTTATTTCATGTGATTTTTCATCATTTTGTCGAATGTTAATTATATATACTTTTTCAAGATCTTTTACAGGTCGAATGTCAACAGTTCCTAAGCTTAATATAACAGGTCGAATAAGAACTGAACCATTTGATAATTTTGTTCCTGAATGAAATTGAATATCAAATAATTCTTCATTAGATAATTTTGTTAGGTTCGGATAATAACTTTGAGATGATGCAATTGTTATACCTTTGGGAAGCCCATATAAATCTCGTGGTGAATATCCATAATCTTTTTGTTTCGTATTTTTTCGTGTTTCTCTTCTCTGATTTCTATAGTTTGGACTGCCAACAACATTAATATTTGATATAGTCATTTGCACTTCTCCAATATTTAGAACACTTACTTTTGTCCTAAGTATTCAAGAAAAACTTTTTTGCTGGGACTTTGTAATATTTGAAACTTTTATTACTATTTGTTACAATTCACAAGGGATATTATTATATGCAAAAATACAAAATTAAAAAAATGACGGCGAATGATATTGATGATGTCTTTTTTATTGAAAAACTTGTTCACCCTAAACATCATTGGTCAAAAGAATCGTTCTATAATGAACTAGCCAATAATCTTGCTTATTATTACTGTGTAAAAGATGAAAAAGAATGTGTTAAAGCATATATAGGATTTTGGCAAATAATAGATGAAGCACATATAACAACTTTGGCTGTCCATCCTGATTGCAGAAGAAAACAATTAGCGCAGATTCTTCTTATAAAAACAATAGAGGATTGTTATAAAAATATGGTTAAATATATTACTCTTGAAGTTAGAGAAAGTAATCTTCCTGCTATTTTGTTATATGAAAAATTTTTATTTGAATATATAGGAATGAGAAAAAACTACTATCAGGACAATGGTGAAAATGCTATTATTATGTTTACACAGAATATTTGGTATGATAAGTTTAAAAATAACTTTTTGCAAATTAAAGAGGGAATTAATAAAATTATAGTGTCTTATGGTGAATAAAAGATTAAAAGCTGGAATAAAAAAATTTCATAAATCTAATCCTCGTATAAGATTTTGTTTAGGTACTTTGGCATTGGTAACCATAAGTATTATGTTTCTTATCATTGCTACATTTACTCAAATTAAGATTAATTTTAATATTCCTGAAAGCGGAATTATTTCCTATTTAAAGTTTGAATATATTCCTCAAATTCCGGTTGTTTTATTTATATCGGCTATTTTGGGTGAATGTTGGGGGCTTTTAACAGTTCTTTTATATATTCTTTTAGGTTTTTGTTTTGTTCCTGTTTTTGCTCTTGGAGGAGGTTTTTCCTATGTTTTTCAATATAATTTCGGATATATTTTTGGATATATTTTCGCTGTATTACTTGTTTCAAAAGAACTAAAAAGTGGAAATTCTTTATTAAATATATTGCTTGCTGTATTTTATGGTGTTTTTATTATTCATTTAATAGGTATTTTATATCTGTCTATAATCGCTATATTAAGACATGATGGGGTTGATTTTATTCGAAATATGATTTACTTTCAATCATTTTCCAAAATTCTCTATGATATAGTTTTTGGCTTTATTGCAATCTTAATCGCAAAAGGTTGCCGAAAACTTTTATGGATAATAATGGGATGATTAAAGTCCAAAATTCATTAAAGCTCTTACTATTATTTGTTCTGCAATTTGCAAAACAATAAAAGCTATTAATGGAGAAATATCAATCATTCCTATTGGTGGAATAATTGCTTTAAATGGTGACATAATCGCATTATAAACCTTTATAAAAAATTTTAATGGCTCTTTTCTTGAATCAAAAATTGGAGGTAGCCAACTTAATAAAACGACAACAAGAATAATAAGATAAATTATTTTGAATAATATTGAAACTATGTAAGAAATCATATTTTTCTCCTTTATGAAGTATGAGATATGTTATAGCATTCACAATGATCTCTTTCAACAGGAATATTTTCTATAATTGCGACTAATAATTTCTTTAAGTTTGCAATGTTTGATTTGAATACTTGCATAACTTCTTGATGTGTTACAGGTGGAACATCCCCTACTAAACCAGCATCGTAATCTGTAATTAGAGCTATGGTTATTGGACACATATCAAGTTCGTGTACTAGATGTACTTCGGGATATTGGCTCATATTTATAACTTCCCATCCTTGATTTGTGAAAAATTTTGATTCGGCTTTTGTAGAGAATCTTGGACCGTTTATGATAACAACAGTACCTGTTTCGTGCACTGTTATTCCAAGTTTTTTTGCTTGCGTAATTGCAATTCCTCTTAATTCAGGACAATATGGATCAGCTGCACTTGGATGTATACATTTTGGACCTTCAAAAAATGTGTTTTTTCTTCCGTCTGTCCAATCAACAAATTGATCGCATATTACAAAATCACCTGGTTTTACGTGCTTTTGTAAACTTCCTGCTGCACAAGGAGAAATTACTCTTGTACAACCTAATGATTTTAATGCCCAAACATTTGCTCTATAGTTAACTGTATGAGGTAAAAATCTATGATCTCTTCCATGTCTTGGTATAAAAGCTACTTTTTTTCCAAATAGTTCACCAATTGTAATTGGATCTGAAGGTTTTCCATATGGGGTATCAATTGTTACCTCTTGAACGTTTGTTCCTGATTCTTCAAAGAAACTGTAAAATCCACTTCCGCCTATGATACCAATTTGAGCTGTTATTTTTTTACTCATACTATTCTCCTTAAAATACAGATAATTATTTTGTAACATGGAAAAGTAGAATATACAAGCAACAAAAAAGGACTGAATATTCAGCCCTTTTTTTATTATAATCATAACTTATTGCATTTTACCTGCAGTTACTTGAAGTGAATTTTCAATTAATTCGTTTTCAAAATCAAAGTTTTCGCTATCTGTACTTTCTGGAGTATCGACTTTTCCATCATATCCAACTCTGATTTGTAAACCGGTTCCATCTCCGATTTTTCCTCTTTTCGCAGCTATTGACTGTAATTCTCTGGTTCCTAAAGCACGATCAACATAGATGGTACGAGTATCATCCGTAAATTTGCCTTCTAAACCCCAGTATCTTATACCATCTGTCGTTATAAAGTTTGGATTGACATATGATGACGGTCCAACGCAATCAATTCTTCCTGATGTATTTAGTGCATCAGCAATAGCTTCACAAAAATCTTCATCTTCTATATTTTCGTCTTTCCAATATGCTGAAGAATTAGCAGCCATAGAATACAAAGTTGAATCCATTGCATTTGAAATAGCGCTTTGCATATTGTATAAAGCTTTCTTATACGTTATTCTATCCTTATCAGGTCTTACGTTATCAATGACAGGTATCAATATTGCAGCCAAAACACCAATGATTGCCAGTGTGATAAGTGCTTCTGAAAGAGTAAATGCTTTTTTCATTTATTTTTTCCTTATACTCACATAAAGTGACCTTTTGTATGTACTACTAATATAATACCACATTTTTTTATTTTCAACTCGTTTATTCTTATGAAGATATATTAAAAATTAATTTTTTTTTATCAATTGTTACATTTTTGAAAATAAAAATGAAAACATTACTTGATATAAAATTTTTAGGTGTATATAATTCAATAGCTGATAATAAATTATAGAGGTATATAGAAATGAAAAAAGAAATACATCCTGATTACAAGAAAACAGTTATAAAATGTGTGTGTGGTAATGAAATTGAAACTGGTTCTGTTGTTGAAAACTTAACAGTTGAAATTTGTAATAATTGTCATCCGTTTTATACTGGAAATCAGAAAGTCGTTGATACAGAAGGTAGAATTGAAAAATTCAAAAAACGTTATCAACAAAAATAGCTTTTTCTGTGCTTGTATTAATACAAGCACAGATTTTTTATACCCGCTGAAAAGTGGGTTTTTGCGTATAATGGAGGGTCAATATGGATAAGGATAAATATGCTCAAGTAAGGTTGATTTCAAAACCTCAAAATATGTTAAAAACTATTTATACAGCATGCAGAACTTGTTATAGTGCTGACTCTCCAATTAATATATATGATTGTGATTCTGCTCAAGATGAAGAAAAAATGTTAAAACTAATAAGCAGAGTTGTTTCTTCCGGACACTATTCTACGATTGAACATATTCAAGTTAGTTTTGCAATAAGCAATATATCAAGAGCTTGCTCTCATCAACTTGTCAGACACAGGCATATGTCTTTTTCTCAAAAATCTCAAAGATATGTTAAAGAGAAAGGTCAATTTGACTATCTAACACCGGATACTATTGAAAATAATCAGGAATTAAAACAAAAATTTGATGAATTTATGGGGAAAATATCAGAATTTTATTTAGAACTTACACAGGCTGGAATACCTGCTGAGGATGCTAGAGCGGTATTGCCAAATGCAACATCAACATCAATGGTTGCTAGTTTGAATTTACGAGAACTTATTCATCTTGCAAATTTAAGATTGTGTACAAGAGCTCAAAAAGAAATTCGAATTCTTGTTAAAAGAATGTGTGATGCATTAATTGAAGAAGAACCTTGGCTAAAAGATTATCTCGTTCCGAAATGTGAAAGATTTGGTTTCTGTGATGAAGATAAATCTTGTGGAAGAATGCCAACTAGAGGATAGTTATTATGAAAGACATGCTAGATAAAATCTTACAAATTGAAAGTAAGTATATTGAATTGGGGCAAATATTATCAGACCCTGAAGTTATACAAGATTATAACAGATTTAAGACTCTTTCTAAACAGAGAAAGGCAATGGAAGAAACTGTAGAAACATATCACGCTTGGAAAGATGCTGATACTGCTGTTAAAGATGCGCAAGAACTATTAAAGAATGAATCAGATGAATCAATGCGTCAATTTTTGCACGATGAAATTTCCGCAAATGAAAAGAAAATGGAAGAACTGAAAGAAAAGATGAAAGTTCTTTTATTGCCTCGAGATCCGATGGATGATAAAGATATTATGCTTGAAATTAGAGGGTCAGCTGGCGGAGATGAAGCAAATATATTTGCAGGTGATTTAATGAGAATGTATTTGAGATATGCTGATAAACAAGGTTGGCAGACACAGATACTTTCTAAAACTGATTGTGAAGCAGGTGGTGTTTCTGAAGTTATTATTTCAATTAAAGGAGATAGTATTTATTCTAAGTTGAAATATGAGTCAGGTGTTCATAGAGTGCAAAGAGTTCCTGCAACAGAATCTCAAGGAAGAGTTCATACCTCAACAGCAACAGTTGCTGTTATGCCTGAAGTTGATGATGTTGAAGTTGAATTAAATATGAATGATATTGAAATTACAACTGCAAGAAGTGGTGGTGCCGGTGGTCAAAATGTTAATAAAGTTGAAACTGCAGCAAGAGTATTTCATAAGCCGACAGGAATTATGATTTTTTGTACAGAAGAACGTTCTCAACTTCAAAATAAAGAACGTGCTCTTCAAATATTGAAAGCAAAGCTTTATGATATGGAAGTTCAAAAACAAATGAAAGAAGTTACTGACTTAAGACGTTCTCAAGTCGGTACAGGAGATAGAAGTGAACGTATAAGAACATATAACTTCCCTCAAGGACGACTTACTGATCACAGAATTGGACAGAACCTTAATGTTTGGACTGTAATTGATGGAGATTTGGATGAATTAATAGGGCTATTAATGGCTCATGATCAAAAACTTAAATTAGAAAAATTAGCAGAGATTAATTAATCTCTGCTAATTTTTTATTTGTAGCTTGCTTCTGCTTGAATTCTATTTAATTGTTCAGTTTGTTGTATTGGTAAAGAGTAAAATTCGCCTGAATAAATTCCCCAAGGTCTTGTTGTAACTACTCCATTTCTTAATGCTTGAGGATTAATATTTAATTTTTTGATTACACTTTTGGTATCTTCAAGATTTTCTGCGTCGCATATTATGTTTCCATTAAGTTGTTGTAACCCGTTTAAATCTTTTAATTTAGTGAATAATGGGATGACTAAATCTCCTCTTATTTTTTTGACACTACAAAGATTTTCCAAATTTGAACCGGTTAAATCACAATAGCCTTTAATCTCTGTTACTCCGTCTAAAAGTTTTTCTTCGTCAATTCCGGCTATATCAAATGAAAAACTGCTAAATGGCCATCTATAATGGCTTATTGATTTACTTCCATTTTCATTATATTCAACTTCTATTCCTAATATATCGAATATTTCATCATTAGATTTACCTTTTATTAAAGTTTGAAACTCTTGTAAATCTTCCTTTGTGCATAATATACGTTTATGTGGTGGAGTTGGTTTAGTATGATATTCGATAGTGAGATTATTTTCCCTTAGAAATTTTGCCTTTTGTTCTTCTTCAGCTAATGTTGCTAAAGACTTATTGTTCATTGCTCTTTTTATAATGTGCTTTGTGTCGCAAGCAGGGTGAATTAGACTCATTTATAATCTCCTTTTTTATTTCTGTAAAAAAGATGAATGTAAAAAAATGTTATTTTAAGCCTTGAATGTAATATATTGTTACAAATACTTTTTAATAAATAGTTAATATTTTCTATTTTATATGTAGAATGTTTTTGTGGGAATTTTGATTGGGAAAATAGATGCAGGAATTTAAACATTATCCTGTAATGTTAAAAGAAGCAGTAGGGGCGCTTGAATGTCAAGATGGCAAGCTATATATTGATGCGACGCTTGGTGGCGGAGGATATAGTGAACTTATTTTGCAAAAAATTTCTCCTAATGGCAGATTAATTTCTTTTGATGTAGATTCTGATGCAATTTCTGCTGCATCTGAAAAGCTAAAAGATTACGAAAATTTAATTATTGTAAACGATTCTTATACAAACATTAAGAAATATTTAGCTGAAAATAATATAAAAGAAATTACTGGCGGAATTGTTTTTGATTTGGGTGCTTCTGTCCCTCAATTGACTTCAAAGAAAAGGGGTTTCAGCTTTTTAAGTGATTCAAAATTAGACATGAGGTTTAATCAATCGGCTAATTTTACAGCTTATGATGTTGTTAATGATTATAAAGAGGATGAATTGGTTCGTATTTTTAGTGAATACGGCGAAGAAAGGTTCTCAAAACGAATTGCTAAGAAAATAGTAGAAACTAGAAAAAAGGAAAAAATTGAAACAACAAAAGACCTTGTTGGTATTGTGTTTGAGGCAACTCCAAGAATAAAATCCAGAATTCATCCGGCTACAAGAGTTTTTCAAGCTATAAGAATAGAAGTTAATCATGAACTTGACAACATAAAAAATACTTTAAATGATGTGCTTACATTATTAGGAAATAATGCTATACTGTCAGTAGTAACTTTCCATTCTTTGGAGGATAGAATAGTTAAAAATTTTATTAAATACTATTCTAGAGAATGGATGGGGACGGATGGGATGTTTGATTATAATCCGCCTTTGCTGGAGCAGATAAATAAAAAACCGATAACTGCTAGTGAAGAGGAAATTAAAATCAATCCGCCTTCAAGGTCTGCAAAACTTAGAATAGCAAGAAGAATAAATAAAAATTAATCAAAAGGGGAGACATTAATTGAGCAGAAGTTCAATAAAGTATATTGATAGAACATATATATATGGGCAACAGATAATGCAGGAGACTGTTACTAACCCTGTTATTTATGGTCGTTTCCCTAAAGTTATAAATACGAAGTCTCCGATTGAAAAAATAAACAAACTTTTAAGTTCTGTCTTATTACTTTTGGTTCTTTTGTCTTTGGTTAGCTATTATTTTGTTTCTGATGGACAAAGAACTATGAATAGTTTAACAAGAGAAATAGTTGCCTTGAGTAATGAAAATATTGAACTTCAAAATAAAATAGATAATCTTCATTCTTTTAATAGGGTTGATTCAATAATAAAAGGTAATTCAACTTTGGATACAGCAAAGAAAGTTATAGAAATACCGGCTGTTAATGTTGTATCGGTTCCTAAGCTTAAACCAATACCTGTAAATTATAACTGGTCAATCGGTTACTAGGTTAAGTTAAGTTAAATTGTTTAAACAATTCGTATATTGTGATACCCTGTTTTTAGGGATTTTGTTGTATGAAAGAAAGAAATGAAAAGGACAAAATAAAACAAGTAGAAGGACGTATTAAAATAGCCCATGTCTTTTTATTGGGAATGTTTTTCATTTCTGTTATATATTTATTTTTGTTGCAAATAGTAGACATAAGGCATTATAAAGCTAAAGCAAATAGTCAAAGATATAGTAAGAACTTTATAATGCGAGGACAGATTGTTGACCGTAATGGTGTTCGATTAGCAACTGACCAAAGTTCTTATAATGTATATGCTCATAGAGAATATTTTGATAATACACCTGAAGAATTAGCAGAAAAGTTAGCGCCATATTTACATTTAGATAAAAGTACAATTATTAATAGTATAAACAAAGGTGCTACTGTCATTTTGCTTAAGAAGGATGTTGATAGACAAACTGCGGAACAAATAAAAAAGCTTGGTTTAAGGGAGATAAGTTTAGATAAAAAGAATGAAAGAGTATATCCGCAAGATGAACTTGCTGCTCATATTATAGGATATTATAATCCTGATGCTGATACTGCTTCAGGTGTTGAATTAACAGCGAAGGATAAGCTAGAAAAGGTAGATAATAAGATAAAGGTTCAAAGAACTCCACGTGGTGATATTATTTATGATACAGATACAGATCCTGTTTTAGCTTCTACTCCTCAAGTAGGGGAAACTGTCACTTTAACAATTGATTCGGCTATTCAACATGTTTGTGAGCGTGAACTATTAAATATGATAAATGAGAAAAAAGCATCTCGTGGTTCTGTAATAGTTATGAATCCAAAAAATGGTGAAATTCTCGGTTATGCTGTTTATCCAAGATATAATCCAAACAACTATAAAAAAACTTCTGCTATAACTTTAAAAAATTGGACATTATCTGATGTATATCCCCCGGGTTCTACATTCAAAACATTAACAGTTGCTGCTGGTATTGAAACAGGAAGAATTAAACCTTGGTCTAAAATATTAGATACGGGTAAGATGAAGCTTGGCAATTGGACTATACAAAATTATGATTACAATAAACATCCAAATCCGGGTATGATTAGTTTGGTTTATTTATTGGAACACTCAAGTAACGTTGGTAGTGCAAATATAGCTTTAATGATGACTCCGGGTGAATTTTATACTGTTTTATCAAAGTTAGGAATTGGTAAAAAAAGCGGGATAGATTTAAATGGTGAATCATCAGGTTTATTACCCAAACCTTTTAAATGGGATAAGTCAAGGCAAGCAAGTATGGGGTATGGTTATGGGGCTTCTGTTACTGCAATGCAAATGGTTAGCGCTGTAAGTGCTTTAGCTAATGATGGGGTTAGAGTTACTCCGCATGTAATAAAATATTCTCCGGAAGAAGAAGCAGAAAAAATTGAAAAAGTTCAAGCTATTAGTCCCGAAACAGCAAGAATAGTTACTCAGCTTTTGGCTCAAAGTGTTGCTAATTCAAAATCATATATTAATTTGGAAAAATATACTGTTGCGGGTAAAACAGGGACATCTAAAAAACCTATGGAAAACAAAAAAGGATATTCAAATGCTTTATATGCTTCTGTTATTGGATATTTACCTGCAAGTAATCCACAAATTTTAATATATGTTGTAGTGGATTCTGCCAGTGCAGGAGGTCCTGTTTGGGGAAATACAGTTGCTGCTCCTATATTTAAAGAAGTTGCCAATCAATGTGCAAGAATTTTGAATATTACTCCCGATAAAAAAGTTACACAAGAATAGATGAGGTATTAGGATATGTTGTTAAGTAAAGTAATAAGACTTCTTGATGAATATAAAACAAAAAATTTTGAAGATGTAGAAATAGAAGGTCTTTCATATAATTCACTTTTAACAAAAGCCAGAGACTTGTTTATTTGTATAAAGGGGGAAGTATCTGATGGTCATAAATATGCAAAAGCAGCAGTTGAAAAAGGCGCATTAGCTCTATTTTGCGAAGAAGAACTGGATATTGATGTACCTCAAATTATAGTGTCTGATACAAAAAGAATAATGGCTCAAATTTCCGCTGCATTTTATAATGAACCTTCAAAGGAAATAAATTTGATTGGTGTTACAGGTACAAACGGTAAGACAACAGTAACACATTTGATACAGAGAATAATAGAAGAAAATAACGAAAAGTGTGCATTGATTGGTACTTTGGGTTATAAACTTTCAAGTACTGATGATTATAAAGAAGCAAAACATACAACACCACAGCCCCCTGAATTGCAAAGAGATTTACGTTTAATGGCAGATAAAGGAATAAAGAATGTTGTAATGGAAGTAAGTTCACATTCTTTAGAACAAAAAAGAGTAGGTTGTTGTGATTTTGATGGGGCTGTATTTACCAATTTAACTCAGGATCATTTGGATTACCATATAACAATGAAGAATTATTTTAAAGCAAAAGCAATTTTATTTGAAAATTTAAAAGAGGGTGCTTTTTCTGTTATAAATGCTGATGATGAATATGCTTCTGATTTTATTGCAGTTGTTCCTAAAAAAGTAAAACTATTAACTTATGGAGTTAAAAAAGATGCTGATGTAAGAGCTGAAGATATTGATTTTTCTGTTGATGGTGCAAAATTGACGGTGGTTTTTGCAGATAAAAAAGAAAAACTGAACTTGCATTTGAATGGTATGTTCAGTGTATATAATGCTTTAGCTGCATTTGCAGCAGCTATTGCTATGGGAATAGATTATAGGATTATAATAAAAGCATTGGAAAATACAAAAAGTGTAGCTGGCAGATTTGAAATTGTTAGTAAAAAACCATTGGTAATTGTTGATTATGCACATACTCCCGATGGATTGGAAAATGTTTTGAAAGCAGCAAGAGAACTTACACCAAAAACATCTAAGTTAATTTGTTTGTTTGGTTGTGGCGGAGACAGAGACACTACGAAAAGACCTAAAATGGGTAAAATCGCAGATGAATTATCAGATAAAGTTGTTGTTACATCAGATAATCCAAGAAGTGAAGATCCACAATTGATAATCTCGGACATAATGACAGGAATTAGAACTGTAGACACTCAAAGAATATTTGTTGAACCTGATAGAGGCCTCGCAATTAAATTTTTAAAGTCTATTTCAAATCCTGAAGATGTAATTGTTATTGCAGGTAAAGGACACGAAGATTATCAAATCTTAAAAAATGAAACAATTCATTTTGATGATAGAGAAGAAGCAAGAAAAGTTTTTGCTCAAGTGTAGTGTAAATAAAATATAGTTTATAGATATAATCGGAGGTATATATGAAGTTAACTGTCTTAGGACCCGGATGTTGGGGATTAACCATTGCTTGGCTTCTGAATAATAATTTTGATGAAATATGTGTATGGGGTAGAAGTCAGGATTTATCCGACGAGTTAAAAGAATATAAAAGAACAACAAAACCTTTAACCGTTCAATTGGATAAGAAAGTTGAAATTACCGACGATTTACAGAAAGCTGTGGATGGCGCCGAAATAATATTACTTGTTGTTGCAACATCAGGAATTCGTCCAGTTTGTCAACAATTAAAAAAAATAGGATTAAAAGATAATCAGATTTTGGTTAATCTTTCAAAAGGTTTGGAGTTACCATCTTTAAAAAGAATGTCTGAAGTTATAAAGGATGAACTACCGGATTCAAAATTGGTTATTTTATCCGGTCCAACCTTGGCAAAAGAAATATTAAATGGATGTCCTACTGCAGCTTCTGTTGCAAGTGATGATATTAAAGCAGCAGAATTTGTACAGAAACATTGTAGTGTTCCATCAAAGTTCAGATTATATACAAACTCTGATGTTATAGGAGTTGAACTAGGCGGTAGTTTAAAAAATGTTATAGCTATTGCATCAGGTTTTGCAGATGCGATGAAATTAGGTGATAATTGCAGAGGTTCACTCTTAACAAGAGGTATGGCTGAAATTGTTAGAGTTAGCGTTGCACTTGGTGCTAAACCTTCTACTTTATATGGTTTGTCAGGCATGGGTGACTTAATTGCTACGTGTTCAAGTCCTTTTAGCAGAAATTTCACTGTTGGTTCAATGTTGGGTAAAGGAAAAAAGATAGATGATATTTTAAGAGAACTTGGTTCTGTTGCAGAAGGAGTAAAAACATCAAAAGCACTTTGTGAATTGGCACAAAAACTTGGTGTAGAAGTACCTGTATCATCTGCAATATATGAAGCTGTTTATACTGATATTACACCAGATGAAGTCTTGAATAAGTTAATGAATAGAAAATTAAAGCAAGAAGAAGAATATAATTAAAGTTCAAAGTAAAAGGGAAATAAATTGGTAAACGAAGCAAAAAAGACATCATTTCAAGAACTTGTTAATGAAGGACAAGCTTTATATGATAAAAACGAAATAGTTGAAGCAATTAAACTTTATAAGACTGCTCTTATAATGTCAAGGAATATTGATTCTAATTCTCTTGCCGGATTGTACATAAGGCTTGCAAATGCTTATTATAAATTAGATGATAAAGATAAAGCTACATATTATTACGAAGAGTATTTAAAGGTATTTCCGCAAGGTCAAGTTAGTGTCTTTTCTCGTTTAGCACATTCTTATTATTATATTGATACTGATAAAAGTATTGATTATCATAATAAAGCATTAAATATTGAACTAAATAAGTATGATTCTGCTTGTAAGCTTTTTGCGATGACAAAGTCATCTTTTTATGAACAACAAGATATAAAAGATGAATCTGAGTATGAGGTAGAACAACTAAAGAATAATTTATTTAAGAATATAGTTAAATATAATCATGATGACAAAAAGAAGAATCCTAATAAAAAATTAAATATTGGATATTTTTCGTCAGATTGTCACGCTCATACAATGATGAATTATATCTTACCAATATGGGAAAATCATAACAAAGAAGATTTTAATTTCTTTATTTTTAACGGTTCAGAAAAAAATGATTCTACATCAGAAAAAATCAGAAATCTTGGTTTTGAGATGATAGATATTTCAAAAGCAGATGAAAAGAGAATCGCAAAATTAATATATGATAAACAAATAGATATACTTATTGATTTGGGCGGATATACACATTTAAAAACATATGCAATGTTATATAAGCCGGCACCTATAATCATTTCATATTTGGGGTATTTAAACACTCTTGGGATGAAAGAAGTTGATTATATACTGACTGACCGTTATACAATTCCTGAGGATAAAGCCTATTTATATACTGAGAAGCCTTTGTATTTGGATAAAGGTTATCAAATATTTGCGGAAAAAAATCTTCCGGATATACAGGAGTGCCCTTATAAAACAAATGGATATATAACTTTTGGTAGTTTTAATTGTACTTCGAAATTTAATGATACTAATTTCTTTATATGGTCTAAAATTCTTGAAATGGTTCCAGATTCCAAATTGTTGATTTATAGAACCAGACTTTCTAAGAATATGATTAAATATCTAAAATTAAAACTTGAAAAAAGAGGTGTATCTTTAGATAGAGTTATATTTAGTTCAAGAACATATAGTCCGCATTATAAAGCATATTTATTAGCAGATATTTCGTTAGATCCATATCCTTTTAGTGGAATGTCTATAACTATAGAAACTGCATTGATGGGGGTCCCGACAATAACATTGGTTGGTGAGGGAATGCAATCAAGAGGTGCGGGAAGAATAAATCACATAATTGGATTGGATGAATTTAATGCTTCATATGGTGATGAATATATAGAAAAAGCTGTAAGTTTGGCAAATGATAAGACGAAACTAGAAAAATTAAGAAAAGAATTACGAGAAAAAATCAATGCCTCTGACTTAAGGCAAAGCGCAGTTGAGTTTACTCGTGATTTAGAGGATAAATATAGAAAAGTTTGGTCTGATTTTATAAATAGTCCTTAAAACTCTTTTTTAAAATTTTAAACCCGCAACCTTCAATCATTTCTGCATTAAAGGATATGGATTTTGCAGGGTAATTTCTACATACATATGGTCTGTTTTGGTATACGGAACATAATCCGTTATCAAGAAGGTATTTACAACTTAGTACTATATTATTGTTTTCATCTGTTTTGGATATGTAAAAACGTTTGTATTGTGGGAGAAAAAATTGCATAAATTTTAGTTCTCTTTCATTTTTTAGTCCGTATGCACGTATTTCTCTACAGCATTTACCGCATTTTTTACAGTTGCCTTCTATTTGATATTTAACTTTTTGCGCTACAAAGTATGATAGAAATTCATAATATACAGACTTTATAAAATCTATAGACATTTGTTTACAATCCAGTTTCCAGATCTATTTATTTGGTAAAATATAATCACAAATATATAATAAAAACCCGAGGAATAAAATGAGTCCAAAGAAGAAAAAAAAGAAGAATGTATTTTTATCTTTTGTGAAAGGTCTGTTTATTATTGGAATTGCAGTAATGTTAGCAGGATATGTTGCTGTAAAAATGTATTTGAATGATTTGGCACCTATTCCAAATCTTGAAAATTATAATAGAAATATAGTTACCCAAGTTTTTTCTTCTGATGAACATGTTATTAAAACATTTCAGACTTTTCATTATGAACATGTTTCAATTGATGAAATTCCAAAGTATCTGAAAGATGCAATTATATCTACTGAAGATAAAAATTTTTATAATCATGATGGATATGATATTTGGGGCATTGCTCGTTCTATTCTGGTTAATATTATTAATAAAAGTGCACGTCAAGGGGCTAGTACTATTACTCAACAATTGGCAAGAGTTTTATTTCTTTCTAATGAAAAAACAATAATAAGAAAAGTTAAAGAAATAAAAATTGCGGCAAGAATAGAAAAATCTATTTCTAAAGATAAAATATTAGAAATGTATTTGAATAATGTATATTTAGGTTCAGGTGCATATGGAGTTGGAGCAGCTGCTTCTACTTATTTTAATAAAGAATTGTCGCAGTTAACATTGGCGGAATGTGCTTTAATTGCAGGTCTGCCACAGGCGCCTTCCGTATATTCTCCGTACAAAAATATCAAATTGGCAGAAAAAAGAAGAAATAAAGTTCTTAAGAGAATGTACATAATGAAGACTATTACAAAGCCTCAATATGAAGCTGCTTTAAAGGAAAAGATTGTATTAAATAAAAAGCCAAGTTTACATAGAACAAATATTGCTCCTTATTTTATTGATTATGTACTAAAAGAGCTTGAAGAATTGGGTTTTGATGAAACTGAAATTTCTCAAGGCGGATATAAAATAATTACTACTTTGGATTATGATGCACAAGTAGCAGCAAATGAAGCTATTGATAAAAATATGAGAGCTTGGCATTTGACAAAACCAAATCAACAAGCAGCATTATTTACTTTTTCACCAATGACTGGAGCTATTATTGCATATTGTGGTGGAAAAGATTATACTCAAAGTCAATATGACAGAGTTACACAAGCTATAAGACCGCCGGGATCTTCATTTAAACCTATAGTATATGCAGCTGCTATACACAAAGGTTGGACACCTACTGATATGGTAGAGGATTCTCCTATAACAATAGGTGATTGGAGTCCAAGAAACTATGGCAATAAATATAAAGGAAAGATGCCTTTATATAAGGCTTTGGTAATATCATCAAATGTAATTGCCGTTAAACTTATTAAAGATATTGGTATCGCACCTGTTATTGATATGGCAAGATCATTAGGTATAACAACTCCCTTAACTCATGATTATACTATAGCTCTTGGTTCAAACGGTGTAAAACTTTACGATATGGTTATTGTATATGGTAATTTTGCTAATGGTGGATATAAGGTAAAACCATATGCTATAGAAAGAATTGAAACCCAAAGAGGAAAAGTTATATATCAAGCAAAGAGAACTAAGATTACAAAAGTATTGGATAGAGATACCGCGGGTATTATGACTGCTATGTTGAGAAAAGTAATAACATCAGGAACAGGCCGTGGTGCAAATATTGGTAAACCTATGGGTGGTAAAACAGGTACTACTAACGAGAATAAAGATGCTTGGTTTATTGGTTATACTCCTGATTTAGTTACAGGTGTATTTATCGGTAATGATAATAATACAAGTATTGGTCTGACAGGCGGTAGTGCTCCTGCGAGAATATGGAAAGATATGATGACTGTTGCTACTAAAAAATATGGTAGTCCGGAATTCGATTATCCTGAAGTTAATTTGAATGTTGAATATGATGAAATTAAGATAGATCCCAATGTGGATTTGGAAAGTGATAATCAAGGAGAAGATACAGAACCTGAAAAGGAAAAGAAGTTCTGGAAATTTGGAAAAGATAAAGAACAATCTGATGAAAAATCCTCCAATGAAAGTTCTTCAAATGTTAAAATACCTCCTACAGAAACTTTCAAATCCATTCCTGTTCAAGTAACTGTGCCTTTGGATCTGGAAAAAATAAAGGCAGAAAAAGAAATAAAGAAAAAAGAACTACAGAATATGACGTCAACACAAAGAGATGGAAATGTTGGTTTCCCCCATCCGTAGTTTCTTATTTTAGAATTTGTTAAGTTTTGGAATTTTCATTTGGAATATGTCTTCCAAATCTATTCCGTTCAATATTTCATTAAAAAGTATGCTTGACTGTATGCTTTTTTCTTTGAAATTTCTAATAAGACCAAGTACTTTCGCATCTGTATATTTCTCGATTAATGAAGGAAAAGCTTTAATATCGGGATTTTCAGAATATACCGGGAACTTATTGATTATAACACCTATAATGTTTGCATTTGCATTTGTTGCTGTATTAATTTCATTTAAGTAATTACTTATTGTGTTTTCGGTTGGATTAACGATAAACAAAATAGGTAATTTAAGTATTATTGGAATATGTAAAGAAAAGATATTTTTATTTAGCGGTGTCATAAGTCCGCCTGTTGATTCAACAATAAGCGTGTCTGTTTTTTGTTTTAGTATGTTGTAGTCTTTAACTATTTCTTCTATATTAATATCAACCTTTTCAATTTCTGCAGCAACTACAGGTGTTGCATCAGAAACCATCATATATGTAGAGTGTGTTGTTATATAAGGATCCAGCATTTTTACAAAAGATAAATCCGGTGAAATAAGGTATTTACCTTTATCTATTGCACCTGTTTGTATTGGTTTATATACGCCTGCTTTATAACCTAAAGATTGCATAACAGCAGTAATACCTGCTGATATTACTGTTTTCCCGCTTTTATTGTTTATTCCTGTTATGAATATATTCATAAGAAAATTATATCAATTGAGTATTTTATTAGAACATACATAAGGTGGATAAATTGTAATATTGCTAAAATATATGTAAAATAAATATAGACTTATTTAAAGAAAGAATTAATATTTAGAATATGAGAAAATTTATAATTATAATATTGGCATTATTTGCTTTGGTTGGTATATGGTCAGAAGTAAATGCCAATGAAACCGGACAAAAAATTTTAAAAATACGAGAAGGCACCTTCGCAAAAGTAATGACAAGAGATGAATTCTCAACTTTAACTGCAGATATTGGTGACGAAGTTACCTTTATTAATACTCAGGATATGTATGTATATGAAACTAATGCAATACCAGAAAATACCATTTTTTACGGTGAAATAGAAGATGTAAGAGAACCTGTTGAGGGAAAAGATGGTGCATTAAAAATTTCTATATATAAAATGATAACACCCGACAAAAAGGTTTATCGATTGTCAGGGCATATATATAGTGAAAACGATAATTATATTGGTGGTAAAAATACACAAAGCATATATTATCATAAAGTACCACATTATAATCAAGGTTTAAAACCAATGCTAAAAGTTGCACCTTTGAATGTATATGAGATGGGTAAACATACTGTTGTTAAACCGGGGGCTGAACTTTTTGTTATTTTTGAAAAAGATATTATATTAAAATGAACTTTATTAACATTTGCTCGTTCAAGTTAATAGGTAATATAATGTGAGTAGTATAAAGGAGAAATACATGAGGAAAGAATTATTATCATTATCAATTATTATTGCCATGGCTTCTGCCCCATGTCTGTGTTTTGCTGATTCAAATTATAATGTCATAACACCTGCAATTCAGACAATACCTGCATCTTCAAATTCATACCAATCACAATATCCATTGCCTGTAAATTCATATCAGTCTCAAGGATATAATTATAATAATTATAACTATGGTAATTACAACAATAGTCAGTTACAAGGAAATGTAGTTATGGTTCCGGCAAACACTTCATTTTCAGCTACATCAATGACTTCTATATCTTCTGAAACTGCAAAACTAGGTGATAATGTTTCATTTTATCTGGGGTCAGACTTTTATTACGGTAATAAGTTAATTGCAGCAGCAGGAAGTAAAGTTAATGGTACTGTCATCAAAGCTAAAAAAGGTGGATTGGGTAACAGAAATGGACAATTACAAGTTAGATTTACAAATATAATTACACCAACAGGTCAAATGATACCAATCAGTGCAAGTATACAAACTAATGATGGTACAGGAATTCTCAAGGCTGGAACAGCGAAAGATGTATCAAAAGAATATGCAAAAGATGCGGCAATTGGTGCTGCAGCAGGAGCTGTTTTGGGTACTGCTATGGGCGCTTTATCAGGTGGTAGTGTCGGTAGAGGTGCTGTATATGGTACCGCTGTAGGAGGTGGCATGGGTATGGCTCAAAATTTATTTGAACGTGGCGGAAATGTTGAAATCCCTCAAAATGCACAAATGAATATTGTTTTAGACCAACCTGTAACAGTTTCTTCTAATACTCCATATTAGTAGGTAAATAGGCTATTTGTTTTATCATCGTTTTTTTGATAAAATAACTAGCAAATGGGAATTTAGGGATGTCAGTTATTAAAAACGATGATAATATAAAACCAAAAAATATGAGGAATAAAGCACCTGTATATGAAATTCCTGCAGTTATAAGAAAAGAAAAAGAAGAAATTTCTTTTGAAAAGGCTTTAGTTTGGGCTTTCATTTTACATCCTGCTATTATTCTTATATTGTTGCTTTTTTCGATTGTACTAAAATTTTTAGGAATTGATTTTAACTTGTTTAACAAACCGGAATTGAAGCCTAAAGATATAGAATTTGTACTTGTTGAGAAAGAAGCTCCGCCAATAAATAAAAATACAAAAAATAGAGCGGATAAAAACTCTCAGGCAGGCGGAAAACACGATCCTAAACGTCCTGTTTCTTTGCCTCAGACTGCAGCGCCAAAGGCTCCAGCAAAGAAACCTTCATCGCCTGCACCAAAGAAACCGGCTGCACAGAAACCAAAACCGCAGGTTAAACCACAACCTGCTGTAAAACCTCAAGTGCAGAAGCCTGCGGCTCCGAAACCTCAACAGCAAGCTCCGCAAAAGCCTGCTCCAAAACCTCAGGCTCCAAAACCAACAGTAACACCATCTGTTCCAAAACCTGCTGTTAATCCGTCATCTAATTTTAATATTCCAATACCAAAATCTGCAATTCCGCAGATAGCACAACCAACTACTGCACCAGTTACTTCTGCACCGAAAATTGGCGGTGGTTCAACAGGTGCAGCAGGTAAATCAGGTTCTGCTGCTCCAAGTTTCTCTCCAACTACATCAAGTAGAGGTGGTGCTGGCGGTACAGGTAGTGGCTCTGGCGGTGGCGGAAGATTTTCTAATTCTACCGGCTCAGGTCGTGGAAATATAGGAAATCCCGGACCGGGAAATCCAAACGGTGCACCAGGTATTGATGCGATAAAAGAACCTGACTTTGGTCCTTATATGAAAGAACTTCAAAGACGTATAAAAATGAATTGGGATCCTCCTAAAGGAAATGAAAGTAAACGTGTTATACTTCTATTCTCAATTGCAAGAGACGGTAGACTTCTAAATGTTAAAGTACATCGTTCATCCGGACTTGAGGCGGCAGATAGAGCAGCTATTGATGCTGTTAAATTAACAGCTCCATTCAGACCTTTACCGCCTGAATTTAAAGGAAACAGTGTAGATATCCAATTTACATTTGACTATAATGTATTCGGAATATCCGGCTAAGAAATTATAATAAGAAAAGAGGAAATAAATTATGGAATTACTATTACATTCAATTAAACTGGACTGGCCTGTATTATTGCCAATTCTCGTTTGCTCGATTTTAACTGTTGCTGTTGCTATTAACAGATTTAGTTTTTATAACAAAAATAAACGCGATGTTGTAAAGTTTATAAGAGCTTTAAAAACTGAATTAGTTAATAACAGACTTGATGCAGCAAAAAATCTCAGTATTCAATTAGGTGGTGTAATTGGTGAAGTAGCAGAAGAAGCTGTAAGAATTTTTTCTGAACAAAAAGTTGGATTTTCTCGTTCTTTTGATATTTCTGCTAATTTAGCTACAAGAAAATTGGAAAAATATTTAACTATTTTAGGTACAGTAGGCGGTGTTTGTCCTTTCTTAGGTTTATTTGGTACTGTAGTTAGAATTCTTTATACTTTCCAAGATTTAGCATCTCAAGGAAATCAATCCGCTGCAGTTGCTATGGGTATCGGTTCAGCATTAATTGCTACTGCTTTCGGTCTTGGTGTTGCTATTGTTGCTGTTGTTCTTTATAACTTATTCCAATCTACAGTTAAAAGATATGAAGATGATTTTCAGCTTATTAAATTGTTATTCTTAAGCTTTACTGATTCAGAAGAAAAAACTCAAGCAAAAGCATTAGTATAGGAAAATAAAATGTCTTTTTCAACAAATTCAGATGATAAAAAAGGTTTATTCACCGAAATTAATATAACTCCGTTAACAGATATTTTCTTGGTATTGTTAATCATAATGATGGTAATTGCGCCCTCTTTTCAATCTATTGATACTGATATAAATATACCTGAAATTAATAGCGGTGTTTCTGTTGAGCAGAAAAATGCGGAAATTTCAGTAACAAAACAAGGTCAATATTATATAAATGGCAGACCGATTTCAGCCGATAATCTTGTTAGTGAACTTACAAATTTGAAACCTTCTTTAGAAAAGGCTGAAGTTGTTGTTAAAGCTGATACTGAAACTAAAAGCAGTGAAATTCAAAAAATTATGAAAGCTGCTCAAGAGGCTCAATATGTTAAGTTGGTTCTTGCTGGTGAACCACTTACTAAAAAAGAGCAGAGAAGCCTAGAACAACAAGCAAATACGGAAAATTTGCAAAAGGATAATAATACTAAATCAGTTAATACTAATGATTACAACTGGGATGAGTAAGGTAAATCAATATGGCAGGACAAAGAAAAACTTTCAACGAAATTAATATAACTCCTTTAACGGATATTTTCCTTGTTTTACTTATTATTATGATGGTTATTGCTCCATTGTTAGATCAGCAAGGTTTGAATTTGGCTGTGCCGAATATGATTGAAGTTCAGGATGAAATTAAAGACTCTAAATTGATTAAAGTTCTTGTTACTGACGAAGATAAATATATGCTTGATGATACTGAAATTCCGGTTAGTGAACTCTCTAATATGATATCAGAACAAGCAAAAATTAATACTGACGGGCTTTTAATAATGACTCAAGACAACGCCACACATGGTGCTGTTGTTAAATTGATGGATGAAGCTCGCAACTCAGGTGTTACTAATATATCAATTACTGAATACTAATTTATTTTTATTCTTTAATAAGCAATACAACACTTTGCGTGGATATAGATTTTTTCTCCCCAACGGAGTCTTGCCCTTCCATGGTCTTTGCTTTTATTGATATTAAATCTTTATCAATTTCAAGTATTTGAGATAATTTTTCTCGGATTAACGGAATGTATGGTTTCATTTTGGGTTCTTGCGCAAAGATTGTATTATCCAAATTATTTATTTTGTAGCCTTTTTCTTCGATAAGTTTTTTTGTCTCTTTTAAGAGTATAGTACTATCTATGTTTTTATATTGAGGGTCATTATCCGGAAAATGAGTTCCTATATCACCCAGTGCCAATGCACCTAAAAGGGCATCTATGATTGAGTGAATTAATACATCGGCATCTGAATGTCCTAAAAGACCTTTGGGATAATCAATTTCAATACCGCCAATTATCAATTTTCTTCCTTCAACAAGTTTGTGAATATCAAATCCTTGACCGATTCTAAACATTTTCTTTTCCCCATACGAATTTGTTTATTGCTTTTACAAAGCCTTCGTTATCAACTGTATCTGTAATATAATTTGCTTTTGCCTTTATCTCTTCGGTGCCATTCCCCATTGCGACACCTATTCCTGCTGTTTCAACCATCTCTATGTCGTTATTTTGGTCGCCTATGGCTAGAACTTCTTTCTCCGTAAAGCCTAATTTATTTGCTAAAAACTTTATGGCATTGCCTTTTGTTGCCTCTTTATTTGCTATTTCGCAGAATATATCCGTTGATTTTACTACATATATTTCAGGGTATTTTGTTTGAAGTTCTTTAATTAAATCTTCAATTAATTGCGGGTTATTGTCAATTGCAAGAATTTTATTAAGTTTTGAAAAACTAAGGTCATCAAACGAATTGACCTTAAAGTAATCTATCCCCTTGTTTCCAACATAGGCTTTTATATAATCATTATCATTTTCTACATATAGAACATCTTCTATATAGACATTCATATGAATGTTTCTGTCTCTAAGTTCTGCTACAATTTTTCTTGCAATATCTTGTGGTAAATATTTTACATCAAGAATTTTACCGTCATAGGTATTTATTAATCCGCCTTGGTAACATATTAAAGGGCATTCTATTCCAATTTCATCAGCAACATATTTTGCACTTGCGTATGTTCTTCCTGTTGCAATTGCAACGTGAATTCCATTCTTGATTAAGTTCTGCATGCAGGCTTTGACATTGTTTTTTAAACCGTTTTTTTCGGAATAAATGGTTCCATCTATGTCGGTTACAACCATTTTTATCATAATTTATATGCCCTCATTAATGCAGCAATGGTCTTTGCATCATTTATTTCACCGTTTTTCACCATTTCAAAAACTTCGTCTTTATCTATTGCAATATAATTAAGTATTTCACCTTCATCAAGATGTTGTCCTTTATATGTTAAATTGGTAGCTTTAAATAAATATAATTTTTCATTGCAAAATCCGGGGCTTGTCCATATAAAGCCCAGTGATTCCCAATTTTGAGCAATAAATCCTGTCTCTTCTTCCAGTTCTCTTTTTGCTGCTGATAGAATATCTTCATTACCTTTATCCAGTTTCCCGGCAGGAAGTTCATATAAAATTTCTTTTGTCGGATACCTGAATTGTTGTACCATCAGAATTTGTTCATTTGTTTCCGCAACTATAACAACACCGCCTGAATGATGAACAACTTCTCTTATTGTTTTGTAACCATCAGATAATTCAACATCATCTTTTGTTATATTAAATACTTTTCCTTCGTATATATTTTTTGAATTAATTGTTTTTTCGTATAATTTTTCCATATGTAAATTATACAATGTTAATGAATAATTTTCAGTATTAATTTATTTTATATATATCAAAATAAGAAAATTTGCCTGTGTTATAATTGACCTATGAGTACGAGAAATATAATAGGTTTTTGGGGTTATCCTCATCCTGATTTGATAGAAAAATATAAAAAATTATATCCAAATGCAATTTGGGTTGATTTTGATATTGATTATGCTTTAACTAAACAGGATATATTACCGGAGTCATATTGTGCGATAATTAAGAATATTATTAATTGTGCGTTTTATTATAAAAATCAATTATTGGTTATTTTAGCACCAATAGGTAAGGATAAATGTGATAGCGGGTGGTTCGCATATGAGATATTGAAAGATATGGGATATCCTGTTATTTCTTCTATTTTTGAAGAAATAAAATATAAAAAAGAAGTTAAGATATCTACTTCAATTCTTCCTTTAAGACAAAAAGTTGAACTTATTACAAAAGGAATATATGAACCGCAAGTATTAGAACTTGAACAATGCCGTGCAAAATTTGGGTTTTGGGGTGTTCCGCCTAATGATTTATCAATATTAGAGTTATTTCCCGATGAAACTCATTTATATGGCTGGACAAGATGTGTTGAAGCTATGGCTCCCGCTGATATTGAACTGGAAATGTATATAGATGTTAATGTTCCTACAGTATTTTATTCTCAATCTTTTTGCTCAAAAGCTCAGATGGCAAAATATTTGGCTGATAAATATAATGGACTATATATTGATATTGATGATTCAGTTACGAATTCAACAAAAGCAAAGATTGAAGCCTTCTTGAGGTTACGATGAATAAAACAGATATAGTATTAGATGCCGGTACAACCTGGTCAAAAATAATAGAAAGAAATTCATCTGATTTAATGAACGGATATAAAAATTTTATTGTTAAATCAGAAAATGGTTTTAATTATTATGTGTTGCCATCTTCAAAATTAAAAGAAATGAAAATTAAATTTGATAAAGCGACGGGGCATATGTCTTTGAGTATGCTAAAAAATAAAAAAGACTATGAAAATGAAGTTATTGCTTTGATTCAGGGATTTAGAAAAAGAATCAAAGAAGACGCAATTATCTTGGATATGGGAAGTCGAGATTCTAAATGGGCACAATATAAAGATGGTAATTTTAAAGATTTGGATTGGAATAATTCATGTTCCAGTTCAACCGGTGCAACGATTGAAATGCTTTTAAAATTTTATAATATAAAACTAGAAAATTTAAAAGTATCTGATGAAAAATATGTTATAACTTGCGGTATTTTTGGCTTGGAAAAAATCATGGATGATATTGCAAAAGGTGTAAATGCTGAAATCGCAATTTCAAAGTTTATACATGGTATTGCCTTTAATGCTTGGAATTTTGCTAAAAAGCCATCTAAGTTATATTTATCGGGTGGGTTTTGTGAAAATAAATGTTTTGTTGATTCTTTAAGTAAATATTGTGAAGTAATTCCTCTGGGACGTTTTTTACTTTGTGAAGGATTGTTTTAATCTTTTAAGAATGATATTCTATCTAATATAGAGATTAGGAGAAGAATATGAATATAAATCCTGTAAGTTTTGGTCGTACAATAAAAGTTAATTCGTCATTTTCAGTTGCTCAGCATGCTGCTGATCTGATTAATACTATTCCATTAGTCAGAGGAGAGGCAAAAGTTCAACAACAATTGAAAGATATATTTCATGACACAGATAAGGGTAGAGCGAGAGCTGTAGCTACTAATGGTGAATCAGGAGATGTATATATAGTTAGCGGAATGGCCGGTAATGATGTTGGTTTACTTATTAAAGACAGAAATTTCCATATAGATGAGGCCAAAAAGTCACATGGAGAAGACTGTTACACATATGAATGTATTAAAGAAGCTGAAAATGAACGTTATACAGATTTGTTAACGCTTGTATTATTTGAAACAGAAGAACCGATTGAACTGGATATTAATTATTCTAATAGGAAAAATCGTATTAAATCTATTGATATCAAAATATAAAAATAGGAGGTTTTAAACCTCCTATTTTATTATAAAGATTGTTTTATTTCTTTTTCTATTTCGGACAGAACAGAAATTAGGTTAGTTTTATCTTTTCCTGCCCCTTGTGCATATTGTGGTCTGCCTCCGCCTTTACCACCTGTTTGTGAAGCCAGTTTGTTTACAATTTGTCCTGCATTTATTCCTTTTTTTACAAAAGAATCGCTTATCTTAACAACATAAGTGATTTTATCTTCATCAACAGATGCTAAAATGATTATGGATTCACCAAGTTTGGAAGCTAAAATTTCACTTCCAAGTTTGATAAGGTTTGCAGGGAATGCTTCCATTTGTGTGATAAATAATTTACCGCCATTGACTTCTTGAGCTTTTGAAACAAATGATTGGAATTTTGTTTTTGCTTGTTCTGCTTTTAAATTTTCAACTTCCAATTGGAGGTTCTTATTATCAACAGCAAGTTTCATTATTCTTTCACCAAGTTCTGATACAGGACATTTAAAGGCTTGTGTCATTTTATCTATGATATCAGATTTTTCACCTAAGAATTTTAATGCAGTATTTCCGCATACGGCTTCAATTCTTCTTGTGCCTGCCGCAACTGCACTTTCAGAGACAATTTTTGCAAGCCTTATTTTTCCCGTTGAACTTACGTGTGTACCACCGCATAGTTCTGAAGATATATTCCCAAATTTAACAACTCTTACGTTATCATCATATTTTTCTCCGAACAAAGCCATGGCTCCTGATTTTTTTGCCATTTCTATATTCATGACTTCTGTATTTTGATTAATATCTTCGTTTATCCAATTGTTGATAATATCTTCGACTTCCTGAACTTCTTCTTTTGTCATTGCTCTTGGGAAAGTGAAGTCAAAACGAGTTCTGTTTTCTTCAACAAAAGAACCTGCTTGGTGTACTTCTTCACCTAATACTTTTCTTAATGCTGCTTGAATTAAATGTGCATTAGAGTGATGTATAGTTATTTCTTTCCTTCTTTCAATATCGATAGAAGCTTTTACAGAATCTCCAACTTTTGCTTCTCCGTTAACCATTTGTACTCTGTGAACAAATAGTTTATTAACTTTAAAAGTATTTAAAACTTCAGCTTTAAAGTCTTTTCCTTCAATTATACCTGTATCACCGATTTGTCCGCCTGATTCTGCATAAAACGGTGTTTTATCAAGCATAATATCTATAAAGTCACCTGCTTCTATAATTGCAATAATTTTTGCTTCTGCTTCTGTTTGATTGTAGCCTACAAAATTGGTTGAACCAAATTTATTTTCTACATCAACATATACTAAATCATCAGTAAGACTGATTTTGTGTGCAGCTGATTTTGCTTTTTCTTTTTGTTTTTGCATTTCTTCTTTATAGCCTTCGGTATCAACGCTTACACCTTTTTCTGCGGCTATTTCTATTGTTAATTCAAGCGGAAAACCGAATGTATCATATAGTTTAAATGCATTTTCTCCGTCAATTCTGTTTGAGTTTTGGATTAAATCTTCTAATAATTTATAACCTCTGTCTAAAGTTATCTTAAATCTTTCTTCTTCTTGTTTTATTGTAGATTTAATTTTTTCAGCATTTTTCTCTAAATCAGGATATGTTTCTTTATATTGACTGATTACGGTATCTACTATTTCGCTTAAGAAAGGAAGTTCTAATCCTAGTAGTTTACCATGTCTTAAAGCTCTACGTAAAATCATTCTTAAAACATAGCTTCTTCCTTCATTACCCGGAGTTACGCCGTCGTTAATCATAAAAGTTACACATCTTGCGTGGTCTGTTATTATTCTTAAAGAAATATCTGTTTTTGAATCTTTTTTATATGGTACCTTTGACATTTCGGAAACTTTATCCAAAATTGGTTTTAAAAGGTCTGTTTCAAAAGTTGAATCTTTTCCTTGTACAACCATTGCAATACGTTCTAAGCCCATTCCGGTATCTACGTTTTTCTTTTCTAATGGAGTTTGGTTTCCTTCTTCGTCTTGGAATAATTCTGTGAATACTAAGTTCCAAATTTCAACCCAACGGTCGCATTCACATGTTGCTATAGAACAATCATCGCTGCATTTTAAGTGTTCACCTAAATCGTAGTGAATTTCACTGCAAGGACCGCAAGAACCTGTAGCCCCGGGAGGACCCCAGAAATTGTCTTTTTTGCCTTTTCTTATTACACGTTCAGGTGCTACTCCAACATCTTTTGTCCATATATCATATGCTTCATCATCTGTTTCATATATAGTAATCCATAAACGTTTAGGATCTAATTTTAAGTAATTTGTTACAAAATCCCAACTCCAAGGAATAACTTCTTTTTTGTAATAGTCACCAAATGCAAAATTACCAAGCATTTCAAAAAACGTGTGATGTCTTGGTGTTCTTCCTACATTTTCTATGTCAGAATCTTTTCCGCCTGCTCTTGCACATTTTTGACAAGACACTGCTCTTGCAGGTTCAAATGGCGGTTTCTCTAAACCAAGATAATATGGTAAAAATTGCAACATACCAGCAGTTGTCAATAAAACTGTTGGATTATCCGGAACCAAGCTTGAACTTGGAACTTCGGTTGATTGATGTTTATCTCTGAAAAATTCAATAAATGCTTTTCTTATTTCATTCCCTGTTAACGGAGTTGTCATTTTATATTCCTTTTCTTACTTCTTCATAGAAATATTTTACAACAAAC
>CALUSI010000017.1 GCA_944323395.1 Candidatus Gastranaerophilales bacterium
AGAGAATCATCATACCTTGGAACATTAGTTGATGATTTGGTTACAAAAGATATTGATGAACCATATAGAATGTTGACTTCAAGATCTGAATACAGATTACTTTTAAGGCAAGATAATGCCGATGAAAGATTGACTAAAATAGGATATGAAGCAGGTTTGATTGATGAAAAAAGGTATCAAGACTTCTTAAAGAAACAAGAAACTATTGAAAATGAAATTATAAGATTAATGTCTGAAAAAATTTCACCATCTGAAAAAGTAAACTCTGTTCTTTCAAAATACGGGGAACATATTGATAAGGGAATGAAACTTGCAGAATTAATTAAAAGACCAAATATTACGTATGAAACATTGATGGAAGCAGATGAAAACACACATAAATTAGCATTAACTCGTGATGTATATGAACAAGTTGAAGTAAAAATAAAATATGAAGGATATATAAAACGTCAAATTCAACAAGTAAATATGTCAGATAAACTTGAGAAAATAAGAATTCCATCTGATATTGACTATAGTAAAATTCAACATATTTCTATAGAAACAAGGGATAAACTGGCTAAAATAAGACCAATTACACTAGGTCAAGCTTCAAGAATAGGCGGGGTTAAGCCTGCAGACATTTCTGTCTTGATGGTTATGATTGAAACCCATCAATTGAGAACAAAATAAATCTATTCATTATCTTCTGAAATTGGTCGACCAAAAAGTACTTTTCCGAGTCCTCTTTTCTTCTTTAGAGTATTTTTTATACCGTCTGATATTTCATTGACATTTTTTACAGTAGAATTTGTTTCACATAAAACAGAATTGACTATAGGCATTGTTTTGGTATCAATTTCAACAGTTATATCATTTATACTTTCTGTTATTTTTAATATATTTTGAGTTGTTTCTTCAATATTATCAATAGAGTTTTTCATTGTTTTTTCATCCAAACTCTTATTTAAACTTGCAGACATTTTTTCTAAATTTGTTGTAGTTTTTGCAAGATTATCAGCAGCTAAGTTTATATCCCCTCTAATTTCCGTAATTATTTCATTAACCTGCAAAAAAATATCCCCAAGATTTTTCACTGTGACATTTGCAGTTTCCATTAAATTTGTAGCATCATCGATTATTACATCAAATCCATCATCTCCAAAGGAGTCATTAATTAAACTGTTCAAATCTCTTGTTGATGTACCTTTTATTATTTGCCTATTGGCAATTCTTTTAACGGATGGTTCTTCAGGCACTATAATATTAAGATAAGCGGCAGTTTTTGTTCTTTTTATTTTTGCTGTTATATTTGCGGGCAAGTTAATATTATATGGAAATAACCTCATTTCAATGAAAGTATTCTGATAATTTCTATCCGGATATATTTTTACAGTTCTACCAACCCTAAATCCTTTATAGTATACATTCATTTGCTTTTCAATTGGTTCAAGCTCATCAAATTTAACTATCACACTGACATGTGTATACTTATCGTATAAAAGATATCCGATTAAACAAAATGTTAAAATTACTATTACTGTATATATTTTATTCATAATAAAATCAAACTAAATTATTATGTTTATAACAATAACCCAATTGTATATTTATATTTTACCCATTCGGAATTTAATCAATCTGTTTATAAAATTTTGAGGTAACTTTGAAACAAAATCAGCTAAAACAGCTTGTACTCCAACATTGTACGTTGATTTTGGATTTTTTGAATTAATAATTTCTATAATCTTATCAACAACAACATATATTTCTATACCTTTATTATTATTTTCTAATGCATTTTTTTCTAAAAATAATAATTCTTTTAAATATTTTTCTTTTGCAATTTCATTTATATTTTCGAAAGATTCTCTTGTTGATTTAACTGATTTATTCCAAATCGGAGTTTTAATTGCCGCAGGTTTCACAGATATTACTTTTATATTATTTTTATTTTCTACAGCAAAACTGTTAAATAAAATATCCAAAGCTCTTTTTGAAGCACAATATGGAGAAATAAAAGGAAAAATTCCTGTTGAAGCCATAGAGCTTATATTTATTATTCGTCCGTTATTTAATAAAGGAAGAAATTTTTGAACAACCAATAAAGCACCAAAAGTATTAATATCAAATTGTTCTTTTAGTTTTTTTATATCAAGAAATTCAACAGGTCCTGCAACAACAATACCAGCATTATTTATTAACACATCTATTTTATCTGTATTTTTTATTACAAACCAAAAAGCTTTATCAATACTGGATTGATTTGCAACATCTAAATATACACCTTGTATATTTTTACTAAGCTTTTCAATTTCAATTTTATCAACTTTTCTTCTTATACCAGCAAATACTTTATGACCTTCTTTCGCCAGTCTGATTGCCGTTTCTCTACCAATACCAGAAGATGCTCCGGTTATTAAAATTGTTTTACTTTTCTTATTCATAACTAGTAATTTTTATCACAAACTTTTGATATAATCAAACTATGGATTTTAAAAAAAATATTGATAACGGAAAAAAAGGTGAAGATATTGCAAAAAAATATCTTCAAAATCTAGGTTATAAAATTATAGAAACTAATTGGCACTACTCTAAAAATGCAGAAATTGATATTATTGCAGAGGATAAAACAACTTTGGTTTTTGTTGAAGTAAAAACAAGAACAACATTGAATTTTGGACATCCTTTTGAATCAATTAATCAACGAAAGATAGAAAAAATAAATACAGCAATTACTGCTTATCTTCAACTAACTGAAAATAAATATCCTACTTACAGATTTGACGGCATAGCAATAATTGGGCTAAAAAACCCAACTATTGAGCATTTAAAAAATCTTGGTCAATTTTAAATCCAATCTACAATATCATCTGAACATAGTTTTTGCTCAAGTTCTGGACGTACTGAATCAAGAGTCATTTCAAATGTTATTGGTGTTATAGAAACTTTATTCCATCTTAAAGCATTTATATCAGAATCATCATTTTCACACTGTTTTATTAATTCACCAGCCATCCAGTAATAGACTTTACCTCTAGGGTCAACACGTTTATCATATTCATCGGTAAACATCTTACCGCCCAATCTGGTAATTGCGATACCTGCTAAGTCTTCGGGCATTAATCCCGGTACATTAACATTCAAAATTGTTTTAGGCGGAAATTTATAATCTTTTATTTTATGTACAAATTTAGCAACAAATGTTGCTACATTTTTAAATAATTCAGGCTCTGAACTCATACTTGCAAGAGAAATTGCTATACTAGGATAGCCCATCATTGCTCCTTCCATAGCACAACTTACAGTACCTGAGTATAATATATCTGTCCCTAAATTTGGACCATGATTAATACCGGAAATAATTAAATCCGGTTTTTCATTGTCACTTAAAATTGCATTTATACCAATTTTTACACAATCACCAGGGGTTCCGCTTGTAATCCAAATTCTTCTAGCACCAAATTTAGATTCAAGTTCTTCAACTCTTATAGGCGTATGCAATGTTAAAGAATGACCGGCGGCACTTCTTTCTCTATCAGGAGCAATAACATATACTTCATGTTCTTTACTTAATGCAGTAGTTAAAGCTTTTATGCCTTCTGCCATTACACCATCATCATTTGATAATAAAATTTTCATATAAACCCCTTTTGCAACACTTGTGAACTTTTTATATTTTTAACTTTACACTTATTAAATACCCTGTAATATATGTTTTTTATCAATATTATTTTCTATTTCAACTTCTTTTCTATTCTTTGGCATTACAAACACAATTGATTGATTTGAGACCTTTTTATCTGATTTCATTGCCTCATAAAACTTTTCTTTGTCAGGAGTAAAATCCAAACTTGTTACTAAATCATATTCTTTTATTAAAGATATTGCATCTTTATAATACTCCTCTGAAATTTTTCCAAGAGATAATGCTAAATCAAAGATTAATTTCATACCGATTGAAACAGCTTCACCATGAGTATATTTTTCATAATTAGTAATATTTTCAATCGCATGGGCATATGTATGTCCAAAGTTTAATATTGCTCTTAAGCCTTTTTCCTTTTCATCTTGATTTACAACTGCACTTTTTAATTTGCAGCATATTGTAATTAATTCTTTTAAAGCTTTCGTATCTTTTCTGCATATTTTTTCTTTATTTTCTTTTAAAAATTCATAAAAATTATAATTTTCTTCAGCATTGCAAGTTTTTTCAATAAAAGCATACTTTATAACTTCACTTAGTCCTGTTTTAAATTGCCTTTCATCCAATGTTTTAAGTACATTTGTATCAGATAAAACAAGTTTAGGTTGATAAAAAGCACCAAGCATATTTTTACCGAGTTTATGGTTAACAGCAACTTTACCACCAACAGATGAATCAACCTGAGCTAATAATGTTGTCGGGATTTGTATAAAATCAATGCCACGTTGATATATTGCAGCCGCAAAACCTGCCATATCTCCTATTACGCCACCACCTAATGCAATTATTGCATCTTTTCTTTCTAATTTTATTTCTAATGCTTTATCTAAAATTTTATTTAGATAATCCATTGATTTATATACTTCACCATCAGGGAGTACAATAAATTCCGAGTTATCATTTCTAAGATATTCGCCATAAAGATTAAAAATTTTATCATTAGTAACAACAAGAAACCTTTTAGCATTAGTATATTTTAAAATATATTCATAGGCTTTTTCCAGAATATTTTCTTCTATTATAATCGGATATGAACTTTCTTTTGTTGCTTTTATTCTAACATTTAACACAGTCATTTATTATTCCTATAATTTCATTTGCTATTTCAATCGGTGATTTATCATCTGTAACAATTATATATTGTGCTTTCTCATATTGAGAAATTCGTTCGTGAAGTATAGTTTTTATTTTATCTTTCATATTTTCAACATTTAAAAGAGGTCTTTCTTTATTATTCTTTATTCTTTCAAAAAGAATATCAGGACTAGCCTTAAGATAGAAAACAACTGATTTTTTTTTTAATAAAGATAAATTTTCGTCTGACTTAATAATGCCTCCACCGGTTGAAATAATTTGATTATTAAAGTTTAAGACATTTTTTAAAGTAGCAGTTTCTATTTCTCTAAAATAAGTTTCGCCTTTTTGAGCAAAAATTTGATTGATAGATGTTTTTTCAGATTTAATGATTTGTTCATCAGTATCAACAAAAGACATATTTAAGAGTTTAGCCAAAAGCTCTCCAATACATGTTTTTCCGGATCCCATCATTCCTATTAAAGAAATATTCATAAACTACCTCTTATAAACAGTATCAAGATAATTTTGATAGTTTATTTTCATTTCATCAATACTATCGTGAGAAAATTTTTCAAGCATAGCATCAGCCAAAACGATTGCAACCATGGCCTCTGCAACTACAGCACAAGCAGCAACAGCACAAGTATCCGAACGCTCAAAATGAGCCTGAACTGCTTCTTTCTTATCGATAGCAATAGAATTTAAAGGTTTTCGCATTGTAGGAATAGCCTTCATTGAAGCTGTAATAACAATATCTTCACCATTTGTTATACCTGATTCAACACCACCTGCGTTATTTGTTTTTCTTACATATTGACCATTCTCAATAAAAATTTCATCATGAGTTTTTGAACCTAAAGTTTCAGCGACTTCAGAACCAAGACCTATTTCAACAGACTTTACGGCTTGAATACTCATTACAGCTTGTGCTAATAAACCATCAATTCTTCTATCCCAATGAACATGGGAACCTAATCCCACAGGAACATTTTTGAATACAATCTTAAAACTTCCACCTAAAGTATCTCCTTCAGCTTTTGCTTTATCTATCTCTATTTTCATTTTTTCATAAGCAACTTTATCTGAAGTTCTTAAATCAGAAGATTCAATATCATTTTTAACATGAAAAATATCATTAGGAATTTCAGCTTTAACCGAACCAATCTGGGTTACACAAGATAAACCTTCAATATTGAATTCTTTTAAAATACTTTTAGCAACAGCACCAACAGCGACTCTTGTAGTTGTTTCTCTTGCACTTGAGCGTTCTAAAATATTTCTGATATCTTGATGGTTATATTTCAAAGCACCGGCTAAATCAGCGTGACCAGGTCTTACATTTATAATTTTTTTTGATTCAATAAGGTTCAAATTTTCATCGGTATTATCTACAACTTGACTATTCATGGGAATAATCCAGTTTTTCCAGTCTTTATTTTCAATTTCTAAACAAATCGGACTACCTATAGACTTACCATGTCTAACCCCTGATAGAATTTTTACTGTATCTTTTTCGATAAGCATTCTACCACCGCGTCCATAACCAACTTGCCTTCTTGCAAGTTCATTATTAATAAATTCATTATCTATGGTTATACCGGACGGAACACCCTCTATTATTGCATTTAAGCACTGACCATGGGATTCACCGGATGTTAAAAATCTAAAAATCATATATAACCTTGTCTTTCTGCTTCCATTATAGATTATATTTTTAAAATAAATAAGTTTGTTAACTTTGTAACTTTTAATAATTTTAAATTTACATGCTTGTAACAGAATAAAATTACACCTGTAACAGTATTTTAGGCAAAATCGAATTATGAAGGGTTCATGCACCTGTCAAGCACAATTTTATAAAAAGTGTCAAGAATACGTTTGTAAAAGATTGTAAAAGTTATTTTAACCTCTTGTATGTAGGGGCATGGTCATTTGTAAAATTTAATTAAAAAATATTACCTTGTAAGGTTAGTTAATAAGATTTACTATTTAGAAACAAAGAGAAAACAGCTTGCGGAAGGAGTGATGGCTAAGCTTTCTTGTGGGAGAGAGTGTTGATTTGGGAATATTTAGGTTAGACATTAATAAGAAAAGTGATTTTAATCGAGCGAGATTGGGGATTTAATTAAAAAAGTTCTGAAAACAGAACTTTTTTTTATTTCAAAATTGTACTAAAATAGTCATAGTTAAGGGGTGTAATTATGAAAAGAGCAATTGTTATAGTAATAGATTCAATGGGCTGCGGAGCAATGCCTGATTGCCGTGAATATTCGGATATTCCGGAATGTAATACATTATGTAATGTCGCAAAAGCAGTTGGCGGCTTAAATGTACCAAATTTCTACAAAATGGGACTTGGCAATTTAGGCGAAGTTTTGGGTGTTTCAGCCAATTCTGATTCAATAGCAGAATATGGAATAATGAAAGAAAAATCTAAAGGAAAAGACACAACAACCGGACACTGGGAAATGATGGGTCTTGTTCTTGATAATCCCTTCAAAGTTTATCCAAACGGATTTCCTGAAGAACTTATAAAAATGTTTATAGAAAAAACAAAATGCGGAGGTATTTTAGCAAACTTTCCTGCATCTGGAACAAAAGTGATTGAAGACTATCATGAAGAACACTCTAAAACAAAATTTCCTATCATTTACACAAGTGCAGACAGCGTTTTTCAAATTGCAGTTGATATTGATGTAATACCTTTAGAAACTTTATACGATTATTGTAAAATTGCAAGAGAACTTTTAACCGATGAATATAATGTTTCAAGAGTTATAGCAAGACCATATAGAATGATAGACGGAAAACCGACCAGAATCGGCGGACTAAGACGTGATTATTCTGTTGAACCTTTCAAAGATTCAACTTGCGATATTATATTAAAAAATAACGGAATAGTACTTGGCATAGGCAAAATAGAAGATATTTTTGTAGGCAAAGGTATTTCTCATGCTATTCATACAGGCGGAAATACAGAAGGACTTGAAATAACTCTAAAAGCAGTTAGAAATGAACTAAACCTTGATGAGTTAAAGTGTAAAAAATACGAGATAGAAAAATATGATAAGCAGTTCATTTTTACAAATCTTGTAGATACTGATATGCTCTATGGTCATAGAAATAATGCTCAAGGCTATGCAAAAGCAATAGAAGAAATAGATTCATACTTACCCAAAATAATGGATGCTATGACAGAAGAAGATCTTCTTATAATAACGGCAGACCATGGCTGCGACCCTACAGTTCCCGGCACTGACCATACAAGAGAACAAGTACCTATTATTGTTTATTCAAAAAATGGAAAAAAAGGCAAATTGCCTGAAATTAATTCTTTTGAATACGTATCAAAACGAGTTCTGGATTGGATTATGTAAATAACATGAAACACAACAAAAAAAAGATTCTGTGTTTTGGTGACAGTAATACATACGGCTTCAATCCTATAAATGCTCAAAGATATAATAAAGATACAAGATGGACTGGCATTCTACAAACTTCATTAAAAGATAAATATGACGTCATTGAAGCAGGATGCAATAACAGAACTTGCTTTATGGATAATCCTGAAGGTGAAGAACTGACTGGATATAAAGCAATAAAAAAATATTTAATTAATGAGACGGATATTCTTATTCTAGCATTAGGTATAAATGATTTACAGAAAATCTATCATCATAATGAAGAAACAATTAAAAACGGTCTTGCTAAAATAATTGATATAGCAAAGGATATAAATAAAAATGTTCAAATTATAATACTTGTACCATCAATAATAACGGCAGATATTTACAATGGATTTTTCTGCCAACTTTTTGATGAACAATCAATAGAAGAATCAAAAAAACTAAATAATATTTATCAAAATATTGCGAAAGAAAAAAATTGTACAATTATTAATCTGAACGATTTTGTTAATGTATCTTCTATAGACGGAATACATTATGATGAGAATGCACATAAAACTATAGCTAAAATTTTACAAGATTACTTTCTTAACTTGACTTAACCTTGCCCTTGTACTTTAATTTATAATTAACTCAGCAGGTAGGATATTATGAATTTAGTCGAAAAAATCAATAAATTAAAGAAAGAAAAGAATGCAATTATTCTTACGCATTGTTACCAGAATATAGAAATAGATGAAGTTTCTGATTATGTTGGTGATTCATTATACCTAAGCAGAGCAGCCGCAAAAACAGATGCCGATATAATTCTATTTGCCGGCGTATACTTTATGGCGCAAAGTGCAAAAATACTTTCACCTGATAAAAAAGTATTAATTCCGGATATTACATCCGGTTGTCATATGGCGGATATGATAGATGTTGAAAATTTAAGACTATTTAAGAAAAAATATCCGAATATTCCTGTTGTGTGCTATATTAATTCAACAGCGGAAGTAAAAGCAGAATGTGATGTATGTTGTACAAGCTCTAATGCTGTAGATATAGTAAAAAAATTAAATGTACCTAAGGTTTTATTTGCTCCCGATACATATCTTGGGAAATGGGTAGGTCAGAAATTAAAAGATGTTGAGGTTATAACATTCAACGGTTTTTGCCCTGTACATTTAAGAATAAGGCCAGAAGACATAATGGAAGCAAGAAGAAACTATCCTGAAGCATTGATACTTGCACATCCTGAATGCCATTATGAAGTTTCTAAACTAGCTGACTTTGTTGGTTCTACAAAAGAAATTATGGAATTTTCTCAAAAAAGTGGTAAAAAACAATTTGTAATTGCAACAGAAAAAGGCGTTGTAGAAAGATTAAACAGAGACAGCAAATTAAATAACTGGGGTAAAGAATTTATTCTGATTAATGAAAATATAATATGTCACAGTATGAAATATAATACTTTAGAAAAAATCTACGACACATTATTAAATGAAACAAATGAAATTACATTAGATAAAAATATAATCGAAAAAGCAAGATTAAGTATAGATAGAATGCTTAATTTAAATAAATAAAAATTCCTATTTTAAAATTTAATTTTAATGATATAATTGAGATGTTATAGAAAAAAAATAACACAGTTAAACAAAAAGGAGAAAATAATGAAAGTTACAGTTAATGACAGTTGTATAGCTTGTGGCGCATGCGAATCAGTATGTGATGTAGTATTTTCAGTAGAAGATAAAGCAGTTGTAGATGAAGGCGCTATTGCAGGAAATGAAGATTGCGTAAAAGAAGCAGCTGATTGTTGTCCCGTTAATGCAATTGAAATTGCTTAATAATATTAATAAAAAAGAGAGAGATAGATAAACTATCTCTCTCTTTTTATAAATATTTCCAATTTTATTAAGAAACTAATAAAAATATATATGGATAAAGTTATTGTTATATTCTCTGATAATAATAAAGGTAAATTCATTTCTAAAGGATTTGCTTCAGCATTTAGAGATTTGTCTTATTTTGTCTATGAAAAAAAGATATTCGATTTAAATGTAGAAGAAGTAAAACAAATAAATCCGAAAATAATATTTATTTTTTGGACAAATATCAATTACGAAAATGAATTAAAAATTTTTCTTGATAATTACAAAAATTTAGGGACAATTTTTATACATTGTGGGGAATTACATAAAGATATTGCTTTTAACTGTAGCAATAAAAAAAATCATTATTCATTCTATTCAAACTCAAAATTAAAAAAGTTTAAATATAATACAGCAGTAGATGCGAAAAGATACAAAACAAAATTTAGAGGTTACAAATATGATATAACATTTGCAGGTAATCCTGCATTTGAAGATAGAGAGTATCTTTTAGCAAAAATAATATATAATTTTGGTTCAATTAATATATTTTGCAGATCTTTTGATTTTTACAAGAGTGTTGAAGAAATTCAAAAACAAAACTTATTAGATGACTACTTTTTAGAATTATATAGACAATCATACAAGGGATATGTTGAAACACAAAAAGAACTATCAAAAATATATTCATCTTCAAAAATAAATATAGATATAGCAAAAAATAATAATAGTATAAGTTACAGAAGTTTTGAAATAATGGCATCAGGCGGTTTTCTAATTTCTCAAAAAAATAACGAACTTATTACAAAATTCGAAAACGGAAAAGAAATTGAAATTTATGAGACTGATGATGAACTTATAGATAAAATAAAATTTTATCTTTCTAACTTAAACATTGCCCAATACATTGCAGTAAACGGTAAAAAAAATACAGTAAGTAATCATTCATTTTATGATAGACTAAAGAATATGTTAAAGGTGATTTATGGCAAAGATTTTAGTAATAGATGATGATGAAGCAATTAATGAACTTATAAAAGTAAACTTAGAACTATCCTTTTATAAAGTCATTACAGCGCTAGATGGAAATAAAGGTTATGCTCTAGCAAAGCAAGAGTTGCCAGATTTAATTATTTTAGACGTTATGATGCCTGAAGTTGACGGTTATACCGTTGCAAAAAGAATTAGAGAGAATGAAGAAACAAAAGATATACCAATAATTATGCTTACAGCATTAAATATGCTTCAAAATAAAGTTCAAGGTTTTAACATTGGTGTAGATGATTACTTATGTAAACCGTTTGAAATGGAAGAACTTTTAGTACGTATAAAGGCACTATTAAAAAGAACAAACAATATACCAAAGTCTTTTGCAGTAAAAGAGGTTTTAACTCAAGGTGATATTACTTTAATTCCTGAAACATATTCCATTGAAATTAATGGACAACAAGTTAAAGTTACACCAATAGAGTTTGATATAGTAAATCTTTTGATGCAAAATTACGGGAATATGGTATCAAGTGCAAAAATATTAAATGATGTTTGGGGTTATTCTGCTGATGATGCAGTAGAAACAATAAGAGTCCATATGCGTCATATCAGAACGAAAATTGATAAAATTTCAAATGGAAAAAAATATATTGAAACAATATATGGTGGCGGTTATAGATTATTACCAGATGGTTCTGCAAAAAAATAATATTAATAATTAAGCAAAAAAAAATATTTTTACATTTAAAGTTAATATGAAAATTACTTACAATGAAAATTTCTCTTTTAATTTTTGTTCAAAAAAGACATTTAAGAAAATGTTTGATAAATGTGCTTATTCAGGAGAAGGATTTGCACCATATGACACTAGAACTATAGAACATATTATTCCTGTTATAAAAGGTGGGGAGAATGAATTTTCTAATTATTTAGTAGTTAGAAGAAGTTGGAATATGGATAGAAGTGATAAACCTTTAGACGAATTTATAAAAGAAAATCCAGAAGTAAAGGAAAATATAATTAATGCAGTTAATTCAAAAGAAGGACAAATTATAGAAGGAATTAATTGGTCAGAAGAAGTAAAAAAAACTTTATTAAAAGCCATTGGATATGATATTTTCACAAATAAAAAAGGTTGATAAAATTTCAACCTTTTTTATTTTTATCTATTTTTGTTTAAATGAAAAATCAATCTTAGCTTCAAGAGTTGCTTCTCTAACAAATTTATTATAAGTTATACTATCAGGATCATCTCCATTATTTTCTTGTTTATAAGTAGTAATTTTTTCTTCAAGAATTTCATCAAATTTTTCTATTTTTTCGGTATATTCTTGTGCACTGAGTAGTGTTCCCTCTGTTAAGTTTATTTCGTATTCAACTCCATTTACTCTTATTGTTGAAGAGGAACTGCTTCCTGTTGAACCTAAACCATTCTTTTCAATTAAAGCCAGATTATCTTCAAAACTTCTTCCCCCACCCCATTGACCTGGAGCATCAGCATTTGCTGTATAAACAGCTCTTACTGCAGTTGATACGTCTAATGTATTTTCACTATATAAATCTGCAATTGTGCTTGTTCCTTCAAATTCACCATTGTTTATCATTGTTTCAAGATTATCCATTAATTCAAAATAATCATCTTCTCTTCCAATAAAATCAGCTTTTGAAATACATTCATAACCACCTAATGTATCCAATATGCTAGAAAGATTTATTTCAGCACCATTTGCGACACCATCTGGAATTAAACAATCAGAGAAAATCATGCTTCCCTTTTTGCCATTCTTATCTGTTAAAATTTTTGCATCTTTATCATAAACAGCATCATATACTTCATCATATATTGCATTAATTTTATCTTCATCATTTCCAGCTTCAGCAATTTTTGCTTTTAAATCATCTGGCAATTCTACAAGAGAGAATGAATAAGTTCTGTTTTGCCAACTTGAAGCATTGCCAACTGCATCAATTCTAATACCTAACAAAGCAAGTTGCTTTACACCAATTGAATCCTTTGATCCAAATAAATTTCTTAGATTTTGATCTCCAGCATTGTTTATTACTTCTTCAAGTTTTTCTTGAATATACAAATCTAACTCACTATCAAAAGAAAGTGCAATAGCATCTGCAATTTGAACATTTTCTTCGTTTCCTGTAATTTGGCCATCACCATCAACATCCATAGTAACTAACCATTCTTTATTTTGAAGAAACTCGTCTATTCTATCATATCCATCAACTATATTGCGATTAAATAATTTATCATATTTCTGCAAATCATAGACACATTCTTTAGCACTGCTATATCGTTTTTCATTTTGTTCATATTTTTCAAATATTGATGAATAAGAACTTGATCCGCTACGACTAGAAGAAGATGAACTTCCCGAACTACTCTTAGAAGAACTTGAACCTGCATATTTTTGTTTTAATGCTTCGTAAGATATTTGAGCCATAATTTATCTCTTTCCCTTAATCGTGTATATATATAAAAAATTTTTTTAAACAAAAATTTACTATATTTTTCTCTTTGTTAAGAAAAGTAAAGTCAAATATATACAAAATATATGCTTTAGAAATGATAATTATTTTATTAAAAAAATATACAATTCTTAAATAGTAGTTTATTTTGCAAATATATTATATAATTAGATTTTGTATTTGGTAGTATAAGGAGAGTACAATGACATTTTTTGAGAAATGCCAAAGCTCTGTTAAAAAGTTATTTGCTGCTTTTGCATTAGCTATTTTTATTGGAGTACCGGCATTTGCCGGAGAGGCGAATCTTATAGTTCCGAAGATTGAGGGAGATAATTTCAACCTACTAGTTGCAGGTATTATAGTATCTGTTCTCGGTCTTATATGGGGACTTATTGCTTATGGGCAAATAAAATCAGTTAAAGCACATAAAGCAATGATTGAAATAGGTAATACTATTTTTGAAACTTGCAAGACATATCTTGTTCAACAAGGTAAATTTTTGATTGTATTAGAAATATTAATTGCAATTTGTATTGCTTTTTATTTTGGTTTCTTGCAAGAAATGTCTGTTAAGAATGTTCTAATAATATTAGCAGCTTCAGTTGTTGGTATTTTAGGTTCTTATGGTGTTGCTTGGTTTGGTATTAGAATGAATACTTTAGCTAATGCTAGAACATCTTTTACAGCACTTAAAAATAGACCATTAGACATACTAAATATTCCGTTAAAAGCAGGAATGAGTATTGGGGTATTATTAGTTAGTGTTGAACTTATTGTAATGCTTACAATATTGTTATTTGTTCCAGGTCACTTAGCAGGTGCTTGTTTTATAGGTTTTGCGATTGGTGAATCATTAGGCGCGTCTGCACTTCGTGTAGCCGGTGGTATCTTTACAAAGATTGCTGATATTGGATCTGATTTAATGAAAATTCAATTTGGTATAAAAGAAGATGATCCAAGAAACCCTGGTGTAATTGCAGATTGTACCGGTGATAATGCAGGTGATTCAATAGGACCGACTGCAGATGGATTCGAAACCTATGGAGTTACTGGTGTTGCGCTTGTTAGTTTTATACTTTTAGGTGTATTTCCAGATTATCAAATCCAATTGTTAACTTGGATTTTTGTAATGAGATATTTAATGATTATTACTTCTGTTGTTGCATATGGAGTAAATAATTTGCTAAATAAAGTTCTTTTTGGTAAAAAACCAGATTTTGACTTTGAAGCTCCATTGACAAATTTAGTTTGGTTAACATCTATATTATCAATTGCTATGACGTTTGGAGTAAGCCATTATTTACTTGGAACAATGCCCAATAATTTATGGTTAACTCTTTCAATTATAATCAGCTGTGGTACATTAGGTGCTGCTTTAATTCCAGAATTTACAAAAGTATTTACTTCTCCAAAAGCAAAACATACCTCAGAAGTTGTTACCGCTTCTAAAGAAGGTGGAGCATCATTGACAATATTATCTGGTATCGTTTCAGGTAATTTCTCAGGTTTTTGGATTGGTCTTGTAATTGTTGCATTAATGACAATGTCATATTTTGCAAGTTTACATATACCTTCAGAAATAATGATTTATTCATCAGTATTTGCATTTGGTTTAGTTGCATTTGGCTTCTTAGGAATGGGACCTGTTACTATTGCAGTTGACAGTTATGGACCAGTTACAGACAATGCTCAATCTGTATATGAATTATCATTGATTGAAGAAATTCCAAATGTAGCAGATGAAATAAAAAATGAATTTGGGTTTGAGCCTAACTTTGACAATGCAAAGAAATTCTTAGAACAAAACGATGGTGCAGGAAACACATTCAAAGCAACTTCAAAACCTGTATTAATAGGTACAGCCGTAGTTGGTGCTACTACAATGATTTTCTCATTGATTCTTGTTATAAAAGAAACGTTGGGAATTGAACCTGAAGCCATTTTAAATTTATTAAACCCATACACAATTTTAGGATTGTTAATGGGTGGTGCTGTAATATATTGGTTTTCAGGTGCTTCAATGCAAGCAGTTACTACAGGTGCATACAGAGCAGTTGAATATATTTCAAAGCATATTAAACTTGGTGAATGTGATGATAAAAAAGCAAACGTAGATAATTCAAAAGAGGTTGTAAGAATTTGTACTGAATATGCTCAAAAAGGCATGCTAAATATCTTTATAGCATTATTTGCTTTTGCACTTGCATTTGCTTGCTTATCTGCTCCAATGGCAGAAAATGTAAATCCTGTATCATTCTTTGTAAGTTATTTAATAGGTATAGCAGTATTTGGTTTGTTCCAAGCAGTATTTATGGCAAATGCCGGCGGTTGCTGGGACAATGCTAAAAAGATTGTTGAAGTAGATTTATGTGAAAAAGGAACACCTTTACACGATGCTACAGTAGTTGGCGATACTGTTGGCGATCCATTCAAAGATACTTCATCAGTAGCAATGAATCCTATAATAAAATTTACAACATTGTTCGGTTTACTTGCTATGGAAATTGCAATAGCACCTTCATTTAAAGAAGCTGCTCCTATCGCAGGTATTGTCTTATTCATTGTTGCAATTATTTTTGTTGTACGTTCATTCTATGCAATGAGAATTCCAACAGATAAATAAACAGATAAATAAAAGAGGGCAAGATTTAGTCTTGCCCTCTTTTTATTTTTATATTTATTAGTACTCGCCTTCGGTACTTTCTTCATCTTCTGAGTCTTCTTTATTATAATTTGTATCAAAATCATCAGGAAGTAGGTCATTATCAGGCCATATTGTTGTTTCATCTGCTCTTGTAGCCGGTAAATTATTGCTTGCAGAAAAGTCAGAATCTGTCAAATCAGCTTCTTTTACAATACAACCAGCCATATCTGCATCTGTAAAATTGCAATAATTAACTGTTGCATAACTATAATCTGTACCATTTAATATTGCTTCAGAAAAATCACACTCAACTATATTTGCCCTTGTAAAATCTGCGGCATTCAAATCAGAAGCAGTAAAGTTACAATTTGAAAGATGCGCATCTGTAAAAGAAGTACCAGCCAGTTCAGTATTCGAAAAATCTATTTCTTCCAATGTTATATTGGAAAAATCTAATTCAGTTAAATCCAGTTCATCAACTGACTTTTTATAAGAATTATACTCTTCAGGATTTTTAATAATTAATTCTGCGAGTTCTTCTTTTGAATACATCAATATTCTCCTTTTTTTCTCTACCTTACAATATATACTAACCATATTCTTATTCCACAAATGAATAAGTTTATAACATTATTATATTTTCTTATTTATTTTTTTATTGTCAAGATTTTTATCCAGTTAGGCAATTTCTTATTTAAAAATGTTTTTATATTAACATAGGGTGGTTTTATAAGGTCTTGTTATTTTGAATATTGGTAATAAGGTAGGTCAATTTAATATTTCGCATGCTTCAAATGTGCTTGCATCAAATTTGGATAAAAGAATATTAAGCTATAATCCTGATTCTTTCCAGAAGGATTTATATGTAAAAGCTCCTCAAAAAGCTAAAATATCAAATAATACTACTTTACCAATAACAAGTTTTTATGCTCCAAAACAACTATTAAATGCATATTTAAATCCGTCATATTTGAAGTTTTTGGTGAATACAAATCCGAATATAAAAAATGTTTTAAATGAAAATGGAATAAAACCAAATGTTTATCCTGAAAATGTAAGAAATATTATAAATTCTCATATAACAACTACTACAGCATTTGCACTTCAAATTGCTAATAGTATGGGAATATCTCAAGCTGATAAAAAAATCTTAGAACAAGCATGCGTTTTCCATGATTTTGGAAAAGTTTTAATTCCTAAAGAAATAATTGAAAAACCTGAAGTATTAACTGATAGTGAAAAACAGATAATGGATTTACATTCTGAACTAGGTGCAGAATTATTATCTTCAACCGGATTAAATGATAGAGTTATTAATTTAGTAAAAAACCACCATAATGCAGGTAACAATACAGATATATTAGGTCAAATACTGTCTGTCGCTGATATCTATTCGGCGCTAAGAGAAAACAGAAGCTATAAGCAAGCTTTAACTGAAAGTGAAGCATTAAAAATCTTAGACCAAAAAGCCCAAAATGGCGAAGTAAGTACAGAAGTAGTTAATGCTTTAAAAGCATCTTTAAATACAAAATCTGTAAATGCTGCATAAAAAAAGAACCCTATATAGGGTTCTTTTTTCTAATTTTTTTTTTACTATATAGCTCTTTGAACTTTACCAGCTCTTAAACAAGAAGTACAAACTTTAACTCTTTTAACAGTACCATTTTCAATAACCTTAACTGATTGTAAGTTAGGACTTTGTCTATATACATGGTGTTTATGAGAGAATGAAAGTTTAGCTGCTTTCAAAGGTTTTTTTCCACAAACTGCGCATTCAACTGACATTTTATCATTTCCTTTCAATATAATTTCGTATAGCTTGATGATATAAGAAAAAAAACTAATAATCAAGCCTTTTTTCAAACTAATATTAAATAATCTAAACAAAACTAGTGAACAAGCTGTTATTAGGGTATTTTTTATAATAGAATATCATTGAGGGATATCATTTATGAAGATTGAAGGATTAACAGTTAGGGAGAGAATAGAAAAAAAAGAACAAATGTCTTTATCTCCACTTGCACAAAAAAGTTCTGAAACTAAAGGTCGAAACAGATTTGAAATTCCTTGTGAACTTAGAACTGATTTTCAAAGAGATAGAGATAGAATATTACATTCAAAAGCCTTCAGAAGATTAAAACATAAGACACAGGTTTTCTTTTCTCCATATGATGATCATTTTAGAACCAGAATGACACATACTCTTGAAGTTTCACAAATTGCAAGGACAATATCCAGAGCACTTGATTTAAATGAAGATTTGACAGAAGCGATATCATTAGGTCATGATTTAGGGCATACTCCTTTTGGACATAGTGGAGAAAGAGTTCTTAATGAATTGATGCCTAATGGTTATAAGCACAATGAACAAAGTGTAAGAGTTGTTACTTTTATTGAAGATTTGAATTTGACACAAGAAACATTAGACGGTATTTTAAACCATTCGTATGATTGTTTACCATCAACATTGGAAGGTCAGGTTGTAAGATTATCTGATAAAATTGCTTATATTAACCATGATATACAAGATGCAATAAGAGCAAAAATAATTTCTAATGATGATATCCCCAGCGCGAGTGTAGAATATTTTTCTACAACAAACAGAATAAGACTGACAAAGATTATTAACGATATTGTTGAAAATAGTTTTGGTAAAGATAAAATATTAATGTCTGATGAATGTTTTGAGCAGTTTATTAACTTGCGCACTTGGATGTTTAATCATGTATATAATAATTCTTTAGCAAAACAAGAAGAAGATAAAGCTCAAAATGTTATAAAAAGACTATTTGAGTATTATTGTGAAGAACTAAAACGAATGTATCCTTCATCTGGTGATGAAAATATAATGCAAACAGCTTGTGATTATGTTTCAGGGATGACAGACAGATATGTTTTAATAAAATTTGAGCAATATTTCTTGCCTGCTCCATTTAAACAACAAAATAATGATGAATTTTTATTTAAACTAGCTCAAATGAACGGATTAAGTTAATAAATGACTGCAAATAAAACATATAGTGAAGTAATTGATGAAATAAGAAGTCGTTTGGATATACTGGATGTGGTCCAATCTAGAGTTGTACTTAAGAAAAAAGGTGCTAATTATTGGGGATGTTGTCCTTTTCATAATGAAAAAACGCCATCTTTTTGCGTAAATGTTCAAAAAGGAATATTTAAGTGCTTTGGCTGCGGTGAAGGTGGGGATGCAATTAGTTTTCTTATGAAAATCAATAATCAGTCTTTTTCAGATGTTATGAAAGATTTAGCTATGCAGTTTGGAATAGAATTACCAAGTACTTCAGGTGGTTCAAAACAATATAATGAAGAGAAGCAACAGGTTAAATCTTTACTTGAAAAAACTTGTGAGTATTATCATAATAATCTTTTGAGCTTACCGGAAGCAAAACCTGCACTTGATTACCTCTTAAATAGAGGTATTACTAAGGAAATAATAAACGAATACAAAATAGGGTACTCGAAAAAAGAATATACTGATTTACAAAAACAATTTAAAGCTGATTATACGCCAACTGTTATGGAAAAAGCAGGATTAGTTGTTAAAACAGAACAAGGAGACATTGTTGACAGATTCCGTCATAGAATCATGATTCCTATTAAAGATGAGTCAGATTGTGTTATAGCTTTCGGGGCAAGGGCAATTGATGCGAATCAAAATCCAAAGTATTTAAATTCTCCCGATACTATTCTTTATAACAAGAGTAGAACATTATACGGAATTAATATTGCTAAGAATAAAATGATTGAAGATGATTACGTTGTTATAATGGAAGGGTATTTTGATGTAATATCAGCTCAAGCTGCAGGATTAAAGAATGCCGTTGCATCTTGTGGAACTGCTTTAACTGTTGAACATGTAAGATTAATTGCAAAATATTCAAAATCAAGGAAAATATATCTTGCTTTTGATACGGACAGTGCTGGATTAAAAGCAACACAAAGGAGTACTGATATTATAAAAGAGGCATTTGCAGGCCTTGGAAATCTTAAGATTTTTGATCAGGCATATTCTTCATTATCTGATGATAAATATACTTGCGAAATAAGAGTTATTGCTCCATTTGACAGTAAAGATCCTGACGAATATATAAGAGAATACGGCATTGAACAATATAAAAAATACATAAAAAAAGCACCTTTATTAATAGACTTTGAATTAGAACAAATATTAAAAGATTATAGAAATGACTTTTCTCCGACAGATAAGTTAAATTTGGTAAAAAAAATCATGCCTTTAATCGAGGAAATTCCCAATAATATCATTCAAAATGAATATATAAGACTTGTTTCTGACAGAATCAACATAGATGAAAAAGCATTGATTAAGGAAATTAACCGGAGCAAATTTGTGCAAAATAAAAATAGCAATGATTATTCACCAATTGTAACAAAAACTTCAAATATTTGTGAAAAAGCACAAAAAAATTTATTAAGCTTGTTTCTACTTGGTGGTAATGATGTAGACATAAATTATCTAACGGAAAATATAAAAAATGTTAAATTTATAGATAAAAACTTAATTATTATTCGAGAAGCAATTGACAAATTATCATGTCAGATAAATAATGATGTGGATAAACTTATACAGTCCCTGTATACACAATTTGCTGAGGATAACGGATTAAAGGATATAATAACAGATTTAATATATATAGCTGATAGCTTTAAAGGACTCTCAGAAAAGGATTTTAGAGCTGTTGTGCAGGAGAACAAGTCAAAAATTCTACAGTATCAAGTTGATTGCGAGAAAAAAGAGCTTGCTTCTAGGTATAAAAACTTAAATGATGATGATGTAGAATCGATGCAGTTTCAAATGCAGTTAAGAGAAAAGATTAGAAATAAGCAAAAAATCGGAGAAAAACTTCAATGAGCAAAAAGAAAATTTCAGATTTATCAATAGTCGGAATTATGGACGAAGAAGAAACATTAGAAAACGAAGCTTCAGAATCATCAGGCATAATCCTAATGACAGAACCAGATTCTATCAGTCGTGATGGAATGGATGTTCTTATGAATTCAGAAAGAAATAAAATTATTGATACTATGGAGAATGAGGATTTATTCTCTGGTGATATTACCGATGAAGAAGAGGACGAAGATGTTTCTTTAACTGATACATTACTTCCAAAAGGTGTTTCTTTCGATGACCCTGTCAGAATGTACTTAAGAGAAATTGGTCGTATTAAATTATTAACTGCAGAACAGGAAATTGATCTTGCAAAGAAAATTATTCAAGGCGGAAATGCCGGTGTAATTGCAAAAAGAAAGTTAGTACAAGCAAACTTAAGATTAGTTGTTAGTATTGCTAAAAAATATGTAGGACGTGGCATGTTATTTTTAGACCTTATTCAGGAAGGTAATCTTGGTCTAATCAGAGCAGCTGAAAAATTTGACCACGAAAGAGGTTATAAATTCTCTACATATGCAACTTGGTGGATTCGTCAAGCGATTACAAGAGCAATTGCAGACCAAGCAAGAACTATTCGTATACCTGTTCATATGGTTGAAACTATTAATAAGTTGAAAAAGGTAACAAGAAAACTTGCTCAAGAACTTTCAAGAAAACCGACTGAAGAAGAATTAGCTGTTGAAATGAATATTTCAGTTCCAAAATTAAGAGAAATTATAAAAGTTGCTCAAGAACCTTTATCTTTAGAAACTCCAATAGGAAAAGAAGAAGATTCAAGATTGGGTGATTTTATTGAAGATAAAGATGCTGATGCTCCTGTTAAAACAGTTGCTCAAGAACTATTAAGAGAAGATTTAGCTGAAGTACTAAGCGGTTTATCTCCAAGAGAAAGAGATGTTCTTCGTTTAAGATTCGGTATGGATGATGGAAGACAAAGAACTTTAGAAGAAGTTGGTCAATTGTTTGGTGTTACAAGAGAACGTATCAGACAAATTGAGGCAAAAGCGCTTAGAAAACTTAGACATCCAAATAGAAGCAAACGTTTAAAAGAATATATTGAAGTGTAGTAAAAAAGGGGATTTAAAAATCCCCTTTTTTATAAAAAATCTAAATTAGTACAATTAATGTTTCAAAAAATAAAATGAAAAATAAGAATCAATTTATATTAAAGTTTTGTATATTTTCTTTTCTAACAATAGTTTTTTTGTATTCTATTTTCCTCTTTATATTGCCATTTGTTTTAAGTTCAGAATTTTTTGTAAATAAAATCAATTTTGTAATTTCACATACGACAGGTATTAATGTTAAATCTGATAAATTTGATTTTGTTTCACATCCTAATTTAGATTTTGACTTAAAGTTTAATGAGTTGAACGTGTATGTTAAAAATACCGAAGTTTTAAAATTAAAAAAAGGCTATTTAAAATATGATATAAAAAAATTATCTTTGGAAAAAATAGGTATAGATTATATATATATTGATGAAAAAGCAATAAAAAAAGTTTTTAATAAAAATCCTTCTCCGAAATCTTTTAATATTAATTTAGATAAATTGCCAATAACAAATATTAAAAAAGCTGAAATTTGGATTGATAATAATGGTGTAAATAGTATTTTTATTTCGCTTTCTAATATTAACTTAGTAAAAAAGCAGAATACTATATTTTGTACTTTTGAAGGGGAAATAATATCTGATTTGTTCCGTAATCTTATTAATATTGGAAAACAAGGTTATATATACATAAAAGATAATTCCGTTTATGCAAAAAACATACAAGTATTAATAGGAGTTTCAAAATTATATATTGACGGTAAAATTATTGATTCTGACCAAAATAATAATTTTTCAGTAAAAGGAAAAGATATTCCAATTTGTGATATTAAAACTTCTTTGCTTTATTTTCAAAAATTAAAAGATTCTTCAAAAAAGTTTATAGAAAATTTCTATGATTTTTCCGGCTATATGGATGTAGATATACGTGTCAAAGAGAAAGGTGTTTTCGGTAAATGTATTGCGAAAAAACTTGCTGCGAAGACAATTCTATTTGATGTCCCTATATTCTTTAAAAAAGTTGATTTTATATTTGACAAAGATAGTTTGCAGGCTGCTGAAGAGGGTATTTTAGGTGGTGAAAAAGTATATACATCTTTTAAATTGAGTAATATTGCTAAAAAAAATCAAGAGGTAGTTGGTAATGTATATGCAAATTTGACAAATAAATCAGTATCAAAGTATATTCCCTATTTATCACTTCAAGGTTATGCTGCAACAAGTGTTGATTATAGTGTCAAAAATAAAAAAATTAATATTAACTATCAGTTAAAGTTAAAAAAAGGCTCTGATTTACATTATAAAAATGCATATTTAGGATTAATAGATAAAAACCGTAGATTGTTTGTAAAAACATTAAAAGAAAATGATACTTTGAAAATATTACATTATGATTATTCTTTGCAAGAAGGCAGTAATATTTCTAATATTATTTTAGGTGATGGATTATTTCTAAAGCGCAATGGGCATTTAGTACCGTCATATATTACTTGTAAAACGAATGGTTTTGCACCTGTTTCTGTAACCGGTTCTTTTGGTCGCTATATTAGTGGAGGTTATTTTAATGGTGACTTAAAATATGACTTTGAAAAAGATATTTTAATCGGGATTTTTACACTTAAAGACTCTCTATATAAAGATTTTTATATAGAAAAAGCAAATGTTGTTGCTGATTCTACAAAAATGAAAATTATTGCAAACGGTGAATATTTAAATTCCGTTTTTGAAGCAAATTTAGATGCTGAAAATAACTTCATTAATAAAATTCATGTTTATAATATGGAACTATTTTTAGATAAATATATTTTTGGAACAATTGATAAGAAAAGAGAAATAATAAAAAAACAAAACTATTTAAGGATTCCAACACTTCCTGAAAAACTCGACTTAGATATTGATAATTGGATTATTAAACTTAATAAAATAAAAAGAAAAAAATTGGAACTAAATAACATAATTATAGAAGGTAGTTTAAAAGACAATATATTTTCTTTTGCTATACCGCAAATAAATTTTGCAAGAGGAATTATTAACGCAAATGGGATATATAACATAAAAGAAAAGACTTCTGATGTTATTTTTACAGCAAAAAACATTGATTCAAATACTGTAGCTGATGTTATATTTGACTTACCTAATCAGATAGAAGGTACTGCTAATGCTACGTTACATGCAGAAACTAAAGATTCTTTTGATAAAGTTAAAGCATATGCCACATTCTCTTTAAAAGAGGGTTATCTTCCTAAAATTGGAAGTACTGAATTTATTATAAAAAAATCAAATAAGTTCAGACGTCCTTTAAAGTTTAGATTATCAGATATTATTAACATTGATATTAAAAATATGAAAGCACTAAGTTCTAACTTGAAGGGAAGTTTTTGTTTTGATAATGAGTCCATATATAACGCAAAAATAACATCATCACAAAAATATTTATCATTATTAGTTGAGGGTGATTATAATTTTGAATCTCAAGAAGCAGATTTAAGTTTACTTGGTAAGTATAATAACAGAGAAATGGGACGAGTTAAAATTTTGTTTATACCATTACACTGGATTTTTAAGTTTGTATTTAAGCCTGAAAATACATTGAATCAATACAAAAATAAGCTAAAAGAAGTTCCCCCAATAGTTGCTAATCCTGACGAACAAAGCGCATTTAGAGTCAAATTGGATGGAAACTTAAATAATAATGATGTAAAAGTCGAACTTAAAAGTATTATTTGATTTTTGATTTTAGTTTTTTCTTTACATCAAAAAGAGGTCCATTATTGGGATTCCTTACATATTTGTAGTAATTTCGTACATAATAAAATGGATATTTAGGCAGCCAAGAGAATTTAATAAAGATTGAAACTGTCTCAGCCCCTTGAGATAGCATTAATTGGTCTATTGTATCTTCATGGGCCGGAGATATTGAGGAAAATACTTTAATTAAATAATCTGTAAAGGTAACGACAGAATATCCTGAAGCAATACCTGTATTTACAACTATATTACTGACTTTAAAGTCGGGGTTATCTTTTACTGTTTTTACATCCTCTGGCAACTTAAGAGTGTCTGATGTAACTTGTTCTATTTCATACCAATTACCTTCATATTGAAGTCTCATAATATTTGGCTTGGGCATATATATATCATCAAAGATATTATCTAAGATTATTCTGCCATCCAGATCCGCTACTCCATATTTAAAATTATCGTATGTTAGTATCATTCCACCAAAAAGCAAATCTATAGAGTCATAAACAGGAGGAATAATTGCAAAACCTGTTTCATCATATAATCCAAAGTCTCCATAATTACCCAGTTTTGCATATTTCCCCAAAACTCTTTCAACATGCCTGTATTTTACTGGTACAAGAATCTCACCATTTGAATTTATAATTCCGAATTTACTTTTCTTCTGAACTATAAATCCATTTTCCCCAAGTCTTATAATTTTGTTATATTTTGGTTCAACAACAATATTATCAGCTTGGTCTTTTATTCCAAATTTACCTTCTTCGCTATATATTTTGACACTTGCAAATGATAAATTTTGCAAAGTAAAAAATATTAAAACTGTTAATAATAATAACTTTTTCATAATTTTATTATATCATGATGATATGAAAAGATTCTTTTTAAAATTATTTATATTAATTCTGGTTTTGTTTTTTGCAGCTGTATTTGCATATACAAAGGTTTTGCCTTTTTTGGTATCCAATAGTCATGTAATATCCATTGTTGAAAAAACTGCAAAAAAGTGTGCTGACGTTGATATAATTATAAAAACTCCGGAGTTAAAAACTGGCTTAAATCCAATAATAGAATTTAAGACTGATAAAATTTTTGTTTCAAAAAATAATGAAAAATTATTTGCCGTTAGTGATTTTGATTTATCTATATCTTTTGAAGAAATTTTGAAAAAAAAGATTAAAATCAATAGATTTGGTGCAGATAAGTTCTTTATTGATGTTGATAATTTGTTACGTGCTTTTAAAATTGATAACACAAATACTTCGTCTAAGAAATCCGATTTCTATTTCGATTTTTATGATTCAGTTCTATTTTTAAATGAATGTTATGTGTCTTATATTTTAGATAATGGTACAAAAGTTAGGTTAAAAGCTACAAATTTAAACGTTGATAATACTCAAAAAATTGAAAGATTTGTCCATATTAACTTTGACGGAGAAATTATAAAAAATAACAGAACAGTAAAGTTTTCGTTCAAAGATGAAGATAAAATTGTAATTAAAAATAAGCACATTTATGTGAACGATTGTCCATTAACAATTAATCAGTCTAAGATGTTTTTTAATGCAGAAGCATCCAAAGAAAAAGGATATAGATTAACTGTATTTGCCAAAAGATTTTTTATTCAGGATGTAATAAAGTTATTAAAAACAAATGTTGTTGAGAATAATATAAATGATGTATTAATCTTTTTGAAGCGTATTAATGGTGATTTTGATTTTAGTGTAACGCTAACAAAAAATGATATAACAGGAAATATTAAGCTGAATAAACTTTCTTCAAAACTTACAGCACTCGCAAATATGCCATTTACTCTATCTCAAGGCAATATTCAAATTACTAAAAATAATCTTATATTAAAAGATTTTAAAGGTTTTTATGATAATAAACCTTCAAATGAATTTAGTTTTAATGGCACTGTTGCTGATTATATGAAAACGGTTGATACCAATATTGATATGACTGCACTTTTAACAAATGATTTTGTTGGAAAGTATCTTTCTGAAACTGCAATGATACCTTTAACATTAGTAGGTAAAGATAAAGCTAAGATATTAATTCATTCTCTTGGTGCTGATACAGATGTAATATTAATGGGAAAAATATCTAAGGGTAATGATATTTTGGTTGATGGTGCTTCTTTAAGTCCTGTTAATTATGATAGAGCATTAAAGGCTGATGTTCATATAAAAGGTGATATTGTAAATATCGAAACAATTAATTACTATATTGCAAAAGAAATAAATAAAGAGTCAAAAGGAATAAAACCAATTTTGACTTTAAATGGTAATATGCGAATTTCTGATGCAAAGATATTAGATTTGGGATTTGAAATTCCAAATCCTTTACCTAGTGAATTTTTAAATGTTTTAATTGGGCAAAAATTATTTAAAGGCGGTAAATTTTCCGGTAATATGCACTACATCGATAATGGCAATTATCCTGTTATTGATGCTGATTTAACTGCTGAAAAAATTAGAATTCCCTCACAACGTTTAGTACTAAGGAATGGTAAAATTACTACTAATAAAAATTTAATAAAAATTAATGCTGATGGTAAATTCAGAAGAAGTTCATATGTGTTTAATGGTGAAATAGTAAATGCTATCAAATATCCAATTGTAATAAAACATACAGATATGACTATAGATAATTTAGATATAGCAAGAGTAATGAAGGCATTTTCTCAGCCTGTTCAAACTCCTTCTCTTACGGAAGAAGTTGTCGATGAAGAAAATGATGACAATGTTGCAATGACTTTTGATGTAAAAAACTTGATAGTTGAAGAATCTCTGGTACATATAATAAAAGGTTCTTATAAAGAAATTAATTTTTCTAATGTAAAAGCAAAAATGTCATTGGATAAAGAAAGTGTATTTAAACTAAAATCAAATAGATTTGAAATAGCAGAAGGGCACTCATCTGCTGATATTAATTGTGATTTAAAAAATCAAAAATATAATATAAAGCTTGGTATTAAAGATGTTAACTCTGATTTGATGTCAACTGCTATACTAAATTTAAAGCGAGAAATATCAGGTAAAGCCAGTGGTTTAATTGATTTGTACACTGATGATTCATTAAAATTAAACGGTTCAATAAAGTTTATAGTTAAAAATGGAACTATTCAAAAAATTGGTTTAATAGAATATGTATTGAAGTTTGCTGCTTTATTTAGAAATCCATTAGCAATGATAAGTCCATCTATATTTTCTGATTTAGTTAATATCCCAGAAGGAAATTTTGATAAAATTACCGGTGATTTAAAATTAAAAGATAATAAAGTAGAACTAATGAGAATAAAATCTCAATCTCCGCAATTAAGTGCATATATAGTAGGATGTTATAACCTTGAAAATAATGATGCAATTCTACGTATTTACACAAAATTTAGTAATAGAAATAAAGGTTTTGCAGGATTTTTAAGAAACTTTTCATTAAATAGTTTAGCAAACAGAATTCCACTTAATAGTAGAAATGATTCTAATTATTATGCTGCTGAACTTTCTCAACTACCTCCAATTGATGCAGAAGAAAAAGATTGTCAAATCTTTCTTACTAAAGTCGATGGAGATGTACAAACAAATAATTTCATATCTTCATTGAAAAAAATTAAATAGTTAAACAAAAAAAATATTTGTATTAAAATATAAATGTAATCCCGTTTCGTCTAATGGTAGGACGCAAAACTCTGGATTTTGCTATTGAGGTTCGAATCCTTAAACGGGAGTTTTATTTTAAAGGAGTATATTATGTTTCACGTAATTACAGAAAGAGATTATTCTGAATTCTCAAGAAAACAAATTGGTGAATATACCAGTTTTGAAAAAGCATTGGAAGTAGCTCAAAATGCTATAAAAGGTAAAGAAGGCTTAAGATATATAATTGAGAAAACAGATGGTCATATTGATAGTTACGGAAATCAAATTGTAACAGTTGTTGCAGAAAGCGAATAGTTATTATTTCATTTCCATTATTTCAAATATACTCAATTAATATTTAAACCTTTTTGCACCATATCTATGGTGCTTATATAGTTCTTTTATATCTTTATCAAAATACTTAAAATATATTTTCTTCTTTAATTTTATAAAGAAATTATCTTGTTCTATTTTTTTATCATTTGTGTTTTGAAAATAAAAAGAATAAAACTCAGTTATAAAGTTTTGTTTAATTGCAATTTCATTCATTTTCTGCGCCAGATTTATAAAATAATTATCAATTTTATAATTTGTTACTCTGGAATACCTAGCATCAATATCGATAATTAGATTTCTAACACCCAATTTTTTAGCAATTTTTAAGAATTTTTTAAACTCAGATATATTGTCATTATATGTAGGAATAATAATATATTTTAATCTTATAGCATCTCTGGATTTTTCTGTAGATGCATATTTTTTTAAACTATTAATAACTTTATTAAATGCATCAACTCGTTTTATTTTTTGGAACGTTCTTCTACTACCACAATCTAGAGAAACAATTATGTAAGTAGTCGCTTTATCCATTGCTTGAAAGAGTTTGTCTGAGTATTTAATCGCATTAGTTGGAACAAATACTCTTGCATAATTATTAATAGCAAAAAGGTCTAACAGTTCATCACATTCATGATATATAGTGAACTCTCCACCTCCAATATGCAATTCACAACCTTTTTTTATTATTCCTTGTTCTTTAAAAGATTTTAAGACAGGAAGTATCCTATATGTATTATTTGTTCGTTCATATAGTTCATGGTTATTTGTACAATATATACAATCAGCATTACAAATACTAAAATGAGTAATTGTTATATAATCTATGTATTCTTCGTCATCCCAATCTTGTTTTTCTATATGATAACAAGAATAACACTCTTTTGGACAGCTACCTTTTTTAAATAAAGAAACATGTTTATTAATTCTTTCAAATAAATCATCTTTGGATATTATTTGACCATTATAATTATCATAAATCAATGGAGGAACTTGTCCATCGATTTGATCGACAGGCGAAAAACAGCAAGACGTTAATATATCATTAAAGAAACATAAACCGTGTTTTAATATTTTACAACATTTGTACATAAGTTAATTATATATTAGATATCAAATTTGACATTTCAATTGCAGATTTAGCAGCATCAGCACCTTTATTTCCTGCTTTTGTACCTGCTCTTTCAATTGCTTGTTCAATATTATCACAAGTTAGTACACCAAATATAACAGGTATTTCAGTTTCAAGACCAACAGATGCAATACCTTTTGAAACTTCAGCACAGACATAATCATAATGAGATGTTGAACCTTTAATAACTGCACCAAGAGCTATTATTGCATTATATTTACTTGTTTTTGCAGCTTTTTTAGCAATTAAAGGAATTTCAAATGCTCCTGGAACCCATAATATATCAATATTTTCTTTTTTTGCACCATGTCTAACGAGCTCATCGATAGCACCTGACAACAACTTTGAACTTATAAATTCATTAAATCTTGCTACTATAATGCAGAATTTTTCATTATTTACTGTTAACATTCCCTCTATAATATTTGGCATAATATCTCCTTGGTGTTTCTTATAACTTGATTTTACAATATTCAAAAAAAATATAAAAGTTAAAAAAATAAATGTTTACATGTTTTTTAAAAACTTTTGTGTGAAAATTCAAAATGACCTTTTAAAAAATGTTTATAGATCTCTACGAAGGCAATATCTCTATATATTTGAGCTTTTAATTTTTCAATATTATCAAATCTCATTTGATTGCGAATTTTTGCTATGAATTCGATTTTTATTTTTTCTCCATATATATTTTTATCAAAATTAAGGATATGGACCTCTGTTTTCTGATTTGTAGAGTTGTTTACTGTTGGCGCAAAACCGTAATTTAGGATACCATTATATCGATTATTATCAACGGTTACTTCTACAAAATATACACCATGCGGCACTTTTATTTTTTCTTCGGGATAAATTATATTTGCGCTTGGATATCCTAGCTTTCTTGCTAGTTGTTCCCCTTTTATTACTCTTCCTTCAATAAAGAATTTATACCCTAATAATTTATTTGCATTATAGAAATCTCCTAGATGTAATAAATTTCTAATTACAGAACAGCTTACAATTTTATCTTGAACAACAAATGGTGGAACTTCGAAGTACATATAATCATATTTTTCTTCATTTTTTCGTAAAAAATCGCTATCACCTTCCTTATTAAATCCAAAATGGTGATTAAATCCTGTTGTTATGGCTACTGGAGAAAAATAATTAATTAAAATCTTTTCAAGATAGTCATTTGCTTTCATTGAAGCTATTTCAGAAAAGTCTAAAAGAACTATATTATCTATACCTATTTTTTCCATAATATTAAGTTTGTCTTCCAAAGACAATATTTGTTCCACTTTTTCATTTGTAAGAATATTCAAAGGATGTGATTTGAATGTAATAACTGTTGATTCAGTATTATTTTTTTTTGCCACATTTATCGCATTTTTAAGTACAACTCTATGGCCAAGATGTATACCATCAAAAAAGCCTAAAGCTAATGAAGATTTATGAATATATGTTAATTCATTCCAAATGCGCATAATCTAATTATAGACAAAAATAAAATAATGTTGAATACTAAAAGAGGAGATAAATAATAATTCATGCATAAAGTAAATAGAATAAAGAATATAAATAGATTAAAAACTCCTTGTGTATTTGATACTTGGAATAATCATTTTGGTGCTTATTTTTTAGATAATGGTGATTCATTTTTTAGGTTATTTACATTTTCAGATGTTAAAAAGGTTGAGCTAGAAGTTAAACCATTCAATAAACAGATTCAAAAATATGATATGAATTATACAGGTGGGGGCATATGGCAGTTAGAACTACCTGCAGGAACAGTTCAACACGCTGATAGATATCGTTTTATTATTTATTATAAAGATGAGGTTCTACCTGTTAAAGATCCTTGTTCAATGTGGCAAGATTCTTATTTTAAATGGTCAAGAATATATGATCATGCTTTATATAATTGGACTGACAAAGAATGGATGTGCTGTGAAGATGAAAGAAGAATAAGTCGATTATCAAATGAAACAAATAGATTAACTCCGGTTAGTGCATTAAAAATATATGAATTACATATTGGTACATTTACAGATAAAGGTACATTTATTTCTGCAAAAGAAAAGTTAGAAAAGCTTTCGGAAGAACTAAATTTTAATGCAATAGAAATCATGCCCGTAGAAAATACATACTCATTTAACTGGGGTTATGATGGTGTTGATAAATATGCGCCAAATCATACGTACGGTACGCCTGATGATTTAAAAGAATTAATTGATTATGCTCATAAATGCGGACTCAATGTAATAATGGATATAGTTCCAAATCATTTAGGCCCTGATATTGCTGAGTTGCAAAAAACAGGTCCATATACAAATGGTGAAAATTGTTTTGGTTATAAGTTTAATTTTGAGAAAGATTCAAATAGTATACAGGTTAGAGATTTTATTATAGGAGCTGCATTAAATTGGATAGTAAATTATCATTGTGACGGTTTGCGCGTTGATATGACAAAATTTATGTGTAGCGATTATACAATGAAGCAAATGGCAGCAGAAATTAATTTCCACGCACCTGATGCCTTTTTGATAGCAGAAGATGGAAGAGATAATGATTCAAGGGTAATTCAGCCTTTTCCATATTCTGAAAAAGAAGAAAATGAGCTAAACCATGAAGCATATATTGCAAAAATAAGAAATAATAATATTTCTCTCTCTTCTTTAGGCTTTGATTCAGAGTGGGATTTTCCTTTTCATAAAGAAATTGCATCTATGATATTAGGAGCTTGGGATGGAAGAAGAAGAAATTTATCTTCTTTTGATTATTCATTAAGAGCTGCTCAAACAAGAGTAAAATATGCAATGAGCCATGATGAAATAGGTAACATAGATGGGACTCGTTTAATTTCTAAAATAGTTGTTAATGAGTTAAAATTATGCGAAAAAATGAATACTTGTTCTGAAAGTGAAAAATGTAAGTTAATGGCGCATGCATCACATAATATATTAGTTGCGCTAGTTACAGGTGCACTTGAAAAAATGTCTGATAATGAACGAATTGCTTTTTATAATGAAAACAACATCGCAGTCGATATTCCTGTTGAAAAAGTCAAAAATGCATATTATAACGCTATACAAATGCATATGCTTGCTATTGGAAAAGTTTATTCAATTCCCGGACCTAAGATGGTTTTTCAAGGTGATGAATCTGCTAATTTGTCTTATTTTAAGTTCTTTAGAAAATTTTCAATAGGACCTGAAACTTATCTAAAAGATAAAGGTTATGAACCAGGCTTACCTGCTTTTCTTGATTCCAAACTTTCTGCTGTTAAAGTTTCGGATAGTTATTCCTATATAAATAAATGTGTTGAAGAATTTGTAAGAGATTTAAATTTATTATGTGAGCATTACATAGCTCTTTCTTCAGGTCATATTGAAAAATCATTTATCTTTGAACAGTCTGATACACATGCAATTCATTGTAAGAAGATATATAATGAAGTCTTCTCTATTTCAAATTTTTCAGCAAAAGCTTATTATAAAAACTATGGAATAATGTTCCCTAAAGGGAAATGGAGAGAAATATTTAATTCTGATAGGCTTGAATATTTTGGTGAAAACAAATATCTAAATGAAGGTATTATAAAAGAGCAATTCTCATACGTATCTTTACCTGCATATGGCATAATTTTCTTTGAAAAAGTCGTATAATACCTTATATTCTTTCTAATACGTAATTTATAGCACCTTTATTTTCATCGAAAACTGATTTGGCATTGATGCAAAATTCATTGTATTCATCTTTATTACTATATAAATTTATTAAACTATTAATAAATTCTGTCTCATCATTTACAATTTTTGCACATTTCTTATTTGTAAGAATTTTATACACATCTTTAAAATTAAATGTAGATGGACCTGAAATGACAGGTTTATTCCATATTGTTGCTTCAAGAGGATTATGCCCGCCTGTTCCTGAAAAACTTCCACCTATATAAGCCGCATAGCAAATAGAAAATAATTTTGATAATTCTCCCATTGTATCAAGCAGAATAATATCATTATCAATGAAATTATCATTTTTTGAACGTTTTCCCCATTTTAGTCCTGATTCATTTAAAAGTTTAATTACTTCCTCATACCGTTGAGGGTGTCTTGGAGCAATTAATAATTTTGAATCTTCATATTCTTTTTTTAGTTTAGAAAAAGCATTTAATACAATAATATCTTCTGGATTATGTGTGCTTGCAGCAATAAAAATTCTATAATCTTTAGTCTTTAACTCGTCTTCAAATTGTTGAATTTCTTTATGAGATAAATTAGGTGTTATATCAAACTTCAAATTTCCCATAACATCTACTTTATCAGATTTTGCGCCAATATCTAAAATTCTTTTTGCATCGTCATTTGATTGCATAAAAATTTTTGTATATCTGTTTAAAATTGGAGATAAAAACAATTTGATTTTTTTATACCCTTCATATGAATGTGGTGAAATTCTACCGTTTACACAATATACTTTTATTCCTTTTAGTTTAGCAATAGATATAAAACAAGGCCAAATTTCTGTTTCTGCAATTATTATTTTTTCGGGTTTGAAAGTATTAAAAAATGATAATACGCTAAAAAAGAAATCATATGGGAAATAAGTGATTTTATCAGCTATATCTTTAAATACTTTTTTGGCAATTTCTTGCCCTGTTTTTGTTGTAGTTGTTATTATAATAATTTCATCTGGATGTTTTTTTCTGTATTCGCTTACTAAGTCTTTTATTGCATTTGTTTCACCAACAGATACTGCGTGGAAAATTGTTGTATTATCCTTCTTATTTTTTTTGAAAGAATAAAATCCAATTTTTTCAAAAAAACCAGCTCTAAACTTAGGTTGTATTATGAAAGCCAATAATATGAATGGTATAAATATTATTGTTAGAACTATCAATACAATATTATATAGAATTACCATTTTATTTATTTTCGTCCTTGTTATCCATTATTATTGTTTGTTCTGGATTTTCAAATCCGTCAGGCATTCCATATTGTTCAGGAGTAACTATTTGTATGCCAAATTTTGTTCTAAATAAGTGTTTCACCGTTTCACTTTGAATGTCATACATCATATTATTAAACAAATCATATGCTTCTTTTTTGTATTCAAGTAATGGATTCTTTTGCCCATAAGCTCTTAAACCAATACCATCACGGAGCATATCAATATTATGTAAATGATCAATCCATCTGTTATCAACAACTCTTAATAATAAATCTTTTTCTAGCTGTCTCATTACATTGTCAGATGAAAATGGTTCTTCTTTTTTATGATTTAGATTATATTGTTCAGCAACAGTATTATAAAATTCTACAGTCTTTGTTTCATGTTCTTTATAGGCATCAATTGCAAAATCCCTAATTTTTGCATATACATTTTCGAATTTAAGCCCTTGAATATCTTTAACCTCAATATGAGATAGTTGAGGAATTTCAGAGTGGATTTCTTTTACAAGAGAAACTAAATCTTCATAAATATATTCATCAGGATTCATTCCAGGAGCAATATATGTTTTAAGTAGTCTATCTACTTCTCTTTCTATCATATAGATAACATCTTCTCTTAAATCTGTCACTTCAAGAACTCTATTTCGTTGAGCGTAGAATTTTTCACGCTGTAAATTCATAACATCATCATATTCAAGTACACTTTTTCTTGCATCAAAGTGGAAAGTTTCAACTTTCTTTTGATTGCTTTCAATTTGTCTTGTAATAAGCCTGTTTTCAATAGCCATATCTTCTTCGATGTTAAGAGTATTCATAAGTGCCATTATTTGCTGACCACCAAAAATTCTCATTAAGCTATCTTCCAGCGATAAGAAAAATCTTGTAGAACCAGGGTCACCTTGTCTTGCTGCACGACCTCTTAATTGGTTATCAATACGTCTTGATTCATGTCTTTCTGTACCTATAACATGCAAACCGCCTGCTTCAACAACTTTTGCGTGTTCTTCTTCCGTTATTTTTCTTGTTCTTTCAAGAACTTCATTTTTTATTTCTTCATAATTAGGAGTATTTTCAGGTGTAATACCTCTTTTTACAAGTTCTTCTTTTGCAAGATATTCAGGGTTACCTCCAAGTAATATGTCAGTACCTCTACCTGCCATATTTGTTGCTATTGTGACAGCACCATAACGACCTGCTTGCGCTATAATATAGGCTTCTTTCTCGTGGTGCTTAGCATTTAATATGTTGTGTTTTATACCTCGTTTTTTCAATAAATCCGAAACAAGTTCCGATTTTTCAATACTGATTGTACCAACTAGAACAGGTCTTCCTGTTTTATTCATTTTTATTATTTCATCAACAACTGCAAGATATTTTATTTTTTCTGTTTTATATATGATATCAGGTAAATTTATTCTAATATCAGGTTTATTTGTTGGGATTTGAGTGACCTCAAGGTTGTATATCTTCCCAAATTCAGCTTCTTCAGTCATAGCAGTACCGGTCATACCTGCAAGTTTCGGATATAGTCTAAATAAATTTTGGAAGGTAATACTTGCAAGAGTTTGTGTTTCATCTTGAATTTTTACGCCTTCTTTTGCTTCAACAGCTTGATGCAAACCGTCGGACCAGCGTCTGCCATCCATTAAACGACCGGTAAATTCATCAACAATAATGACTTCACCATTTTTGATTACATAGTCAGTATTTAAGTGGAAAAGTTCTTTTGCTTTTAAAGCTTGTAAAAGATGATGAGCGTATTGGTTGTTAATGTCAAATAAGTCTTTTATTTCAAGTATTTCTTGGGCTTTATCAATACCATCTTCTGTCAAAATAACATTTTTGTTTTTTTCATCGACTTCGTAGTGTTTACCTTTTGATAATTGTGGTGCAACAGCTGCCATAGTTCTGTATAATTCTGCTGATTTATCAAGTCTTCCGCTGATTATTAAAGGTGTTCTTGCTTCATCGATAAGTATACTGTCAACTTCATCTATTATTGCGTAGTTATATGGTCTTTGAACCCTCTGTTCAACTGAAGTTGCCATATTGTCTCTTAGATAGTCAAACCCGAATTCATTATTTGTTCCGTAGGTTATATCACATTCATAAGCTTTTTTCTTTAAATGAAAACTCTCGTAGTCATTCATTCCTGATAAAATAACACCAACACTTAAGCCAAGAAACTTGAATATTTTTCCCATCCATTCACTGTCTCTTTGTGCTAAGTAGTCGTTAACCGTAACAATATGAACACCTTTACCAGTTAATGCATTTAAATAAGCAGGAAGAGTCGCAACAAGAGTTTTTCCTTCCCCTGTTCTCATTTCTGCAATTTGCCCTTCGTGTAAAAAGATACCGCCTAAAAGCTGAACATCAAAGTGTCTCATATTAAGAACACGTTTTCCTGCTTCTCTTACGGTTGCAAATGCTTCCGGTAAAATAGTATCTAAAACTTGTTTTTCAAGTTCTCTATCTTTTTTTATGTCATTAGATTTTTGTCTGTTTGCTAATATATTTTTAAATTCTATTGTTTTATTTCTTAATTCTTCATCAGAAAGTTTTACAAATTCAGGTTCCAAAGCATTTATATGTTCAACAACCGGCATCATTTTTTTTATTTTTTTATTATTAGGATCACCCAATAACTTTAGAAGTAGATCAATCATTCTCCCTAATCTCCGATAATCTTGCATTTATGAGAATTTTATCATATAAACTTTTTTTTTAAATAAAGATTAATAATAATTTAATTTTTTGTTTTTTTATTGTAAAATTTTCTTAATAAACTCGCTTAAAAAGGCAAAATTTAACATTTACTTATTTAAATATTGTAGAATAATTCTATATGTAAGAAAGGTAAAGTCATGAGTATTTCTGCAATTAATTGTACACCAATAAAACCTCAAACATCATTTGGCTCTGCACAAGGTGTAGATGAGGCTCAAAGAGTTTTAGAATTATCAAGACAATTAAATGATTCATTTACTTGCAGTAATTGTAGTAATGGGGATTGTGATAATGAAAAAGTTACTAATAAACATCCTCTTCAAACTGCTATTTCTGTTTTAGGTGCTTGTGCAACGATGTTTGCATTAGGTAAAGGTGCAGGTAAAGGTGTTGTTGCTTTAGCAAAGAAAGTTCCTGCTTCTGCAAAAGAAAATATATTGAACACAGGTAAAAAAGCTGTTTCTGCAATTTCTGAACAAGCTGCTAAATTACCAAAGAATGAAAAAGTATCAACAATTTTATCTAACACTGTTGGTAAAGCATTTAACAGAGCAAAAGATGTTGTAATGAAAAATCCTGAAAAATCATTTACAACTGCAGCAGGTGTTTTAGCTGCAACAACTTTAGTACCTTCTATTGCAACTGCTGATGGTAATAAAGATGGTGTTGCCGATATTGCTCAAAATAATATTAATGCATATGCAAGTGCATTCAAAAAAGCTGAAATATTTTCAGATATGATTAATGCATTATCTTAATATTTCCAGAAATAATGTAAAAAAAGAGAACTTTTTAAGTTCTCTTTTTATTTGTTAATTTTTCTTAATAATACGTCTAAAATAGGCAAAATTATATATTGATAGCCTTATATAAATTATAGAAGTCTCTTTTAGAAAGGTAAGAATATGAATATTTCTGCATCACAATCAATACCTGTTAAAGAACGTACTTCATTTGGTAAAGAATATCAAGTAGAAGATGTTGAACACGTTATGCAACTCACAAGGCAATTGAATGATAGTTTTCAAAAAACAGAAGAGCCTGAGCATAAATCAGTCGCTGGCATTTGTGCTTCTGTTGCAGGTGCAATATTAACAATGTTTATTTTAGGAAAGTGTGCTGCTTCAAAAGTTATGACAGCTTTCCCAGGTATATTTTCAAAGTTAGGTAATGGTATTAAAAAAGGTGCAAATGTTGTAAGAGATTTTTCTGATGATGTGGCAAAAGGTGTAAAATTGCAAAAAGGTGGTAAATATACAAAATTTGTAGGTAAAAAAGTTGCGCAAGCTGAGAATTTCTTAAGAAAAAATTATATAAGATTAAGAGATAAAGCAGGTGCTGAAAATTTAATTACTAATGCAGCAGGTTTAACTGCAGTTGCGGCAGTAGCCCCTGAAGTTATTTCTGTAGACGGAAATAATGATGGTGTTTCAGATATTGCACAAAAAAATGTAAATGCTTATAAAAATGCATTGAAGAATGTAGGTATTGTATCTGAAATTGTAGAATCACTTGCATAGAAAAATACAAGAATATTTTAAATTAAAAAACTGACTATATTAATAGTCGGTTTTTTAATACCATTGCTCTATTTTAAATTATTTAGTTCATATAATTTTTCCAAAAATATTTTTGCACATTTGGAAATTGGATGATTTTTCCTCCAAGCAACAAGAATACCAGCTTCAAGTGATGGTTTTAATGGTTTAAAACAAAGTTTCGAATCTCCGGTTAAATTAATTAACCTATCAATACAAAGAGCATAACCAAAACCTTCTTCCACCATAATAGAAGCATTAAACAACAGATTATATGAACCAATAATATTTAACTTTTCAAAATCAAATCCAAGCCAACCAGAAATTAAATTTTTCACCAAATATTGTCTGGAAGTTAGTATTGGAATATTTTTCATATCTTTTGGTTCAATATATTCCTTACTAGATAAACAAGAATCCTTTCTCATTAAAAGTCCCCATCTGTCTTTTTCATTTAAATGAACAAACCCATATTCTTTTTTATCAATCGGCTCAATAAATAGCCCAAAATCTAAAAGTCCTTTATCCAGTTTTTCTCTTACATCCTCTCCATTTCCGCTATAAAGATGATATTTAATATTCGGATATATTTTAGATAATTCTTTAACAGTTCTCGCAATTATACGCATTGCTTCAGTTTCGCCACCGCCAATGTATATATCTCCTGACAAATTCTTTTCGTCAAATAGAAATTCAGATTCTGTTTTATTGGCCAATTCAACAATTTCTTGCGCTCTTGATTTTAGTAATTTTCCATCATCAGTGAGTGTAATTTTTTTATTTCTTTTGCCTCTATTCAACAGCTTTGTTTTTAATTCATTTTCAAGATCCATTAACTGTCTGGATAATGTTGGCTGAGTTATATTCAATACCTCAGCAGCTTTTGAAATGCTTTCTTCTTGAGCTACCGCAAGAAAATATTTTAAAACTCTTATTTCCATAAAATAATTTTAACTTTTTAATATATGCTCGTCAAGCATATATAACCATACAATATAAGTATTTGCTATTTATAAGAAGAGGATAAATAATGAAAATAAAATGAGGATATCTGAATGATTAAAAAACTCTTATCAATATTTATTTTTTTATTTTTATTCCAAATAAACTACAAAGAAGCACTTTCAATAGAAAGGAAAGCAATAACAATGAAAGAAAGAACAAGAGAAGAAGTTTGTAAAAATAACTTCGAAAGTTTATTTAAAACGAATTGGAATCCAAATTACGGTTCAGACCCTGAAATTATGAGTATTTTACAGAAATA
>CALUSI010000018.1 GCA_944323395.1 Candidatus Gastranaerophilales bacterium
AGGACTGCCTGGGAAGATAGCTAGTTGCCGGATTCAAGTTTAGAGGAGTTAGATGTTTTTTCATTTAACTCCTTTTTTTTGAATTTATAATTAAATAAATAATAAAGTTTCATAAGTTGGAAAAAATTTTTATCTGCATAAATATTACTTTTGAAAATAAATGTTAAATTTATTTAATAATTTATGTATCTACTATTAAATTATTTTTTCTTTCTATAACGTATATTCATTATTATTTTAATGTTTGCGTTACTTTCTTTTTTATTATATACTTTTTATGTTACATACTTCTGGGAATTTAAGTGGCTAATTTTTGTTATAAACCTTTTGATGAGATTGAAATCTATTCTAATGGAGATGTTTATACCTGTTGCCCATTTTATCTTCCTAAAGGTTTTTTTATTGGTAATATTTTTAGAGCTTCTTCGTTTGATGATATCTGGTATTCTCCTAATGCTATTCTTTTGCGTGAAAAAATTTTAAATGAGGATTTTTCACTTTGTAATACGATGATTTGTAATAAACAATATTTACATGACTCTACATATGTTTTAAACCCTCCATATCCAAGATTTGTAAGATTTTCTTATGATGATATGTGCAATGTATTTTGTAGATATTGTAGAAATAAACCAGGATATAGTGTAAACTATAAAAATTTTGAGAATGAAGAAATTTTTAAAAAAATATTTATCCCTTTACTAAAAAATGCTCTTTTTGTTTCTGTTTCTAGTGTTGGGGAAATTACCGCAAGTAAACATAGTCAAGATTTAATAAAGAAAATAATTATTCTAAATGATAAAATTAAATTTGACTTATTAACTAATGGATTGTTATTTGATGAGGTTTTCTATAATAAGTTAGATCTAAAAAATCGTATAAAGAAGATAGAAATTACTCTATCGGCTGCAACTGAAAAAACCTATAATAATATAGTTAGGGGATCAGACTTTAATAGAGTTCTTAAAAATGTAGAATTTATTTCTAATGAAAAGAAACAAGGTAATATTGGTGAGCTATATTTATGTTTTGTTGTAAATAGAGAAAATTATATGGAAATACCAGATTTTATTGAGTTAGCTCTTAAATATGATTGTGTTGCTATGTTTTGGGAATTAAGAAATGGTAATTCTGATTTATGTTTAAATTATCTAGCTCAGTCTGTCTGGTGTGAAAATAATTCAGAATATGATAAGTTTGTAGATATAATAAAGTTCGTGAGAAAGAACTACCCCGAAAACTCTTATATTATGCCAAATTTGTTCACATCTTTAAAATCACATTCTTTATTAAAAAGAATAACAAGAAAGTTGTCATTTATATCTAAAAAATAAATATATATGCCTTCGAAAATATATATAATGATTTATATATATTTTTTCTGATGAAAAAAACTACATATCAAAGTACTATTAAAATAGTTAAAATGATAAAATTTACATTATCTTTGCTTTGAATTGTAAAGAATACCCTGTACAAATATTTTATAATTCTCTGCATAAAGAAAAGAATTCATTTTCCAAATATAGTTTAATAAACGACCAAGCTTATATTTTTTGATTATATTAATTAGAAATTATAAAATATTCTTTTTGTATGATTCTATTTGATAAAACTTTTTTATTAAAATATCTTGTTATGTTTTTTCAAACATTAATACTGCATTATGACCGCCAAAACCAAATGAATTAGATAATGCAACTTTTACATCTTTTGCTTTTGCTTTATTTGCTACATAGTCTAAATCTGCTACTTCGGGGTCTAATTGTACAATATTAATTGTAGGAGGAACTATTCCTTCTGTAATTGTTTTTACTGCAACAATTGCTTCTGCACTTCCTGCTGCTCCAAGCATATGACCTGTCATTGATTTTGTTGAACTTACACATAATTTTTTGTTTTTATTTTTGTCTCCAAAAATTCTTGCCACTGTGTTTGATTCTGCAATATCACCAAGGTGAGTGCTTGTTCCGTGCATATTTATATAGTCTACATCATCAGGTGTTTTATTGGCTTCTTTTAGGCAGTTTCTTATTGCAAGTTCGGCACCTCTTCCTTCCGGATCAGGTGCTACCATGTCGTATGCGTCTGAACTTTGTCCGTATGCAGAAAGCTCTGCATATATTCTTGCTCCACGAGCTATTGCGTGTTCTCTTTCTTCAAGTATCAGAACAGCACCGCCTTCAGATAAAACAAATCCATCTCTTTCTGCATCATATGGTCTTGAAACTTCTTCTGCAGGTCTTGTACTTTTTGATAGAGTTCTTGCACTTGTAAACGCACCTATACCAAAATCACATACACTTGATTCAGCTCCACCTGCAAACATTATATCTGCATCACCATATTGGATTGTTCTAAATGAATCTCCTACAGAGTGTGCTCCTGTTGCACAAGCTGATAGTACAGCTTTACTTGGACCTCTTAATCCATATTTTATTGAAACTTTTCCTGAAGCCATATTTGCTATCATCATTGGGACTGTAAATGGTGAACATTTGTGGAATCCTCTTGTCATCATATCTTTGTAACCTGTTGTTACTACAACAAGTCCACCTGCTGCTGTTGATACTATTGTCCCGATTCTTGTTTTATCTTCTTTTTCTAAGTCCAATCCTGAATCTCTAAAAGCTTCTTCTGCTGCGATTAGTGCATATATTATACTTTTATCAAGTCTTTTTGCTTCTTTCGGATCTATATAATCATCTATATTTAAATCTGTAGGAACTTGACCTGCTACTTTTACCAAGTGTTTATCTTTATCCAGATTATGCTCTTTTATTCCGCTTATTCCGGCTTTTAGGTTGTTCCATAATGTATTTACACCTATACCATATGGTGTTACACATCCCATACCTGTTACTACTACACGTCTCTTTGACATTTTTACCTCCAAAAGCAGAAAAAATTACTTTTATTTTTCTGTAACTATATTAATTTCAAACTGAACTTATCTTTGATATTATCTTGAAAACGCTTCAAAATCAATATTTTTAATCTTTTATTACAATATTTTTAATCTCTTTAGTTGTTGTATTATATGTTCTTACTCTTAAATTATCATTTTCGTTCGAGATAGAATATATTAAATCTTTTGTTTTTATGTCAAATTTCTTATTTTTCAGATTACTAAATAATGGGACATATGCAGAATAAAATTCTTCAGTTAATCTGAATAAATTTTTTTCTTCATTTGTAAATGCGATTGCAAAATTTGCTTTATTTGGGCCGATACATTGTAGTTTAGGCGTTTTTAGCGGTGGGCCGGCAGGCGTTCCTCTTGTTGGATTTATCGGATTTGATATAATTCCTGTTGCTCTTAAAAGAGTTAAATTTATTGTTTGTTTCTTTATTTCGTATTCGCAATTACCTTTTGTTATTAGTGCAAAATTTTGTGTTGACATAAATCTTTGCATTGGTGAAGTATTATACTTTAGCTCTTTTCCTTTTGGGGCAGGAATATATTTGTATATGTTATAATCAGCATCAAAATTGCGTTCTACTGTTCCAAATAAATCTTCATTAATTGTTTTTGTAATTTTATTTTTTAAATTAAATCCTATTTGAAGAATGTGATTTTTACTTTTATTTTCCCAATTAATCTCAAATTCTGCGAATTCATTTTGATTATAAAGCGTTATAAATATATCAAGCTTATGTGTTTTGGTTGTTTTATTTCTACCTTTTAAGTTTGATGTTGCAGGAATATTAATAGTATAGGTTAATTTTATAATTGCTCTTTGTTGATTTGATTCTTTAATTTCATATTTATTTAATATTGCATTAATTGGAGTATCATTTTTTAATGCTCCAAAATTGTAGCTGTCACCAATATCGGCTCTATCTGAAATTGTTATTATATTTTTATATTCTTCATTTCTTTTCTTATCTGTTATATTGATTTTATTGTTTTTTACTTCTATTTTTATGTTTTTGTTTTCTATAGAGTTTTTTGTTGTTTTTATGTATTTTTCATTGCAGATATTTTCTTTTTTAATTTGAGTTAGTGAAAATGAATCTAGATTTTTTACATCTATAAGATATTCATTTATATTTGTAATATCTTCTGTTATTGGGATTTCTTGAATATTATAAAGTTTATTATCCGTAAAACCTTTTTGAGATGATATTTTTATTGCATTCATCCATTTTGGAAGTTTTTGTTCTGTTTGGATTTTGATTTTGCCGGAGTAGTTAAAATTTGAAAGGTTTATAACAGAAAGAGGCGCATTATTTTGTGATAAATTTCTAATTGTTCTTTTTATTATTCCGTTTGATATAGTATCTGTTTTCTTGAATCTGGTGAGCATTTCATCGTGCACTTCATCTATACTGCATCCGTATATTGAATCGTGTGCGTGATTTTTTATTAAGGTTTTATATGCGTGATTAATTTCATTTTGTTTTGATTTTGTTCCGAAATAAAAATGACTTAAGGCTTGTAATGGTTCTGCTATTCTGCTTAATAACCATTGTGAATGTGCATTTGCTTGTTTTATATATATTCTTGATGAATATACACCGGGCAGTATAAAATTAAGTTCATTATTTAGAAACTCGCCATTTACTTTGGTTCTTGATTTGATTTTTTCAAAATATTCAAAAGGAGTTTTAATTTCTATTTTATAGTCTTTATATATTTTATTTAAATCTTCAATTTGTTTTTTTAAGTTTTTTGCAATAGCTAAATGATCGGCTCCAATTGGTAAAAGTATATAATCTTTGCTTTTTTGTGCAATTTTATCAATATATTTTTTTAGTGCTTCTGCTTTTTTCTCTATGGGTAAAGAAGTATTTAAAAAATCTTGGAAATAACCTTGTATAAGGTATGTTGTTTTTATATCTTGCCAATTAATATCAGCAGGAAGACTACCTAATCCTCTCCATAAACAGGCTTTATCTATATTGTATGCTTTTAATATGCTTGGAATACATTGACTGTGACCGAAAGTATCTGATAAATATCCTATAAATTCAGTTTCTCCGAATTCTTTTGCTTTTGATAATCCAAGTTCTAAATTTCGGCATAATAATTCGCCTGAAACTAAAAAACTATCAGATGAACAGTAAAATGGACCTATTCTTAATTTTTTTTGCTTAATTAATTCTTTTATTTTTGCAAGTTTCTCAGGACGGATTTCTAAATAATCTTCTAATGCAGCAGTTTGACCGTCAAAATAAAAATATGGCAGTTCTTCTGTTTCTAAATTTTTTAATACTTCATCAAAAACTTCAATGAGTCTTAGTCTGAATTCTTCAAATTCTCTGTACCACTCTCTGTCCCAATGAGTATGAACATAAGCTATTACTTTTTTCATAACCTGATTCTAATATTTTTTTTATAAGTTTTCAAGATTTTACATTTCTTTTTTCTTGAAAATTTCAAACAAATCTTTCATTTCTTTATAGTAGCCTGATTGCAAAAGTTCATTGAATTTTTTTGTTGTTATGGGTGCAATTGTTGAAATTGTTTCAGGTGTTGAGAAATAACCTTGCACGTATCTAGCAAATAGTTCGGTTGGTTTTTCATAATATTTATTTAATTTATTTATTCTTCTTGTAATTTTGGATTGTTTTCGTTTAAGAGAACAAAGTCTTATATATACTCTAAAGGCATAAGGCATTTCAGGAAAATCATTATCTATATTTTTTACTGTCAGAATGCGTTCTTTTTTAAAGAAAAAACCTTGCATTAATCTTATTGCATCATACTTTACAAGATATTTTGCATCAGAATTCTTTATGTATTTTTCAAATTCATTAAATTTTTTGGAACGTTGAAAATTTGGGTACTCTCTTTGTATGGCGTTCTGCATACTTTTTATGGTTTTTGAAGCTTCTTCTTTCGCATTTAGAAATATTTGAAGTCTTGAATTTTTATCAATTAACTTTGTTACATTTATTAATTCTTCTTTGATTTCTGTTATATCTGATGTTTTAAAGAGAGTTTCTAAACTTCCTCCATTTTTTATAAAATCTTTATCTAATTTATAGTGTATATGGTGTGCAAATTCATGAACTAAAACTTCTATTGCCCTCTCTTCATCAAGTCCCCTTGCAACATCAATTCTGTTTTTTTGATACAGCCCTTGGTTCCCTCTTGCTTTTGTATTTGTTCTGACTTCTATATTTAATGAGGTTAAAAATGCAATGAGATTTCTTTTTGTTAATGGCTTTGATTTGTCATAGCTCATTTTTACAGTGTATTCAGGTTCTTTTTCTTTTCTTAAAAAGTTAAAAATGGCACTGCTCCTTTATTTTGTTTGCTCATTTACCCAGGATAAATATTCCCTGCTTCCATTATTTATAGGAATACATATGATTTCTGGAGTATCGTATGTATGAAGCTCCTTTATTGCAATTTCTACTTCGTTAAATAATTCTGTTTTTGTTTTCATAACCATAAGGCATTCTTCATCACAGCATAACTCGTTATCCCATTCATATACTGATGTGATTGATGGAATAATGTTACAGCAGGCAATTAATTTGCGTTCTACAAGACTTTTCGCTATATAGATTGCTTCTTCTTTATTTTTTGTCGTGCAATTTATTATACAGTAAGCCATTTAGAAAATCTTTCCGGGATTTAGTATGTTTTTAGGGTCGAATAATTTTTTTATCTTTTTCATATATTCTAAGTTGTTAGGGTCTAGTGCTTTACTTATAAACTCAGATTTTTCGCAGCCGATACCATGTTCACCCGATAGTCTTCCGTTTAGTGAAAGTGCAAGTTCAAATAATTCAGTTTTGGCTCTGTCAAAATTATAACGCTCAACGGGATTTCTTAAATCAAGTGCTATATTTGGGTGAATATTGCCGTCTCCTATATGTCCCATTATACATGTTTTTAATTCATATTTCTTACATATTTCCCATATTCCTTTTACTAAAGGAACAATGTTTTCTCTTGGGACAACAACATCTTCTGTCAATACATTTGGTGCGAGTTTTGCTGTAGCTCCAAATGATGAACGGCGTGAAATCCAAATTCGTTCTTCTTCTTCCTTTGTTGAGGCGGTCTGTATATATGAGGAATTATTCCTGTTACAAATTTCTATTATTTTATTGTACTGGCTATCCAGAATTTCTTTAAATCCATCTATTTCTATCAATAAAGCTGCTGTCTTATCTGTTTTTAGATTGCAGGGGTAAAAGCTTTCTATAGTTCTTAATGTGTTATTGTCCATTAAATCAATAACAGATGGAGTTATTAGATTTGAAATTATATCGTTAACTGTTTTTGATGTATCTTCTAATGTATCAAAATATGCTAACATTACTCTTTTCGCTTCCGGTTTAGGTATTAACCTTATAGTTGCTTGGGTTATTATACCTAATGTTCCTTCTGAACCTACAAATAATTGTGTCATATTATAACCGGTTACATCTTTCGAACAAGATGAACCTGTATGCATTACTGTCCCGTCTGAGAGTACTACTTCTAAATCTATAACAAAATCTTTTGTAGCTCCGTATTTGAAAGTATGAGGTCCGCCTGAGGATAGTCCTATACTTCCGCCTATCATTGAGGCTTTTAAATTAGATGGATCAGGCGGGTAAAAAAGATCCAATTTCTCAACTTCTTTTTGTAAATCTTCAATAACAACCCCGGGTTCTACTTTGCAGATTAAATTGTCTTTACTGATTTCAAGAATTTTATTCATTTTCGCAAAGTCTATTATTATTCCACCTTTTTTGGGTAAACAAGCCCCACAAAGATTTGTTCCTGCTGCTCTTGCTATAACCGGTTTTGATTTTGAATAAGCATATTTCATTATTTTACTTACTTGTTGAACGTTTTCAACAAAAACAACAACTTCGGCTATTTCATTTGGGTTCGTTATATTTGTAGAATCTGTTGAATATGTCAGCAATTCTTCATAATCAGATAGAACATTTTCCTTGCCGACTATATTTTCCATGGTTCTGATTGTATTATTTGTTAATTTTATTAATGTATTTAGCATACTTAAATTGTACTCCAAAACAAATTTTTATAACAATATTTTATACTTAATTTGAAGTTATAATAACTGTTTAAATTGATAAAATAGCCTGCTTATTTACCAATGCGGATTATATAAAACAAATGTTTAATTATATTTGTAAGAGAGGTTGTGTTACATTATGCCAAAACATATGAAGTTTTTATCTGTAACAATGTTTATAATCATATCTTGTATGAGTGGAGTTATGTTGAATGATTGTGTTTATTCAAAGGATAATGATTTTAAAGGCGAAGAATTCATAAATGTCACGGTTTATGAGAGAATAAATCCTGCTATTGTTCTTGTAGAAGCCCAAATGATTGATGGACTCTCCAGTGGTACAGGATGTATTATTAATAAGAGTGGAATAATTTTAACCAGTTCACATGTTGTTTCCAAATCTTCTTATGTAGAAGTTACAACATCGAAAGGTGAAACATATAAAGCTGAACTTTTGCCTACAGATGGTGCAAATGGTGATTTAGCTTTATTAAGGATAAAACCTAACAAACCATTGCCTACCATCAAACTTGGAGATTCATCGATGGTTAAAGTTGGGCAAAAAGTTCTTGCAATTGGTAATCCGTTTGGGTTTAATGGTACATTAACTACAGGCATTGTATCAAGAATTGATTATGAAAGAAATAAAATCCAAACGGATGCTGCTATTAATCCCGGGTCATCTGGTGGTCCTATTTTAAATGCGAATGGTGAGGTTATTGGTATTAGTCAATCAATATTTAATCCTGATAATAATAAATCGAATATCGGTATAGGGTTTGCGGTTCCTGCTAATGAAGTTAAAAAATTAGTCAGTGCTTATATATAATTAAAAATACTCCTCTATTGAGGAGTATTTTTTGATTGCTTTTCTTTTATATCTAGTACCGCATTATGTGCTATTAGGTATATTGAACAGGTTTTATAATTTTTCATATACCAAGCACAGCTCTCTTGTGCACATACAATGTGAATGTCATTTCCTGCACTCATCAAAGGACAAATAGGAATTTTATTTGACATTATTATTCTCCTTTATTTTGCAATAGCATCTGCTTTTTTTAGAAGGTTACAGTTTTCACTTCTTCTTCGTTCTTCATCTTTATAAATTTTTGTTCTATTAATAACTTCATCAAAATCTATTTTATGTGCATCAAAGTCAGGCCCATCTATGCATGCAAATTTTACTTCTCCGCCAACTGTTACTCTGCAAGCTCCGCACATACCTGTTCCATCTATCATAATTGGGTTCATGCTTGCTTCTGTCTTTATATTTTTTTCTTTTGTAAGATTTGCAACTGCTCTCATCATTGGCATTGGACCTACAGCTATTACATAGTCTATTTTTTCTTTAGCCATAATATCAGCTAATACTTCAGTAACAAACCCTTTATGACCTAATGAACCGTCATCTGTTGCAATATGAAGTTCATCACAAGCTTTTGCCATTTTATCTTGCCAGAATAATAAATCTTTATTTCTTGCACCCATTATCATATGAACTTTATTTCCGGCATCATAGAATGCTTTAGATATTAAATAGCAAGGTGCTGCACCATAACCGCCTGCAACACAAACTACTGTTCCGTATTTTTCTATATCTGTGGGTTTTCCTAATGGCCCTACTACATCAAGAATTTCATCGCCAATTTCTAGTTGTGCAAGTTTTTTTGTGGAATATCCAACTGCCATAAATACAACTGTTAATATGCCTTTCTCTCTATCTACATCAGCAATTGTTATTGGCACTCTTTCGCCATTTGCTTCAACTCTGAAAATTATGAACTGACCTGCTTGGGCGTTTCTTGTTACAAATGGTGCATCTATTTTTAATTCATACTGGTTTGGGCACAATTCAATTTTGTCTAATATTTTATAACCCACGGTTAAGACCTCCTTTTTGCTTATTTGAAAATATTATATCATACATAAATTTGAGTGAAAAATATTATAAAATGGTCAATTTATTTTACATTATAAAAAATAAAGACCGCAAAATGCGGTCTGTTTAAAAAATAACAAACAATAATTGGGATTGGGGAAACTATGCATACGAAGCATTTATGTATGCAAGTGCTATATCGCCTGCTGTTTTTTCTGAAATTTCAGGAAATTCATCTATTGCGATATTGAATGCTTCATCAAAATCAGCTTCAAAACCTTTCATAAAATCTGCTATTCTTGTTTCTTGTTCAGAATTTACATATTTTGAAACTTCTACTGTCTTTTTTGTTTTTACCGGAATTAAGTCGGCATTTTGTGCTGCTAAAAATCCAAAAACTTCATTTGAATTAACTTGTTTTTGTTGTTGTTGGGTTTTTGATTCTTTTTCTGTATTCTTTGATAAATCTTCTTTTGTTTCTTGTTTGAAATACTGGTTACCTGTCACTCCGAATTTTAATGGATTGATGTTTGACATTGTTATTTTCCTCCAATTGTTTGTTACACACATACCATCGACATATTTTTAATGAACTTTAGTTTTTATGTCATTTTTATTCGTTGAAATGTAATATTTGTTTACATAATGTTTGGAGAGCTTTTTAATCTTGGTTAGTTTTTACAAACAAAGGTTTTTCTATTTCAGATTTTATCTGTGGAATTATGCATATTTTTAAAGCTATTCTTTTGAATAATAGTACTTTCTGAATATTATTATTATATTTATTGCAGGCGATATAATCTATTAAAACCGGCAATGACAAATAAAGCGTTGTAAGAAATACTATAATTAATGTGTTAATTTTTTTTGTAATTTTATCTATGCATAAAAATCCCAGTATAACGAGCTGTAAAATAAACATACAAGATATAATTCCAATAATCAAAAATACAAGATATATAAAATTATTGATTGTTATGTATTGAAAAGATTTATAAAATAGAAACATTAATATTGTTGAACCGAGAAAAAAATAAAATATAAAATTTAGTAATAATTTTCTTTCCGAAGTTTTATTTTTATCCCACAACGTATATAAAATTATACATTCTATAAAAGATGAGAAAAATAAAGATAAAATGATAAATATTGTATTAATATTAATATATGTTGACATTGTTATATCCTTTTAATTGCTCTTTTCTATAAATTTTCTTGTTTTGGGAGAATACATATAAATTCTGTAATTACTATTATTTAAGACCAATTTAATTGCATTATGGTAATCTGTTCTTAAATATTTCTTGTTATTTTCTTCAAGAATTCTTATTGTTTGTGGGTGCGGATGATTATAAAAATACCCGCTTGTTGATAGTATAAATAAATCAGAGTTATTAATCATTTCATTATTAATCGTATTTTTGGCACCGTGGTGTCCTGATTTTATTATAGAAATATTATTTTTATATATATCAGGAATTGACTCATATGTTTTTATATCACCATCAGCCATAAATAGAAGATTTTTGTCTTTATATTTACAGTGAACTATTAAAGATTTCTGATTTTCACTTTTTATTAATTCCCCAACAGGTTCAATTATTGTTAGAATAAAGTTGTCTTTATTATATATTTCCTCAATATTTTCTGCTATTTCATAATTAATTTTATTTGAGTCTAAATATTCTTTGATATTGTCTGAAAGCATTGTATTTTCGTAAGTTTCAGTTATATATAACTTTTTTACATAGATATTCTCTAGAATATCTACGGTTCCACCGGCATGGTCAGAGTCAAAATGTGTAAGAATTAATGAGTTTATATCTTTTATTCCTTTATCTCTTATATATTTAATTATAATGTTTTTTGCTTGAGAAGAACTTTTTAGGTATCCGCTTCTGCCTGTATCAATAAGGAAATATTCATTATTTGGTGATTTTAATAAAACAGCATCTGCATTTCCTAATGAAAAGAATATAACTTCCGCATTTCTATTTGGGAGCGTAATAAAGGTTAATGTGAATATAATTAACAAGGTTGTTATTGAGATAATTATTTTCTTTGATTTTATTTTGAATTTTAATAGACATGTAATACTTACAATTATCGTGAAATATAAGATAATCTGAATTAATGATGGCTTTTTTACATAAATGATTGAATGAGGGAGTGTTGAGAAAAGTTCCGCTACTTTTACTATATAAATTAAAATTGGATTTAAAATTAAATCAGCGAAATAGCAAATTTGTTTTGCTACAGCAGGTATCATTGCAATTATTGAACTTATAAAGCCTATAAACGAAACAATACTCAAGACGGGAACTATAGCAATATTAGCGAAAACAGCATATACAGAAAAAGTATTGAAATAATACATTTGTAGAGGTGCCGCATAAAGCTGGGCAATAAATGGTATTAAACAAGCACCTAATGTAATATTTATAAATTTATGTTTAAAACTAAAAGCTAATAAAGGGGCGGTAATTATTAATGCAAAAGTAGTAATAAAGGAAAGTTGAAAACCAATATCGAAAATAGTCAAAGGATTTGTAAGCAACATTAAAAAGGCAACAATAAATAATAAAGATATTGTAGATGTTGCTTTATCTATTAATTTACCTATTAAAATTAGAGTCAACATTATTGTTGCTCTTATAATAGGTGTGCCAAAACCTGTCATACAAGTATAGAATAAAATAAGTAAAATTCCTGAAATTATTGAAAATTTGTAATTTAGTCTTAAACTTCTCGCTATAAAATACCAAATACCGAAAATTAATGTTACATTCATTCCTGATGCGGAAAGTATGTGAAAAATACCAGAGTTGATAAATTTCTCTTTTGTATTCTCATCAGGATTAACAGCATCATCTCCAAAGATAATACCTCCTAATATTTCAAGCATTGGAGATTTTATATTTTGACTATGTATTTTTATAATGTTATTTCTTGTGTCATTTAGTTTTCGTATTAACTTCCCTAAAAAATCATTTGCCCTGTTTTGAATTTTCCAATTTTCATTGACATAAAGAAGTGAAAAGGTCTTTTTTAGTTGTAAATATCTTGCATAATCAAACTGCGAAGGGTTCTGTGCAATATTTGGAAGTTTTAACTTACCTTCAAGTTTTATTGTGTCCCCGATTTTAATTTCTCTTAGGTCTTTTCTTTCATCATTTATTGTTACTAATGTTTTTGCTGTGATATTTTTATTTGTTTCATCTTTTGTTGATATTGTTAAGACTTTTGCATAAAACTTTGTTCTATATTCTTGGCTGTTCGTTGGAATTGTGAGTACTTTTGCTGTTATATTAACATTTTCATTTGCATATGATGTAAGTTCATCATCTGTTTTAAAATTAAATGAAGAATTTAAGAAACCTAAGAAAAAGATTATTGCATATGTACAAAATAATTTTGTTGAAATTAAGTTCTTGAATTTATATAAATAGCCTAAAATGATAAAAATACCAATTGAAACAGGTAAAAAATATTCAGAAAAGAAGCTATAAATCCCAAGCATATACAGGCAGGAAAATACAATTATTTTTGCCTGTTTATTCATCAATAACACTCCTTTAAAATTAAGACTCTTACTATTGTAAGAGTCTTAGATTATTATATCATTGTTTCTCTTATTTCACGTTTTGATTGTTCTATTTTTTTTATTTGTCTTTCCAGTGTTTTTATTTGGTTACCAAGAACGCGTCTTTGTTCCTTTATTAGTTTGTACTGTGTATCTACTTCCTGATATTTTGCCTGATAATCTAAAAGGCTGTTTCTACTATTGACTTGTGCGCTATCAAGTTCAAAAAGAGCTTTGTCAAAGTATTCATTTTGATCGGAGGCAGCATCTTGAGTGTATGTTGAAGATGCTTGTGTTTTCTTTTCTATGCTGGCATTAGATTGAACAGCTCCTTTTTTTGTTGTAGTTGCTTGATATTCCGTAGGATCAAACACCATACCATTAGCCAACGCTATTCCTGTTGTCATTGTAAGAATTATTGACAATATTAAAAACTTCTTTTTCATATTATTACCCCTATTGTATATCTGTTAGTATTAAAACATCTTTTTTGCTATTTAGACAATCGTATAAATAATTGATAATTTGTTATGTAAGTTTTAAAATTGTGGAATGCAAGAGTATATTAAAAATCTAAAATGCAAATATTCTGAAGAAATAGCTGCTTTATTAAAAAAACGTATTTCCTTTGCAATGAGCGGCATTACTAATTGCTCAAAACTTTTTATTTTGGCCGATTTTTTATTAAAGAATAATAAAAAACTTGTTTATGTTGTAGAAACAGAACAAACTGCACTTAAATATTGTAATGATTTAAAAAAAATGTTTAATATAGATGCTATTATTTTTCCATATCAAGATGGCTCTATTTACGATACAAATTCAAAAAATCTATATAAATATGCAAAACAAATTAATATATTAAATGCCGCATTGTCTAACGAAATTCTTATTGTGCCGCAAAAAGCTTTATTTGAAAAATTTCCTGATAAAAACTTTTTTGAGATTAATAATTTAAATATAAAAGTAGATGATGATATTAATATAGAAGAAATAGCTCTAAACCTTGTAAAAATGGGTTATAAAAGAAAGACTCTAGTTGCTGATATTGGTGAATTTAGTATTCGAGGCGATATAATTGATATTTATCCATTAAGCGAAAATCCATACAGGTTGGAACTATGGGGAGATACAGTAACTGATATAAGAATTTTTGATGCATCTAATCAAAGAAGTATTTCAAAACAAAAAGATATTAATATTCAACCGATATATAAGTTTATTCTGAATAATGAATCATATAAAAAAATAGAAAAAATAATTGACTGTAATGAAGAAAATCAGCTTGAAATATTGGAACAAGTAAAAAATGAAAATTATTTTGAAGGTATAGAATATTATGAATCTTATTTTAATAATGATTTGAAAGTTATTTCGCAATTAACAGACAGTGATTTTATATTTGTTTTTGATGATTATACTCAGTTTAAATCCAGATATGAAAAAACAGATGAAAATCTCAATAAGCAATATGAAGAAAATATAAAAAACAAACTCACTCTGCCTTTAAAAAATAAAAATCACCTTCCGCTTAAAGAGTTTTTAACAACTGTCAGTACTTTTCAGAAAGTATATTTTGATAATTTTATTTCGGAAGAGTTTGATATTAATATTGAACTAACAACTGAATTAATTCCATATTTTGCATCCGGTCTTGAAGATATAGCTAAGTTTATTCGTGAAAAATTAAAATATAATTATAAGATTATTACGGCGACTGATTATAAGAAAAGAATAGAAGAAATATTTACAGAGTATGAAATTCCTTATACTTATAATATAGAAGAAAAAAATGCCGTATATGTAACGGATAATATTGTATCGGCAGGCAGTATTATAGAAGACTGTAAGTTAATAGTTATTACAGATAAAGAGTTCTTCAATAAACGTTCAAAAGATATAACTGCAACTCGTTTTAACTACAGAAGAGAAAATCTTGATTTTATAGAAACGCTTAATGATATAAAAGAAGGCGATTATATAGTCCATATGGTGCATGGTATAGGTATTTTTAAAGGAATATCTAAACAAATAATAGATAATGAAGAAAAAGATTATTTAACATTAGAATATGCACGTGGTGATAAACTTCATATTCCTGCAGAACAAATAAATATGCTATGCCGCTATAGAGGTTCTGGAAATGTATTACCGTCATTATCGAAAATGGGCGGAAACGATTGGAATAATACAAAAGCAAAGGTTAAAAAAGCAGTTGAAGATGTCGCTCAAGATTTGATTAATTTATATGCGATGAGAAAGTTATCTCAAGGTTATGCTTTTGAGCCTGATACTGTTTGGCAATATGAAATGGAAGATTCCTTTGGGTATACTGAAACTCCAGATCAGATGAAAGCTATATCTCAAACAAAAGAAGATATGGAATCAGATAAACCAATGGATAGGCTAATATGTGGTGATGTTGGTTTCGGTAAAACAGAAGTTGCAATTAGAGCTATTTTTAAGGCAGTAATGTCTTCTAAACAAGCAGCTATTGTTGTTCCGACAACAATATTAGCAATGCAACATTACCAAACTATATCTGAAAGATTTAAACCATATCCCGTAAAAGTTGAACTTTTATCAAGATTCAAAAGTGCCAAAGAGCAAAAAGAAGTAATAAAAAAATTGATTTTAGGTGAAGTTGATGTTGTTGTAGGAACTCATAGACTTCTTCAAGATGATGTTCAATTTAAAGATTTAGGGTTGCTTGTAATAGATGAGGAACATAAATTTGGTGTTGCGCATAAAGAAAAGTTAAAACGTATGAAGAAAAATATAGATATACTTACAATGTCAGCGACACCTATACCAAGAACTTTATATATGTCTTTATCAGGTATAAAAGATATGAGTGTAATTAATACTCCGCCTACGAACCGATTACCTGTAAAAACTTTTGTTAGTGAATATAAAGAATCAATAGTAAAAAATGCAATAAATTATGAAATAGAAAGAGAAGGTCAGGTTTTCTATTTGTATAACCGAGTAGAAAGCATATATGAGTTTGCTGAAAATTTAAAAAAACTGTTGCCTAATATCCGTTTGGCAGTTGCACATGGTCAAATGGATAAAAATCAACTTGAACAAATAATGATGGATTTCTTGAATAAAGAATATGATCTTCTTCTCTGTACTACAATTATTGAATCAGGGTTAGATATACCAAATGCCAATACAATGATAATACATGATGCAGATAAATTTGGCTTGGCTCAGTTATATCAAATAAGAGGAAGAGTAGGGAGAACAGATAGACAAGCATTCTGCTATTGTTTGTATAAACAATCAAAAACACTAACTCAAGATGCAATTAAACGTCTAAAATATATCAAAGAATTTACGACTTTAGGAAGCGGATATCAAATTGCAATGAGAGATATTGAAATTAGAGGGGTTGGAAATGTATTGGGTACAAAACAGCACGGTCAAATGGTAAATGTAGGTTTTGATACATATTGCCAATTATTGGAAGAAGCTGTTGTAAAAATACAAGATGGTAAAGTTGTTGAAAATAAGCCAGCTATAGTAGATATAAATGTAACGGCATATATTCCGGATGAATGGGTCGGATCAAAAGAACAGAAAATGATTGAATATAAGAGACTCGCAGATGTAAAATCAGAATCTGAACTTGAATTAATCAAATCGGAATGGAAAGATAGATTTTCAAAAATGTCTGAGCCTGTAGAAAATTTGATAAAATTAGTTCAATTAAGATTATTGGCGACAAAAGCAGGAATAACTTTAATAAGAGAAACAGATTTTACAATCAGAATATATACGAATCTTTCAAAGGGCGAGTGGAATATAATTTCTGCAAAAACGGATAGAAATATTACGAAATATATTAAGTATACAATCGCTCCGAATACTTGCAGTGACGGCAATAGCATATTGCTGTTAAACAGAAATTATCTAAATTTTGAAGAATTGTTTAACATATTGTCTAATTTATTTTATCATATATTAAAGATAGGATATGATTATAATCCAAATAATAAAGGTTAGTTAATCTAAGGAGAAAATATATGAACAAATTAAAAGTAACAATATTTGCACTTTTGGCAATGTTTGTCTTTACGGGATGTTCTTTGAAGAAAAATGATAATGACCTGATTAAAATTAATGATACGGTTATTACAAAAAATGAATTTGATAAAGCATATGAATCTGTTACAACGAATAATATGTTTTCACAAATGGGAATAGATTTAAAAAAAGATCCGGATAATGTATTCGCATTGATGATAAGAGAAAAAGTTGTATCTGAACTTATTGTAAAAGCACTTTTAAATGAAGAAATGGAAAAAAACAAAATTACTGTTTCAAAAGAAGAACTTGAAAATGCTGAAAAAGATATTATCGGTAAGTTTGGTTCAAAAGAACAATTTATGCAAGTATTAAAAGTAAATGGCGTAACTTATGATAAGTTCAAAAAAGATATTGAAGAAGAAATTAAATTGAAAAAATTTGTAGATTCAATTGCAATGGTTTCTGTTGGTGAAAGTGAAGCAAAAAAATACTATAACGAGAACTTGGATAAATTTAAATATCCAAAAAGAGTAAGAGCCTCTCACATATTGATAGCCGCAAATCCGGAACAAATTGCCGCAAAAATAAAGGAAGACAATAAAGATATTACAGAAGAAGAATTGGCTGCAAAATTAAGTGAAAAGATGAATGAGCTTAAGAACAAAGCAGAAGCATTACAAGCTAAAGTAAAAAAAGTTCCTTCAAGTTTTGCTAAAGTAGCAAAAGAAAATTCTCAAGATACGGCAAGTGCTATACGTGGCGGTGATTTAGGTTTCTTTGCTAAAGAAGAAATGGTTGAGGCTTTTGCAAATAAAGCATTTTCTATGGCACCAAATACTATAAGTGAAGTTGTTCAAACACCATATGGCTTCCATATTATTATGGTAACAGACAGAAATGAAGCCGGTGTTTTATCTTTTGAACAAAGTAAAAAAGATATCATTAATTATTTAGAAAGTTTAGATAAAGTTGATATATTAAAAAATAAAATTGAAGCACTAAGAAAAGATGCAAAAATTGAATATTATGATGAATCATATAATCCTGAAAATATTCAAAAGAAAATAAAAGAATCTTCAGTGCCAAAGACGAATATGCAGCAGTTTGGAGAGCAAAATCAAACAGACAAAAAATAGTTATAATAGGTTAATATAGGGTAATATTGTTCAATATTGCCCTATTTTTTACGGAGAATATATATGCTAGTTAAACAATCAGAATTACCTGAATTATTATCAAAATTAAGGCAAGAAAAGAAAACTATAGTTACAACTAATGGTTGTTTCGATATTTTGCATGTGGGACATGTAAGATATTTAGAAAAAGCAAAAAGTTTTGGAAATGTATTAATTATTGCGTTGAATTCAGATAAATCGGTAAAAAGTATAAAGGGGGACAGCCGTCCTATAAATAATGAAAATGACAGAGCAGAGGTTTTAAGCGCATTAAGAAGTGTTGATTATGTTGTTCTTTTTGATGAAGATTCTCCTATAGATTTACTGTTAAAAATTAAGCCGGATGTTCATACAAAAGGAGCTGATTATACAATCGAAACGCTCCCTGAAGCAAAAGGGATAATGGAAGCAGGCGGAAGGATAGAGTTTATTTCTTTTGTAGAAGGGAAATCAACTACTTCAATTATTGAAAAAATGCGTAAATAATTAATTATTTGTGTTTTTTCTCGCAAGGTATTACAATATATATGCAATAGAGGGAATTATAATGAGGGATATAGATAAAATGACAGAATATTCACTTGAAGAAATATCGCAAATTGTTGGTGGTATTTTAACAAAGTTAGAAGACGTAAAAATATCAAGATTAGGACCGCCATTACTAGCGGATGAAAATACATTGGCATTAGCATTGAATGAAGATGAAATTGAGAATCTATCAAAAACAAAGGCAAAGGCTGCTTTAGTTCCTATAGGTGTAACATCGGAATTGATTTCTACAATAGAAGCAGAAAGACCACGTCTTGCAATGATGAAATTACTGCATTTATTTTATATGCCTCCTGAAACAGTTCCGGGTATTCATCCTACAGCAACGGTTCACCCGACGGCAAAAATAGGCGAAAATGTTTCGATTGGTCCGAATGTAGTTATATCAAGGAATGTATCAATTGGCAAAAACTCTAAAATTCTTGCTAATGTATATGTTGGCAGAAGTGTTCAAATAGGCGAAAATTGTTTATTCCATGCTGGATGTAATATAGGTGATAATGCAATAATAGGAAATAGAGTTATTATTCAGCACGGTGTAAGTATAGCTGCAGATGGTTTTAGTTTTGTTACTGAAAATCCTAATAATGTAGAAAATGCAAGGGAAGAAGGTAAAGTAAAAGAAGATAATACAGACCAAAAAATTTATAAAATACCTTCAGTCGGTTCTGTTGTTATAGGGGATGACGTCGAAATCGGTGCAAATACTTGTATTGATAAAGGTACTATTGAAAATACCGTAATTGGGGAACAAACAAAAATAGATAATTTGGTTCAAATAGGTCATAACTGTAAAATTGGCAAAGGATGTATGATTGTATCTCAAGTGGGAATCGCAGGAAGCTGTAAAATTGGTGACCGTGTTGTAATAGCAGGTCAAGTTGGTATGGCAGATCATATTGAAATCGGAAGTGACACTATTATAATGGCACAAGCAGGTGTAACAAGAAGTTTCCCTGAAAAACAAATTCTTATTGGGGCTCCTGCAATGCCAAGAAAAGATTTCATTAAACAAATGAAAACAATGAAAAAAGCAGAAGATTTAGTTAATAAATTTAAACAGTATGAGCATCTTTTGAAGGATTAGTTAATGTCTACAATAAAACAAGAAGTAATTTTAAAATCAGTTGCGCTAATGACAGGTGTCGAATCAGAAGCAAGAGTGTGTCCTTCTGATAAAAAAGGTTTGCGTTTCCATTTTAACGGAAAAAACATTGAGGCAAATATAGATAACGTAGTATCGACTGAACATTGTACCGTAATCGGTAATAATGAAATTAAAGTTATGTTGATAGAGCATTTTATGGCTGCTTGTGCAATTTGCAAGATCGATTCATTAGATGTTTATTTATCTCATTATGAGTTACCAATTTTAGATGGTGGTTCTAAAAAGTGGGTAGAAGCATTCAATAATGTCGGAATTGAAAATCCGGATTGTAAAAAATACAAGATAAAAGAACCTTTGAGCTATTTCAACGGAAAAACTCATTTGGTTGTATTGCCGTCTGAAGACCTTAATGTTACTTATAGTGTGAATTTTAGACATAAAGATTTATCAAACAGGTGGGTAGCTTTAAATATGGAAAAGTTATCAGAAATTATTGAAGCAAGAACATTTGGCTATTTAAATGAACTGGAAATGCTTCAAAAAGCAGGTTATGCGAGAGGTGCAAGTATAGAAAATACATTAGGTCTTACAGAAGATGGTTATACTGCTGAGTTGAAATCAGAATATGAACCAATAAAACATAAAATACTTGATTTGATAGGAGATTTTTATTTAGCAGGTTTTAATATTTTGAATTCAAAAGCAGAGATAATAGTAAAAGAAGCAGGACATAGTGTCCATACAATAGTTGCAAAAGATTTAAAAGATAAGTATATTACGGAGGAATAATGGCAGAAGAGAAAGTATTAGCAAATGATGAAGTAATAACTCTTGATATTAATCAAATAATGGAGTTAATTCCGCACAGATATCCTTTTATATTAGTAGATAGGGTTACTGAATGTGTATTAGGAAAATATTGTAAAGGTTATAAAAATCTTACAATAAATGAAGAGTTCTTCTGCGGACATTTCCCCGGGGTTCCTGTTATGCCGGGAGTATTACAACTTGAAGCAATGGCACAAATGTCTGCAGGTGCATTGGCTCCGTTGCCGCAGTATAGAAACAAATTATTCTTATATGCAGGAGTTGATGGTGTAAGATTCAGAAGACAAGTCGTCCCTGGAGATAGATTCGATATAGAAACAGAAGTTGTGAAAATAAAAGGACCATTAGTTAAAGTTCATGCAAAAGGTTCAGTTGATGGACACATAGCTGTTGAAGCAGATTTAATGTTTTCAGTAATAGATAAAAAATAAAAAGTCAGGAGATAAAATATGGCTATTCATAAAACCGCAATAATCGCAGATAATGCAGTAATTCCTGCAAGTTGTGAAATTGGACCTAATGTAGTAATAGGTGAAGATGTTGTATTGGGTGAAAATGTTAAAGTAATGGCAAATGCATATTTAGAGTGCTGCGAAATTGGTGACGGTACTTTAATATCTCCATTCGCAAGTTTAGGTACAGCTCCTCAAGATTTAAGCTATAAAGGTCAAAAAACAAAGGCTGTAATTGGTAAAAATTGTATAATAAAAGAATATGTAACAATAAATCGTGGTGCAGGTGAAGACGGTGCAGTAACAAAAGTCGGTGATAAATGTTTGTTAATGACATCTTCACATGTTGCGCATAATTGCGTGGTAGAAGATGAAGCAATATTTGCGAATTTGGCTACAATCGGTGGTCATGTACATGTTGGCAAGGGTGCTTTCTTAGGTGGTATGAGTGTATTCCATCAAAATATCAGAATTGGTGAATATGTAATCATTTCTGGTTTCTCAGCTGCCAGAATGGATATTCCTCCATTTGCAAAAGCGGCAAGTGCTCCGGCTATTTTACATGGTCCGAATGTAATCGGTTTAAAAAGAAGAGGTTTCTCTAAAGAAGAAATAGAACATATCCGAGATGCTTATAAACATATTCAAGCTAGAACTACAACACTTACAAATGTGGTTAGAGAATTAGAAGAAAAATATCCGGATGATAAAAATATTTTAAGAATTACAGAGTTTATAAAAACATCAAAAAGAGGAATCTATTTAGGTCGTTTAAATGCACTTGCAAATGACGAGGTATAAAAATGAATAAATTATGGGAAAAATATGCAAAGGTTCTTGTTGATTATTCCGTTAAAGTTCAAAAAGGTGAACTTACAATAATAAGAACAGATTCATACCTTTCGCAACCTTTAGTAAAAGAAATCTATAAACAAGTTCTTTTAAAAGGAGCATACCCTGTTGTCAGAATGGGCGTAGAAGGCTTAAATGAAGTATACATCAAAAATGCAACTGATGAACAGCTTGAATATATTGATCCAATGACAGAGATAGAATATGAAAAGGCTAAAAATCTTATATCTATTGGAGCCCCATTAAATTTAAAGAATATGGCGAGATTGGATTCTAAAAAGTTGGCAAAGCGTTCAAGTGTAATGAAACATTTGTCTGAAAAAATGCTAAAACGTGCCGCTGATGGTGAATTGAAATGGGTCATTGCCGATTTTCCTACTAATGCTTTGGCTCAAGAAGCAAAGATGTCATTAGAAGAATATACTGAATTCTTGATAAAATCTTGTTATTTACATGAAGAAGATCCTGTTTCAAAATGGATTGAAATTGGAGAAAAACAGGAAAAAATAGCTGATTATCTCAATAAAAAATCAAAAATTAGAATTGTTGGAGATAAAACAGATATAACGTTTAATGTTTTAGGTAGAATTTGGAAAAGTTGTGCAGGGGAGTGTAACTTCCCGGATGGTGAAGTTTATACTTCTCCGGTTGAAGATAGTGCAAATGGTCAAATATATTTTGATTTCCCTCAATTGTACCGTGGAAATGAAGCTCAAAAAGTTCTTTTGACATTAAAAGACGGAAAAGTTATTGATGCAAAAGCTGAAAAAGGTGAAGACTTTTTGAATAATATGCTTGATATGGATGAAGGTTCAAGATTTGTCGGTGAAATAGCAATTGGCACAAACGATATGATCCAGGATGTAACCGGCAATATTTTATTTGATGAAAAAATAGGCGGTTCAATCCATATGGCAGTTGGAGCATCTTATCCTGATACAGGAGGTAAAAATGTTTCAGGTTTACATTGGGATTTGATTAAAAATATGAAAAATGGTGGTCAAATCTATGCTGATGATGAACTTATTTATGAAAACGGAAAGTTTTTAATATAAAAAAATTAAAGAGGATGAATTTTATTCATCCTCTTCATTTATTATTTATTATTTTTTACGATATTGGCAGGAATTTCAAATATCGTAATTTTTTCATCTGTATCTTTAATTCTTTGTATGTATTTTAAATCATTTTCTCCATTGGTAATAATTGCTACTGCAGGTTTTTTTCCTGTCTTTTTAGCATAATATAAAGATTGACCAATGCTTTCTGCCCATTTCTTTGCATAATCAAATTCAATAGCATATTCATCTGTTAAGCAATCAACTCTTGTTTTATCTGTTAAGACGTATTCTTTTATTCCTGTACAGTACATATTTACATAATCTTTTTCTGTTAGTTTTTTGTTTGAATTTACATTGATTGAGTTGTCCGTAAAATTATCATTCTCAATTATTGAAAAAATTATGCCTATAGAAAAAGCTAAATAAATAATTAATTGTATTATTTTTTTCATGTTAAAAAACCATTATTCTTTAAACTTAAATATATCTTTAAATTGTAAATAAATAATATAAAAATAACAAATTATTTGTTTAGTATTTTTAAACTATTGAAAGTAAAGAGAGGAAGTTTATGCGTATAAATCCACTAATACAGTATCAAAATTTTGGAAGAGCTTTTACGACAGAAGAGAAGAAGGAATATACTAAATTACTTAATGACGCCAAAGCTGCATTACAAATACAAGATACTACTGCAATAGTTTTTGATTTTAATACACCATCAGAAGAAGGATATAATACAGGCATTGGCACGACATTCTCAGATTCTATGAAAAAATTTATATTGTTTTTAAAGTCAATGACCGGCATAACATCAATTCAACTTCAGCCTCAAGGAAAAATTACAAAAAATAATGTTTCACCATATTCCGGTACTAACTATGCATTTGGTAATCATATTATAGATTTAAAGAAACTTTCAACTTGTGAATATGCAAATATTCTTTCACCTGAAGATATTAAAGAAGTAGATGAAGAATATCCTCGAAATAAAATGACAAGAGAATATAAGACAGATTATGAATATGTGCTTGGTGCCGAAAATGAAGAAGGTATACAAGAAAAACTATTAAAGAAAGCATATGAAAATTATAAAGGAGCATTTGAAGCAGAAAAACCAGAAGCGGTAAGTTTATATAATGAATTTATGAATTTTCAAAAAGAAAATTCTTCTTGGTTAGATAAAAATGCCATTTATGAAGCATTAATAGTTCATTATGCGACTTCGGACATATCTCAATGGAGTGAAACGGACAGAATGTTATATGGTGCAGAAATTTCTGATTCTGTTCGACAAAATAGAATTGCAGAATTAAAAAATCAGTATCAAGAAGTTATTGATTTTGAGAATTTTAAGCAATTTATAGCTGCTAAGCAACAGAAAGAAAGCCGAATTTTCTTGAATTCTGAAAATATAAAATTATATGGAGATTGCTTAATTGGATTTTCTCAAGGAGAAATGTGGGCTAATATAGATTGTTTTAGAAAAAATTTGTATTATGGAGGACCTGATCCTGGTTGTACAGAAACAAACTGTATTCAAACATGGGGGCTTCCGGCATTAGATTATACGAAGTTGGGCGAATGCAATGATGATGGTGATTTATCTAAATTAGGAGAAGTAGGTAGATTTTTATATGATAAATATACCGAATTTTTCAAAAGATATGATGGTATAAGAATGGATGCAGCTTGGCAATTTGTTACACCATTTATTTACCAAGTTGTTAATGGTAATTACGAAAAAGTTCAGTTGTCAGAAATTAATTTTACTATTTTCAATATCATGAAAGCTGCAGCAAAAAACGCCTTAGGTGATAAATTTGATGAAAATAATCCTGATAATATAATGCTTGAACTTGTTGGAATTTCAGCAGGTAAGAGCAGAGAAATGACTATTAATTCATACCCTCATTTATATACAACTGCATATGCTGAGTATGATGAGACTCCTGCAAAGTTTTCGGAAAAAGGTTATCATAATGGTAAATTTTATGTAGGAGTTGGATGCCATGATAATGATTCCCTTGTTAATTTATCAAAAGACACAGAGAAAAGAAAACTTCATCTTGTTGGAATGCAAAGAGATTACAATATAGATGAGAAAAAGTTAAAATATTCGGCGAAAGAATATAAAGGACAAACAGAAGAGCAGAAAGTTGAAGAAGACTATAGAACAGCTAAACTTGCAGAAATATTTACATCTGCAAAACAGTTTTTCACTTTGCCTGATATGTTTGGTATGTCTGAACGAATAAATATATCAGGGAAAGCAGATAAAAATAATTGGACAGTCAGAATTCCAAGCGATTATGAAAGATTTTATTATACGCAGCTTTCAAAAGGTTTTGGTCTGAATATTCCCAAGGTACTTTCTAATGCTTTGAGTATGAAGAATATAGAAAATCGTCAATTAATAGAAAAATGCAATAAAGCAGCAGAAATTTTAAGAAGTAATGGACCAATGACAGAAGAAGAAGCTAATATTGCATTAGATGTTGGAGCCTTAATAGATAAATTTGAATATAATGGATAAAAAGAACCCTCAAGTGAGGGTTCTGTAATGTATGTATAAGGAAAGGAATATAATTACATATTTTGGATTTTATCACTCATACCTTCAATGTCGTCTTTTAACATTTTCTTAACAACATCATTTTGAGCATCTAACATTTTACAAACAGTTTCGATATTTTTAACCTTGTTTTGAAGAATAGTATCAGCATTACTTAAAATACTGCTTGTTACTTTTTGATATGCAGCTAGTGGAGCACTTGCTGTACCTTGTAATAAGTTACCTATTAAAGTTGTACCAAGACCAAATTCACCCAAATACGGAGACATTGCCTGTAAAATACCGCCAAACCCTGAAACTACACCAGCTGCAGGTAATAAGAAACTATCACCAAACCCAAAACCAGAGGCTAAACCACCGGTATAAGCAAGTGCATTTACCCCTGCAGAATTTGCAATTTCCGTTACGGAAGTTAAAGCTGAAGCACCACCTGTTAAGTAACCAACTTCACTGGAACTTCCAAAGCCTTGTACAACAGGACTTGCTCCGCCAGTGAATCCTGAGTATTGAGATAATGAACCAATGCCGAATGCTGAATTAGTACCTATTGTTGAATTTGATGGGGACCAATAGGATGTACCAGGAATATTTATTGCAGTTCCACCACCCATTGTTGACATAAATGAACTAGGTGCAATCATACTTGCTATTTTCCATAGGAAACTTCCTGCCGTACCAAACCCGGCACCATCAGATGCACTTCCGCTGACTGTTATATCTCTCAAAAGGTCATAAGTTTCAAATAACATTGCCTTTGCATCACCGCTTAAGGTTCCATATTTATTTGATATAACTAAATAACTATCGTTTTTATAACTCATTTCTTACATTCCTCAATGTGTTTATTTATGTTTGCCTTTTTCTATAATGCCTTCAAAATTAAGAGAATGTATTGAAGGTATTTTCTATGTTTTTATCTAATACTGCTTTTACTGCTTCAAGTTCTGTTTGTAATTCGTTTTGTTCCGTATCAATTTGGTTTAATCTTAACTCAAGAACTTTATCTTCCTGTTGTAAAGATTCTGTTTGAGCATTTAAGTCTGCAACCATTTTGTCATATTCATCTTTGCTCATTGTATAATCTCTTAATGCAGCATCATAACCTTCAGAATCATATGTTCTTGTTGTATCTACATCTAATCCTGAAACAACACCCGGTATAGTAACAGAACTCATTCTGTTATTACCGTCGAATGTTATTTGAACATTGTCGAAAGTGGTTGTTTCTGTAACTGTTTTATTTGTTTTCATATATGAATATATTGAATTTTGCTCAGCTGCTGGATCATATCCTGTAACTTGAACATCTGGGATGTAATGTGTTTTTCCATCACTATCTTTATATGTGTATAAATTTTGCGTTCCTTCAGGAAGCGGTTGAATACCAGCTGTTGACTCTATTAAGCTCTTTATTTCAGTTGGATCGCTTGATAAACTTAGTGCATAGCTTGTTTCATCTTTTATATTAACTAAACTATAAGTTCCATCTTCAGCCTTAACAATTTTCCATTGATTTGATAAATCACTTTGTTCTGCAATATTTTTATCATATGTACGTTCTACATCCATATAGTATGAACCATCATCGTTTTCATAATAATTTTTAACTATATAATTACCATCTTGATTATTTGTTTTATCTGAAATACTAAAACTATAATTTGATTCATAAAACTCTGTTGTATCAGGTGCAACAGGTACCTTAAGAGATAATAGTTTGCTATATAAAGCGTTAACTTCTTCAGCTAAGGCTGTACGTTGTTGGTTTACTTGTTGACCTTCATATTCTATATTTGATTTTCTTGCGGTTATACCTAGAAATCTTGCCTGTGAAGCTGCTAAGCCCATCTTCTTTCTCCATTGTTATTTGTTGTCCTGTTTTGTATATCGACAGACTTTGTTTTTAACTTTAGTTTCGAAAAAAACATGTAAAGTTATATTAAGAGTCGATAATGGATTAGAAAATAATAATGTTAGAGTTTGTCTTATATGCAGTTATTCTTACCTTGCTTTTTATTTAATGTTAAATTATTAAAAGTCAACAAAAATAAAAGAACCTGTTTTGCCAGATTCTTTTATTTAATATGTTTGTATTCTTAGTTTACGCTTTTTTCGTTTCGCTATTTTTCTTGTTAGAGAAAAACTTAGAACTTAATTTATTTGCAATAGGAGTTACAACAACAGGTCCTAAGTATCTGTAAATAATACCGAAGATTACAAGAGTTTTAATTTTATTTATACCAGGAATTACTTTATCAGCTTCAACTTTGCCTGCTAATTTATCATAAACGTCATCAATTAAACCTGTTGCCGCTTTTTTCGCACCTTCCATATTACCTTTGTTTGCCTTAATAGCATTAGATACACTTTCTTGAACTTCTTTTAGTTTATCTGCAGAAATTTGGAATGCTTTTGTTTTATCACCTTTTGCAACAATTCCGCTTAGTTGTTCACCTATTTTCTTTGTAACTGCACCAATACCATCATCAGTTGCTTCTTTGGCTGCATTAAAGATATCATCCATAATCCCTGTTTTTTGAGCCAGATTTTTTGCTGATTCTTTTGCTTTATTAATGTAAAAGTCTTGGTTTTTTGTGAAGTAACTATTCGAAAGATTATCAACTACTTTTGTTACTTTATCATCAAGTAAATAAGCTCCTGCTGTAGATACTCCTAAAGTCAACGCATCATTTATAAGCATTTGTGGTTTTTGTTCTTTTTTTATTTTTTTGTTTCTTAAGGTATTTATCATGTAAAAGCCTGATAAGAAACAACTTTCAGCAACCATTAAATGTGTAAAGGAGTTTGTTTTGCTAAATTTTGAAATAAATTTTTGAAAACCGCCTTTTGAAGCAACTTTCTCATAAAAGTTAGAAAGAGGTTCTGTTATAGTAGCTGGTACGCCTTTAAATGATTGCGCTTTCGGGTTGTTGTAGTAATTATTATTACTTTGTTTGAATTGATATGTATTGTTAATACTATTTATTCTCATAATTGGCTACCCCCGAAAAAGCTTGAAAAATCTTTTTATCGTCACTTGTTTTGAATACATGGTAGCTTAGATAATCGTATGGCGTTATCTTTTCTTTTTCTTCAGGTTTTTTGCTACTTGTTTTTTTCAATCCAAGTGCTGCAAGTATGGTTGGAACCAATGCTACGGTTATTGTTGCTCTTATTGGCATAAATATTGGTTGGAACAACTTATCAATAACATTTTTTCCTGTTCTTGCAAAGTTGTCTATTGTTTTTTGTTCGCTAATGGCATTTCTTACTGATTCCGATATTTCTGGTGCAATATTATCTATTTTTTCTTTGAACATTTTTTCAGCACCTTTACCTGCTTTTTTAAATATTCCAAGATTTATAGATCCTTTTTCTGCCATTGGTGCAGTTAAACCTTTTATTTGTTCAACAAGTTCAGAATGTTTTCCTTCACTTGTGAATTTTTCTGCAAGTTTTGTTAAACTTTCTGCTCCTTGTTTTACTACATCCATTGATTTCTTTTTCATTTCTTCAGGCATGTTAAAGGCACCCCGTTTTTGTGCTGCTTTAGCTGCTGCGGCAATTGGTATGCCGACTAAGACCGAAGTGGCGAGACCTACAAGTCCTGTTGAAACGGATTTTGCTGCCTGATAAGAACATTTTTCTTTATCTTCTTCAGTTTTGGCTGTTGCCATAATAGTCAATGGTCTCAATCCGCAAGTAATAAGAATTGCAAATAATGCTTCTGCTACTAGTGGATTATCTGATGCGAAATTTGCTGCTTTATGAAGAAGCGGTACACCCCCCTTAAAACTCACACGACCATCAGAATTACTCTCGATGGTCGCGTTTATTTTGTCATTATAATTTTGTTTTAAGTTATGTCGCTCTTTTGCACACTCTTTTCCTTGGCTCAGCAAGCGCTCGGTTGCCCTGCCTTTCAGATATCCCGTATTTGTTGTAATAGAATTGATTTTCATATTATCCATCCATACTCTCGTACATCTGTTCTAAATCGCAAAATAATAAAATTTGCTATCTAGTGGTTTTGATTATAACAAAAAATAACATGTTTTTTTTTCTAGTATATTTGTAATTTTCAATTTTCCCTATGGGAGTAAGTCTGGCTTTATAAAAATTCGTTTTTACAAAACTTAATGAATGTAATTTTGTTTACATCCGATATTTATATATTTAAGTCCGTAAGCGTTTAGTTTTGTTTTATTATATTGATTTCTTCCATCAAAAATTATTTTATCATTTAGCTTATCTTTTAATCTTTCTAAATCAGGCTCCCTAAATTCATTCCATTCTGTTAATAAAATTAGAGAATCAGCATTTTCAATTGCATTATAGGCAGACTGTGCATATTCTATTTTATTTTCAAATATTAGTTTTGCATTTTCCATTGCTTGGGGATCATATGCTTTAATTTTTGCCCCTTTCTTTAGTAATGCATTTATTATATCAATGGATGGAGCTTCTCTCATATCATTTGTTTTTGGTTTAAAAGATAATCCCCATATTGCAAAAGTTTTATTATTTATATTTCCATTATAGTAATTTAAAATTTTATCTACGAACAATTTCTTTTGTTTAGTATTAATTTCTTTTACAGCTTCAAGCATATTAAATCCTGTACTATTTTCTTTTGCAACAGAAATTAATGCACTTACATCTTTAGGAAAACAGCTTCCACCAAATCCGATACCAGGAAATAAAAATTTATCACCAATTCTGTTATCAGTTGATATTCCTATTCTAACTTTTTCGATATCAGCTCCAACCTTTTCACATATATTTGCCATTTCATTTATAAATGAAATTTTTGTTGCGAGGAATGCATTTGCTACATACTTTGTCATTTCTGCGGATTTTACATCCATGAAAATTATTCTGTTTGATGTTTTAAAATATGGAGAATATATATCACTCATTATTTTTGATGCTTTTTCTGAGTCTGAACCTATGATGACTCTGTCTGGGGAAAGAAAATCATCAACGGCGGCTCCTTGTTTTAAAAATTCAGGGTTAGATACTACATCAAAGGGAACGTTAGTTATTTCTTTAATAATATTACTTAATTTTTCTGCTGTTCCGACCGGTACTGTGGACTTATTTACTATGACTTTATATTCATTTATATTATGTGCGATTTCTTTTGTAACATTTATAACCGCATCTAGGTTACAAGAACCATCTGTATCTTGGGGTGTTGCAACAGCAATGAAACAAACACGGGAGTCTCTAACTGCATTCCCTAGGTCAGTAGAGAAAGATAATCGTTTTTCTTTGACATTATTTTTTATTAATTCTTCTAAACCCGGTTCATATATTGGTATAATTCCTTTTTGTAATTTCAAAATTTTATCTTTATTGTTATCAATGCAAATAACAGTATTACCCATATCTGCAAGACAAGTTCCTGCAACTAAACCTACATAACCTGTTCCAATAACACATAATTTCATAATAAATCTCCCAAACGCAATTTTAACACAAAATTTTTAACTTTGATTTCTATAGTTATAAAATTATCTTTTCGTATTAGTGATAAACTTGCATTATAATATAATCCTTAATGAAAATTAATATTTTAAATGGGATAAAACAAAAAAAACTTTTATAAGTATTATCAAGATATGAAAATTACATTGGTAAATAATAATTATAAACATAATGTTAGCTTTAGAGGTGCTACATTAAATATAAATGCATTTTCAGATACTCATGGCGAGTTATCTTTAGCTAATCAAGCTTTAGAAGAGATGAGGAGTCGAAAAAACGATATATTCCTGAAAACGAATGAAAAAGGGACAGCAAATGTTATTTCTGTTTGTGGTGACTGGTTTATGGATGGTTCAAGGAAAGGCTATTTGACGAATCCAAGTAAAGAAGTTGCTAGATTTCAGTTGGATGTTTTAAACGAATTTATCAGACAAATTAAAGGTATTGCATCAAATACAATGACTTTATTTACGCCTGGAAATCATGAATTTGACGGTGGGGTTAAACTTTTAGATGATGTTTTCGCAAATTTAGATGCTGAAGTTTTATTTTCAAATTTAGATATATCTTCTTCAGACGGTTTTCAGAAAAGTATAAGTGGTAATAAAATTATTAATGAAAAAATAGTTACGGTAGAAGATGATAAAAATCAGGAATTAGAACATAAATTTTTATTTTTAGGCATAAGTCCTGTTAATATGCCAGCTTATCAAAAAAAATTAGATGGTGTAAGTTTAATTGATGCTATTCCCAAACCTCAAAGATATGTTTCAAAAGAAGATTATAAAAAAACATTAGACTATTGTAAGGGACAGATTTCAGAATTTAAAAAACAAAATCCCAATGGACATGTTATATTAATGTGCCATACCGGTGTTAACTTTGCTGATACATTAGCTCGAGAATCAGAGGTTGATTTGGTTTTTGACGGTCACGAACACAAGGATCCTATTAGAGTAGTTAATGGTACTCCTATTGTTCCTTTGTCGCAAAATTTCAAAAAGATAGTGAATGCCAAGATGAAAGTTGATGATGATGGAAATTTAGCTGATATCGGATTAAAATCTTTTTCACCTCTAGAAAATAAAACAAAAGGACCTTTATTAAAATTATATAGAAAATTGTTTGTAAAAGATACGAAAAATAAATATTCTATAAGAACAGATAATGTAAATATTCAACAGTTAGGCTTAAAGGATATTAGAGAAGGAAATAGTTTCCTTGCTAATTTTATTACAGATATAATACTTGATGAGTTAAGAAAAAAAGATAATTCAATTGATTTTTTTGCATTAAACTCATCTTCAATTAGACATCCTTTAAATGTTTCAAAGAAACCTAAAAATTCTTTTCTTGATATTATGAATGTTTTATCTGGCATCAAAGAAGAAGAATCAAGGATAATGACTACCGAGTTAACAGGGAATGATATTTTATATATGATTCTTGATAATTTTTTGTTTAATAAAGATATGCCACAGCAGAACTCTTTAATTCATTATTCGGGGCTTATTATTGATAGAACTTCTATGTTAGAAAAATATGAACAGAACTCAGATATTAATGATTTGGCAAAATATGTAATTATTTCTGAAACAGGTAAACCTATAGACCCTGAGCAACATTATAAAATAGCAAATGTCGAAAAATATTTTAATAAGTCACAAAACTCAAGAATAAAGGAATTCAAGGATTATTCAGAATATACCGGATATACATTGCAAGAATTATTTAAGAAGCATTTTCAAGAGTCGGATGGCAAATTATATGCTAAATGCGATGTTAGAATAAGATAATCTTTATTGAAAAAATCTTTCAAGGGTGTTAGACTAAATAAAGAGATTGTTTTATACAATTTTAGTTTCGGGACGTAGCGCAGACTGACTCTGCCGAGCGAATTTTGCGAAAGGGTATAACCCAAGTATGTGAGAACCGAAGTGACGACAGCGAGAGCGGAAGGAACGACAGGTTCGAGAGATAGCAAAATTCAAGAAGAAAAATGATTAAATATCATTTTTGCGAGAGGTAGCACGTAGTGCGCTCAGGCCCTAAAATAAAAAAAGTAAATATTTCGGGACGTAGCGCAGCCTGGTAGCGCACTACCTTGGGGTGGTAGGGGTCGCAAGTTCAAATCTTGTCGTTCCGAAATTTTTTATTGGCTCGCAAGTTCTTCCGTAACGTGATTTTCTAATTAAGAAAATAAAAGAAAATCATCTTACGGAACCCGTCAAACTACGGCTCAAGGATTCGCCTTGTTTGTCGTGAAATCTTGTCGTTCCGAAATTTTTTATTGGCTCGCAAGTTCTTCCGTAACGTGATTTTCTAATTAAGAAAATAAAAGAAAATCATCTTACGGAACCCGTCAAACTACGGCTCAAGGATTCGCCTTGTTTGTCGTGAAATCTTGTCGTTCCGAAATTTTTTATTGGCTCGCAAGTTCTTCCGTAACGTGATTTTCTAATTAAATAAAAAATCTAATTAGCCTTTTATAGATTTTTTCTGTTGGGTTATGGGAAACCAGACATTTTTCACAAAATCAAAGATTTTGGAAAAAGCAGTCAAACCCAACCTACAGAATCTTTCTAATAATAATAAATAATTTAGAATTAAAATATATCTCTAAATTTATTTAATTCTTCTACTAGTTTATAAACAGTGGTTGATGGATTATTTCTTTCTGGATTCTCATTTGAATAGGAGCCTAAAAGGCTTTTTGCATTTTTGATAGCTGTATTTTCTTTGTCACAAATAAGACCATATATTTCAGTAGAATTCTTTTTATATTCTTTCCCTAATAATCTACTAAGTATTTTACAATACTGTGCTCGTGAAATTCCTGTGTTATAGTAATTAAAATGTAAAAGATACCAAAGTTCAAATGCCTCATTTGAATATGCTATATGTATGTTTTTATATTTTGCTACCATTTGAAAAGCTCTATTAAAATGATATGGTTTAAAAGAATCTCTATCGAAAACACACCATACTTGAGAATAGTCTTTATGATGTTTTATAGCAGTTTTTGTTATTGTATCTGTATTATAACCTAATCCCCTTATTTCAACATTCGATAATCTATATTTGAGCTTAATACTATTAAAATAATTTGGCTCGGTTTTTTCTCCTTCACATAATATTAAAATATTATCTAATAATTGTTTTTTATTATGTCTTTTTCTAACTTCTTTTTGTAATTTAGCTTTTTTGAATAAATCATCTGTACCCATTAGCAACCCCAATTTATTTTAAATCATTGCCTAATAGTCCATATTCATCAATAAACGGAACAGCTTTATATCTACCTTCAAGGTAATCTTTATAAAAAGTTCTATCAGCTCTGATATTGTAATCATATAAAGAGTATAGATGAGATTCCCCATATTTATTTTTATCAACAAAATATATTTGATCTCGTCTAAAATACTTGTTGCTTAATAAATTTGTATCGTGCGTATTGAAAATGAATTGAGCATTTTTATTTTTTAGATGAAATAATTTAATTAAAAATCTTGAAACTAAAGGATGTAAATTACATTCCATTTCATCAATAACTAAAACACCTTCTTGATTAATTGTTTCTAAAATAGGGCCAATTAAAGAAAATAAATTTTGGGTTCCCTTTGATTCATTTTCATAAAAATCAAATTCTACAATTCCAGAATCGATATTACTACAATCGTACTTATTATGAAATGTCTTAATTTCAGGCATAAGTTTAGGTTTATGACCAGAAGCTCTTAACTTAGATAGTTCATCTTGAATAATTTTAGGAATCTTATTTTCATCTCTTTCCAGTAGTTTAAGATCGGAAATTGAAAAATCAGCAATTTTTAAGATTTCCATAAACTCATTTTTATTATTAGAGTTTTCTAAATAATTAACAGTTATAGGATTATAAGTTTCAAAACCCTCAATAATATTTAAATTGTAAAACCATTTTAAAATAGACTCTGAAATAACACCGTTAAATTGGGCTACAACAGACAAAAATAAAGCATTTTTTCTTGTTAATTCAACTACTTTAGAACCTTCTTTAAATTTTGTTCCAATTTTAATTTTTTGTTCATGTCTTTCAAATAATAATGATTCTTTTACTTTACTTGCAGCAAATAACCATTCGTCTACTACAATGGAATTATTTAGGCAAAAACCATATCGATACTTAATATTATCTTTAATAAAGACAAATTCAAATAAACTAGGTTCATTTTCTGTGGTTGTAGATAACAAAAAGGGAATTACTGGAATTTTTTCATTTGCTTGGGTATCTTTTGATGAAGATAAAATAAATTTTTTTGCAAAATTCATTGCTTTAAACAAATTACTTTTTCCACTGGCATTTGCTCCAAAAAATGCTGCACTTTTTAATAATTTATAATTCAAAACGGGAATGGTATTTTCTTCGTGTTGAGTAATATTAGAGGCAAGCATTTCAAGGCTATTTAGTTCTTTAAATGATAAAAAATTTTGTACTGAAAATTTTACAAGCATACGAACCTCGTTTTATAAATATTTTACAGTATTTTAAATTAAAAGTCAATCTTGTGAGAAATTTTCGTAAAATAGTCGATTTTCTGTTTGTTTTATTTTAAATATTGGAGTAACCGTATTTTAGATAGTAAAGCCCGTAGGTTGGGTTTATGTGATCTGTACCCATTAAATAGGACTATTTTGGTAGGATAAAAGAAAATTTCTATAAATAACAGGTGCCATTTTCTTT
>CALUSI010000019.1 GCA_944323395.1 Candidatus Gastranaerophilales bacterium
AGATAACATTAGAAACTGATTCTAAAATTTCTAATGTATATGAAGAAATAACAAAAAATTATAAATATACAGAAGAATTATTTTCAAAGCTAAATGAAGAGAAGTTTGAAATTTATAATAAAATAGAAGAAGAAAAATTAGATTTAGTCAAAGATACAGATTTAAAAATTTCTCAAGTATATGAAGAAATAACAAAAAATTATAAATATACAGAGGAATTGTTTTCAAAGCTAGATGAGGAAAAGTCTGAAATTTATAATAAAATAGAAGACGAAAAATCAGTTTTAGTTAAAGATACTGATTTAAAAATTTCTCAAATTTATGATGAAATAACAAAAAATTATAAGTATACAGAAGAACTAGTGCAAAGAAATTTTGAAAAACTGGATTCAGAAATACATTCCGATTTGCAAAATAATTATAAAATTTTAAATGAACGAATCGAAGAAAAGGCTAAATATTTATACAATGATATAAAGGATTTATCGTTTGTACTTCAAAATAATTTTGTAGAGTTAAATAAAGAGCAAGACAAAATATTAGAAGGAAATAAACAGATATTTGCAAATATTGAGGTTTATAAGCAAAAGAATGAAGAAAAAATTTCTGATTTAAGAAAAGAATATAAAGAAATTATTTCTTCAAAAATGCAAAATATTTCAAATAATCTTGAACAATTTGATATTGAAATAAAAAATCATATTGATACTATTCAAAAGCAACTTGAAACAGAAAAACTGCAGAATATTCAAAATGTAGAAGAATTAAAATCTAAATTCAGTATAGAGTTGGAAGCTCGACAGAAAAAACATGATGAAGAAATTGAAATTCTAAAAAAACAAATTCAAGAGATGGAAATTAAACTTAGAGAAGAAATGAAATCTCCAATTCAAAAATTAATAGAAAAATATAAAACAAAATCGGAGAAATAAAGTTGGCAGAAATTTCCGTAATAGTACCTGTTTATAATGTTGAAAATTATATAAAAAAATGTTTGGATACAATTGTTAATCAGACATTTTCTGATATAGAGATTATATGTGTAAATGATGGTTCAACAGATAATTCAAGAAAAATTATTGAAGAATATCAGAGGAATGATTCCCGAATTAAGATAATAGATAAAGAAAATGGCGGGTTGTCGTCTGCTCGCAATGCAGGACTGAAAGTTGCTACTGGTAAGTATATAAGTTTTATTGATTCTGATGATTGGGTTGATTTAACTATGTTAGAGAAGTTATATAAAAATATTACGGCTCTTAATACTGATATTTCAATCTGCGCGGTTAATCTTTATGATGAACAGGAACAAAAAATAAAGGATACAGAGCCTTATTTTAACCTTAGTTATTTTAACTCATCTTTCGATGGAAAAGCATTTTCTTATAATGATACAAAAGACTTTTTGATGGATGTTTGTGTCATGGCATGGAATAAGTTATACAGAAAAAGCTTTTTAGATGAATGTAAGGCTGAGTTTCCTGAAGGTTTGATATTTGAGGATGGTCCTTTCTTCTTTTCTATATTTTTTAAAACCCAAAGAGTTTCAATAGTTAGGGATTTTTTATATTACTACAGAATAAATAGAACAGGTTCGATTGTCCAAAAAGGCGGTATAAAGTTCTTGGATATTATAAATGTTGTTAATTTAATGTATTCTTTTCTAGAAAAAACGGACATTTTAGAATATATAAAATATGAATTTTTTCATAGAAAAGCAGATGATATAATATATCGTTATGAATTAATTCCTTTAAAGTTAAAAAATAAATTTTCTAAAAAATTGAGAAAAGAATCAATATTATTAAATGAAGCAATATTTGATTTTGCATATATAAATAAAGAATACCCTATAACATATAGAAGTCTTTGTTCAATAAAAAATAAGACAAGTATTTTGAGTTTTTACTATAGAAAATTTATTATAAGATTAATGTATAAAATAATGCAGGTTTTATATACAGAAGAAAATATTTATTATTTCAAATTTTGGAATTTTAAATTAAGGTTAAAAAAACGAGCGAATTTGTATGATGTATGGTATGAAAATGATAAAATTTATGTAGTTTTATTTATGAAAATAAAATTTAGTTTTAAGTTTGAATATTCGAAGTTAGAGCAAAAATAAAGTATGAAAGAACCCAAAATATCTGTAATAGTTCCTGTTTATAATGTGGAGAAATATTTAGCCAAATGTTTAGATAGTATTTTATGTCAAACATTTTCAAACATAGAAATTATATGTGTAAATGATGGCTCAACAGATAATTCAAGGAAAATTCTTGAAGAATATAAAAATAAAGATTCTCGTATAATTATTGTTGATAAAAAAAACGGGGGATTATCATCAGCTCGTAATGCAGGTATGAAAGTAGCTAAAGGAGAATTTTTCAGTTTTATTGATTCAGATGATTGGGTAGATTTTACGATGCTTGAGAAGTTATATAAAAATATGACTTTTCTTGATACTGATATATCGATATGTGCAGTTCACCAGTTTGATGAAACTAACCAAAAAATAGATGATTCAAATCCTTATTATACCTTAGAATATTTTGACTCAAGTTTTGATAATAAGCCATTTTCATATAAAGATACAAAACCATTTATAATGGATGTATGCGTAATGGCTTGGAATAAATTATATCGAAGAAGCTTAATTGATAAATGTCAGGCTGAGTTTCCCGATGGACTAATATTTGAAGACGGGCCATTTTTCTTTACTATTTTCTTTAAAACTCAAAAGGTTTCTATTGTCAGAGAATTTTTATATTATTACAGGGTAAACAGAACTGGTTCAATTATTCAAAAAGCGGGTAAGAAATTTTTGCATATTATTGATGTTGCAGAAATTATGTATAATAAAATAAAAGATTTACCTGATTTCGATGATATAAAATATATTTTCTTCAGAAAAAAGGTAGAAGATTTTATTTATCGTTTTGAGCATCTTAATCCAAAATATAAATCTGCGTTTGCAAAAAAAATGAAAAAAGGAAGTTCTCTTGCTAATGAAAATATATTTCCTTCATCAATGGTAAAAGGCAGATTCAAGTACAATTATTTCCTTTTTAAGAATTTAAAAACAGGCAGTATTTTTTATTATGAATTTCAAAAATATAAAATTAAATCAATGTATAAACTAATGGAAATATTATATAAAGAAGATGGTGTATATTTTTTAAAGTATAAACATTATATTTTTAGGTTTAAAAAATCACCCAAAATTTTTGATATTTATTACTCAGATGATAGAATTTATGTAAGAATATTTAGGAAAATAAAATTTGATTTTAAATTTAAGTTTTCAGAGTTGGAGAAGTTAAACGAAGATGGCTAAAGTATCAGTAATAGTACCATTCCATAATGTGGAAAAATATATTTCAAAGTGTTTGACTTCATTAATATATCAATCGTTGGAAGATATAGAGATTATATGCATTAATGATGCGTCTACAGATAATTCAAAAAATATAGTGCAACAATATTTAGAAAATGATAAAAGAATAATCTTATTAAATGTGGATAATGTTTCAGGTCAATCATATGCAAGAAACTTGGGGATGGAAATTGCATCAGGTGAATACATCGGTTTTGTAGATTCTGATGATTGGGTTGAACTTGATATGTTTGAAAAAATGTATAATAAAGCTAAAAGTGTTGATTCAGATATAACAATGTGTCAAGCACAATTATATGATGATAAAGAACAAACATTTTATACAAACGATTATTACAGTTTAAAATCTATAGAAAAATATGGGGATAAAGTATTTACACCTGAAGAAACAAAAGATGAAATTTTAAATATTAATGTTGTACTTTGGAATAAAATATATAAAAGAGAGTTTTTACAAAATACTTTGGTTAAATTTCAAAATGGATATATTTATGAAGATTTACCTTTCTTTTTTGAAATATATTTAAAAGCTCAAAGGATAAATATTTTATGGGAAGCACCGTATTATTACAGGCAAAATAGGCAATTTTCAACAATGCAGAATTCCGATAAAAAGGTTTATGACAGAATTCCAATGGTTGAAAGAACATATAATGTACTAAAACAAGCACCATTTTTTGAAGAGAAAAAAACAGAGATAATAAGCTGGATAATAGATGATATTTTTCACAGATATACATTATTAGAAGACAGGTATTATGAAGATTATTTTGCAAAGATGAAAGAGTTTTTTCAAAAAATAGAACTTACACCGGAAGATGAACAAGAACTTGCTAAAAGTTATTGCTATGATGAATTTAAGAATATATTAGAGCGTTCATATTATGGTTTTTGGAATTTTTTGGTAGAAAAATATAAAACGTCAAATAAAAGGATAAAAGCAGCAGAACATAAATGTAATTTAGATATTATAGCTATTAAAGAATATCTGGAACAATATAAAAAAGAAGTAAATGAAGAAAAAAACAGAATAGTAGAATGGTGGCAAAACCATTGTGAGGAAGAAGTAAAAAAGAAAATAGATGAACAATTCCATTATATTGAAGCAAAAAAATCTGAAGAATTAAAAGCTGTGTATGAAGAATGGCATTCAAAACTTGTAAAACAAGAGTATGAACTAAAGGCTTGGCAGGCTGAATCAGTAAAACAAGTTAGTGAAAAATTAAAAGCTGATTATGAATGGAAATTGGAAGAACAAAAACAACACTATCAAGAAGCTTTAATAAAACAAAAAGAATATTATGAAAATAATTATTTATTGGTTAAAATAATATTAAAGTTTTATAAAAAAGTAGAACAGTTGAAAAATAAAATCAAAAGAATAATAAAGAAAAATTAGGACTTATAATGGCAGATACACAAGAACAATTTGTAAAGCTTGAAAAAGAATTTCAACAAGAACTTGCATTACAAAAAAGATTTTATGAAAGTGAAATTGAATTTTTAAAATCTAAGTTTGAATATGAAAAAGAAAAATTAAAAATTGAATATGAAAATAAACTAATTGAAGAAAAAAAAGCAATTGAGGCATTTTATAATGTAAAATCAGTTGAAGATTTGGAAAAACAAAAAGATTATTATCTGTCAGAACTTGAATCTCAAAAAGATTGGTATGAAAAAGAAATTTTAAGACGTCAAAAAGAAACTGAAGACTGGCATGTTAATAATTTAGAAAAACAAATATCTGACTTAAAAAAAGGCTATGAAGAAATGCTGAAAGCTCAGCAAGATAGGTTTAATGCTCAAGAAGAAGCTTTGAGTTTTCATATTCTTGAACAGAAAAAATATTATGAAGAACAATTAAAACCGTATAAAAAGTTAATTAAGCTTGGAAATAAAATTCAAAAAAAATTACATTTGAAGACAAAAAGTAAAGAAGAAAATAAAAAAGAAAATATTGTTAAAACAGATACAACAAATGAATGTCAAACAAACAATGAAAAGCCAAAAGTATCAGTGATTTTGCCCGTTTATAATGTAGGTAAATATTTGAGACAGTCGCTTGATAGTTTGATAAATCAAACATTAAAAGATATTGAAATTATATGTGTAGATGATGGTTCTACAGATGATAGCTATGATATTTTAGAAGAATACACACAAAGAGATGCAAGAATAAAAGTTATTCATAAGGAAAATAAAGGTACAGGTGCTGCAAGAAATGACGGATTAAGACTTGCTACAGGTGAATGTATAGGTTTTGTTGATCCTGATGATTGGGTTAAGCCTAATATGTTTGAAAGATTATATGGGCTAATAAAAGAGAAAAATCTTGATATAGCAATGTGTATGCCTGATGGTTATGATGAAAAGAACGGAATAAATACACCATTTCCATACTTTGTAGATGCTAATTTTGAAAATATTATAGATGACAGAGTTTTTAATTGGCGAGATTTATCACCGTTTAGTTATCCTATGTGTGTATGGAATAAGCTTTATACAAAAGAACTATTTGATAAAAATAATATAGATTTTGCGGAAGGTCTTGATTTTGAGGATCATAAAGTTATCTTTGGAACACTTTTAACTGCAGATAGAATGTTTTTCATCAAAGAAAAACTATATGTATACAGATTTAATAGAGAAGGTTCAGTTCTTACAGATAATAACAGAAGATTAATAGACCATATCAAAATATTTGATATAGTTGAAAAATTAATGAAAGAAACAAATACTTATAATTTATTAAGGACTGATTTTTTAACATATAAAATTCATAATATTTTATACTATTACAGTATGATAAAGGATGAATTTAAGAATGAATATTATGAAGAAATGGTAAAATCAATAAAAGATACTAATCTATCCGAGGATGAATATAAAATTCTTGTTGAAAAATATCCTGAACTTAATAGTATAAAAATCAATTAGATATAATTCATACATTTAAACGGTAAAAAAAGAGCCATACATAGTATAATTTATAATAAGGGAAATTGTATGGAAATATCAGGAAACAGTATAAATCAACCGGTTAATTTTTACCCTAAAAATACCGGAAATACAATAAATATGGCAATAGAAGGTGAAAATCATTTGTACCAGTCCAATATCTTTGCACCTGAGTTTGTAGCAATGCAAAATAAGAAAAATGTTACTATTCCAATAAGAAAAAAAAGGAAAAGTAAAAGACTAAATACAATGGATACAGATTATCTTCCTGATGAAACAGTTGAAGAAACAGAAAGAGAAAAAGCAGACAATTTTTTTATTACAGAAGAAAGAAAGCCAATAAAAGAAAACTTTAAAAAAACAGTTGAACACTTTTTGACCACAACACCATTAATTAATTATTTTTTCTTAAAAAGTAAGCATAATAGAATACAAAAAACAGTTGAAACACTAAGTGATATAAGTCAGAATGTAGATGAATTATTAAATTCCGCGGTTCCATATGGTGAAGAAAAAACAGTTTATCAGGATATTGCAAGGAATTTGACAGATGCTGCAAATTTGCTTGGGAAGGCAAATAAAGAACTATAAAAATAAAAACATAAACATATATTAATTTTTTGAGGTTTTTTTCTTTACTATTTATATGATTTACAATACTATGTTAATAGTTAATGTACGATGTAAGCCATGTAAACAGTGGAAGTCGAGCAAACAATAAGTAATACAATAAAAAGAGGGCGCATAAGTGGAAAATTTTGTTCCGGACATTTTTGGCAAAAAAGAAACAAACAATAATAATACAACTACATCATATACAGGTGGAACACCTGCAGATATAAAAGTAATCGGTGTAGGCGGTGGCGGTGGAAATGCTGTAAACCGTATGATAAAAGCTGGTCTTGGTGGTGTAGAATTTTGGGCTATGAATACAGATGTTCAGGTTCTTGAAATGTCTTTAGCCGAAAATAAAATCAGAATAGGAAGCAAATTAACGAATGGTTTAGGTGCTGGCGGAAATCCTGAGAAAGGAGAAAAATCTGCCGAAGAAACAAGAGACGAAATTGTAAATGCAATTGGAAAAGCAGACATGGTGTTTGTTACTGCCGGTATGGGTGGAGGTACTGGTACAGGTGCTGCTCCTGTTGTAGCAAGAATTGCAAAAGAATTAGGTGCATTAACTATTGGTGTTGTTACAAAACCGTTCAGCTTTGAAGGTAAGAAAAGAATGAATCAAGCGCTTCAAGGTCTTGAAAAGTTAAAAGAAACTGTGGATGCTTTGATTGTTATTCCTAATGATAAATTATTAGAAGTAGTAGATCGCAGAACAACCATGAGAGAAGCTTTCCAAGTTGTTGATGAAGTTCTTCTAAGAGGTGTTCAAGGTATATCAGATATTATTACGGTTCCTGGTATGATAAATGTTGACTTTGCTGATGTTAGAAGCGTAATGGAATCTTCAGGATCTGCATTGATGGGTATTGGCCGTGGTACAGGCGAAGGCAGAGCTTTAGAAGCTGCTAAATCGGCTATTAATTCACCATTACTTGAAACTTCAATCAATGGTGCTTCAGGTATCATTATGAATGTAACAGGTGGTCCTGATATGACATTGTATGAAGTTACTGATGCTGCTCAAGTTATACATGATGCAGTTTCAGAAGATGCTACTGTTCACTTTGGTGCTGTAATTGATGATAGAATTCAGGGTGAAATACAAATTACTGTTATTGCGACAGGTTTTGAACTAAAGAAAAATCAAGTAGATAAATTTGCTCAAGAACAAGAAGAAAAAACATTAGGTGCAATGGACTTCTTTGGCAGCAATAGTTCTTCTCCTAAGATTACAAAAGCTGCAAATGATTTTGCAAATAATATTCTTGATATTCCTGAGTTTTTAAAGAAGTAGAAAACAAAAAATATAATTTAAAAAACTGACGGTTAAATGCCGTCAGTTTTTTTATGAGATATTTATTTAATACCTAAAGTATCGAAAGTCTTTTGGCTTGCAACAATTGATGTAATTGGAGGGTTTGCAAAAACATAATTGGCAGCTGCTCTGATATCATCCACTGTTACTTTATCAATAGCATCAAATATGTTGCTCCAGTAATAGACATCATAAGGTGAGTTCTTTGAAGCTGAGAATGCACAAGTTTTATCATAGCTTGTTTCGAAAATGTCTAAAATGGTTGTTTTATATTGTGTTTTTGCATTTTCAAGTTCTTGCTGAGAAACATTTTCTGTTTTTAATCTATTAACATTATTCTGGAAACCATCTAATGCCTTTGTTAAATTTTCAGGAGATCCTTCGTTGGGATTTGGACTGTCAGTTGTTGTTCCAATATGAAGAATGATTGAATCAGTATCTTTTTCGCTTAAACTGCTGGAACCAACTGAATATGCAAGTTTTTTATCTTCTCTTAAGTCTGTAAATAATCTTGAAGACATACCACCACCAAGGATGATATTTAATAATTCTATTTTTGCCATATCATCAATATTTTTTGTTTTTTTAAATTTATATGCTTGGCAAATATCAGCTTGAGAATTATCTTCAACAGCTGTTAAGATTTTAGCTTCTGTGTTTGGCGTATATATTTTATATGAGTTACCTTTTTCTTTTGTAAAAGTTCTGAATACCGGTAATCCAACAGATAATTCATTATTGTAAATGTCCTGCAAATATGGTTTCTGTTCGAATGGTGCTGTGATTGTTGCACTTGCCTGTGATGTTGATATAAGTTTAGAAAATAAATTTTGTATATCAGACAAAGTGAGTGCTTCAAGTTGTTTTAGTCTTACTTCTTTTGGTGCGTATTTCTTTATATCCGGAAATAGTTCTTGTTGTAATTTATCATACGATGAAACGCTTTCTGACATTATCGAATCACGAATAACTTTTTTTGCTCTTTCGAATTCATTTTGAGAAAAATTTGGATAAGTAAGAATTTCTTTTATGAGAGGCAACACATCTTGTGTATTTTCATCTTCAAAGAGTCCTGTAATAGAAAGTCCATCAGTTCCAACATGAAAAGATAAAGTTATATCTTTAGAATTCAATATGGATTTATATGTATCATTATTTCTAAAGTAGCTTCCTCTTTCAAGTAATTCGTTAAGAACCATAAAAGTAGGAGAATTAATATCATTTAATTCGTCAGTATTAAAATCTAGAGATAGAGAAGAATATGTACCTGAAGTACTTGGAATCATCATAGTTTCAATGTTATTCCATAATTTATATTTTTTTATATTATTAATATGTTCATTTATGGTTTCTTTGGGCATTTTAGTGGCGCCGAAAGAAACCGTTTTCTGATTATTCGAAACAGCGTTGTAGTTGTTTGTAATAGTTTGACTATTTGCAGATTTTTCATGCGATACACATATTGAGACTTTATTCAAATCTAAGAATTTTTTAGCTGTTTCAGATATATCTTGAGGAGTTATGGTTTGTATTGTTCTCGATTTGTCGTTAAAATAATTATATTCATTATTCATAGATATATCAGTAAGAACATAGTTTAAATTTCCTGATAATTCAGATATATTATTTAGTGAGTTTGAAGCTTTTTTTCTATAGCAATCTACTTCTTGTTGTGAGGGTGGATTATTTGCTATATTTGAAAGTTCTTCATAGATAATTTTAAGGACATCTTCAATTTGATCTTCTGTTGGAGAAACAGAAAGAATCAAAGCACGAGCTCCATTTGGTTTATTTTGCATCTTTTCCATATATATGCCAGTTTGTATACCATATTTATCAAGAGCCTTTGATAACTTTGAATCAGAAGAACATAAAATACTAACTAAAGCATCTAGTTTATATAAATCAATATTAGAAGTTCCTTCGGGAATTGCAAAACCCATTGTAATTGATGGGGCTGTTGCATTTGGTTGGATAATATCTTGTCTTATCGGTTTATCATTATATTTAATTGGTTCATAGTGTCTTTTATTGATTTTTGATAAGTCATTTTGTTTATTATAATACTTAGCAACAAGTTGAATTGTTTCTTCTGTATTAACATCACCTGTAATTACAGTAACTGCATTGTCAGGCGTATACCAAGTATTAAAATAATCAAGAACAGTATCTTTTGTAAAGGAATTGATATTGTCTTTTGTGCCTAAAATGAAATTAGTAGAATCTGTTTGTATTCCAAATAGATTTTTTAGCATTAAAGAAGTAGCAACATCATCAGGAATATCTTTGTACATATCTATTTCTGATTTTACAGGTTCTTTTTCTTTTTCTAACTGGTCAACTGGAAACGTTGGAAATTGTGTTTGCAGGGCATTAAGTCGAATAGCTTGTTCAAGCGAATTTTCATTTAACAGTTGCAAAGATAGATAATAATCTGTTTGAGAAAATCCAGTTGAAGCATTTGTAGAACCGCCAAGTTCTGATACCCTTTTATCATATTCTTTGGGGGCTAAATCTTTACTTCCATTAAATAAATTGTGTTCAATATAGTGGCTCATGCCTCTAATATTTTCTGTTTCATTTAACGAACCAACATTATATGTTGTTTTAATATAAGTAGGACCATCTTTCGGTTGAATTACAACTTTTTGCCCGTTAGCCAGTTTAAAGATACTAGCTTTTTCTTTTAACCCCGGAACTGAGATTTCTCCTAGTTTTGTATAAGCCATAGGTAGATTAGAATTAACTTGAGATAATCCAGCAGGGTATACTGATGGAAGTAATGTTGAATTAGAATTTGGAACAGAAACACTACCCTGTTGTTTTTCAACAGGTTTATTTTGCCCCATAGGTATTAATTTTATTAAGTTATTTCTTATCTCCATAGTATTTTTATTGTGTTAATTTATAGCTATATATTTAATAAAAGTGCCTAAAAAATTTTTTATTGTTATAATAACAGGTGGAATTTAAGAATATTTACATGAAAAAGAAATTTTAGCAAAAAAAATATTGTTTACCATTAGAATAATTAAAGGTAAGTGAGCATGCATAGAATAACAAGTCTATATCCTCAATATAAGCCAAGTGAAGACAGAAGACAGCAAAATATCCCTGTAGCAGTTGATAGGCGCTCTGGCAGAGAAAGACGAAGTCCGGATAGAGTTGCTTTTGATAGACAACTTACAAAAGATTTATATGAAGTAAAAAGTCATATTGCAAAATTAGAAGCTTTGGCTCCTAAATTATTTGCTGATAGGGTAACAACTCAAACTCCTAATTTTGGTTCTATGAATAATTTTGCACAAGATCAATTGGTAAAAGAATCAAAACCTGATTTTTCTGCAATAGCAAGACAAGAAGCTCAGCTTCAAGATAAGGCATCAACTTCTTTTCAAGTTGGTATATTATCTGCTGCTTTAGCAGGAGCTATTGCTGTATCATTTATGGGAACAGCAGGTGCTGTAATTGCTATAGGTACAAGTTTATATATTGGAGCTAGAGTTCTGAAAGTATTAATAGCTAAAGAAATGGCTAAAGATAAGGAAATAAATAAAAATTAGAATTTTTTCTTCTTTAAATAAAAAAATTTTTTTATTATTAGATTACCCAAAGATAAATTCTTGTCTTGGGTTTTCTTATTAGGTTATAAAAACTAAAAAGTTTTTTTTAGTTTTTTGTCTAAGAGTTGGAATATAACTTATTTGTTTTTACCATTGTCTGGCTTGTTCGTTTTAAAATGCGTTTGTACATGACCTTAAATAAAAAATTTTTTATTTAGATTAATACATAAAAAAGACCCTAAAAAGAGTCTTTTAAATATTTGCCGAAGGCCGGACTCGAACCGGCACGCAGGGTGAGCTGCGTCAGATTTTGAGTCTGATGCGTCTACCAATTTCGCCACTCCGGCATTTTGTATCCGCTGTATTTTATACTATATTAAATATAATTTTTTTTCAATTATTTTTATTATATCTTTTGGTTTTTCTGCAAAAAGTTTTCCGCCATTTTGGATTAAAAAATCTTTGTCTCTAAAACCCCATAAAACACTTATACAAGGAATTCCTACATTTTTTGCGGTTTTTATATCTACATCGGAGTCTCCTATATAAATTGAATTATCAATACTTGAATTTAATTCTTTTATTGCCTTCATAACGCCATCTATTTCAGGTTTTTTACGTACTCCTTTACTTTCTCCAATTGCAATATCAATATATTTGCCAAAATAATTCTTGCAAAGTTCTTTTACTGCTGCATCATATTTATTTGAAACTACAGCTAATTTATAGTTATTTGCTTTTAGCTCCTCAAGCATGCCTATTATGCCATCATATGGTTTTGTCCGTTCTAACATATGCTCTTCGTAATAGCTTCTGAAATAATTAACAATTTTATTTAACTCACTCTCTTCTATATTGCTTGGAAGTGCTCTTTCAATTGCTTTCTTTATTCCATTCCCTACAAAGCTTTTAATCTCTTCCAAAGTTCTTTTTGGATATCCATATTTTGTTATTGCTTTATTAAAACAGGCATGTAAATCTTCAAGTGTATTTAATAAAGTTCCGTCTAAATCAAAAATTATTGTATCTTTTATCATAGTTGTAAAATCTTTATAACAAGCGGGCGAGGGGACTCGAACCCCCGACGTCAACCTTGGGAAGGTTGCATTCTACCACTGAATTACACCCGCAACTTACTGTTATTATATCACCAGTTTATTAAAATGTATTTCTATATTTTATTATCTCGTTTTTCGCTTCTTTTTTGTAACAATTCTAAAAGATAATAACCTCAGTTGCTTTAGTATATTAAAATATACTTATGAACAGAATAAAACAATTAAGTGTTAATCTTATAAATCAAATTGCAGCAGGTGAAGTTATAGAAAGACCTGCAAGTGTTGTTAAAGAACTTGTTGAAAATTCTATTGACGCAGCAGCGACAAAAATTGAAATTTCTATTTCAAATGAATGTCGTAATATTCGTATTGCAGATAACGGTTCAGGTATTCATCCTGATGATATTGCACTTGCTTTTACAAAACATGCTACAAGTAAATTAACTGATGAAAATAGTCTTTTTAATATTCAAACACTTGGATTTAGAGGTGAAGCTCTGGCTAGTATTATTTCTATAGCTAAAGTTACCTGCACAACAAGAACTGCTGATTTTGATTATGGTACTTGTGTTGAATCTCAGAATTCAGTTATTAAAACCTCTAAAGTTGGTTGTGCAAAAGGCACAATTATGGATGTTCAAGATCTATTCTTTAATCAACCGGCACGTCTTAAATTTTTAAAGAGTGCTAAAACAGAATTTGCATATATTCAGGAATTAATTCAATCACTTGCCATTTCACATCCTGAGATTGCTTTTATTCTTAAAAATAATAATTCGACCGTAATAAATACAACGCAGAATGCTGACTTGTTAACCAGAATTACTGAAATATATTCAACTGACATATTGAAAGAACTCAAAGAAGTTAAGAAAACGGATGTTCTTTCTGGTATTACAATTTCCGGTTTTGTATCTGTTCCAAGTTATACTCGTTCAAGTAAAAAATCTATTTATACCTTTGTAAATTCAAGGGTTGTTAAATGCCCTATTTTAATGAAAGCTATTGATGTTGCATATAAAAACATGATGCCAAACGGACGTTATCCTTTTGTTGTTATTAATATTGATATTAATCCCGAGGAAATTGATGTTAATGCACATCCTACTAAACGTGAAATAAGATATAAAAATCCAAATCAAATTTTTAATTTTGTTCAAAGTGCAGTAAATTACGCATTGTCTGCTAATAATATAAAACATATTGATATTAGCTCAAAACAAGAAGATAAAGTTGTACCATTTTCTAAAATATTTTCTGAAAAAGTTGAAATATTAGAAAAAGATGATAAAGAAACGATTTTCCCATTAAATGTTAAGAAACAAAATGAGAAAATTGAGATTGAACCTATAGAACATTCTCAAACAAAAATAGAAATTAATTTTGAAACACCTGTAAAGGCAAATAAAATAAATGTTATAGGACAGTTTAAGAATACTTATATTCTTGTTGAAAATGAAGATAATCTTGAAATTATAGATCAGCATATAGCTGAAGAACGCTACATATATGAAAACTTAAAATCACAAAAAGAAATAGCTTCTCAATTGTTAATAATTTCTGATGTTTTGGATATAGAACCAGAAGATATGGAAATTCTAGATAATGCAAAATCCAATCTTTTAAAGTTTGGATATCAAATAGAAAAAGTTTCTGATAATCAAATTATATTCAAAAAAATCCCTCAAGTATTGTCTAATGCGAAACCAAAAGATATTCTATCTGAATTACTTCAAAATTTAAGAAATTCACTTGATAGTGATTTAGATACAATTGAAGAGAAAATTCTTATAACGACATCATGTAAAGCGGCAATAAAAGCAGGAGATAAGTTAACGCCTTGGCAAATGGAAGAGATTGTCAGAAAATTAAGAACTACAAAGAATCCCTATACGTGTCCGCATGGCAGACCAATCTCTCATTTTATTCCAATAAAGGAAGTTGCATCGTTTTTTGCAAGAAATATGTAAGTTATTGTGGTAGAATAGTTTTGTGACGTAAAACAGGATAAATTTATATAGATGATTAGCTTTTTAGGACTTTGTGTACAAAATTTTATCCAAACATTGAAGTACATTTTGGGTGGAAATGTTAAATGGAAAAATGTAATGTCTCAAGCAGCTATGATAAGTTACGATTCATTGCCTATTGCATTAAGTATAGTTTTTATTGCGGCGGTTGTAATTGCTCTGCAGGTTTCGAAACAGTTTTTAATGACAGGCGCTGAAAGTTATGTCGGAGGCTTTCTTGCAGTTGCTCTTATTCGTGAGTTAGCTCCAGGATTTGCAGCTTTAGCTATTAGCGCTAGAGCCGGTACTGCAATAAGTGCTGAAATTGCTAATATGCAGGTTACATCTCAAGTTGATGCAATAAAAACTCTAAAGGTTGACCCAATTGGATACTATTTTGCACCAAGAATTATATCAGGTGCAATTACTGTTCCTATGGTTGTTATACTTGCTGAGTTATTTGGTATTCTTGGTGGTATGATTATTTCTTATTATGCTATAGATTTACATCCTAATCGTTATATGTCATCTGTTTGGTTATGGCTTAATACAAGAGATATTTATATAAGTATATTAAGAGGATTTGTTTTTGGCATAATTATTCCTCTTGTATGTGCTACGCAAGGTTATAAAACAAGTGGCGGTGCTAAAAATGTTGGTATATCAACAACAAAAGCGGCCATTAAGTCTACGATATTCTTGCTTATGGCCGATTTGATAATTACTTTTATTTTCTATGTTTGCTAATTAATCTAAATTAATTCCTGCAAGTCTTCTTAATTCATCAGGTCTTTGAGATTTCATTAAAGCATCTTCTGCTGTTACAAGTTTTTTCTTGTATAACTCTGCTAGTGCTGCTTCAAGCGTTTGCATGCCAGCTCCACCTCCGGTTTGTATTGCAGAATATATTTGAGCAGATTTACCTTCTCTAATCATATTGGCTACAGCGTTTGTTTTTACTAAAATTTCTTGTGCCATAACTCGACCTTTTTTTGTTCCGTCTGGTTGTAATTTTTGCAATAGTGTTTGAGCAAATACTGCTTCTAAACATCCACCTAATTGAACACGAATTTGTTGCTGCTGACCTTCCGGAAATACGTCAATAATACGGTCTATTGTTTGAGCAGCAGATGATGTATGCAAAGTTCCAAATACTAAGTGACCTGTTTCTGCTGCAGTTAGTGCAAGACCTATAGTTTCAATGTCACGCATTTCGCCTACCAGAATAATATCAGGGTCTTCTCTTAATGATGACTTTAGTGCATTTGCAAATGAACGTGTGTCTTGACCAAGTTCTCTTTGGTGGATAACGCTTTTCTTTGATTTATGTACAAACTCGATAGGGTCTTCAATTGTTAAAATATGTTCACTTCTTGTTTCATTAATATAGTCTATCATTGAAGCAAGTGTTGTAGATTTACCGCTACCGGTTGGACCTGTAACTAATATTAGTCCTCTTGGTCGTTCTGTAATTGTACGTACAACTTCTGATAATCCTAATGATTCAAATGATGGAATTACACTGTTAATTGTTCTGAATGCAGCTGCATATGTGCCTCTGTTTTTATATATGTTAACCCTGAAACGTCCCAAATCTTTTAATCCATAGGACATATCAAGTTCCCAAGTTTGTTCTAATGTTCTTCGTTGTTCATTATTTAACATTGGGAATAACAACTCTTCAACCCCTTCAGGTGTATATGGAGGGTATTTTGTTCTTAACAGGTTTCCATCAACTCTTATAACGGGTGGTAATCCTGCTGAAATATGCAAGTCACTTGCTCTATACTGCACAACTTCTTTTAATAAGTCATCAATTATCATCTCATACCTCTTAAATTCTTATTTAATAAGAATATGATACCTTTTTCTTCTATTTTATACAAGTTCTCGAAAATTTCGATTTTTTCCAAGCATAATAAATAGGAATTCCCGTTGCGATGATAAATAGCGCTTTTATTGAGTTTGCAAACTTATGTATTGTTAAAGAATATATTATGAAGCTTCCTACAATAATGAAAAATACTCCAAATATACTATTAACCTTGTTTTTAATAGTGTCTTTGTTCTTTAGTCTATATATGAAAATACCTATTGCCGTCAGTACATAAAAGATTAATGCTGCATATATGACATAATCTAAAAGCTCGCTATAATTTCCGCAGAATATTATAAATACAGACGACCATATACATTGTAATAATAATGAATTTTCTGGAACATTTGTTTTATTATTTACAACTGCAAGTTTATTAAATAATAATCCGTCTTTTGCCATTTGGTAATATACTCTGGCTCCTGTCATTATTAATCCGTTTGCGCTTCCGCATGCGGATATTAATATTATTATTGCTATTATAATTTTGCCTATGGTACCTGTTATATTTTGCATTAGAACTACTGCAACAATATCTTCAGGTGATGTTTTTATTTGTTCTATAGGAATTGAGCATACATATAATATATTTATTAGAAGGTATAGAACCATTACTATAATAACTCCCCAAAATAAAGATTGAGGAATATTTTTTTCAGGCTCTTTTACTTCTGCTGAAATAAAAGTTATATTATTCCAAGTAACCATTGCAAATATAGCCCCGACAGTTGCTGTTGAAATAACCTCTAATGTTGAAAATGATAAATCTGAAAGTTTTAATATATATGGGAAATTTTCTGTTATTACATTAAAATTACATCCCAAGAATATTCCAAAAACAATTACTCCGACTATAGACATAACTTTTGTTATTGTAAAAATATTCTGTGTTATAACACCATATTTTATACCTTTTGAATTTATATACGTTAATAAGCAGCATACAAATAATGCACATAACTGTTGTGTTGAAAAAGAAAAGAATGATGTTGAAATAAGATAATTTGTTGAACTTATTTGAGGGAATACTATCCCTAAAAATTTTCCAACCGCAATACAGACAGCTCCAATAGTTGCTGTTTGGATTACAAGAAGCAATGACCAACCATATAGAAATGCTGTTAAATCGTTAAACATTTTTTTTAGGAATATATATTGTCCCCCGTCTTCTTTTATATTTAAGACTGGTTCTGCGTATGCTATTGCACCCGATAGAGAAAATAACCCTGCTAACAGCCATACAATTAATAATAAAAATGCAGTTTCAACTTGTCTTGCAATATCTGCAGATACAATAAATATTCCACATCCAACCATAGAACCTACTACTACAGATATGGAATCTTTTAAATTTAATGTTCTTTTTAAATCATTGCTCATCTTTAAACCATGCTTTGTTCAAATTGAATATTAGATTATGCCTTTTGCAATATCCTATTAGTTCTGCTTTTATATCTTTTAGCATTACAAAAATTGCTATTAAGTTTGGTGCAGCCATTACAAGATATGTAGCATCAGTAAAATCTATTACGCTCTTTATGTTCATTGTTGATCCGATTATTATAAACATACAAAATATAAACTGGTAGCATTTAATACGCTTTTTACCTTCGCCAACAAGGAAAGTCCAAGCTTTCTGACCATAATATGCCCAAGATAGAATTGTCGATATTGCAAACAGAATAATTACTAATGCAAGTATATAAGGGAAAAATGGCATTACGCTTGCAAAAGCAGAAGATGTTAATTGTACTCCTGTTATTCCGTCAGTATAGTTTAGATATTCTCCAGTAATGATAATAACGAAAGCTGTCATTGAACATACAACAACTGTGTCAAGAAATGGTTCTATCATAGAAACAAAACCTTGTGAAGCAGGTTCATTTGTTTTTACAGCAGCATATGCGATTGGAGAGGAACCTATACCTGCTTCATTTGATTGTATTGAACGTCTCAAGCCAATTATTATTGTACCGATAATTCCTCCATATATTGCATTCGGGAAAAATGCTTCATGGAATATTGTGTATATGGCATGTGGTATTTGTGTAAAATGTGTCAAAATTATAATCAGACCTGCAAAAAGATATAGAATGCACATTGCCGGTACTACTTTTGATGTTACTCTTGCTATGCTCTTTATTCCGCCTACTATTACCAGTGCTATAATAAAGGCAACAATAAATCCAAATACCCAAGTGTGATCATAGAAAAAACTGTTTTCACCGCCTGTGATTAAGATAAATTGTTCAGCCGCTTGATTTGTTTGGAGCATACAGCCGCCGCCAACAGTACCCGGCAGACAAGCAAGCGCAAATATATATGCCAGAGTTTTACCTAGTTTGTGATAACCCTTCTGTGCAAACCCGTGTTCTATGTAGAACATTGGACCACCAGAAACACTTCCGTCTTTATTAAATTTCCTATATTTCAAAGATAGAGTTACTTCGCAAAACTTTAATGCCATACCAAAAATAGCACCAAAACACATCCAAAACATTGCTCCAGGTCCGCCTATTGAAATAGCGATTGCTACACCTGCTATGTTACCCAAACCTATTGTCCCTGATAAAGCTGTAGCTAATGCACCAAAAGATGATACTTCTCCTTTGTGTCCGTCGTGGTCTTTTTTATGAAATATCTGATATAAAGCATGCTTGAATCCCCATATACAAATGCCTCTTAAATAAAATGTACAAAAAATACTTGTTGCAATCATTAGAAAAATTAAAATTGGAACTTCTGCGCCAAAAATTGTTATTGGGGCAAATATAAAATCAGAAAATTCATCAGAAAATGGTGCAAAGTATTTTTCTATTGCTGCATCAACGCTAAATGCATTTGCTTTATGCGTGCATAATAACAGATTTAAGATAGTAAAAAAAACAATGCGATTTATCATATTTAATCTCCAACTTCCTCGACTTATCTATTTTCGCACGACCCTTCAAGAATATAAAAAACATGTCTTATGCACAAGTAAATTAATCATTTAGACTTACAAAGTGTTACATTGATAATTTATTAATTTATATTCTTTAAAATAAGAAAAAAGCTATGATTTAATCATAGCTGTAGATTAGGGATATGTGTATCATCGTTTTTTCCAAGGAATATAGGTTAATATTAGCAGTCCGAATCTGTTTTTAAATCATACATAATGTTGAATAAATTAATTACACCTTTTGTTTTTTTCGTATAAAAGTAGTATGTACGAAATGAAAATCCTTACAATTATTAAATATTCTGAAATGCAATCATATTATACGGAATAATACATAACGGCTATTGTTATTCTTTATTCTGTTATATAATAAGTTTTAAGATTAGGGAAAAAGGAAGAATAATGAGCAACGGTATTTTAATGCAGGCACAAATGCTAATTGATGAAGAGCAATATGATAGAGCATATGAAATGCTTGAAAGAGCATATGATAAACTAAAAGAGGATGCTGAGTATCTTGAAAAAATTGCACTTTTAGCAAAGACAATGGATAAAAAAGAGGAAGCTGCAAAATATTGGGAAGAGCTTGTTGTTGTTAATCCTAATTGTTTGGTCGGTTATTCTGAGTTAATGGATATTTATGACAGTACTAATAAATATAAATATTATATTACTCGTGCTAAGTATAAGATTTTAAATGAAAAAGTATCTCAATCAATAGATGATTATAAAAAAGCAATTTCTTCAACAACGGAAGAATCAGAACTTGTGAATGCCAGATTTTTACTTGCTAAAGCATATGAACATACCGGTAAAATTCAAAATGCAATTGATGAATATTTTAGAATTATTGAAACAAAAGATGATATGGCTATATATTATAAGCTTGCAGATTTATATGCGGAGATGGGTGACAGATTCTCTGCTATAAGTGTTTTAGAAAGAGGAGTTAAAGCATTCCCTCAGGTTAATGAATTGGCTGAATATCTTTCTGCTTTATATATGAAAGAAGGTCAGTTTGATAAGGCTTTAGAAAATTCAAGAAATGATTATTCTAAAACAAAAGCTTTACTAATGAAAGGTGAAAATGAAGAAGCATTAAAAGTTTTAAATTCAATTCAAGACAGAACAAATGCTAATTATTATGCTTTATTTGCCGAATACTATTTTAACATTAAGGATTGGGATAAATGTAATGAATACATTGATAAATTCAATGAACTTTCACCGCAAAATCCTTTAGTATACCAAATGAGAGCACTTGTTGCAGATGCACAAGATGATTCATTCGGATATCACTTTAATATGGGTAAATGCTATTCATATAAGCAAGAATATGAACTTGCACTTGCTGAATATTTGAATGCGCATAGAGTTGATTCAAAAAATGCTGAAGCGATTAAAGAAATTATAAAAATAAATGAAGCCTCAGGTGATAAAACAAGTTTAATGGAATTTTATGAAAAACTTGTAAGACAAGAACCTGATAACACTATAGCATTAAAAGGATTAGGTGATGTTTATGCCGATATGTATGAATTCAGAAGTGCTATAGAATATTATGAAAAATTGGCGAAAGCAGATAAAAATAACTATGAGGTTTATAATAAACTGGGCTTTTGTTATGAGAAAATAAAAGATATTAAATCAGCAAAAGAGTGTTATGAAAAATACTTATCCAAGGCGCCTTTATCTCCTGACACGGAAAAATTAAAAGAAAAAATCTTGAAGATGACAGGGACAAATTCTTCAAATGTTGAAAATGAAGAAGGTTTTATAGATAAGATAATGAAACTTTTCGGTAAATAATTAATTAAATTAATAAAATTTAATGTTAAAACAATAATTGCATAGGGAATTGTTTTTATATAAGAGCAGTATATATAAAAGGAGTTTTTATGCACACAGGTTTTGTAATGATTCCGGAAATGATTAAATCGCCTTGTACAGCACTTGTTCTTGGGGAAGATAAAAAAATGCTTCCTATTGTTGTTGAAGAAGTTTGTACTGCTTTAATTAACTGTTAAATTAGTCATTAAAATAAAAAATGCTCTTTTTGTCCATATAAAAAGTGGACTTATTTTGTTTTGCTGATTTTTGTATATTCTTTTAACCCAAAATATATTAAAGCAGCAGAAAGTATTACAATGAAAAATATTATTGATGTATTCTTGTCTGTTAAATTTATACCTGCAAAAAACGGGTAGGCTCCGATTATCAGTGCAAGGGTTGTAAGACCGAATGCAAATCCTTCTCTGTTATTTAACATATTTGAAATAGCAGTCAAAGTTACAGGCATGGTGAAGTTAAAAAAGAAAATCCCTGTTATAAAAAGTATAGGATTATTAATTCCGAATGCAATTAATGGAGAAGATATAATAAGTGCACTGACGGTTGTTTTTATCCACCCGAGTTTATCTGCAATAATACCTCCTGCCATTTTGCCAAATACTACTGCTATAGTTAGTGAAAAGGCAAGAGCTATATTAGCTTTCCAATCAAGAGTTATGCTTAGTCCAATAAATGATCTTATAATAATTGCAAAAAGGAGCATGTTTATAATTAGTAAAAGTTTATTATATATTGGGTTTTTTATGTTTTGATTTGTTTCTATCTTCGGTTTATTAATTAGAATAAAAAGAGTGCATATAGATAGTAAAATTACCCAAATATATGCAGGAAGTATATTTTTGTCGGCAATATAAGCACCCATAAATAATCCCATAGCGCCGGGGGCAACATAAATACCTGGAATTGATGCTTTTTTATCACCAAGTTTTAGGCAGATTATTCCTCCTCCTACATGGAATGCTGCATTGCCGAAACCTGCCAGTATTGATGTTATTATTGGATTTCTCCAAAATAATACAGCCGATATAGTTAGTAAACACCCTATTATTGCGCATATTTTCGGTTTTTTATTCTTATCAAAAATATTTCCTATAAAAGCCTGCATGCCAAACGCAATTGTGTTATATAAAACAATGATGATAAAAGCAAATATACTACTTTCAAGATTATTAAATTTAACAGTTGAATAAAGTACAAAAATACAAGCTGCATCAATTAAAAGATGAGTTATGCTATATAAAAAAACTGTTTTAATCTTGTTTGTTTGCATTATTGTTTTCTTTTTGTTTTTTTATTGATTTCCAAGTGATTATGATAAGTATAAGCAGTATTAAGGAAAATGGAATTATTGGGCTTTTATTTGTTTTAGATTGTATATCTTTAATATTTTGAGGCGGTATTTCATCAGCATATGCACTTATATTATTTATGCTGCTTTTTTTGTTCGGATTTATGAACCTTTCTTCGTATTCTTTTTCTTTTTGAGGATTATATTTTTTTACGCGAGCCACACCATTTACAAATTTACCGGCAAAAGAATATTCAGGTTCTATAACAACTTCCCCCTTCGTATTTATATATCCAAAGTCACTACCTATTCTAACAGCTGCCAGACCCTCCGAAAATTTCATCGGACTTTTGAAATTTCCTCTTATTACAACTTCCCCTGTTTTATTAATATACCCGTTAGGATATTCGTAATATAGCTGATTTTTATAGTTTCTATAATCTTCTTCTTTATTTTGAACGATAAATTCATTATTTTTTATATAACCATTAACAAAATATGAATGCTTAGTATCAAAGCCTTTTGGTAATACAGCTTTATATTTTTTGCCATCTTGAGTTTTAACAATATATACCCCTTCTTCATATAAAGGAATTGCAGCAAGTCCTTCGCTAAATCCACTTGAGAGATTTCCGCATTTATTTAAAAAATACAAATAACGTTCTTTTGTTGAATTTATCGGACAAAAAATTTGATGAAATTTAGGTTTTATTACCCAATTTCCGTTTGTATCTATATAACCCCATTTATCATTTTCTTTTACGGCAGCTAAACCATCGCTGTATCCCATTACGTAATCAAATTTTGGAGGTATTACCCAATTTTTCTCAGAATCAATATATCCATATTTTTTATTATCTTCCGAATAAGCAGGATTCAAATTATAAACTTGGGTCTTAACTTTCTTATATTGGCTGCTTGTTGTAACTTTCTTACCTTGTTTGTTTATAAAAAACTCATCAGCGTAATGAACCCTTGGGTCAATAATATCTGCCAGCACGCTTGTAACTGATAAGAAAGTAAATAAAGTAAATATTAAAAATAATTTTTTCATTTAATACCTTTCAAAATTAAGAAATCAAAGCCATAACCCTATCAAAAATGAGGTTGCGTTTATTATAAAAGATATTTTAAATAGAGGCAATTGCTTGCTCTTAATTACCAATTTTAATAACAACCATTCAATTATTACGACCAATATTTCTAATAAAATAATATGAAGGAAGTTAAAATCAATATAAGTTTCATTTAATCTGTTTACAATAAAATTTAAAAGAGGATTTGTAAGAATATTGATTATTATAAGGGAATAGAATAATAATTTTTCTCTGAATCCCAATAAATATATGACGGAAAGTTCAATAATAATAGTTAATATTAATGCATAAATATAATTCATTTTTATTCTTGATTATCCGTTTTATTTTCATTGTCTTGTCTTTTCATATCTTTTTTTATTGATATGGATATAAGTATAATTAAAGTTAGAAGAACCAGTGAAAATTTCCATAAGATATTACCCGCATATACTTCAACTTTAGCTATACCATTTTTAAAATCGGATGCGCTTCTGTATTGAGGTTTTATAATAGTTTTACCTGTTTTGTCAATATAGCCGTATCTGCCTCTTATGGATTTTCTTACAGCAGCTACACCGTCTGAGAATGGAAGTATCTCTTTATACTCGCTTGCATCAATAACAACCTCTCCTTTTTTATTTATATAGCCTATTTTATAGTCATTATAAAAATAACCCTTCTTTAGTTTTTTCATTGCTTCAGCGCGTTCAACGGTAAGAGGTTCTGTTGTATAATATATTCCAGGCAACTCTTTTGTAAGAAGTTTAATATGAAATTTATCACCTTCAATTATTCCGTATACTTCATTATTGTATTTAGCGTTATTATCAATTTCTACATCAAAAACAGCATCATATATTTCTTTACTCTGATATTCCAGTCTGACTTTAGGTTTTGCATAGTATTTTATGGGGGCAAGTCCCTCGCTAAATATAGTTGCTCCTTTACAATAAGGATCTTCCCTATGCATATTGGAAATTCCGTTATTATAGCAAATAATGCTAGGGAATTTTGGTTCTATAACCCAATTATTATTTTCATCAATAAAACCCCAATTCCCGTTTTCTCTTTTCAAAGTTAAGCCTTCATAAAATTTATCGTATACCGGAATCTCTCGGAATGTTGAACCGACGGCTTTTTTCTGTTCTTGATTAGGGAATACAATTTGTCCTTTTTTATTTATATAAATATAGAATGTTGTTAGCGGCGGCGGAGCTATATCTGCTTTTACAGGTATAATTGTAGCCATAAACATAAAAATAAAAATGATAACTATATTTATTTTGATTTTTAGAAATTCCATAAAATGGCTCCTGTTAACAAACCGAATGAATACATACCTACTATAAAAGCTATAGAATTTACAATTACTGATAACTTAAAAAGAGGAAGTTCTTTATTTTCTATATTCATTTTTAACCAGAAATATTCAATTAAAATAACTATTAACAATAATAATAAAAGATAAAATATTCCAAATTCTTTATATGTTTTATTTGTTAGAAATAAAACTATAGAAAAAATAATATCTGTTATTATACTTATAACCAAAAGGTTTTTATATATTTCTTTCTCCTTAAGTCCGAGAAGTTTTAACATAATTAATTCTGAACCGATAGTTAAAATTATAGGAATAAAAATGTAAATAGATAATAATATTAAATAGATAATAACGCCCATTTTATTTCTTATTTTCCTTTTTTGCTTGTTCTGTTTGTTCCTGTTTTTTAATATCTTTCTTTATTGATATAAAGGTATAAACAGCCAAAATAAATAATGCAATGTAAAAAGGAAGTCTTGCTTCTTGTGGAAAAGCTCTGCCGAAGGTATTTACAATATCTGCTCTTACAGGATTTGAAATTAACAATAATAATAAAATAATAATTATTCTATACATTAAAATATACTCCAAAGGAAAATTATACTGGGTAAAAATGATATACAATTCATAAATACAGAAATTTTAAATAAAGGTAAATTCGTTTCTTTAATTAAAAATTTTAAGCAAAAATATTTAGTAGTAATAACTAAGAAGAGAAAAAAGACCGGTGCACTTCCATATTCTTTGAATGGAAAGTCCCAAAGAATAACTGTAAAAACTGCTGAAATAATCAGAATACCGCATATTATATTTGAATAAAATATATTGGGGTATGATATAAATTTTTTTAACCTTAACAATTTTACAGCCATAAGTTCTAAAATACTTATGAAGACTGCATAAAGAAATAGAAATATACCAAAATACATAAAAACCTCTTTGTAATCATAGCATTTTATCTATAGTTTGTACATTTTTATAAACATGAATTAATTTTCACATGTCATAGGGGCTTTAAATCTTTTTTTTATATCAGATAATATAAGTATAATGATATGAAAAGGGGAATATTATGAAAAGAGTATTACTTTGTATAATGGATGGTTGGGGTATAAATAAAGATTGCCCTAAAGATGCTACGAAAGTTGCAAAAACTCCGAATATGGATAAATTTTATGCAGAAGAAAAAAATATTCAGATTTTTGCAGACGGAGAACACGTTGGACTCCCTGACGGTCAAATGGGAAACTCAGAAGTAGGACACTTAAACATAGGTGCAGGAAGAGTTGTTTATCAAGATTTAACAAGAATTAATAAAGCAATTAAAGATGGTGATTTCTTCACTAACGAAAAATTCTTAAAAGCAGTTGAACATGTTAAAAAATATAATTCATCACTTCATATGTATGGACTTGTATCAACAGGCGGTGTTCACTCTTCATTAGACCATATTTTAGCTTTGATAGAATTTGCAAAACAACAAGGGTTAAAAAAAGTTTATTTCCACGCATTTTTAGATGGCAGAGATACGCCACCAAAAAGTGCTGTTGAATTCTTATCTCAAGTAGAAGAAAAATTAAAAGAAGCAGGACTTCCTCCTATAGCATCAGTAAGCGGAAGATACTATGCAATGGATAGAGATAATCGTTGGGATAGAGTTGAAAAAGCTTATAATATGCTTGTTTTAGGAGAAGGCAATAAAGCAGAATCTGCAATTGAAGCTGTAGAAGCTTCTTATGCAAAAGATGTAACAGATGAATTTGTTGAACCGACTGTTATTGATGTTCCAAATTCAAGAATACAAGATAATGATGCAATTATTTTCTTCAACTTTAGACCTGATAGAGCAAGAGAAATTTCAAAAGCAATGATGTTTGAAAACTTCGACGGGTTTAACAGAAAAGCTGTAAGAAAAAATCTATATTATGTAACCTTCAAACAATATGATGCATCATTCCCATTCCCGGTTGCATTTGAACCACAACCATTGGTTAACTTGCTTGGTGAAGTTTTGGATAAAAACGGAGTAAAACAATTCAGAACCGCAGAAACAGAAAAATATGCACACGTTACATTCTTCTTTAATGGCGGAATTGATGAACCAAATAAATTAGAAACAAGAGTACTTATAAATTCACCGAAAGTTGCAACTTATGATTTGCAGCCTGAAATGAGTGCACCTGCTGTGTGTGAAGAAGTTTTAAAAGCTATTGATAATAAAGATTACGGTTTTATATTGGTAAACTTTGCAAACCCTGATATGGTAGGTCATACAGGTGTTATGGACGCAGCAGTTAAAGCTTGTGAAACAGTTGATACTTGTGTCGGTAAAATTGTTGAAAAAGCAAAAGCTAATGATGTTGCTGTTGTTCTAACTGCTGACCACGGTAATGCAGAATGTATGGAAGATAAAGTTACACATGCACCATACACAGCACATACAACAAACCCAGTTCCTTTATTTGTAATGAATGCCGGAAATGTTGAACTTAAAGAAACAGGTGCTTTATGTGATATAGCTCCGACGGTTCTTGATATTATGGGAATAGAAAAACCGAAAGAAATGACAGGAGAATCTTTAATAAAATAACCTGTTAAATTAATAATTGAAAGCCCCATTAATGGGGCTTTATTTTTTATAACTTAAGTTCTTCTATAAGTTTTGGAACTATAACTTGCCAAGCTTTTGCATTTGGATGAAAATCATTAGGCGATAGTGTATATTCTGGTGACTTTACATCTATTTGGGCAATATCTTTAACCTTTACGATTATTATCCCTTCTTTATCCAATATATTCCAATTCTCATTTAGATAATCTTCATATATCAATACAACAAATTTTGTATCAGGATAATGCTTCTTTATTTCCTTATTTATCTCTTTTAAATATACACACATTAACCTAAAGGCTTCTTTATTATTAATTTCTGAATATTTCCAATCCAGAAATTTTTTATAAATGTATGAATTAGCTAAAAGTTTATTTTTTTCGTAATATTCAAGCCCGTTTTCTGTTTCTTTAAAATATGGACTGTATGTGTAAGGTTTTATATCTGTATATAATCTATATCTGTGATTAGAAATATATGGATATATAACATATTCAAAGTTATTTTGATTATTTAATAGTTTATTTCTCAAGTCATCATTTCTAAAAATATATAAAATTTCTCTGACAGAAGTTGCTATTACTCCAAGGTTATATACTGTTCTGTCTGTTTTATCAGAAAGAACAGCGCTTATTGTTTCATTTTCCTTTAATCCAAGTCCGTATGCATAAGAACATCCGACTATAACAATTGGTTTTTTATTACTTTTACCAATAGAAACAGGTCTAAAGTCATATTCTTCAAAATATTTATGGTCAGTATATGATTTTATAATTCTTATAATATGGTTTTTGAACTTAAAATTTTCCCAGTTTTGAACTTTAAATGTTATACAAATGCATATTATTTCTGCTGATAATATAATTGCAAAAATAAGTAGAATATTAATAAAAAATATTTTGAAGAACTTTTTCATAGTAAAAAATATTATAGATTTTAGTTTATTTATGTCTTTAAATGACTTTAAATTTTAAATTTATATCGGATAATGTTATTATAAATAAGTTAAAATTAAAGGGCAACAAAATGAGTTTAACCAAAATTGAAGATTTACCTACCGTTTATAATGCAAAAGAAACAGAAGAAAGTATTTATAAGTTTTGGGAAGAAAATGAGTGTTTTAAAGCTGATGCAAAATCAGAAAAAGAACCATATTCAATAGTAATTCCGCCTCCTAATGTTACAGGTGTATTACATATGGGACACGCATTAGACGGTACTCTTCAAGATATTTTAATAAGATATCATAGAATGTCAGGCTATGAAACATTATGGATGCCAGGTACTGACCATGCCGGTATTGCTACTCAAAATGTTGTAGAAAAAAAACTAAGAGGAGAAGGTAAGACTCGTTTTGACCTTGGCAGAGAAAAGTTTGTAGAACTCACTTGGGAATGGGCTAACGAACATAAAAGTGCAATTCTTCATCAATTTAAGAGATTAGGTGCTTCTTTTGATTTATCAAGAGAGCGTTTTACTTTAGACAAAGGTTGTAGTGAAGCTGTAAAAGAGGTTTTTGTAAAATTATACGAAAAAGATTTAATTTATAAAGGTGCCTATATTGTTAACTGGTGCCCACGTTGTCAAAGTGCTATTTCTGATGTTGAAACAGATTATGAAACAGAGAAAAGTAATTTGTGGGAAATAAGCTATCCTCTAAAAGATGAAAAAGGTGCAATAGTTGTAGCAACAACAAGACCTGAAACTATCTATGGTGATGTTGCTGTTGCAGTTAATCCGAGTGATTTTAAATATAAAGATTTGATAGGTAAAACAGTTCTTATACCTTTAACAGGAAGAGAAATTCCTATAATAGCAGATGATTATGTAGATAAGAGTTTTGGTACGGGTGCTTTAAAGATTACTCCCGCTCATGACCCTAACGATTTTGAAGTTGGAAAACGTCATAATTTGAAACCGATATGGGTAATAGATGAAGAAGGAAAAATGAAGTCTTGTGAAGAAGTTCACTATGCTGTTCAAGGCTTAACAAGAGAAGAGGCTCGTATAAAAACAGTTGAAATGCTTCAAGAAAAAGGAAGATTGGTAAGAATTAAACCGATAGAACATAATGTTGGTAAATGCCAAAGATGTAATACAACTATAGAACCACTACTTTCTGAACAATGGTTTGTAAGGATGGAACCGCTTGCTAAAGCTGCAATTGCAGCTATTGAAAATGGGGATATTAAATTTGTCCCTGAACGTTGGACAAAGAATTATCTTGGTTGGATGACTAATATTCGTGATTGGTGTATCTCCCGTCAATTATGGTGGGGACATCAAATACCTGCATATTATAATAATGAAACAGGTGAAATGGTTGTGGCAAAAACAAACCCTGATCCAACGAAATATACACAAGAATCAGATGTTCTTGATACTTGGTTTTCATCAGGTCTATGGCCGTTTTCAACAATGGGTTGGCCAAATACTGAAAGTGAAGATTTCAAAAAATTCTATCCTACTTCAACACTTGTAACAGGATTTGATATTATTTTCTTCTGGGTTGCAAGAATGATTACTATGGGTGAAGAATTTACGAAAAAAGCTCCATTTTCAACTGTATACATTCACGGTTTGATTCGAGATGAAAATGGTCAAAAAATGTCAAAATCTAAAGGTAATACGATTGATCCTGTCGGTATAATTGATAAATATGGCTGTGATGCGCTAAGATTTACTCTTACATCTTTGTGTACATACGGCGGTCAAGATATCAAAATCAGTGATGAAAAATTTGAATACGGAAGAAACTTTGCTAATAAAATTTGGAATGCTTCAAGATTTGTACTTATGAACCTTGAAGGTATTGATGATAATGACATTGATTTTACAAAGTTAACTCTTGCTGATAAGTGGATTTTGAATAAACTAAATGAGACAGCAAAAGAAACTAATGATAATATTAAAAATTATAGAATTGGTGAAATGGCACATACTTTATATGATTTCTTCTGGAACTCATATTGCGATTGGTATGTTGAAATTGCTAAGATTCAACTTCAGGATGATAGTTTGAAACTCAATACCCAAAGAGTATTAAGATATGTTCTTGATATGACATTAAGGTTAATTCATCCTATTATGCCTCATATTACAGAATCTATTTGGCAATTGATGCCTAATAAAAAGGATGTTAAAGCAATAATGCTTTCAAAATATCCTATATATGATGAAAAACTTAATTTTGCAGATGAAAATACCCAAATGGAATTGGTATTTGAAACTATCAAATCTTTAAGAAATTTAAGACAAAGTTTTAATATTCCTGTTTCAACCAAAGTTAATATTGAAATTTTGGCAGGTAATGGTGAAGAAAAAATCTTTGAAAAAGTAGAATCATATATTCATCGATTGGCAAGGGTAGAAGAAATTAAGTATGTTGATGAATCACATAAAACTATAAAACAATCAGCATCTGCTGTTGTAAGTAATTCTAAAATAATAGTACCTTTAGCAGGTTTGATTGATTTAAATGAAGAAATTAAACGTCAAAATAAAAAACTGGAAAAGCTTCTTTCTGAAAAGAATAGCTTGCTAGCAAGAATCAACAATGAAAAATTTATGGCTAATGCAAAACCTGAATTAATTGAACAGACAAAAAACCGGATAGATGAAATAATTGTTCAGGAAAAAGCTATAAATGATTTGATAAATTCCTTAAAGGATTAATGATAATAATTTAAATAAGAGGGAACATTATAAGTGTTCCCTCTTATTTAATATAGTGAATTATAAAAATCTTGATTTGAAAAAATATAAAAAATTTGATATTTTAGTATATATAGAATTCAACTTATTAGATGAATTCTATGTTGTTCAGGTATAGTACAATTTGTACGGAGGACTATTATGAGTGAAACATATACACTATATACACGAAGTAATTTTGATGGCTTGGTTTGTGCTGCATTATTAAAAGAAATTGGTTTAATTGATGAGGTAAAATTTGTTCATCCTAAAGATGTTCAAGATGGAAAAATACAATTGGGAGAAAATGATATTACAGCAAGTTTACCATATTGCAGTGGGGTTTATATGGCATTTGACCATCATTCAAGTGAAGCTGTAAGAACAAAAGAAGTAAAAGAAAATTATATTATAGAACCGGCAGCACCATCTTCTGCCAGAATTATATATGAGTATTTTGGAGGACAAGACAGATTCTCTTCAAGTTTACATGATTTGATGGAAGCTGTTGATAAAGCAGATTGTACAAATTTCTCAGAAGAAGATGTATTAAATCCGGAAGGTTGGGTTTTCTTGAACTATTTGATGGATCCAAGAACAGGTTTGGGAAGATATAAAAACTTTAATATTTCAAATTATAACTTAATGCTAAAGTTGGTAGATTTATGTCCTAAAAAATCAATTACAGAAATAATGGAAGACCCTGATGTTCGTGAAAGAATTGCTCTTTATAATGAAGAACAAGAAAAATTTAAAGAGCAAATAAAACGTTGTACCAAAGTAGATGGTAATATTGCGATATTAGATGTAAGGAATGAAGAAGTTATTCATGTCGGGAACAGATTTATGGTATATGCCCTATTCCCAGAATGTAATGTTTCTGTACATATTTTCTATGGAAAACAAAATCAGAATACAGTTTTTGCAGTTGGTAAATCTATTGTAAATCGTTCTTGTGCTATAGATATAGGAGCAATGATGTATGAATATGCAGGTGGTGGACATATGAATGCCGGTACTTGCCAAGTAGATAATGATAAGGCTAATGAAACTTTAAAGAGCATTATAGAAAACATAAAACAGTTGGAAGCAGAATATAATAATACACACGATTAGGAATTTCATTATAATATATAAAACAGCCTCATTTGAGGCTGTTTTTGTTCTTTATTTTCCAGCACTAATTAGTTTTCTCTCTTCTATTAAATTATCCTCCTTTTCTATCCAAATTTGCCTAATTGTATATTTGTTCTGTGGAATTACGATTTTTTTGAAGATTGCATAGTGAACATCAATAAAATTAACTTTATCAAGTTTCTGAATATAAAATTCTGTAGCACCGCAATTTGGGCAGAATTTAGTATCAGGTTTTATTTCACTATATTCAGTGTGTGCGCTTCTTTTAATATTGCAACAACTGCAGCGAACAAGGAACCACTTGTTTTTTATTAATGCACCACAGTCAGGACAATAAGCTTCATCCACATCAATAGGTACATTTTTATGATTACATTCGTGTTTTTGTTTTAGAAAATTGAGTAACATATTTTATATATAATTGTCTTTTTTATAAAGTCAAAATTTATGTATAATTTATTTATGGACATATTAAAAAGACTGGAAAAAGAAGCAGATAAAAATTATCAGAAATTTAGTTCTTCCTTGCTCCCTAATATTAATAATGTTTTGGGTGTCAGACTTCCATTATTACGAAAATTGGCAAAGGAAATTGTGAAAGAAAATAAATTTAAAAGGTTTCTTTCTGGAAAAAAGCATAAATATATGGAAGAATATATGCTAAAAGGTATGTTAATTGGTCTTTTAAAAGAGCCTGTTGAAGAAATTATTAACTATATAAAATTATTTGTTCCTCAAATTGATAATTGGGCAGTATGTGACAGCTTCTGTAATAGCTTAAAATTTACTAAATATAATTTAAAAGATGTATGGGATTTTCTTCAGCCGTATTTTGAATCTTCATCTGAGTATGAGATTCGTTTCGCTTATGTAATGTTGTTAAATTATTATCTTAGTGATGAATATATAGATAAGGTGTTTTGTTTAGTTGATAAATTTAAGGATGATAGATATTATGCAAAAATGAGTGTTGCTTGGCTTGTTTCGATTTGTTATATTAAATATCCATCGAAAACTGAACAATATTTAAAAAAATCAAAACTTGACAATTGGACTTATAACAAGAGTATACAAAAAATTTGTGAGTCTTTAAAAATAGATAAAGAAACAAAAATAAAACTAAGAATGATGAAACGCTAATTTTTTAGTCCAAAGTAAAAATATCTTGTAAATCAGCATAAGTAAGTGTTTTACCGATGTTTCTATCTACAGAAATTACAGAGTCTACAAGATTTCTTTTATCCATCTTTAATTTTTGAATTTTTTCTTCAACAGTATTCTTTGTAATTAACCTATATACAAATACTTTCTTGGTTTGTCCTATACGATAGGCTCTATCTGTAGCTTGATCTTCAACAGCAGGGTTCCACCAAGGATCATAATGTATAACATAATCAGCACCAGTTAAATTCAAACCTGTACCGCCTGCTTTTAAACTTACTAAGAATATTGGAATTGAACTGTCGTTATTGAATCTTTCAACAACTTCTTGTCTATTCTTTGTTGAACCTGTCAGGTATTCATGTTTTATACCTTCTTTTACAAGCCATTCTTTAACTATATCAAGCATATCTACAAATTGAGAGAATAGAAGAATTCTATGACCTTCAGATATAATTTCTTCAAGCATTGATTTTAATTGTTCAAATTTACCAGATGTTTCAATGCCCTTTTTATTTTCTTTATCATATAAACGAGGATGACAGCATATTTGACGTAATCTTAAAAGAGCAGAGAATATACTCAAGCGACTTTTCTCCAGTCCGTTTTCGGCAATGGATTTAAATAATTCTTCTTTTGTAGAATCCAATACTTCAAGATAGAAGTCTTTTTGTTCCGGAGTAAGTTCGCAGTATGTTATGTTTTCAACTTTATCAGGTAAGTCTTTTGCAACATCTCGTTTCATACGTCTTAAAATGAACGGATATATTTGTGATTTTAATCGTTTTTCAACAATTTTTTCGCCTCTGTCTACAATTGGAGTGACATATCTATAATTGAACTCTGACTGGTTTAATAAAAATCCCGGCATTAAAAAGTCAAATACAGACCATAATTCTTCCAATTTATTTTCTATTGGAGTACCTGATAGCGCAAGTTTATGTTGACCATTTAAAGTTTTAATACATTTTGCTGTCATTGATTCAGGATTTTTTATATTTTGAGATTCATCCAAAATAATATATCTAAACTCATATTTTTTTAGTTTTTCAATGTCTCGCCTAATCAGCGCATAACTAGTAATAATTATATCGTGTTTAGGTATTTCTTTAAAATGCTCTTTTCTGTCAACGCCCGATAATTTGAGACATTTCAATGTCGGTATAAATTTTTGTACTTCAGACTCCCAGTTAAAAACAACAGAAGTTGGGCATACAACTAAACTTGGTGCTTTTTTATCTTTTTCTTTTGCTTTCTGTAAAAGAGTTAATGCTTGCAGAGTCTTACCTAAACCCATATCATCGGCTAAGATACCGTTTAAACCATATTTGTACAAGAACCATAACCAGCTAAACCCTTTATATTGGTATTCTCTGAGCTCTGCATTTACACCTTTTGGAAGCGGAGCATTATCCATTGTTGAAAATGTTGAAATTTGTTTCCAGAAACTTGAAAAACGACGGCTCATTTTTAATTTAAAGCCAAGGTTTTGCATTTCGGATAATAAACCGGCACGGTATGTTTTTACTATGTATCTGTTATCTTCATTTTTATATAC
>CALUSI010000020.1 GCA_944323395.1 Candidatus Gastranaerophilales bacterium
GTCGGTTGAGTTGGTTCAGTCGGCTTTGTCGGCTCAGTCGGCTTTGTTGGCTCAGTCGGCTTTGTTGGCTCAGTCGGTTGAGTTGGTTCAGTCGGCTTTGTCGGCTCAGTCGGCTTTGTCGGTTCAGTCGGCTTTGTCGGTTCAGTCGGCTTTGTTGGTTCAGTCGGCTTTGTTGGTTCAGTTGGTTGAGTTGGCTCTGGTGTTTTTGTTGGTTCAGGGGTTGTAATGTCTCCACAAGGCTTTAGTGTTGCACAATGATTAATTCTGTAATTGAATTGTGGTAATCTTAGTTCAACACCATCTTCAAATCTTGATACACCATTATCATCTACAAAACTGTAATCCATCATTCTATCTATATTTATAGAAGAATGCTGTATAATCTCTTCTAGTGATTTCCCTTCTGTATCATAACCAGGTTCTACATCAAAGACACCATATCTATGAATACCATTTTTATCTTCATATTCTGTAGCAAAAATATCTAAATTTGCATAAACTATTTGTTGCAAAATATTTTTTGAAAATTCTTCACTATAGTCTATGTTTGAATTTAAGACTAATTTACCATCCACTACATTAGCAAATCTGCCTTCGCCATTCGGAGACGAATAGAATTGCAAAGCATCTTGAAGAGTGTATATTTCACCAGATTTCATTTTTCCATCTGTATTCTTATTGTCTTGTATTAGAATAATTCTATCATTTTGTCCTTCTTCAACAGCAGCTGGAGAAATTTGATATATAATTCCATCTTTGTCTGTATTTGTAGTATCTGCATTATGAGCTTGTGTTCTTAAAGTTGTGACAGATGGGAGAACCAAACCAATCATTTCTTTATCTGTATTTTCATCTAAAGTTCTGTTTAAATCGGTAATACTTCCTGAGTAAAGGATACTGTAAAAGTTCATATCGTCAAGTACATTTTCAAAATTTTCAGCGTTTTCAGGAGAATTTACTATTGCATATACGATGTCTCTGTATGCTTCATCTGAAATATCATCTCCATATTGTCCATATATCAAATCAGATAAAGAAGAATATTCTCCTTCTAATAGCTTGTCAGAATCTTCAACAACGCTTGCTATTGTGTCTTTCGGAAAATATGAATCCATAGAATAACAGAAATCAGCGTTTTCAGGTTGTTCTGCTTGAACTTGATATACCACAGATGAAGGAAGAGTAATTAATCTTGTATCTAAAACTTGATCAGAACTTGATTTACCTTTGTATAAATTTAAATTACTTATTCTCTCATAGCTTGTAGCATTTTCACCTAATTCTGCTTGAATGAATTCTGCTAATCCCGGATTTGATTGAATAGTTTCATCAATCAATTTATTGTAAATAGCAGTTTTTTGTTCGCCTTCATATGAATTTAGTGCATTAGAATAAACTTTCTCAATGATTTCACCTAGCGTTGCACCTTCGTCAGCTAATTCAGATTCTTTTTCTGTAATAGTTACAATGACAGAACCAGACTCGTTTGTAGGAACATCTTTATCAGGCTTTAACAAAATAACTCCATCAGAGTTAGTAAAATAAAATTCTGTTACAGGAAGTGATTGTAAAGATATATCAGCCAGATATGTTTTATCTTGAATATCAGATGATTTTATTGCATCAATTTTATTGGCAATATTATCTGCACTTTGATTTTCTACGCTACTTTCAACTATATTAGACTCTGCAGGGGGGACATTTGCTTGCTGTGTATTGCATCCTGTTAAGCCAAGTCCCATTAAAGCTGCTGTTCCAGCCAATCCTATTCTTTTTAGATTGTCTGGACCGTTTCCAAAAGCGATTGAATTCGTTTTTGCTGTGTTATTAGTATTATTCTGCTTGTTTGTTCTCTTTATTATACTATATTGTGTATTTGCCGAAATATTACTAATTCTCATACTAATTACTCCTTTAAGTAAGATGCTTACAGAGATAAATGTCAAAAAAATTAAAAATTGCGAAATCTATACTGTATTTTACTTTTTTTTTACATTTATTAACATTAAATCTTTGTCAATAATCTTGTAAAGACAAGAAAATATATATACAATGATAGGAGGAACAAATATAATGGGCAAGTCAAAAAAGAGAATTTTTAATAAAAATACAGATTTAAAAGGTAGTACTTTAAAAAGAGAGGATATTATATCTCAGGTTCTTTCTGATATAAGGTCTAATAGTTTAAATGATAAAACAAAAAATTTTATTGGACTATTTGGTATAACAATAGAAGAACTCTCCGAAGCTGGTGCTGCTTACGAAGAGTTGTCTGCTGTTAAGCATTTAATATATTAATTATTTTATATTAATTCTTCTATCGTTTTTTTCATTTGTGTTGAATCTGAAAGATTTTTTACAGTCAGATAGTTATTTTTTATCTCGTCTTCACCTAGAATAATTGCATGTTTTGCTATTTTCGCTGCTTTTTCAAGCTGTTTTGCAAACTTTCTTGATGTATAATCGAATTCTGCTGATAAGCCTTTTCTCCTTAATTTATCAACAAGTTTTATTGCTTCAATTTGATTATCAGATACAACAAAATAATCAATTTTTGGTGATTCTAATTTTGGTATTAATGCATTTAATCTTTCAACACCCATAGCCCAACCAACAGCTGGTGTATGTGGACCACCAAGAGTTTCTACTAATCCGTCATATCTTCCGCCACCACATACAGCATTTTGTGATCCTAAATTATTTGACTTTATTTCAAATACTGTTCTTGTATAATAATCTAATCCTCTTACTAAAAAAGTATTTTCAACATATTTTATATTTAGTGCATTTAAATATGATTTTAATTTTTCATAGTGATTAGAGCAATCATTACATAATTTTATTCCTGATACTGATTCTTTCAAATGATTTTCTTCAAATAATTTATTGCAAGTCTCATTTTTGCAATCCAAGATTCTTAAAGGATTTTTTTCATAACGATTTCTGCAATCTTCACATAAACCGCTTAAAAATGGTGCAATTGCTTTCTTTAGTTGTTCTTTATATTCTTTCCTGCAAACGCTGCAACCTAATGAGTTTATTTCAACTACTAAGTCATTTAATCCCAATCCTTTTAAAAACTCTGTAGCTAAAACGATACACTCAACATCTGCTGAAGCATCTTCTACGCCAAACATTTCCACCCCAATTTGATGGAATTGTCTTTGTCTTCCGGCTTGTGGTCTTTCGTATCTGAACATTGGACCTTTGTACCAAAATTTTATAGGAGGACTTTCTCTGTAAAAGTTATGTTCCAAATATGCCCTTACAACACCTGCTGTATTTTCAGGGCGTAATGTTATGCTCCTGTCACTTTTTGTAAAAGTGTACATCTCTTTATTAACAATGTCTGTAGTATCTCCAACCCCACGTTCGAATAATGCCGTATCTTCAAATATAGGTGTTCTTATTTCTTTAAAATTAGCTTTTGAAAATACTTCATTTGCAACTTTTTCTATGTTTTGCCAATTTGATATTTCTTCAGGTAAAATATCTTTTGTTCCTTTTTGTGCTTTTATACTCATAATTAACCTCTTTTGAACAAATTATATAATAAACATAAATTAACTTGCTATGTTTATATATGTTAAAATTACAACAAAGGAATAGTGAGTTTTTCATGCTTAAAAGAATATTTATAAATATATTATTAATTCTTCTTTTTTTGTCTTTAGTTGAATTTTATTCTTTTAATAAGACTAAAATAGAAAATGAAAACTTTAAAAGGCAGGCAGATAGGCTTGAGGCAAATAGTACAAGACAATATAAAACAAAGTATAGATTATTAAAACCATTTAATACTGAAATTTATAGAAATTCTTTTATAAAAAATAGTGCAAATAACATTTTATGGTTTGGATGTTCTTTTGCAGAAGGGGCAGGTTTAAATGATAATCAAACACCTTGTTATAAAATATCTCAGTTGACAGGAAAAAGCTGTATAAATAAAGCCAAAGGTGCTACTGGTACCCAGTTTATGTATTATCAAATTATGGATGATAATATTATGAATAATGCAAAGTCTGTCGAATATGTTATTTATACTTTTATTTGGAACCATATTCAAAGATTATATAACTATCAGGTTAATCCACTAATTGATATGTTTAATTTGCGTTATAAAATTATTGATGGAAATTTAGTTGATATAACACCTCAATTTAACCCATTATATTCTTCTTTCTTTGTTAAAAGAATTCTTAATAAAATTGTTTATGAACAAGCAAAAGATGAAAGTTATAATTTTAAATTGTTTAATAGAATTATGAAAGAAACTTATAATATTTCTCAAAAAAGATATCCGAATTCCAAGTTTATTTTTATTGAATTTCCTGAATTGTCGAAAAAAGAGTTACCTGATTATGAGGTCAAAGAACTTGAATCATATGGTATAAATGTGGTAAGAGTCAAAGATATACTTGGAAATATTGATATATATGACCCAAAATACTGGCTTCCCGATAATATACATCCGACAGAACAAGCTTGGGATTTGATTCTTCCAACTATCGTTGAAAAATATATGACTAATGATTGAACGGAATACTTATTGTAAACTCTGTACCTGTATTTTCTTTTGATGTAAAAGTAATATTTCCTTTATGTAGTTCTATAATTTTTTTTGAAATAGATAGTCCCAAACCAGTACCTATCCCAATTTTCTTTGTAGTAAATCCTACGTTGAAAATTTTATTTTGTTGTTCTGTTGGAATCCCAATACCATTGTCCTTTATTTTAACGTACAGGAATTTTTCATCAAAGGAAGTTGTAATAATGATTTTACCTGCTTTATTATCAATAATACTGTGGCAAGCATTAACTAAGATATTCATAAAAACTTGGTTTAACATATTAACACTGCATAATATAGGCGGTAATTCCGAATATTGTTTTTCAATAGTAATATTGTCTTTAATTTCATGGGCTATTAGTTTTAATGTTAAATCTAATTCCTTATTTATATCTGCTTCTTGAAATTCAGCTTCGTCTAATCGAACAAATCTTTTTAATGATTTTACAATGTTTGAAATTCTATTTGCTGCTTCAATATCAATCGAATTTAAATCTCTTAAAATTTCAAGCTGATTATTAGATATGGTTTCAGACGAAGATAATATTTTTTTTATTAATGTATTGTTTGAATTTATAGAAGCAAGAGGTGTATTGATTTCATGTGCTACTCCTGATACCAATTGCCCAATAGATGCCATTTTTTCCGTATTTATTAATTGCATTTGTGTATTTTTTAGTTCGTTTAAGGTTTTTTGAAGTTTTTTATTTTTCTTGTTAAGTTGTTGAATTAGTCCTGCTTGTATTATAGAACTTGCTAATTGAACTGAAATTGATTGCAATATTTCCTTGTTATCATCTAAATTGAATTTTTGTTTTGTAAGTGTGACTATAATTCCAAGTAATTTATTTTTATTATATACGGGAATGATAATTCGTTTTATTCCTTTTGTTAAAAATTTATCCGAGTTTAAAAACTCTTTTAAGCAATTTGAGGCTACAATATTTTTATTCTTTATCTGAGTATGAATTTCATCTTCATATTCTGTTAGTAAATTGATTTCTATATCATTGTTTAAAACAGAATATTTAACCTTAAATCCATTTCTTTCTTTCATAGAAAAATATGTTTTATATGAACCTAATAAATTATGAATTTCTTCCAATGTAGAAGATAATATCGATTCTATATCATTTGTTTCTCTAATAACAAGTGAAATTCTGTTTATTATTCCCATTTTTAATACTTGTGCTTGGGCGTGTTCTTGTAGTTTAGCAAATTTATCGGTAGACTTTTTTTCTTCTTTGTATAAATCTTCCAGCTTTTTGTATTTATTTTTTATAGATTCTATTTTATCAATTGTTGTGATGTCTTTGAATATTACAATTTTATATTTTTCGTATTTAAACGTATGTATATAGTAATATTTATATTCGTCATTGATATCTTGATATGTACAAATTGTGTGAAAATTTTCTTTTGATTGTAGTAGAAAATCAATTGGGGTCTTGTTTATAATATTCTCCATAGAAAGAAAACATAGATTAAAGTTGAAATGTTTTTTAAATTTTTCTATATTTTCAAAATTATTAAATTCAGCAAAAAAGGTAGTATTCTGAAAAACAACATTATTGTCATTTAAAAATACACAAACTGCATCTGAAAAATTATTAAAAAAATCTATATTGTTCATTATTTCCTATTGAAAAAGATAAAAATGATTTACAAAGGATATATATATTCCCAAAAGAGCCCCTACAAAAACCTCAAAAGGTGTATGCCCCAATAATTCTTTTAATCTTTCAACCGGCATTGGTTTATTTGTATAGAAATCTTCTCGAATTTTATTTAAACAAGCAGCAATTTTACCTGTTGATCGTCTTAAACCGGCTGCATCATACATTACAACAAGCGAATAACCTATTGCTATGGCAAATTCAACAGAATCAAAACCGCATATAAGTCCAACAGTTGTAGATAAGGCAATAACACCAGATGTATGAGAGCTTGGCATACCACCAGTTGTTGCTAAAACTTGAAAATCTATATCTTTTGTTTTTATGTAATGGCCTATGAATTTTAATAATTGAGCCAAAATAGCTGCTTCGATACCATTAATAATTATTTCATAACTTGTGTTTAAGAACATTTATTTATCCCTTCGGAAATTTTTTCTACTATTCCTAATAAAATCTCAGATTTAATATTATTTGTGTTTAGTATATCACAAGCTTTATCACAAAGGAATAGTGCTTGTTTTTTTGCTTCATCTAATCCATAAATCGAAACGCATGTTGATTTTTCTGAATTTATATATTTTTCCTGAGATTTTACAATTTCGTCCAAAGTTGTAGTTACATCAAGGATATCTTCATATATTTGAAAAGCATGACCGTAATATTGTACAAATTTTGTTGTAATTGCAATTTTTATTTATAGTTTCAATTTATTTGCTAATAAAGGTGCAATTATATCCCAAGCTGCTTCAGAAGGGTGTTGTCCATCTGATATCTTATATTTATCTTTAGAAAAGTCTATATTAGTTAATTCAGATAAATATACTATTTGGATTTTATTACTAATTAAGTCTTTTTCTATTTGTTTAATTAAATAATCTCCATTATAAACAAATATTACAAAATTTGTATTAGGACAAATTTCTTTCAGTTCTTTATTTGTTTCTACAAAATGTTTTAAAAGAAAATTTTTCTTATTTTCATCTAATAAAATAATTCCATCATTATATTTAAAAGTTTTGTCTGTATTTATAAAATATAAATTTCTCAAGATATGTGAGCTCCAAAACAAGAAATCAAAATCAGATATAGGAATAAGTCTTGTATTTTTTTTGTCATATTTATAAAACATAGCGTATTTGTCGAAAAAATCATTTGGTTTATATAATCTGAATATATGATCATCTATAAATGTGTATATTACAAATTCAGGTTCTTCTAATTTTTTTTTATTTAATAAATTTTCTAACTGGTATTGAACGTGATATAACATATGTTGTATTCCGTATCCTGCTAAACCTTTATTGTAAACAATTCTATTTGTTTCTTTTTGAAGTTTAAAAGATAAAGTTTGATTATCGTTAAGACCGGAACCAAAAGTAAATGAGCATCCATATAATAAAATTGGTTTTTTCTTATATGCTGTTTCATCAAAAATAGTTTTTCTAAAAAAAATTCTTTCGCTTTTTCCTTTTTCCTCATCTGCAAGTTTTATAGCTCTACTAAAATTTGATATTGGAAAAATAAATATGTCATTCACAAAATTTAGATTTTCATATATATATGTTTTTTGAGAAATAGAAATTTTTTTCCATTTATTGTAAACATAGTAGTCACAACATAAGTACAATAAAAAAGTCAATATTATATTTAAAAATATTATTTTTTTTAAATTTGTCATACTTTATTCTGAATGAATATATGTTTTTTTTAATGCTTACCTAGGATTTTGGAAATCTTTTCTACTATTCCTATTAAAATTTCAGATTTAATATTATTTGAATTTAGTATATCACAAGCTTTGTTACAAAGGAATAGTGCTTGTTTTTTTGCTTCTTCCAATCCATACATGGAAACATATGTTGATTTTTCTGCATTTATATCTTTTCCGGGTGTTTTACCAATTTCTTCCAAAGTTGCAGTTACATCAAGGATATCATCATATATTTGAAAAGCATGACCGTAATATTGTGCAAATTTTGTTAAATCTTCAAGCTGTTTTTCATTAGCACCTGCAATTATAGCACCTGAACGAACTGCTAATTTAAAAAGTCTTGCTGTTTTGTATTCATATATAAAATCAAGAGTTTCTTTAGATATTTTTTTTTTTTCTGAATCTATATCAACAATTTGACCTGAAATAATTCCATCAACACCTGCTGCCATAAAAAATTCGTTTAGGACCTTAAGTATTGTTTCAGGTTTAACCGATGATGGCGTTTTATCTATAATAATTTTTGGCGCGAAACTTAGAAGCGCATCACCGGCCAAAACTGCAGTAGATTCACCAAAAACCTTATGATTTGTAGGCTTGCCTCTTCTGAAATCATCATTGTCCATGCAAGGCAAATCATCGTGAATTAAACTTTGGCAATGTAGCATCTCTATAGCTGCAGCCGTAGGAATAATTTGTTCTATAGATGCGCCTAAAATAGTTGCTGTTTCTATAGCCATTACCGGTCTTAGTCTTTTACCTCCTGCAAGAAGCGAATATTTCATAGATTTATATACACTTTCAGGGTATACAATTTCAATATATTTATCTATATGTTCATCTACAATGTTTTTTAATTTATTATATTTTTCTTTTGCAAAATCGTTCATAAATTTATTCTATCTCATCCTTATACATATTTTGTTTTAATGTTTTTCTGGAAACGGCTCTTTTTTTATGTGAAATCTTTGCCATTATCTTATTTTGATTGAATTTTGTATTTTTTTCATCTTTTATTGATTCTTTTGAAATTCTTTCTTCGTATTCTTTAGCTTCCGTTACAAATTTTTTATAACTTTCAAATCGTGTTTCATCCATGTTCATTATGATTTCTTTATAAGAACAACCATCTTCATTTATGTGCAAACAGTCTTTGTATTTACAAACATAATCGTAATCTTTCATTTCTACAAACAGATTTTTAATTTCACTTGGTAATAAGAAATCAAATTTTAAGTGTGAAAAGCCGGGCGTATCAACAATAAAAGCATTTTTTTGAACTTCAATTAATTCACAATGTCTTGTTGTATGAACACCTTTCTTTGTCTTGTCACTGACAGGGAGTATTCTTTGTCTTGAAGTATTTAAAATAGCATTTATTATTGAAGATTTTCCAACTCCTGAAGCCCCGCAAAGAATTGAGGTGTTCTTCTCTAATATTGGTTCAATTTGATCTAGCCCTGTTTTTGTAAGTGCAGATGTAAAAATAACTTGATAATTTAATGGCACATATATATCAATAATTTGTGCTTTTAAATCGTCAAATTCTTCTATGTCTTCTTTGTTGAAACATAAAATCGGTTTTAGTTTATGATATTCACAGTGCGCAATATATCTGTTCAGTTGTTCAAAATTCAAATCAGGTTCTTTTAATGCAGATACAATAATTACTTGTGATACATTTGCAACTTTAGGTCTTGAAATTAATGTTTTTCTGTCCAGAATTTCAACAATAAAAGCCTGCATAGAATTTTTATCAAGTTGTTCAAGTTTAACATAATCTCCTGTATAAACTTGGGCTTTTTGTTTTTTTAAAACTGTTTTAAGCTTAGCTTCAATAACGCCAATTGAAGTTTCAACATAATAAAAATCTGAGAATATCTTAATAACACGTCCATTCATATTTTCATACTATAACAATTTTCTTTAAAAATAAATTATTAAATATTTAATTTTTTTATTAATAAAGGAACAATTATATCCCAAGCTTTCTCACTTGGATGAGAATCGTCAACCATATATTTTTTATCCGAAAAATTTTCTTTAGAAAGTTGAGATAAATATATAACAATAATCCCATTTTTTTTCAATTCTTCTTCTATATTTTCTATTATAGAATCGCAATCATATACAAAAAGTACAAATTTTGTATTATTAGAACTCTTTTTTATTTCGTTATTAACTGCTAAAAAATGTTTCAATAAAAATTCATTATTATCTCGCTTATACATTAACAATTTTTTTTCATAAAGTAAATTATATATTCTTCTTAATATGTATGAATGCCAGTAATATAAATCTAAATCAGACATTAATACTAAATCTTTATTTTTATTATATTTATAATAAATTACCCCATATTCATCAAAATAGAAACAAACATTCATTCTATTAATATGGTCGCAAATAAATGTATAAATTACATATTCAGGTTGAGGAATACATTTTAAAATATTATTCTGCAACATAAATAAAGTTTGCTGTACACCAGCTCCGACTATTCCAAAATTAAATACAGTTCTGCCTGTTTTTTTATAAAGTTTATAGGAAAAAGTTTGATTATTATCTAAATTCCAACCATACGTATAAGAACAACCAAATAATACAATTGGTAATTTTTTTGTTATAATATCACTACTATTACCAATAAGTATTGGTCTAAAATTAATCATTGGCTCATCATTATTCAAAGTTTTATTTTCATTCTCTTTATTATCAATACAAGACCGACATATATAATTATTCAGTGTTGTATAATACATTTTTTCAAATCTTTTTAATGGAGAAATCTTATATACCATAAAAAAAGGAGTACTAGGTCTTATAACTTCTACATAATAGAATATATATTCAACAATAAAAAATAAAAAAATAATAAGTAATATATTATATATAAGTATTTTTTTCATAATTTTCATAAAAATTAAAACTATATTAAAAATAACATGTTCTTATAAATAAATCAACAAAATAGAGAATTTAATCTAGTATCTCACTTTGTTATTGAGTCATCCTCGCTAACAAAGTACTCACCTTTAAAAAACGCTGCTTACCTTCGTTTCACTACTGATACAAGCTCACTCAAAAACAAAGTTTTTGGTTCGTGTTGTAAAAAATTCACTCACTCTTACAGCTTATCGTGAATTTTCTCTCGGACATATTATAGATTTATTAAATATACACAAAAAAATATTTAAGTTATAATAAAGCAGAAATTAGAAGTGTATAAAAAGAAAAGAGAAAAACATGGTAGAAACAAAGAAAATTGAAATACCTGTAGGCGGTAAGGTCGTTACCATAGAAACAGGCAAGTATGCGAAATCAGCTACCAGCTCAGTTACGGTAAGATGTGGAGATACGATGTTGTTTATACATTGTTGTGTAAGCCCTGAACCAAGAGTTGGTATAGACTTTTTCCCATTATTGATTGATTATGAAGAAAGAATGTCTGCGATAGGCAGAATTCCAGGAGGATATAACAGAAGTGAAGGTAAAGCAAGTGATAAAGCTATATTGGTATCAAGATTGATTGATAGACCTATTAGACCTCTATTCCCAAAAGGATATAGAAATGATATTCAAATAGTAGCTCAATTGTTTAGCTACGATCAACAAAATCAACCTGATACTTTGGCTATGTTAGGGGCTTCTGCTGCTCTTATGTTGTCTGGTGCACCATTTGAAGGTCCTATTGGTGCTGTTAGAGTTTCAAAAATTGATGGTCAGTTAATAGCAAATCCAACTCACCAAGAAGCTGATAAATCTAACTTGGATATTGTTGTTGCAGGTACACATGACAGCGTTATTATGGTTGAAGCCGGATGTAAATTCGTTACTGAAGATGAAATTATGGAAGCTGTTGAATTTGCTCAAGTTGAAATTAAGAAACAATGTGAAGCGCAACTTCAATTTGCTCAAGATTGCGGTGTTGTCAGAGAAGAGTTTGTAAATCCGTATGATACAACAGAACTTAAAAATTTAATTAACGAAGTTGCACATGATATGATTTTCGACGCATATCATAATTTTGACAGAAAATATAGACAAGATAAGCTTGATGAAGCGAAAAAACTTGTAAAAGAAAAAGTTGAAGCACTTCCTGAAGATCATTATATTCACAAGATTATAGAAGAAACCGGTATCGACTTTGTTGCAGAAGAATTTAAAGCAGCAGAAAAGAAAATAATGCGTGCTATGATTTTGGATGAAGGTGTTCGTGCAGATGGAAGAAAACCAAATGAAGTAAGACCTATTTGGTGTGAAGTTGGTGTTATTCCAAGGGCTCACGGTAGTGCTGTATTTACAAGAGGACAAACACAAATATTATCTGTTGCAACATTGGCTGGTCCTGGTATGAAACAAGAACTGGATGGTGTTGATCCTGAAACAGAAAAATATTACATGCATAAATATATATTCCCGGGATATTCAGTTGGCGAAGTAAAACCATTAAGAGGCCCTGGAAGAAGAGAAGTAGGTCATGGAAATTTAGCAGAAAGAGCAAATGTACCAGCACTTCCATCACAAGAAGAATTTGGATATACAATAAGAGTTACTTCTGATGTATTAGAATCAAACGGATCAACATCAATGGGTTCAACTTGCGGCTCATCAATGGCTTTAATGAATGCTGGTGTTCCTGTAAAATGTATGATAGGTGGTGTTGCAATGGGTATGATTACAGAGCCCGGACGAGAACCTGTTGTATTGACAGATATTCAAGGAATAGAAGATTTCCTTGGAGACATGGATTTTAAAGTTACAGGAAATGATGATGGTATTACAGCTCTTCAAATGGATATGAAGGCAAAAGGTATTGCAAATGATACATTGAGGAAAGCATTAGCACAAGCAAAAGAAGGAAGACTTCACATTTTGTCAAAAATGAGAGAAGTTATTACAGAGCCGGCTAAAGAACTTTCACCATATGCACCGAGAATATTTACAATGACTATTCCAACTGAAGATATCGGAACTGTAATCGGACCTGGAGGAAAAAATATAAGAGGTATAATTGAAGCTTCAGGTGCAGAAATAGATATTCAAGATGATGGCAGAGTTACAATAACTTCAAACGACAAAGAAGGTGCAGATATTGCAAGACATATGATTAGCCAAATGACATTTAAACCTGTTGAAGGTTTAGTATGTAAAGGTAAAGTTGTTAAAATTGTACAATTCGGTGCATTTATAGAATTGGCTCCAGGAAAAGACGGAATGGTGCATATATCTCAAGTATGCAAAGAAAGAATTGATACAATTGAAGGAAAACTTAATGTTGGTGATATAGTAACTGTTAAAATTATAAAAATTGATGATAGAGGTAAAGTAAGCTTAACCATAAAAGGTGTTACGGAAGAAGAAGCCGCTAATTGTCAGTAGTCTTTAAGATAAATTAATATATATAGCCTAAAAGTTCCAATTGTAGAATTTTTAGGCTATTATTTATTGTATAAGTGAGGTTTAGTTTTGGAAAATTCAATTAAATATAATTGTATATTTGGTGGTGGCGGTGTTCGAGGAATGTGCTATATCGGTGTATTAAAAGCGCTTAAAGAATTGGGTATAGAATTCGATAATATAGCAGGTTCGTCAGTCGGTGCAGTATTTGCCGGATTATTGGCCGCAGGATATGATGAAAAAGAAATACAAGAAATGTTTTTTAATTTCAATTTTAATATGTTTAGGGATATTAATATAAATTTATTTAATACTGATATTTCTTTAAGTAAAGGTGAAATATTTCTTGATTGGTTAAGAGAAAAAATCGGCATAAAAGTTCTGGGAGACAGATATAGAGAAAATTCAAAGGTAAAATTTAAAGATCTGGATAAGAATTTACATATTTTAACATTAGATATAAATACTAATACTCCATATATTTTTTCGAAAGAAAATACGCCTGAAGAAGAAGTAGCATTTGCAATAAGAACGTCAGCCTGTATGCCTGGATTAATGAAACCAATAAGTATAGGTGATGCAATACTGGTAGATGGAGATTTGATAAAGAGTTGGGCTGGTTGTAATATTTATAATGATTTAAATACTTCAAATAATAGAATTTTAGAGTTTAGATTAGAAGGTACAAAGGATAGTACAGATATAAAAAATCCATTAGATTATCTAAATTCTGTAATAAGTACAATTTGGTATTTGTGTACAGAAAATGTTTATAATTTGAATCATGAAAATGATAGGTATGACTATATTATTTTAGATACAAAAAATGTTATTTTATTTGATTTCAATATAAGTCAAGAAGAAAAAGAAAAGTTAATATATCAAGGTTATCAATCAACGATAAATTATTTTACTAAAACTATAATTGAAAAAAAGAAAAAAATATTAAGTTCGTATAAAAAAATTCAACAAAATTTTAGATTTTTGAGAAATGCAATATTAAAGAATAAACCGATTGATGCTCTTTTTACAATTAATGAAATTTTATCTACAATGTATGAAGATACTAAGTACATAGATATATCAATATATTATAAAATTAAAGAATTAAAAGAAGGTCTAATTGCAAATACAAAAAAACAATTTTTATTTTCAAGAAAAATAGATAATGAGAAACAAATTAAAGAGAGATGTGATTTTGTAAAAATGCTCGTAGACGAAAGAATAAATGAAATAGAAGAATATATAAAAAAATATTGTAAAAAATGTTAAGATTGAGTACATGACCTAACAAATTATTTTATAATTGCATTTTATATTTGTGAGAAGCTATAAGAGTGGAGTATTAAATGTCAAAAGACGGTATATTGGAAACAGCGCAATACAAAATTTCTCAAGAGAGAGATATTAGTATTGCTGTGTTTAAGATAGTTGACGGAATAAAAGATATACTAGAAGAAGATAGACAACAAAAACAGCCTCTTATTCTCTCTATAAACGAAAAACTGATAATAAAAACAGTAAAAGAGTTTTTAATGAATAAACAGAAACAATGTTTAATTGGAATAACTGGTGAATCTGCATCAGGGAAGACTACATTAGTGAATTATGTTTCAAAAGCTTTAAGAAAGAAATTATTTAATGAGACATATACAACATTATGTTGTGATGATTATTATAAAGATACATCTGAAGAATTAAAAGCAGCAGGCAGTTATGAAGAATTATACAAAACAGGCTTTAGTTTTGATAAGCCTGATGCTATAAATCTGGATTTAATGCGTGCTCATTTGATAAGTTTGAAAAACGGATGCGGTGTAAATGCTCCAGAATATGACTTTGTGACATGTGAAAGTATTCCAAATCGTGCATATAAAAACCCGACGAGAGCTATTTTAGCCGAAGGTTTGTATGTTTTGGGTGATGAGTTAGTAGATTTATTTGATATAAAGGTATATGTATTTACCCCTTTTGAAAAAATAAAAGAACGTTGGTTCACAAGAGCAATCCTGAGAGGTAAAACAGGTAGTGCAGCGGAACATCAGTTTAATGATGTTAATACAACTGCGCAAATATATATAAGACCGACAATGCAAAATGCAGATATTGTTATCAACGGTTTAACAAGTGCAGAATATATAGAAGAAATTACAACAAAGGTTATTAATCTAATAAATGATGTAGTTAATTTTTATAAATAGATAAGAGAAATATAAAAAAGGATTTGCATTTTTGTAAAAAAATGTAAATTTTTTTTTATTTTTATTCTAAAAAAATTAAAGAAAGAAATTGTTAATCCGATAGAATAACCAGTAATATCAATGTTTTATAAATAAGCAAGGTAAAGACGAGGCTATTTATAATATTAAAGTAACAGGCAATAAATATTATTCAAATGTTTTAGTATTAATGTAGTCTTGTCAAAGCAAGGAGAACTTTTGTGGCGAAACCCAAGGCTAAGGCGACACTACAACTTCATATAAATAGGGTAAGGAATTTTTTGAATTTCACTAGAGCATTCTTGAAAAAGAATAACCCAATAAAGATATTTATAGCAAGTACATTGGCTTATATTAAAGATATTGCGACAGTGAAACAAAAACTAAAAAAAATCGAATACCGTATTAATTATGAAAAATACAAACTAAAAAAAACAGAACTGATTCTTGCGCAGAATTCAGAGCATGTGTTTTTAAAAGGCAGGTCACTTAATCAAACAAGGTAAAATCAATGGGATTTTTAATTGCATTTAGTAGAAAGATGTATCTAACATCATACATAAATAAGCTTGAAAGTAAGTTAAATGATATAACTACACAAAAGCTTAGTCTTACAGATACTATTTCACAATTAACCAGTCAAATAAGTGATATAGGAAATACGGATTCGCCTGCCGTAAAACAGTTGGAGGCAAGAAAAGTAGAGTTAGAAAATTTAGATAAACATTTGCAAATGAGAATGCAAAAGGTACAAACTCAATTGCAAGCTGCAAATACAGAATTGCAATCTGCTGACCAAATGTTGCAACAAAATCTGCAGCGATCGTTCTCGTATAACGCAGGAGGCGGTTAGAAATAAAAATAAAAAGGAACATTTTAAATGTTCCTTTTTATTTGACAAAAAATATCTTCTATTTAAAATAAAAAAATATGTATATTAGGATATCAGAGATAGATAATACAGAGAACAAGGTGAAACAAATAAATTTTTCAGAGATATTTGAAGAATTTAATAAAGAAGTGCCTGTGTCTGCCAATTTAAAATTAGAAATAATCGGTTCACTTATAAAAATAAGTGGTCAAATAAATGCAAAATTAAATTTAATTTGTGATTTATGTTTAAAAGAATTTACAAAAGAATTTAATATAGAGGTAGAAGAGTTTTTTTCGCAAGATAGTTCATTTTGCAGTAATACAGGCGAGTTTGAGATTAAACAAGATTGCTTTATAGAAGATTTAAATGGTAAAGATGAAATAAATATTTCAGATTTTGTTTACCAAAGTGTAATATTACATATACCAAATAAGCTTGTTTGTGATATAAATTGTAATGGAAGTGAAATTGTTAATAAATATATAAAAACAGATTTCACAGATCCGAGATTAGAAGTATTTAAAAATATAAAACTAGAGAAGGAATAAAATCATGGCAGTACCAAAGAAAAGAACAGGTAAATCAGCACAAGCAAAGAGAAGAGCAAATTGGAAAGGATCAGTTCCTGAAACAACAATTTGTACAAATTGCGGTGCAACAGTATTAACACATACAGTATGTACAGAATGTGGAACATATAAAGGCGTAAAAGTAAGCAAAAAAGCTGAAAAAGCAGAAGTAAAAGACGCTGAATAATAACAAATAGAAAATGGGGATATAGGAAAGTATGACTAGGATAGCTATAGATGCGATGGGAGGAGATTATGCTCCTAAAGCGGTAGTAGAGGGTGCTGTATGGGCGGCAATGGAATATAATATTCCCATTGAGTTAGTGGGTAAGTTGTATGACATTGAAAGAGAGCTTGACCGTATTGATCAGGAAGGAATAGTTGTAGGCGGAGGAATGTTTGCAGCTAAAAAAATAAAGGTCAATACAAAAAAGCTTGATATAAAAAAGACTCATGCTTCAGAAGTAATAGAAATGGGTGAAGCGCCAGGACAAGCAATAAGAAAAAAGAAAAATTCCTCTATAGTACTATCCGTTAATGCAGTAGTGACAGGAAGTTCAGATGCCGTTGTTGCAGCAGGTTCAACAGGTGCAGCTATGGGTGCAAGTCTTTTTGGACTTGGAAGGCTTCATGGTATAGAAAGACCTGCAATTGCGACAGTATTACCCACAATGAAAGGACCTTTGGTTTTAATGGACTCAGGTGCAAATACAGATTGTACTCCTGAGATGTTATATCAATTTGGTATAATGGGTTCTACATATGCAAAGTCTGTTTTAGGAATAGAAAATCCTAGAGTGGCTTTATTAAATATCGGTGAAGAAGCAGGTAAAGGTGATGAACTTGCAAAGGATACATATAAGATATTTGAAGAAAATAAAGATAAATTGAACTTCATTGGAAATGCAGAAGGAAAAGAAATTTTCTTAGGCAATTGTGATGTAATTGTTTGTGACGGTTTTGTCGGAAACGTAACATTGAAAACAATTGAAGGTGTTGCAAGAATGTTCTTCTATATGGTTAAGCAAGAATTTTATCATGATCCTATTACCAAAATGATAGGTTTCTTAGTTAGACCGATATTAAAGAAAATGTATGCAAAAGTTAATTACGAAGAATTTGGTGGTGCATTATTACTTGGTGTAAAGGGAATAACAGTTATTTGTCACGGACGTTCTTCTGCTTATGCTATTAAAAATGCAGTTAAGGTTGCATATAATGCAGTAGAAGCCGGCGTAAATAAAAGTATTGCATCTTATTATGGGGAGATAGAATAAAATGAATATTCCAATAAAAATTGCAGGATTAGGGTTTCAAGTGCCAAAAACTGTAATTACAAATGATGATTTAACAAAAATAATTGATACATCAGATGAATGGATAAGAACAAGAACCGGTATTGAACGAAGACATGTATTGTCTGGTAATGAATCAGCAGTTGAAATGGGAATTGGCGCAGCAAAAAAAGCATTGGAAAAAGCAAAAATTAATGTTGAAGATATTGACTATATTATTGCTGCGGCTAGTTTAGGTACTCATATATATCCATCTTCTGCATGTGAAATACAAGCAGCTATAGGCGCTGTAAATGCAGCTTGTTTTGATATTACAGCAGCTTGTTCAGGTCTTATATATGGAATGGGAATCTCTAGAGGTTTAATAAAATCAAGCATGGCTAAAAATGTATTAGTTGTTGCCACTGATGCGGTTTCAAGATGTTTAGATTGGACAGATAGAGCTTCTTGTGTTCTTTTTGGTGATGGTGCAGGCGCTATGGTATTAACAGTTTCTGATGATGACCAAGATGACATACTTTCCATTGATTTAAAAGCGGAAGGTCATTTGGGTGATTTTATAAAGATGCCAACACCAGGGAAAAATTGTCCTTTGGTTGAACCAAATGAAGAACCTAAAATGTATGTAAAAATGGATGGTAAAGAAGTTTATAAGTATGTTGTTACAAAACTTCCTATTTACATCGAAGAGTGTGTTGCAAAATCAGGTTTAAAAATGAATGAGATTGATTATCTAGTACCTCATCAAGCAAATATGAGAATCATAGAAGCTTTAGAAAAACGTTTAGAATTTAATCCTGAAAATGTTATTTCAAATATAAAAGATTATGCAAATACTTCTGCAGCATCCATTCCAATTGCATTAGTTGAAGCTATTGAAAGCGGAAAAATGAAGCTTCCTTGTAGTGCAATCTTGACAGGATTTGGTGCCGGTATGACTGTTGGTACAACTGTAGTAAGATTAAGAGAAGGAATTGCATAATGAAAAAATTTGCGTTTATATTTCCTGGTCAAGGTGCCCAAAAAGTAGGCATGGGGTTGGATTTATATCAAAATTCACCTGCAGCAAAAAAAGTTTTTGACACAGCAAATGAAATTCTAGGTTACGATATTGCTGAGTTATGTTTTAATGGTTCTGAAGAAGATTTAATGAAAACAATAAATTCTCAGCCTTGTATACTTACAGTTTCGCTCGCAGCACTTGAAGCACTTAGAGAACAGATTAATATAAGTCCTGTTTGTTGTGCAGGTCATAGTTTAGGTGAATATGCTGCATTATATGTTTCAGGCGCAATTGATTTAAAAACGGTTTTAAAATTAATACAAAAAAGAGCTAATTTAATGAATAAAGCGGCTGAGTCCACTCAAGGAGGCATGGCTGCTGTACTTGGCTTGGATGATGAAACAGTAATTAAAATTGCGAAGAATTTAAGTAATGTATATGTCGCTAACTTTAATTCTCCCGGTCAGGTTGTAATTACAGGCGATAAAGATGAAATTAATAAGAGTCTTGATTTATTTAAAGAAGCAGGAGCAAAGAGAGTGATTCCTTTGGCAGTATCAGGTGCGTTCCATTCTCCACTTATGGTTGAATCTGGTAAAGAATTTGCTGATTTTGTAAATAAATATGATTTTAGCAATGTTGAAATTCCTGTATTTACAAATGTTGATGCAAAACCAACATTCTCAGGTGAAGAATTAAGAAATAAATTACCAATGCAGATAAGTTCTTCTGTGTTGTGGACTCAAACAATTAATAAAATAGCACAAGAATATACTACTAATTTTATTGAAATAGGTCCCGGAAAAGTACTTGCCGGATTAAATAAAAAGATTAGCTCAGAACTCAACACTTTAAATATTTATGATTTTGAATCATTAAATAGTGTTGTAGCTGAAATAAAAGAAAAGGAGCTTGTATAATGTCTGAAAATAAAGTTGCATTAGTTACAGGTGCATCAAGAGGTATTGGTAAAGCATGTGCAATAGAACTTGCAAAGGCAGGTTACGATGTAGCTATAAGTTATGCAGGAAATGATGAAGCTGCAAATAACACAATTGAAGAATTAAAGTCATTAAATGTTAATGCAAAAGCATATAAATTTAATGTTGCAGATAAAGATGCATGTGCAAAAGCAGTAGAAGAGGTACTTGCTGATTTCTCAAAAATAGATGTTTTAGTTAACAATGCAGGAATTACTCGTGATGGTTTATTCATGAGAATGAGTGCTGAAAACTGGGAAGCTGTGATTAATACGAACTTAAGTAGTGCGTTTTACATGACAAGTCCGATAATAAGAACTATGATAAAACAGCGTTCAGGTTGTATTATAAACATGTCAAGTATAGTCGGCCAATATGGAAATGCAGGTCAAGCTAATTATTCTGCAGCAAAAGCCGGATTAATAGGTTTTACTAAATCATTAGCAAAAGAACTTGGTTCAAGAAATATAAGAGTTAATGCAATTGCTCCTGGATTTATCCAAACTGATATGACTAAAGACTTAGATACGGAAAAAATGGTAGAACATATACCATTAAAGAGACTTGGACAACCTGAAGATATTGCAAAAACTGTTAAATTCTTAGCAGAAGATGCAACATATATTACAGGACAAGTAATCGGTGTAGATGGTGGTCTTGTTATATAGTTTACAAATTTGCAAAAATATATGTAAATAGTATAATAAATTAAGAATGATAAAAATTAAGTATTAGTTAAAAATGAGGTAGAAAAAAAAATGAGTGACGTTCTAGAAAGAGTAAAAAAAGTAGTAGTTGAACAATTAAGCGTTGATGAAAGCTCTGTTACTCCTGAAGCTAGTTTTACAGCAGATTTAGGTGCTGATTCTTTAGATACAGTTGAACTAGTTATGGCTTTTGAAGAAGAATTCGGTTGCGAAATTCCTGATGAAGATGCAGAAAAAATAGCTACAGTTCAAGATGCAGTTAATTACATTGAAGCAAATTCTTAATCGCTCAATAATTAATTAAAATTTTAATGAGGGGTTCTTGGTTTGCAAGTTCTCCTCATTCAATTATAAAAAGATATTTATAGGTGCAAGAGATGACAAAAAGACGAGTAGTAATAACAGGTATGGGCGTTGTATCTCCATTTGGTGTCGGAGCTGAAAAGTTATGGGATGGAGTTGTAAACGGTAAAAGCGCTATTTCTAAAATCGAAAATATGGAAGACATGACAGGTCATACCGTATTAATTGGTGGTGAAATAAAGGAATCTGTTTTTAATCCTGTTGATTACTTTGAACCAAAAGAAGCAAAGAGGCTTGATAAATTTTTACAATATTCAATAGTTGCAGCTAGAGAGGCTGTTGCTGATTCAGGTATTAAAGACTCTGATATTGATCCATATAGACTTGGTGTTATAGTAGGTAGTGCTGCAGGTGGTTTCCATACAATCGAAAAGAGTTATGAAGCCATGTTGAATAAAGGTCCTACAAAATGTTCTCCATTTACAATACCAATGTTAATCTGTGACATGTGTGCAGGTAAAATTTCTATTGAGTTTGGTGCAAAAGGTGTAAATAAAGCAATAGTAACTGCTTGTGCGACTGCAGCACATTGTATCGGAGATGCATATAGAACTATCCAATATGGTGAAGCTGATGCCGTAATTGCAGGCGGAAGTGAAGCTGCAATCTGTACAATCGGTTTAGGGGCATTTACAGCTGCAAAAACACTTTCAAAACGTAACGATGAACCAACAAAAGCTTCAAGACCATATGATAAAGACAGAGATGGTTTTGTAATGGCTGAAGGTGCCGGTGTTTTAGTACTGGAAGAATTAGAACATGCTAAAAAACGTGGTGCGAAGATTTATGCTGAAATTATAGGTTATGGTCAAACAGGTGATGCATATGATGTAGTTGCACCTCATCCTGAGGGCTTAAGTGCTGCGAAAGCTATGGAATTTGCATTAAAAGATGCCGGAATTGAAGCAAAAGATGTTCAATATATTAATACCCATGGTACAAGTACTCATCTGGGAGATATTGCTGAAACTAAGGCTATTGCAAATGTTTTTGGTGATAGAACCGTAAATCCAAATTTAAGAGTTAGTTCTACAAAATCTGAAACCGGTCATATGCTTGGTGCATCAGGTGCTGCTGAATCAGTTATATGTATAAAGACAATTAATAATGATATTGTTCCGCCTACAATTAATTTAGAAAATCTAGATGAAGAAGTAGCTGATTTGAACTATGTACCGAACAAAGCTGAAAAAATGAATGTTGATGTTGCATTAACTAATTCTTTTGGTTTTGGTGGACATAATGCTGTATTAATATATAAGAAATATAAATAAACAATAATTGTTAATAAAAGAGCACATACAGTTTCAAACTGTATGTGCTCTTTGTTATATTGAATTAATATCATCAACAGCATTTGTTATAGATTTGACATCGAATAAACTGCATAGTCCATCAATTAAAACCGGATTAATAATATTAGGGCAGCAAGGTCCAAGAAAAATATTTTTTATGTCTAAATAAATAAAGTTAAATATATGTGCAATTGTTGTTGTATTGCAATCTGTTATAAATACACTAATTTCGTCTTTTATTGTTGGTATATTTTGCGTTAATTTTTCTATTATTTTATAAACTACTGAAAAATCGAAATATGAGTTAACGTGCCATATATTCTCTCTGTTAAAATTATATGAGAATGAAATAATATAGTTATCTATAGGACAATTTTTAAGAAATTCATTTATATATTCATTTGATTGATTGAATTGGTCTATTAGTCCTATGATGAATACTTTTTTTATTTCTTTATTTTGAAATTTATTTGATATTAAATTTATTTTTTCATCAATTTCTGATTCGTTGTAGCCGATTTTAATTTTATTTATTTCTTTATCTTTGTCAAATCCTTTAGAATCGAGTGCATAATTGATTAGAGGTTCAAAATTATTATTTTCTATTTTTGCAATACCAAATGCAGGATATTTTTCTGAAGTATAAATTTGTCCTCTTATTACATCAATTTTTGGTACAGCATTTCCTGATATATATATTGGTCCGGGAAATGATGCGAAATCTAATTGAAAATTATTGTCTGATTTTTGGTAGTGTCCTACTAAATTTGTAAATTTGTTGAATTCTTTGTATTGAAATGCACTAATCATTTCATGATGTGTATAAACATTTATATTCAATCCTTCAACGGCAGTAAGTATCTTTTCTAAATCAAGGAAACTGTTTCCTGAAACAAGTATTGCTTTGCCTTTTTTCTTACATAATGGTACATTTATTTCGCTAACAGGACCATATTTCTCAATTATGGTTGAATATAGTAATTGCATAATTTTGTAATTGCATTTTGAAAAATTTTTTATAACTGATATTAAATCTTCGTCAGTTAAGTCAGGAAAATTTGTTGTATTTAATAATTTTAAGACTTCATTTTTTGCTTCAGGAAAATCTATTTTTAAGTTTTTTAATTCTATCAAACAATTACAAGCGTTAAACACAAGATTAATCATTATTTCATATAGATTTTTTTTATTCTTTTCGATTTTAATTTTTGAAAATCTTTCTTGAATATTTTTTTCTTTTTCATTTAATGCTTTTAAAATAATTTCTCTTGATGAATAATTTTCTTCCGGTTCAAGAATTAATTCGGGTTTCTTGTTTGCTTTCTCACACGCTGAAATGTACATTTTTTCAAGCATTTTTTTATTATTGTATAAATCTTCCATAATAACGAAAAAGCTTTCTTTTCTAAAGTCAAGATTTACAATTAGAATTGATATGAATTCAATTACTTTATCCGTGTATACAGACATATCTATTTCTAGTTTTTTTAGTTTTTCAATGTAAAATACGATTTGTTGAAGTTCTGAAACAAAAAGTTCTTTTATTGCGATAACATATGGGTCAAAAGCAAATACTGTTGGTGTATTTGCTCCAACACATAGTGAGTCGTAGTAGTTAAAAAATTTATTCATCATATAAAACCTAAATTCCTAATAATTTATCTAATTCACCATTATCATTCAGTCTTTTTAAGTCATCATAACCGCCAATTCTTTTCTCACCGATTATGATTTGCGGTACAGTGACTCTACCTTTAATACCGTAATATTCTCCTAATTGATTACGATATTCTTCTTCATTTTTTGTAATATCAATTTTTCGATATGAGAGACCTTTTTCATTTAAAAGCATTTCTGCTTTTTTGCAATATGGACAATAATCTACAGAATAAATAACTATATCTTTCATATAAAACATCCGATAAAATATAACACATTTAGATTATCAGTTGAATATATAAATAATTTATTAGCCGTATGAATATAGTTAGTTACTAATTCTGGAAATTATGTCTTCAATATTTTTCTTTTCATCTGAAGGTAAGTCAAAATTTAAATAATCTTGAAAATATTCAATAGCACTTTCTTTATCATTTCTTGCTAAAAATAAAATGCCTAATTTTTTATAAGAAGGATGGAAATTTTCGTTGCAAGAAATTGCTTTCAAGTGATTAGAAATAGCTTTATCTGTATTATCGTTAGCTTCATAAGTTATGGCTGCTTGATAATATAAAACAGCATTATCAGTAACTTTTTCTAATACATTTTCATAATTTTCCGCAGCACTGTCATAGTCACCAAGTTCAAATTGAATGTTTCCTAAATCCCAATATGCATCAACATTATCTTCATCTATATCTAAAATTTCAAATAATTGATCCATTGCCAAATCATATCTGCAGTCTTCAACATAAAAACGAGATAAATAATGCTTCAATGCAATTTCTTGAGGCATAAGAGTTACACCATTTTCTAATAAATTTATAGCCTCAATAATGTTTTTATTCCTATAATATACATCTGCAAGATTTATATATGTTTGTACAGATTTTGGATTAAAAGATAATGCTTTTAAAAAATATTCTATAGCTAAATCATCTTTAGCCAATTTTGCATAACACAATCCGATATTATTAAGAATATTGGGGTTATTTTTGTCTTCTTCTAATACTTTAAGGAATGATTCAACAGCTTTTTCATAATCTGTTGCCTTAAACGCATCTAATGCTTGTTGTAAGTTCATATTTATTTCATTTTCCATACTTTTATTGTAATATAAAATAAAAAAATATGAAAGGATATAATATATGTCAGGACACTCAAAGTGGTCAACCATTAAACACAAAAAAGCAGCAGTAGATGCGGCAAGAGGAGTTACTTTTCAAAAATTTTCAAGAGAAATAATAGTTGCTGCAAAAATGGGCGGAGCTGATCCAAATGGTAATTTTAGATTAAGAACAGCCATAGATAGAGCTAAAGCTGCAGGCCTTCCAAATGATAATATAAAAAGAGCCATTGAAAAAGGTGCCGGTGGCGGAGGTGCTGATAATGTAGAAGAATTAACTTATGAAGGTTATGGTGCAGGTGGTAGTGCTATATTTATTGAAGCAATGACTGATAATAGAAATAGAACTGCCGGAGACATTAGAAGCTTTTTCTCTAAGTTTGGTGGCAATTTGGGTGAAACCGGCTGTGTTGGTTGGATGTTTAAACAAGTAGGCGCTATTGAGTTTCCTAAAGAAAATACTGATTTTGATAAACTATTTGAAGCAGCTATTGAAGCAAATGCGCAAGATGTTATTGATGAAGATGATGTTTATAAAGTGATTACATCTCCGGAAGATTTTCAGACTTGCGTTGAAACTCTTGAAAAAAATGGTTTTAAAGGTTCTTCTGCCGAATTAACAAGAATTGCTGAAAATACGGTTGAAGTTACTGATGAAAAAATTGCAACAAATATTTTAAGGTTAATGTCTAAGTTGGAAGAACATGACGATGTACAGAATGTTTATTCTAATTTCGATATATCAGATGAGTTGATGGAAAAAATTGATATATAAAAAAATTAAAAAGTCCCTATTCTTGGGACTTTTTTTTAATACTTAATTTTAATTAATTTGGATAGAAAGCTTGAGTTCATTTTGCTTTTTGCACATTTTTGTTTGAAATCTTCAAGTTCTATTCCAACTTGTGAGTATAATTCATAAATAACATCAGATGCTCTTTCTTCTTCTGTTTCATATTGTGCTCTTATTTTTTCCAGTTCACCATAGTCTAAGAATTTTCCACCACAAGAGTAACATTCGTCTACTTGAACTTCTTTTTTTGCGCTGGCATAATTTTTAACCATTTTTTGACCACAAAGCGGACAAGTTCTGAAATCAGTTTCATCAACATTTTTAAATTTTTTATTTTCGAATACAGATATTAAAGGAGAAATATCTTCTTTGTTTTCATCAAATTTTTCGAATTCTCTATTATCAAAAAATATGCCACCACAGCCATTTACACAAACATCTATATTTATACCTTGTTCAGGCATATAAATTTTTTTCATCTTTTTTCCGCAAGCAGGGCAGTCAATTTCAAATTCAGTATTATCTTTCATATAAACCTCTTTTCTAATTATGTTAATTTTAACATATTTTTAAAAAAAGTTTAATTTTAAAAAAGGTCTTAGATTAACTAAGACCTTTTTTAAACATTTTTATTTATTGTTCGCTGCATCCAAAAGCAATTGTTACTTTTTCTCTTGGATTTACTGAAGAAACTTTCATTCCGTTAGGATCCACTAAGTAAGTAATTTCATCAGCTGAATATTGGAATAAACCCATTGTACCGGATAAAGCAGTTCTTGTTGCATCAACCGGTGCTTTTACAATGGCTTTACCTACATCAAGATAGCTTCTACCTGCTGCTTTAAATTCACCTTGGAATATTTCACCGGTACCAACACCAATTCCGCTTACTGTTTGTTCAACAGCATTACTTGCACTTACAATAGCACCACCAACAGTTCTACCTACAGTACCAAGTAAGCCACCAGTCCAAGTGAATGGGAATTCAACTATACGTGCAAGAGCATTTGGTTTTTTCACCTTGTTTACTTGTGCTGTTAAGATTTGGTTTGGTAATTCTGCTTTACATTTCCCAAATTTAATTGTATTGAATGATAATTTAATTGCACCTTGGCAGTGTTTTGTTGGTCTTACTACTTCAAGAACTTTACCGTCGACTCTTGATCCTGCAGGGAATTCTACTCCGTCAATTGTTACAGAATCAATTGTTGTAGCAGCAAATCTATCCCCGACATTAGCTGATTTTGCACTAATTTCGTCATTGAATGTAAGTTGAAGAGTTGGGATAGTTACAACTTCTTCACTTTCATAATATGCCTTTTTAGGTTCACATCCGCAGTCAGAAGCTACATCATCTGTCTTACTATAGCCCATTGCAACTCTAACATTTTCTAACATTGAGGCAATTTCTGCACGGCTGGCATCTTTATTTGGTGCAATTTCTTTAGGATTTGGAAATTCAGATATACCGCCTGACTCTAAAACTTTTGCAACAGGTACTTTTGCCCAGTTTGGTACTGTATTACCATCACAATATTGGCTTAATACTGTTTCAGCTTTACATTCATCCATTGGACAATTTATACCCTTTGCCATTATAGAGAATGCTTCAGCTCTTGAAATTGGCTGATTTGGTTTGAACATATTGTTTGGGTATCCTGTCATTAGACCATTAGCAACAGCCTTTGCAATTGTTTTATTTGCCCAATGTGATTCAGGCACGTCTTTAAACATATTTGTAGCGCAAGATACATCATCATTCAAATTAAAACCTTTTACAACTAAAGTAGCCATTTCTGCTCTTGATACAGGTAAGCTCGGTTTGTATGTTCTATCAGGATAACCGGCTATAATATTATTTTCTGTTAATGTATTGATATCACAGCTTGCCCAATAACCATCGGGAACATCTTCAAATGCGCTTGCAATAGGTGCTGCTCCACCTGTCATTGCTGAGTATTCAAATGGTTCCATTGATTTTTTTATTGCTTCCATACTTGTATTTGTATGAATTTGCATTGGACATCCTGCTCCATCAATATTTTGCGGATTTCTATCTACAGGAATACCTGTTGCACATGGTGGATTGTCTAAGCAAGGTAATGGTGCAGCAGCACCTGTCATACTGCCGTCATCACATCCGCAACCAACTGTCGTAGGTTGTGCTTCTGCCACAGGTACACCTTTAAATGTTGCCATTGAGTCATCACCTAAGAATAGACCATTGTTTCTTTCACCAACAACTTGATTATTACCGTAAATGGCATTAGGGTAAGCATAAACTTGTTGTTGGAATTTTTTGCCATCCGCAGGTTGTGGGCATACAGCACAAGTTGGTGTTGATGGCTGTGGGCATTGTGCTATTGATGGGCAAGGATTACAATCTTGTGCTACCGGTTTACAGGTATCACAGTCGTTTTTCCTTGCACAGGGGTCACACGGTTCTTCTTTTTTAGGTTGACAAGTACAACTATCTATATCATTTAGACATTTTGGACATTTTGCTGTTTGTGGTGTCACAGGAGAAGGGCATCCAGACAAAGGGCAAGCTGCCAAATGTTCATTTGACATTTCAGTTGCTGTTTCTTGTGTAAAACCTGCATTTGTACCTGCTAATACACCGATTGTTACAACGGCGGCAAGTGTCATTTTGTTTAATTTCATTTTTCCTCCTTGTTCATAAAAGAAATGTACAGGCAAACATTTCTTTTTATCTGTTATTTTTATAGCTGTTTTTTATTTATATTATTTCTATCTTTGAATTATGATATGTTAGCTACTCTCTATTCATTACCTTTTAATACAATAGTTATGGCTAATTACTTTTAATCTAAAATTTGAATTCAAATAATAATTTAAAATTCATATAAATAACGGATATTTTTGAGATAAATCATCATACTATAAGTTGATGTTAACTCTGTTGATAAGGTTAAAATATAGATATAGTTTGGTAGGTAATTATTAATGAATTTAAATGAAAGTTGTCTGCTTGGTTTCTTGATTAATCCCGATGAAATTAGCGATTTGTATAATATATTTTTGAAGAATATTGAAGAAATTGAAAAAACTTCCAAAATAGATAATAATTAATTATTAGCTATTGGAGATTTTATGAACAAAATTATTAATTTTATATATAGACATCGTTATGATATCTTTTTTTCTTTTATTTTGCTTTTGATTTTTATTTTTAGTTTTATTTCTCTTCAAAATTATGAAACAAAAAATTTAATTAGAACGCTCGAAAATAAGTCTTTTGATATAAGGCAGAATATTATATCTAAAAATAAGCAAGTTAATAAAGATATTATAATTGTTACGGTTGATGACCCTTCTTATGAATATTTGATTGAAACATATGGTGATTGGCCTATTCCAAGAAATGCTTATGCTGAAATTTTAGACTATATACAAGCTCAAAATCCTAAATATGTTGCTTTTGATTTATTGTTTATAAAATCTTTGAACAGAATTCCTAATAGTGATAATAAATTAATTGAAGGATTTAAAAAGTATAAAAATACATATACTGCATTTAACTTTGATGATTATTCTTTTGAATTAAGAAAACCTCCATTGATTAATGAAAAAATAAAATCTGATATAAAAGTATTATCTGATGATTTTGCTCCTTATAAATATACAAACTGCCGTATAATTATGTCTGAAATTATTAATTCTACAGAAAATATTGGGCATATCAATACGCCAAAATCAGATGATGGTTATACAAGAAGTGTTCCTATTTTGGTTAAATACCCCAGATATGATATGACTGATTATTCTGAAATAAGAGAAGATTATTATTTGTATATGACAGTTAAAATGATAATTAATTATCTAAATAAATATGAAAATCAAAATATTGATGACTTAGTTATTGATTCCAATAATAATCTTATTCTAGGAAATAAGAAAATTCCATTAACAAAAAATGGTGAAGCGATATTAAACTGGTATGGCAAAAGCGGTACAGAAGTTGATACAACATTTAAATATGTTTCATTTTGGGAAATTTTTAAGTCTATTCAAGCTGAAAAAGAAGGTAAACAAGCTATTCTACCAAATGATTTGTTTAAGGATAAGATAGTTTATATAGGAACTAATGTATTTGCGCTTTCAGATATTAAAACTGTTCCGACAAGTAAATATTTACCTGGTGTCGAGATTCATGCGACTTTGTTTAACAATATTTTGGATGATTCTTTGATACATACAGCATCATTACCATATAATATATTGATTACTTTGGTGCTTTCTTGTGCTGTTGCCTTTACTGTTTTTAGAATAAGATCTGTATATGTATCATTAATTTTGTTTGTATTTTTGACTATAGCTTATTTGTATTTTACAACTTATGTTATGGATAAATACAATGTGTGGGTTTGGTTGGTAATTCCTATAGCTTGTTCAATTTTTATATTTATTTGTTCATTCATAATAAAATATCTTTTAAAATCAAGAGATTTTGAATATACATA
>CALUSI010000021.1 GCA_944323395.1 Candidatus Gastranaerophilales bacterium
CTTTACTAACACACGAGGAAATTGAAAAAGATTTCAGAGGAACCCTAAAAAGTTCCTTTTTTTTTGTGTATAAAAACAAATATTGCAAAGAAAGATAAATAAAAAAGGATGAAGATCTTCATCCTTTTTTATTTTATGTTTCGGCATTAAATGATTCAAGTTTATCCGTTTCTTCTTCCGTCAATCCAAGTTCTTCTGATAATTGTTCAATCTTTTCTTGTATTATGTTCCTTTGATTAACACCATCGGCATTTATTAAACTTGTATATAGGTCATTAAGTTCTTTAGATTCACCTTTCGGTAAGTCGCTATCTTCAATATATGCTAAAATCAATTTTTCTAATTCTGCATTTTCATATTGTTCTTTCTTTTGATCAATTGCCGATTTAATTGCATCTTTCTGGCTTTGACTTTTTGCTTCTTGTAATTGTGCATACAGCGTAGAAATTTCTCCTGAAATTACAGATGAATTATCAATATATTTGCTTTCTACTTTTTCTGATTCAAAGTTAATTATGATTTCTTCTTCTTCTTCTTTTTCCTTGTCTTTTTCAGTTAGTATTCCTTTTTCTATTAATTTACTGAAGATGGAGTCAAGTTTACTTACATCAAATGCCATAATACTTACCTCTACACTTGTAACATTAAAAATATAATCGACAAGTTAAAAAGAAAACTTAACATTTACTAAATTATTTTTTAATAAAAGTTAATAACTAACTTTCTTCAATTATTTTTTTATGTTTTTCATTCCATTGATATGATATTTGGTAATTTATATTGTTTTGAATTGCCAAATTTTTCATAAGTATAGCAAGTTGAATAATTTCTTCATTTATTTTGCCAAAAGGACTTTGGGGATTATTAGCACTATTTGATTCACAATCAATAACTATATTTTTTACTTTTGCATTTATACATTTTTGTATAAATAATTTGACGTCATTTTCATTTGCGTTCCAAGAAAAGAAAATATATTTTACAAAAAGCATATCAGGAAATTGTGCATATTTTTCTATATTTTCCCATACCTTGTTAAAATTATTTTGTCGTTTTATTTTATTATAAGTATTTTCAGTTCCAGCATCAGGACTTATCTGAATACTCATAGAACAGTCCGCCAGACCTTCAAGAATAGTCTTTGAAAATTCAATGCCTGAGGAATTTATTGCTTGTCTTAATTTATTTTTATGCAAAAAATTTGCAATTTCTTCAAACTCAGAGCAAATAGTGGGTTCACCCCCACCCCAATTGAACAGGCAAGAATTATTAATTATTTTGTTTTTTACCATTTGTTTTATTATTGGTAAAAGTTTGTATTTTATATCTTCTGTTTTTCTACCGATTCCACAATATACACAGTTAGAATTACATTTAGTAAAATGATTAATGGTAAAAAAAGTTATATTTTTTTCTTGCGGGAAGTTTGGCACTATTTGTTTTTTAAAGAACTTGCAACCTTTACAAACAGCATTTTCTTCTTGATTTTGCTGCATAATATTATCTATATTTTTTATGTATTCATTAAATTTAAATTTGCCTATTAATTTTTTATATAATAATGGCGGGGTATATGGTGTTTTTGTACAATGACAACAAGTATGAATAGAAAATGGCCAGAATAAAATATCATTATATATTCTATTGCAGAACATTAGTTCTTTGCCTGCATATTTTTTATTTAATCTATTAATTAAAAGTTTTCTGAACATATATAAAATATAATTTACTTAATTTTAAATAAGTTTAACCTTTTGATATTTTTTATGCAAGTTCATATTTTTTGATTTTAGGTTAAATATCATTAATACACTAAATAGTGTATTTAAAATGTTTGTGAAAAAGTACATACTAGTGTATGTAGAATTAGTTGTGTATTAAATGATATTGTGAGGCGGTAAAAGTTGTATAATTCTATATACCCGGGATATGTTAATTTTTATCAGGGTGTAAATAAAAGACAAATTACTAGAAAAGGTGAGGAAGAGAAAAATCCTCAATCTTCACAGAGTGCTGAAAATACACAACAGCAAGAAAAAAGACAAGCAAATGGGAATGCTTATTTTCCAAATGGTGAAAAAGTTGCCATAGACTATACAAAAAAACAAATTGGTATAGATCAGGTTTTGGCAGATTTTAGAAATACAGCTAATGCTATAGGTGCTCCTGATGATGTTAAACAAGAGGTTGCTTCTTATTTAAGTCTAATTGAAAATCAAGCAAGAAAAGATAATCCAAATTCTCAAATTATTCAATCTAATTTAAAAAGCGCTTCACAAATATTAGATGAATATATAACAAATACACTTAAGAAACCGTCTAAAGTTGTTGAAAATTGGGTTGATGCGTTATTTCTTCAAAAAATAGATTATAAATCAACTGCTCAAACAGTAGAATCTCCAGTATCTATAAGTGAACCTATAGTTCCAGAACAAGCGTTTGAAGAAATATCTGAATCTTCAGGAAATGAAATAGTTGAAGAAACCTCTCAGATGGAATCTAGAAAGGGAATATATGTTCCATCTGATCCACAATTAAGAAGAATGTTTATTCAGGCGAAAAAATATGCAGCTATAGAAAGTAATGAAAAAGCTTTATATGCTTTTCAGACAACAATGGATTATGCAAAAGAGATTGGTGACGAGCAAACAGCGGCTATGATACATTATGAAGAAGGCAGACTTTATGATGGGTTTAATCAAGTAGAAGATGCTTTGTATAATTATGATATAGCTGCAAAGCATAGTGATGATACAAACATAAAGGCAAGAGCTCATTTATCAATGGGTAAAATATATGATGATTATGTTAAGTTTGAGCCTGCAGTTGATCATTATTGTGCTGCTGTTTCTTTTGCAGGTGAAGCAGATAACATAAAACTTCAAACACAAGCTTTGACTGATTTAGCGCAAATTCATACAGGCAGATATGATAAAGAAAATGCATTTATGTTTATGAATATGGCTTCTGTAATAGCAGAAGAGACAGGAAATAAGAAAGTTCAAGGTATTATTTATTCTAAAAGTGCAAAAATGTGCGAGAAGTTGGGGGAACGTGCTAAAGCACTTAGTTTGTATGGAAATTCTGCAGAATCATTTTCAAGAATAGATGATAATGCAAACCTTGCGAAGAATTATAGAAGTGCAGCTGCAGTTATGTTGCAATATGGAAATTCAGCAAAAGCGAAAAAATTGTTGTCAAAAGCTTATATAGCTGCGCAAAATACAGATGATAATAAGCTTAAAAATCTTATAACTCAAGAATTTGTTGCATTGCAGAATAATTATATATAAATGTATAATAATAGACAAAAATCTCTTTTTAGATTATAACTTGAATTAAAAAGGGTTTTTTATGAAGATTGTAATATATGGTGCTAATGAGACATCTTGTTTAATTGCGGCAAAGCTATATGAAGATCACGATATAATAGTTATTGATGATGGTATAGACAGTAATAATGAAATCCAAAAATTGGATATTGAATATGTCCAAGGTTCCGGTTCGAATATAGCAATATTAGAGTCTATCGGTATAAAAGATGCTGATATATTCATTGCGTGCAGTGATAATGATGAAGCAAATATAGTTGCCTGTTTAACCGTAACAAATATGACAAAGCTAAAGACTGTTTGTTTTGTAAGTAAGAAAGAAAATGTAGAGTCTTTATCTTTGGTTAGAGGTTCAAAGTATCAACGTGAACTTATGATAGATTATATCATATGGCCGGAAGAACTTATGACGCAAGAAATCTTTAGAATTATTACAGTTCCAAATGCTATAGATGTTGAAAATTTTGCAAATGGAAAAGCAAGGCTACTTGAATATAGGGTTATAGAAGGTACAAAATTTATAAATAAAAAAATTAAGGATTGCAGCTTTCCTGATGAAACATTGATTGTTGGTATTACAAGAGATAATACATTGTTTATTCCAAATGGTGATATGGAGTTACTATTAAATGATAAAGTTATATTTATGGGTTCTTCATATTCTTTAGATATACTTGCAAATAAATTTTTTCAAGATAAAAATGACGTAAAACAAGTAACAATAATAGGTGGCGGTAATGTTGGCTTAATGCTTGCTCAAAATCTTGAGAAAGTAAATATGAAAATTAAGATTATTGAATATGACTATGATAGGTGTGTAGAGTTAACAGAAAATTTGAAAAATACTCTTGTGATAAATGGTGATGGTGCAAATTACGGACTTTTAGAAGAAGAGAGAGTTGGAGAATCAGATGTTGTAGTTAGTGTTACAAATAATGATGAAAAAAATCTGCTTTGTTCTTTACTTGCCAAACAAATGGGCGTCCCTAAAGTTATTACAAGAGTTTCAAAGAATGCAAATGCTAATATATTTGAAAAAGTAGGTATTGATGTTGCTATTTCTCAAGATGCTGCTGCTATTGACGATATAGAAAATCATTTAATTAAAACAGAAGTTGAAATTCTTGCAACGGTTGAAAGAGGTCAGGGGAAAGTACTGGAAGTGTCTATACCTTTTGATTTTAAAACAGATATGATTATGAATTTAAAATTACCTTGTAAAGCAGTAATAGCGATTATTCAAAGAAGAAACAGAATTATTATTCCAAGAGGTACAACTCAGATAATGCCTTTTGATAACATAATTGTATTTACAACTCAGCAAAATGCTGATTCTATACTAAATTATTTTAAAAGGTGTATTTAGTATATGAATTACAGATATATTTTTAATACTTTAAGCTTAATTTTGAAATATATTGCGGTAGTAATGCTAATACCTTGTATATGTGCATTTATATATAAGGAATCAAATGCCTATCAGCCTTTTATATATGCTTCATCATTAGCTTATTTATTGAGTCTGTTTCTAAAAGGCAAAGAAAAAAGCGGTGAAGAATTTAATAATATAAATAAAAGTGAAACTCTTGTATTGGTTTTGTTGGCTTGGATATCTTTCGCATTGTTATCAGCAACTACATTTTTACATTTTGGACTTAGTCCGATAGATGCCTTATTTGAAAGTGTATCAGGTGTTACAGCTACGGGAGCTACAATATTAACTGATTTTTCAGTATATCCTAAAACAATGTTCTTTTGGAGATCATTTAGTCAATGGCTTGGTGGTATGGGAATTTTGGTATTATTCATTGCAGTTTTACCTCAATTCTCAATAGCTGGTCGTCAAATGTTCTCTGCAGAATTTCCCGGAGCAAGTTCTACAGATACCAAGTTAACACCAAGAATAAGACAAACAGCTGCTGCATTGTGGTTAATATATTTTATTCTTACTATATTAGAAATATGTGCTTTAAAATACTGTGGTATGCCTATTTTTGATGCAATATGTAATTCTTGTTCTACTCTATCAGGGGGTGGTCTTTCTCCTGCTCAAAACAGTATAATGGACTATGCTCAACCTAAAATATTTTGGGTGATTGCATTTTTTATGTTTTTATCAGGAATGAACTTTGCTCTCCAGTATAAAGTATATGTAAAACGTAATTTCCTTGCACTTATTAAAGATGATGAATTTAAGCTTTATTTAGGTGTTGTAATCTTCTTTACTTTTTCTATTGCAGTAACATTGACTACTCATGGTATATATGCACTTAAAGAAGCTTTTGGAGCAGCATTCTTTCAGGTTGTATCTATTATAACGACAACGGGTTTTGCTTCTGTAGATTATAATGAATGGAATTTACGGGCTAAGTTGTTACTATTTTTATTAATGTTCTCAGGTGCATCAATTGGTTCTGCTTCAGGTGGATTAAAATTACTTAGAGTTATTTTTATATTTAAATATTTGAAAAGACAAATATCCAAAATATATCATCCCAATGGAGTTTATCCGATAAAAATAAATAGAACAATTATAAATGAAGATGTTGTAAGACAAATGATTTCGTTTGCAATTTTTTATTATACGATTTTTGTAATAAGTGCGGTGCTTTTAGTATTTATAGAACAAGATACTATCATTGGTTTGACAAGTGCAATTGCGAGTCTTGGAAATGTTGGACCAGCTTTTGGTGAACTTGGTCCAATGGGAAGTTTTTCCGGTTTAACAATAATATCAAAATTAATATGTATCTCAAATATGATGATAGGTCGTTTGGAATTGATACCATTCTTAGCTTTAATTCATCCTTATTTTTGGGTATATAGGAAAAGAAACAACTTGCATAAAAATAAAAACATATGATACAATTTTGATGTTAGTTAGTAGTTTTGAGAGTAGTATGTTTAGAAGGACTTGTACATTAGGTTTATTGGCTTTAGTTGCAGTTTATGCGCTGAAGTTAATAATAGTTGGTTTCCAAAATATGGACTTGGGTGAGTTTAAACCGGTAGCAGCAGTGTTTTTATTAGATATTTCTGCTTCCAATAGAAATTTGTTGGCTCAACAGGAACAAACAATTTTAAAAATATCGAAAAGATTGGACTCTGAGGACCATGCATTAATATATGTTGTTACAGAGGATACCTATAGTGTATATAATGGTAATCCTCATAAGTTGGTTGCGATGAGAGAGTCAATGAAGAAAAGAGGAGCCTTCGATGATAAATCATTTGGAACAGCATATGGTTTGGCTCTTAAAAAAGCAATCGGAGATGCTTTAAGATATAAACAAGATGGTTATAAACCTGCAATTATAGTTTTGGGTGATCTCGAAAATGAAGGAGATATAACAAAGCAAATTAATTGGAGCACACTGCCAACTAACATACAGAAAACATTAAAGTATATACCGGATCTTACTTTAGCATTTTTATATGCACATCCGCAAAAGTTGGATGATGTTAGACATACATTATTACCTGTAATAAAAGAAAAAAATCTGATTATTGCATCAGAGGAAAATGTTGATCAGGCTGTGAGAAAAATTTTAGAAGCAGTAGGAAGATAGAGGATTCGCATGAAAGTTACTATAACATCTAAAAACAATGAGAAGGTATTTAACGATTCGAATGTTATAAATATAGGAACGGCACCAAATTGCCATTTTAAATTGAATCTTGATTTTGATTTGATAATATCTCTTCAAAAATTAGAAAATGGCAGATGGCAGATTGTTAATAATTTTAAGAGTAATAAGGTTTTATTCAGAGGACAACCAATTGGTCCTTCTATAGAAATTGGCTCTTTGTGTAAGCTTATGATTGCGGATTCTGATGAATATATTAGTATTAAAATTACTGCAGCAGGCACTAATCCAAAGGTAGTTCCTGGTTCTTTGGAATTGGCGAACAGGAAAAATGCAGAAAGAATAAAACGTGTTGAAAACAAAAAAACAATTACAATGATTGAAGATGAGGAGCTCAATGAACAGGATATTGAGACTCTTTATGGTAAAGGTGTTGGTGCTCAAACAAAAATTAAGATAGATAGAAAAAAAGCTGATATAGAAAGAAGAAGAGCTCTTGTAACTAAAGAAATAGCGTATAAGGCAAATTATTTAAGAGGGAAGTTAGCGCAAAATGAATTAATTTTGGCTTTTCTTAACTTCTTTATGATTTTTGTTCCATTTGCAATGGCGTTTATTCTAAAGGATATTATTAGATTAGATTCCTTAAATGGTCAATTACAAAATAGAATTTTATTTTTGGCTGCTATAGCATTTATAGTAGTTTCTTTGATTTTAAAGTTAGGTCAATTTTTAACTTTGCAAAATAAGGGCAAGGCAAAAGTAACTCAATCATCGAAAGCAATTCAAAGTTTATGTTTGCTATCGGGTGGTGGAATATTTGCTGCTGTTATGCTGTTTAGTTTGGTTGAATTATCTCTTCATACATATTCTCTTCCGCTTCTAATTCCACAAATGCTTATAGGTTGTTCATTCTTGTGTATATTCTTATCTGTATTTGCAGCAATAACACAAAATACTATAGCTGAAACAGGAGAAGAACTCGATGGCTATGAAAGCAGAGAAGATTTTCAAGCTGTGGTAAAAGATTACCAACAATGGATTACTTTATTTGTGAATAATATTTCAAGAAAAAAATTAAAAGATATTAGTAATAAGATATTTAACTTAGAAATCAAAGCTGGTATAGAATATGTTGTTGGTGTTATCACTGCTCCATTCTTGGCATATGGTGTTTCCCAGACATTAGCCGAATGCTTTCCTGAAGCAGCAGGGTGGATAAGACTTGCTGAAGGTTTTAAATTTTCACCAATCTTTTTAGCTCTTGCTGTATTTATGATTGTATTTGCTTTCCATTGTTTTGCAACATCATTTGCAACTACAAAAAGGGTTTTGGCTTCAAATGTAATAAAACAGGATGGTTTTAGTGATTACAATGTCCATGGTGTTGTATTGCATGGTGTCGAAAGTAGTAAGAATCTTAAGAAAGAAGCTAAAAAATTCTTTTTAATTGCATTGGCAGTTGTATTTATCGAAATAACAATGAACGTTTCATACTTTATCGGTGTTATGGGTGGTGACGTAATGGGTATGGTCTTAAGCTTTATTGCCGCTTTATTACCTACGGCAATTCTTATTATGGAAACTACAATGCTTGGTAATACTAAGTTTGAAATAATAATTAGAGAAGAATTATTAGAAAAAGTAGATAAAGATTATTAATTAAAAGGAAATGATTATAATGTATAGATGTACAGAGTGTTATACAGAATATGCAGAGTGTCCGGATTTCTGTGATTGTGGGAATGATACATTTGAAGAATTTTTTGAAGAAGAATATTATGAACCCGAACCAGAAGTTCATACTCCTAAACCAAAGAAGAAATTAACACCTGAGGAAGCAGAAGAACTTAGAGTTGAGCAACTTGAAAAGAAAAAATCATTGATAACAGCTGGGGTTGTTTTATTTCTTGCTATTCTTATAATATTTGTCTTCCCACCACACAAGAAAAAAAAGATGGAGAAAGTAAAACAAAAAGTTGCAATGGAACAAGTGAAAATTCCAAGTGTTGATACTTTTTGGGATAGTACTGTTCAATCAACATATAGAAAAACAAAGGATCCATTGGCTAATCTTCCATTATTAAATTTAAGATTCAGATATATTTCGCCAACTTTAAGAGAATATCTGGTTGAGATAGGTGGAGAATTTGATAGAAAGTGGGATAAATCTATTGTACAAGGTCATGGTGAGGCAAAAGTAGAATTTACTATAGATAAAGAAGGAACAGTTGTTTCTAAAAGAATTGTAGGTACTACTCATAACGAGAGTTTAGATAATTCTGTTTTGGTAGCTTTGTCTAAAATTATAAGCTTTAATATACCACCGGATGACTATAAAGGTGAAAGAATATATATTTCGTTTAAAGTTGGTAAAAATGGCGATTCACACGTAATATATCCTAATAAGTAATCAGGTCATTCATTAGATTTAAAAATTCAGGAAAAGAAATATCAACCCATTGAAATTCGTTAATTTTAATGGGTTTTTTGCATATTAACCCAGCTACATATGCACTCATCGCAATTCTATGGTCGTGATAACATTCTATTTCGCAATTACCTGCTAGGTCTGTTTTACCTTTTATAACTAATCCATCAGGAGTTTCTTCAATATCAGCTCCAAGCTTTTTTAATTCAGTTTTTACTGCTGTAATTCTGTCTGCTTCTTTATTTCTTAAATCTTGCGCATCTTTTATTATAGTTGTACCTTGTGCTTGTGTTGCTGCTACTGCAATTATTGGAATTTCATCTATTAACCTTGGAATTATAGCACCTTGTATTGTTGTTCCTTTTAATTCGGAATGTTTTACTCTAATATCTGCAATTTCTTCGTTTGATATAATCCTTTTATCTAAAATTTCAATATTTGCATTCATTGATTTTAGAATATCAAGAATTCCTCTTCTTGTTTCATTAATACCGACATTTCTTATTATTATGTCTGAGTTTGGGGTAATTAATGCGGCAACAATAAAGAAAGCTGCTGATGATATATCTCCGCAGATATTGATATCAACAGGTTTTAATTGAGATTTGGAAACTGTAACTTTATTGCCTGATGTTTCTATTGTTGCTCCCATATATTCAAACATTAATTCTGTATGATTTCTTGATTTATATGGTTCTGTGAAGGATGTTTTACCTTCTGCATTAAGACCTGCTAACAATAGGCAAGATTTTACTTGGGCAGAAGCTAATGGAGAATTATAATCAATTCCATTTAGTTTTGCTCCATTAATTTCTATAGGCAATTTATAGTCGTTGTGCTTAAATTTTGCGCCCATAAGTTCTAGTGGAGAAATAACTCTTTTCATTGGTCTTTTTGAAAGGCTTTGATCCCCAAACAGCTTGCAGTTAAAGTTTTGACCGGCTAATATTCCCATCATAAGTCTTGTTGTTGTTCCTGAATTACCGCAATCAAGGGGACTTTGAGGTTTCTTTATAGCATCTTTTGCATTAATGATTAGTTCTTTTTCGTTAAGATATTCTATACCGCAACCAAGGTTTTGGATCATTTTTAATGTAGACATACAGTCAGCACCTCTAGAAAAGTTAGAAACTTTAACTTTCCCTTTTGTAAGTGCTGCAAACATAAATGCTCTATGTGTAATCGACTTATCAGCAGGAATTTCAACGCTGCCGTTTAGCTTTTTTGATTTATTGACTATAATATCCATATATTTATTAGACAATAAATTATATATATTTGCAAATTTAAATTATTCTTCTTTAGATATTTTTGATTTTAAAATTGCAGAACTAATTAATTTTGCCGCCATAATAGTTCCTGCGATTCCGATAAATGTTTTTGCAAACTGTTTATTTGCAGATTTTGCAGTTTTCACGAAATCAGGATACATGTTTTTTGCATTTTCTATTACTTGTTGTGGATTTATTTTTGATGTTCCTAAATTCTTAATTGTTTTTTCAGCGCATTTTGCTGTTTTCTTTAGAAACGCATCCTCGCCAAACCTTGTGTTTTTTATAGCAGCTTTTACTTCATTTGGAAGGAATGCTCTCTCAATACCTGCAGCAGCTATTCCGCCTAAGATAGAGCTAGATATAATTTTTTTGTTTGAAAAATAATTATTATTTCCTGCTTCTTGCGTTTTCATAGTCTATATTTCTCCATTTGTCGACGTTATTTTAAAAAGCAAAAGTTATTTTTTTTGTTATATTTTGATTATATTGTATAATTTCTTTACTTTTTATGAATTATTAATTTTTATCAATTATAACAGTAATCTTTAAGTCATGTCTGATTTTTTGTGTAAAATATTAATATAAGTTTGAAGGAATAAAAGAAATGTTGGAAAAGAAAGTTAAATCAATTGTTCTTGCTGCAGGTAAAGGTACAAGAATGAAGTCTGAACTTCCCAAAGTCCTTCATGTAATATTTAATAAGCCACTTTTAGGATATGTTTTAGATGCGGTTAACAATACGGAATATGTTGATGAAAATTTTGTTATTGTTGGTCATGAATCAGAAAAAGTTGAGGCTTTTGTAAAAGATAATTATAAAAATGCAAAATGTATAATGCAATGTCCACAGCTTGGGACAGGTGATGCTGTAAATAAAGCAACACCATATTTAAAAGATTTTGATGGGTACGTTATTGTTGTTTGCGGAGATACTCCTTTAATTACTGCAGAAACAATTAAAAATTTTGTTGAGTTCCATGATAATAATCATGCTGATTTGACTGTTATGTCTGCAATTTTTGAAAATCCTAAAAATTATGGCAGAATAATTAGAGATAAAAATAATAAATTTGTTGCAATTGTAGAAGAAAAAGATGCGACTCCGGAACAAAAAGCTGTTAAAGAAATTAATGCAGGTATATATTGTATTAATTGGAAAACAGTATCTGATGCTTTTTCTAATCTTCAAAATAATAATGCTCAAGGTGAATATTATTTAACTGATATTGTAAAATGGGCAGTTGGTAAAAATCTATCAGTACAATCTTATATTTTAGATAATAATGAAGAAATATTCGGTATAAATTCAAAAGTTCAGTTAGCTGAAGCAACAAAAATTTTGAATAAGAAAACATTAATTAATCTCATGCAAGAAGGTGTACAGATTGTTGACCCTGATACAACATATATTTCGCCTGAAACAACAATTGGTGCTGATACTATTATTCTTCCTAATGTTTATATAACAGGAAAAAATACAATTGGTAAAAACTGTAAAATTGGTCCATTTTCCCATGTAAGAGATGGTGCAATAATTGGGAATAATGTTAGAATAGGTAATTTTGTAGAAATAAAAAAATCTGTGATAAAAGACAATACAAATGTTTCTCATTTGAGTTATATAGGTGATTCTGAATTGGGTTCAAGAGTCAATATTGGTGCAGGAACAATTACTGCGAATTATAATCCTATAAGTAAAGTTAAATCAAAAACAATAATTAAAGATGGTGCAAATACAGGTTCTAATTCAGTTCTTGTGGCACCGGTTACAATAAATGAAATGGCATCAGTTGCAGCCGGAAGTATAATAACAAAAGATGTTGAAGCATATTCTTTGGCTGTTACTCGTTCTCCATTAAGAATAATCTCAAATTGGGTAAAAATGAAAATTGAACAATTGTCAGGAGGCAATAAATAATGGAATTGGAATTGGCGTTTCCACAAGGAACAAAAACAATTAATCCTACGCACGATATAAAACTCTTTGCCGGACGTTCAAATATGAAATTGGCAGAAGAAATTGCCGAATATTTGGGTACAACTATAGGACCTATGGTTGTAAAAAACTTTGCAGACGGTGAAGTTTACGTTCAGGTTCAAGAAAGTATAAGAGGTGATGACGTATTTATTGTTCAGCCTGTTTGCAATCCTGTAAATGAAAATTTAATGGAGTTATTAATAATAATAGATGCTTTCAAAAGAGCAAGTGCAAAGTCAATTACGGCTGTAATTCCTTATTACGGATATGCAAGACAAGACCGTAAAACTTCAGGCAGAGAAGCAATTACTGCAAAATTGGTTGCAGATTTATTAACGACTGCCGGTGCAGACAGAATATTAGCTATGGATTTACATACAGGTCAAATTCAAGGTTTCTTTAATATTCTTGTCGATCATATTTATGCGACTTCTGTAATTGTTGATTATGTTAAAAGATTGAATATTCCGCAAGATGATTTGGTTGTTGTATCTCCTGATATGGGCGGAGTTTCACGTGCAAGGTATTTCGCTAAACATATGAACTCACCTATGGCAATTATAGATAAGAGAAGAAATCGTCACAATGAAGCAATTGCCGTTAATATTATTGGTGATATTAAAGATAAAACTTGTATTATGTTTGACGATATAATAGATACTGCAGGAACTATATGCGGTGCTGCTCAATTATTAAAAGACAAGGGTGCAAAGGATGTATATGTTTGTGCTACTCACCCTGTATTTTCAGGTCCGGCATTGGAAAGATTAGAAAAAGCACCGATTAAAGAAGTTGTTGTTACAAATACTATTCCGTTGAATCAAAGCTTCTTACCTGAGAAGATTACTCAGTTGAGCGTTGCTCCATTGTTAGGAGAAGCTATTTCAAGAATTCATGATGGTGAATCAGTAAGTTCTTTATTCGGTTTCGAAAAAGAATATGACCAATAAGTTTTAGTCAATAAAATAAAAAAAATATTGAACGGTAATTATTCTAAATTACCGTTCTTTTTTGATGAATATTTAATATTGCAACATTTGTTTGAGTTAATGTAAAATAACAAAAGAAGGGTTATTTTATGCAATATAAAAGCTGTCAGTGGGTAAATAGAGGAATAGAGTTTAGGACAAATGAACTGCGTTTGTGTTGTTACGGTTATTTACAGGGCAGAGAAACAGAATATCAGACAACAATAAAAGAGAATTACCACGGCGAAATTTTTGATTGGAATGAAATTTTTGCAATAAAAGAAAAGTTGAAAGAACAGCATAAGCAAGGGATATATCTTGATGCTTGTAAAGATTGCATATATCTTCATGAAAAAGATTGGGATGAGGAAAATTATATAAATCATTTTACATTTAATCATTGGACTAAATGTAATTGTAATTGTACATATTGCTATACAATGGACGACAAAAAGAAGTTTAATTCATATAAGGAATATCATCTTTATCCGATTGTAAAGGATATGTTTAAAAAGGGTATTATCAAAAAGACGGAAGAGTCCTGCATAATATTTGGCGGTGGTGAACCTACAATATTAAAGGAATTTGATAAATTGATTGATTTATTTTTAGAAAAAGGCTGTAAAAATATACGTATAAATTCTTCAGGAATAAAATTTTCTAAAAGTATAGCAAAAGGTTTAAAACTTGGTGCAATAAGTTTAGTAATTTCAACGGATTCAGGCTGCAAAGAGACGTATGAAAAAATAAAACAGGTAAAAGCGTATAAAAAAGTTTGGGAGAATATCCGAAAATATGCAAAAGCACAAGGTGAAAATAATTTATTAAAAGTCAAATATATTTTATACCCTGGTGTTAATGATAACTATGAAGAGATAAATAAGTGGTTTGATGAAGTCATAAAAAATGGCGTAAAAGCAGTTAGTTTAAGCGTGGAACAAGATTGGTATAATACTCATCAACCTGATTTTACTCCTGAGATATATGAACAAATAGCATATATGGAAAAGCGTTCAAAGGAACTAGGGCTTGAACTTGAGATATATTGTGAAGCCTTAGCTGTATTAAGAGAAAGTAATTTCCCAAAATCAGATAAAAGCCAATTTTGATTTGTCTTACTTAATTTTTAAGAATTAAATTAATTATTTTATTGATTCAATAATTCTTAAAATATCTAAAATGGCATTGAGTTTCTTTGAATCTATTGTTTCTAAGGTGTTAATATAATCTTTATTTGCTTTAAAATCTGGAAATATAAAAAGTCTGTATACCGGAATATTTAATGCTTTTGCAATAATAGGTAATTTACCAAATGTAACAGGGTTATGACCGTTTTCCCAATAAGAAACCGTTTGTGGTGAGACACCAACTGCTTCAGCAAGTTCTTCTTGTGAAATGTTGGCAATTGTTCTTAATTCTTTTAATCTTGAACCAAATTGTTTGTTAAAATTATTTCCCATATTATTTAGAATATGACATATCCAAGCATATTATAATAAGATAGTTAAGCATAATCTGCTTGAATATTTTATATTGTTGTATTAGTCTATTAATATAATTATGGAAAAGTTATGCACAATATTCAAATTGCAAATAATAATTATATTTTTTTTATATTTCATTTCTATTTGTAAGTCTTTTGCATCATTATATGAATATGAAATTTGTAATTTGGGTTGGAAAAATGTACATCATCGACATAATGAAATAAGTTATCAAAGGACTTGGTGTATTGCTCATAATGGTATTATGGAATATGAAAATAAAGACTATACAAGGGTTGATTGTCTGACTGATAATAATGCTGTTGAGTTTGACTTTGCAAATAAATGGGCAGAAAGTATAGGACAAGCATTACATTATCAAAGAATGACAGGCAAAAAAGGTAAGGTTGTTTTAATTTTAGAAAATCCTACAAAAGAAATGGTTTATTTTAACAGGGTAAAAAAGCTTGCTGATATATATCATTTTGATGTTGAATATATTACCCCGAAAATACTTAATCTTAATACAAATGGTGAATGTTCTAATCAAACTTGTAAATGTCATAAATATAAGAAAAAGTAAATTTTAAGTTTATTTATTATTTAAATCCGAAAATAAAGGCAAAGAATAAACATCTATTTCATGCTTTTGTTTAATGTTCGCTTTTAAACTATACATTACTCTAAATATAGTCCAAGGTGAAGGTAATTCCACAGGAGTATAGCCATTATATAAAGCAATTTCATCGCATAAATCCAATAAAATTCTATGCTTATTATAAAAATATTCTATTTCATTGTCATTATTAAAATCTATATCTAATAAATCCGGACGTAGGTTTTTAATTGTCATTAGAATTGCTTTGATAGAAGGCTTTTTTGAAAATTTTGGAAATTCTACAATCCCTTTAATATTCCTGCCCATATGTACTTCAAACAACATTAATGTATCAAGGTATTTATTCTTATTTTTTTCATAATCTCTAAAATTGTAATGAGCAATTGTGTTTCTTAAATCTAATAATGATTGTCGTGAACTTATTAATGTACCAAACTTTTCAGGGACTTTTAAATAAAAATTATATGTGATTTCTGATATTTGGAATTGTTTGCAACATAAAATAATAAACAATATATCAGATAAGTACATTATATTAACTAATTTTATAAATTTTTGAGAAGGTAACATTTGTGGATTTTTTAATATTGCAAGAAAAGAATTCCCCGTATTTTTATTATACCGAGATAATCTATCTTGATTATAGAAAAATTTTTGAAAAACACTAATTATATCTTCTTTGTAATAAGATAAAAGAGCAGTTTTTAATCTCTCTTTTAGTTGTATTTCAAGTCGCATTAAACGACAGTATATTTTTGAAAATTCAAAATAATATTTCTCAATCATATTCATTATATAGCATTAAAAAAGTGTATGTACAAGACATACACTTGCTTGCTTCTGTACTAAGGGAATCTGTCTGGCAGACCTACGCCCTTTCTCATTAGAGCTAGAGTACATATATATTATAGCATATATCACAACTATTTTCAAGATATGTCATTTAATATAGTTGTTTTACTTTTTAATTATCGTAGGAGGGACTTGAACCCTCAAGGTGTTACCCACATGAACCTGAATCATGCGCGTCTACCAATTTCGCCACTACGACATTCTATTATTATTTTATCACTATAATCTGAAAAGTTATTAGCTTATTTTCAAACTTCATATAAAAAAGGTTCTGAAAAAATTCAGAACCTTTCATAACTATTACATCTATATTTAGTTATAAGCTTTTAATGACTCTGTAAATATAGCTTTTACAACTTCTTTAGTTCCTTCAACAGGTGCTATTGAAATTAATCCGCTTAATGACGGAGTTTCAAAAGTTAAATTTACAAGTTTTTCAACGTCAGCTTCTGAAAATCCTTCATCTGTTAATTTCTTTGTTATACCAACAGAGAATAACCATTCTTCAATTTTCTTAGCTGCATATTCAGCTTCATCAGGTGTGCCTTTTAAATCAGGTATTATTGTAGAGAATAATGAAGCTAATGTTTTAGCTTTTGCAGGATAAATATATTTAATAACTGCAGGTAAAATCATAGCTAAGCCTAAACCGTGAGAAAGTTTTGGTTTTATACCGCTTAACGGATGTTCTAAAGCGTGAGTGAAATGTAATAAACCATTGTCGAAACTTACACCACCTAATATAGAAGCATATAATAAGAAATATCTTGCTTCTTTATTTTGTGGGTCTTTATTTATAATCGGTAAATATTTTGCAACAAGCTCAATACATTCCTTTGCTGTAGAAATAGAATAAGGAGATGCAACTTTTGTTGTTGCAGCTTCAATTGAGTGGTTTACTGCATCAATAGATACATATATAGTTTGTTCAGGTGATAAATTCATCATTAATGCAGGATCGTCAATTGAATATGAAGGATATATGCAATCATATGCAATAGCCGGTTTATATTCTGTTTCAGGAATTGTAACAACGGCAAATCTGTTTGTTTCTGTTCCTGTTCCGTGTGTTAGGTTTATAGCTACTATAGGAACTGCTTTTTCTGGTATAAATTTGAATTCGTAAATATCTCTTGCTGTTACACCTTCATTTGCAAGCATAATAGCAACTGATTTTGCAGCATCAATAGGAGAACCGCCGCCAATACCCATAACTGCTTTTGCACCAAACTCTTTACCTTGTTTTGCTGCAGCATCAACTGCATCAGCTGTTGGGTTTGGAGTTACTTCTGCATAGTTTGTATATGCAATTCCATTGTTTTTTAATGCTTTTTCTATAACTTCCCAAGCACCTGAAGATTTATAAGCATTTCGACCTGAAACAACCAAAATTTTATCAATTCCTTTTGATTTCATGTCTTTTGCAACATCTTCAATTTTATTAATTGCTCCAAAACCAAAGTATACATTTGGCTTTAATCTAAGTTCAACAACTTGGTTGATGTCTACTTCATTTTTCCACATATATAATTCTCCTTTCTTAGACATCCGATTATACAATATTTTTGAAAATTTTAACACCAACTATCGGGTGGAAAATTCTTTATGTTATAATTTTGTTGATTTTATATATATAATTAAGATAAAGCGAGTAAGGAATATGGATAACAGCGGAACAATAGCATTAAAGCAAGAAGTTTTGGTTAGATTAGTAGAAGCATTCTTTTCTGATAATTTTGAAGAAAAAGCAAGATTAATACCTTTTGATATGAGACCTAAAGGTTCGGATGTGCCTTTTAGATGTTGTATATATAAAGAAAGAGCTATCCTAAGAGATAGAGTTATTGCTGATTTGGGATTCTCTATAGAAGATGATAATGAAGAAACTTCACTATCTGAATATGCAAAAGAATCACTACTTCGTGAAAAAATTGATGAAAAAGTTTTAACTGTTATTGGTGCTGCTTGTAAAGGTTGTGTTCCAAACAGAATATACGTTACAAATTTATGTCAGGGCTGTGTTGCTCGTTCTTGTGTTCAGGCATGTAAGTTTGGGGCTATAAGTATTGTTAACGGGAAATCATATATAGACAGTTCAAAGTGTAAAAACTGTAAGATGTGTATGGCAGCTTGTCCATATAATGCTATAGTAAAAATAGCAGTTCCTTGTGAAGATGCTTGTCCAGTAGGCGCTATTGAAAAAGATGAAAACGGACTTGCTAAAATTGACCACGAAAAATGTATTTCTTGCGGAAGATGTGTAAAAAGATGTCCGTTTGGTGCAATTAATGAAAGAAGTCAGTTAATTGACATTCTGAAAAATATAAAAGCTGAAAAAGAAGTAGTTGCTATGATTGCTCCATCAATTGTCGGTCAATTCAAAGGAAGTATTTATCAGCTAAGAACAGCAATGATTAAAGCAGGTTTTTCAGAAGTATATGAAGTTGCACAAGGTGCTGAAGTTACTACATTGAATGAAGCAAAGGAATTTGAAGAAAGAATGGAACAAGGTGAACATTTTATGACTACATCTTGTTGCGCAGGCTATAATGAACTTAGAAAAAAACATTTAACTGAAATAAATAAATATGCTTCAGATACAAAGACCCCTTTGTATTACACAGCAGAGATTGTAAGGAAAAAACATCCGGATGCAAAATTAGTTTTTGTAAGCCCCTGTGTTGCAAAGCGTAAAGAAGTATTTGAAAATGATAATGTTGATTATTTGATGAATTATATGGAGCTTAGTGCTTTAATT
>CALUSI010000022.1 GCA_944323395.1 Candidatus Gastranaerophilales bacterium
TTTGCAATGCAAAAGATGTAAATAATTTTAAAAACTATCTTTCTAAAGCCTATGAAATTGGTAAATCTGTTTAAATATAAACGTTTATTTGTTAATTTGAAATAACTTTCTTCATTTTACGGTTTAAATTAATCATAGATTCAAAGTTCTATACATATTATTAACTTAATAATTCCTTTTAATAATGAAGTTGTTTTTATATTATATATTTATAAACTGATATACGTACTACAAAAATCTAATGAAGCAAGTCAAAATTAGCGTAATTATACCTATATATAATGTGGAAAAATACTTGAAAGAGTGTTTGAATAGTGTTGTTAATCAAACATTAAAAGATATAGAAATAATATTGATTGATGACGGTTCAACTGATGCAAGTTTATCTATATGCAAAGAATATGCAAAGAATGATGATAGAATAAAAATATTAACTCAAAAAAATCAAGGCGCGGCAATTGCAAGAAATAAAGGTATTGAGCTTGCAAAGGGTGATTATTTATCCATTATTGATAGTGATGATTATTTTGATTTAAAAATGCTGGAAAAGCTCTACAATAAAGCTATAAATAATAATTTAGATATAACTATTTGCCACTCACAAGAGATAAACAATTCAGATAAAAAAATTTCTAACTTGGATTATTCAATAAACAAGGAATATTTACCAAGCAAAGAAATTTTTAATTATAAAGATTTTACTAAATTTATTTTTAACTTTTGCATAGGTTGGAGTTGGGATAAGCTATACAAAAGGGAATTTGTAGTAGAAAATAATCTCAAATTTCAAAATTTAAGAAGTACGAATGATTTATTCTTTGTTTTTTTATCATTAGTCCTAGCTGATAGGATTTCTATATTAGATGATATATTAATAACACATAGATATAATAGAAAAAATCAGTTATCTGAAACCAGAGAACAAGCTCCATTCTGTTTTATTGAAGCTATTTATGCTTTGCAAAAAGAATTAGAAAATAAGAATATATATTTAGAAGTTGAACAAAGTTTTATAAACTTTGTCGTTGAGTTTTGTTCTTGGCAAACAGGAACTCTAAATAGGTTGATTGCTAAACGAGTAAAGAAAAAGCTTAAACAGGAGACTTTTATAAAACTAAAAATATTTGATAAACCTGAAACTTATTTTTATAATCAATCAACAAGAGATTTTTTAACGAAATTAGCACCTGAAAGATATTTTTATAAAAATTTTATAGAAAAACTCTTTTCTGTGAAAACTTGTAGAAAACGTAAATATATAACGATTTTGGGAATAAGAATAAGATTAAAATTATTGAATTAAAGAAAAATCTAGAAAAATCTTTTTGTTGTTTTCTATATTCACATTTTGTTGGGTTATGGGAAACCAGACATTTTTCACAAAATCAAAGATTTTGGGAAAAGCAGTCAAACCCAACCTACATACTATATCTTCGTTTCATATAACATCAAGTTCCATTTAACCTCCCCCCTCAATATCTTTTTAAGAAAATTTTACTTTCAAATAGAATAATAGTAAAATTAAGTTTTAGTCAAATATTTTATTTTCGGGTTTTATAAGTTCAGGAAAGAGAGGAAGTAAAATGGAAATTTCATTTCAAAGAGCAATAAAAATAGATTCTGCCGCAAACCCATATACAAATTATAAAGATCACAAAGTAGACCCTGCTACAATGGCTGTAATTGAGACAATGAAAGGTTATTCATCAGTTTATGACAGAGAAACATCAAGAAAAATAGGAAGTTTTCTTAGGGCACACATTGGCGATTATGATAAAAAAACAGGGGTTTATGCAAGAAGAATAGACGGTTACCCCTACATTTTTACGGGCGAAGAAGCCAAAAAAGCAAGGGAAATTAACCAAAACGCAAGAAGTGAAGTTGAAGAACTTGAACAAAGATATTCAACAGGCCCAAGCAGTTCAATGCCTCGATCAAAACAGGTTGAGCTTAAAAGCGAATCTTTGCACAGAATATACAGACAAAATATTTTTTTAAGGCGAGATAAAAAACTGCTTGAAATGGTTGAAGACGGCGACACCTATGAAAAGCCTCATACCCACTTAAGATTTGAAATGGATGACAGCGGAAAATTAAAAGGAATAACATACAACTACTTCAAAAGAGAAGACGGCAGCTTTGTAGAAAAACAAGCAAACTTAACAATATAATTTTTTGTTACAAAATATTTTAGTAAACAGTAACTATCAACTCGGAGGTTGGGTTTTAACCAAACATAAAAAGGCAGAGAATTAAAACAAACAGCATAAAATGATAATGAGAACATTGGAGTAAAAATATATGAGTGACAAAAGTGATAAAGATATAAAAGATGTTTGGTTAAAACACAACCTACGGAATTTTTTTAAAAGTGACAAGTTTTTTTATATTATATTTTCTCTATTATTAATTTTTAGCATTATATTTTCTGATAGTATATATTTAAAAGGTATATTTTCTGTAATATTACTAACGTTTTTTCTTTCCTATGTAAAATCAGCTATAAACAAAAGAAATACAACTCAATTTCCAATGTATTATTCTATTTGTATGATTTTATCAATTTTGATTAATATAATATTACAAGTAGCAATTCTTTATTTCTTACATGAACTAGAAATAAATGAACATATATATGCTATTGTTGTCTTTATTTTTATATATATTACATTCTGTATTAATATTCCTACACAAATATATTTTTTTGCAACTGAACAATACAAGATGTTATTGCCTAAAAATTATTGTTCTTTTCTTTTAATAAATTTTAGAATATTATTTTTACTTTCTATTATTCTTTTATTTTTAATTTTTTTATTTATGTATTTCTATTATAAATGTTATAACAATATGGGCATCATAACCTTTATAATTTATTTTTCATCATTCTATTTGCTGGTTAGTTTTATTCTTATTCATTTTTATAAAAAACTAGATAATGCAAGGAGAAAATCCTGAAAATACAAGTAGGAACATTTGTAAAATATAGTATATAGATTGGGGTTGACTGCTTTTTCCAAAATCTTTGATTTTGTGAAAAAGTCTGGTTTCCATAACCAAACAAATATACAGAAATAATAATCAACACAATCTATAAACTATCAAGAAAAAATTTAATAACTAAGAAAGCCACCATTAGGTGGCTTTTGTAAAAGAACAGACAGATTGATTTCTTATAACAGACACTTTGATTATTACTGCAAGCCTTATCTTTAAAGTTTCTCAAAATTCTCTGTCATTTTTCTTTTAAAGTTGTCCTGTTCGGGACAGATTATACTGGCAGATTCTTCGCCTGCCAAACTTTTATGAGCTTTAAGACCAACTCTTCCGGCTTGATTTATTTTCGTTGGGGTAGAAACCCACAACCTACTCAGCTTTTATAAATTCTCATGCAAAAAAGCCCCGAATTTTTCGAGGCTTTTTGATTAAAAATTATCCAATTATTTTACAACTTTTGAAATACTTGCGGTTATGTCATCGCCGCCGTATAAAACCATACCTTTTGAAAGCACAAGATTATAGTTTTTGGCTTTGGCTTCCGTAGCGATTGTTTCGCTTATGCTTTTGTCGATTGCTTGCAGTTTTGTTGCGTAGTTTTTCTTAATCGCTTCCTGTTTTTTTGCAAACTCTGCATCGTATTTTTTAATAAGTTTATCTTTGCTTGATTGTTTTTGAACGTCTGCTCTTACTGTTTCAAGCCATTTTTGCAGTTCTTTCATTTTTGTTTGTTGTTCTTTTTTCAGAGCTTGAACCTGAGCGGATTTTGAAACAACAGCGTTTATATCAACAACTGCGACTTTGTAATTTACAGGGATATCAGACATTGCAAAATTGTTGAAACCAAGCCCGATTGCAAATGCCGCTATAGCGATTGTCAGTGTTGTAATTTTTTGTTTATTCATAATTTTCTCCTTATAACACGCAAAGGGCTTTTACACCCTTTGCATTTAACCTACCTTATATTATTCAATGTAATCTGTGTTTTCGGCAACTCCGGTATTTCCCCGTTTGCTTTTTGCTGTTTTGGCTCTGATTTTCCGAGAGTCCATCTGAATCCTGCTTGCAAGCCTACACCGTTTCTTCCGCCGTTTGTAATGTAGGTTTGGAAGAATCCCGTAAATCTTTCACCCCAAGATTTTCTTACACCAACACCGTATTTAACAAACGGATCGATTGAAAGGTTCGGAAGTGCAACATTGTTTGCCTGGAAGTGAGTTCTGTCCATAATATTCCAAACAACGCTTACACCCAAATATGGCTGCCATCCGTTTTTAAGGTTTCCGATGAATTTAATTCCCGGTTCTAACTGGATAGCGTGCAGCGGGTCAGAATCAATACTTACACCTGCTGCGTTTCTATAATCAAAAGTGTTAATGAATGAATAAGACATCAATAAGCTAGGCTGAATTATGAATTTGCCGTTTGCTAATTCCCAGTTGTAGCCTGTTTTAGAAGCAACACCGGACATCAACATTGCAAAATCTTCATTTCCGAACATTGAACTTGCTTCACCTGCACTGGCACCTACGTTTGCAGTTAAGCCTGTGAAGAAGTTTCCTTTGTATGCCATACCGACAGCACCGAATGTTCCGCCGTTTTGATAGATGCTTACACCGTCATAAGCCTGATGTGAGCCGTTATATCCGCCATAAACACCCCACATACCATCCCATCCATGACCAAGGTCATAGAGTTCTGATTCTGCACCGAAGAATGAACCGTAAGCAACGTTTGATACTTTTGGCCCGTTATTTAAAGATACGTTTTCAAATGTTGCGTAAGGTCTGAACCAGCCAGCTTTGTTTTCGTACATTGTAACAGTCGGGTCAAATACGATATCTTTGTTTGTAGTTGCATATCTGTTACGCATTTTCATAGCCTGACGCTGTTCTTTTGTCATCAGCATATACATATCCATATTACGGAATGCATTGTCGTATGCGTTCAACTGAACAAGATATCCGCCTAATTGTGCCGCAACGGGAGAAGCCATGATAGCAGGGTTAAAGCTTTCATACCCCGGAGTATCTCCGCCTCCGCCGTACAAGCCGAAGTTCATCATAGCTGTTGCAGGGTCATAACTTGCAGAATATTTGTAAATCGGAGAATATGCAATATCTCCGCCTGTGTATTGGATTGCTCCTGCAAGAGCCGATCTTACGGAATCATCCATTCCTGTTCCAAGAGGTGAAATGGAGAAGGATTTTTCTGTTGTAGGTTCTGTTATTAATATATTAGAGATATTAATATTGTGTCCGTTAGTGTTGTTAAATCCGCTTGCAGTGATTGTGTCCATTGTCTTGTCTGCAAGGTTAGCATCAAGCCTCAAATCCATATCACTGTTGAGTGTTAAGTTACCGAGGTTAGCGGAATTTATGCCTCCGTTCTGGAGTGAAACAGTACCGCCCATGTAATTGAAATCTACATTGTCGGCTAATGTTCCTGTGTATAATGTTCCGTTCTGTGTATTTGTACCGAACAGTAATGTTCCGTTGTACATATTAACGGTGTTGTTTTTAACCTCGTTATTTATTTCAACAGTACCGCTTGTCGGAGCCTGAACTCCGTCAATATCATTTACCCCGTTGATATTTATTGTACCGTTAGAACCGTCAATACCGTCATTGAATACAATCTTATGCCCGTCAGCAGCATTGAGATTTGCTGTGCCGACGTAATTATACAACGCATTGGATACGCCTCCTGCTGTGTTGCCTGTAAATGTAGTGTCAGATTCATTTGCTATGATATTGGCTGTACCAGAGTCATTATAAATCGCTCCGCCACTATATTCAGCCTCATTTCCTGTGAAAGTTGAGTCGGTTATGGCGGCTGTTGCACCATAGTCGTTAAAAATCGCTCCGCCCCCCTGCTCAGCCTCATTTCTTGTGAACGTAGAGCCTGTTATGGTGGCTGTATCACGGTTAAAAATCGCTCCGCCAGAATTAGAAGCCGAATTTCCTGTGAAAGTTGAATCGGTTATGGTGGCTGTACTACTGTTAGAAATCGCTCCACCCAAAATAGAAGCCGAATTTTCAGAAAACTTAGAATTGGTAACATTAACTGCACCATAATTTGAAATCACACCTCCATTTGGACTAGTATTAAACCCATTAAAGCCTTTTGAGTTTTTATCGGCAGGTTTTCCGACATTGTTTATATTTAAAGTCCTGTTATTATAAAGTTCGATACCATATACGGGAACAACCGCAGCTTCGTCAGCATCGGCAATTATATCATATCCGTTGCCGTTGATTGTGAGGGTTGAACCATCGCCGCCCATTGTGCCGAGGCCTTGTGTTATTGTTTCATCGGCATTCATATCATATTGTCTGTTGCCAAGAGCATAATCAACAGCCGCTTTGAGTCCGCCTTGACCTTCATTATATGTATAAGCCAGGGCATCCTTATCTGCTGCGTCTTGTGCAAAGGTTAAACTTGCATCGTTTGTAAATACCGCATAATTGCCAAGGATTATATTATCGGTTGAGCCATTAACAATTTGGACAGTACCGTTTGTTGTCGACAAGTCGCCTGTTATATTAATATCTGAGAAATTGAGAGTTGCATTTCCGCCATTGATTGTGAAATTGTCTGCTGTTGCACCGTTATCAGAGAAATTCAAATCAAGAGCGAGTTTGCTTCCGCTGCCGTTCAGGGTTCCGACGGTGTAATCTCTAATTGCACCGTCTAAAGTATCGAGTGTTCCGCCGTTGAGGTTGAGAGTAACAGTCTCGTCAAAATTACCCCATGATTCTGCAACCTGTTGTTCTGCTCCGTTTACATTAATCGTTCCGCCCTCGTAATGTCCGAGTTTCAATGTTCCGTTATATAGGTTGACTGTGTTGTTTTTTACAGTGTTGTTGAATTCAACAATACCTGTTGTTGGGGCATCGGTTGTACCGTCTGCCATTTTTACACCGGTATTGTTGATGTTTATTGTACCGTTAGAAGAACCGTCGATGCCGTCATTGAATACAATCTTATGCCCGTCAGCAGCATTGAGATTTGCTGTTCCGACGTAATTATACAACGCATTGGATACGCCCCCCTGCTGTGTTGCCTGTAAATGTAGTGTCAGATTCATTTGCTATAATATTGGCTGTATTATAGTTAGAAATCGCTCCGCCAGTATATTCAGACTCATTTCCTGTGAAGGTCGAATCGGTTATGGTGGCTCTACCTTCGTTCAAAATCGCTCCGCCAGAGTATGAACTAAATCCGTTAAAACCATTAGTATCTAAAGAACCAACGTTGTTTATATGCAAGGTTTGACCGCTGTTTACGGTTATGCCGCTGTATTGATTATTCCCGTCAGCATCTTTTTCCGCTGTGATATCAAACCTATTGCCGTTTATTGTTACTGTATTATTGCTCCCGCCAAGAGTGCCTAAGCTTCCCTCTGCCGTTATATCACCTGTTATATCTATAGGTGTCGTACCGTTAACTATCGCCTGCTGCAAATCAGTCCAACTTCCGACATTTGCTGCCTTTGCAGGCTGAAAGGTCATCAGCATTGATACCGCCACAGCCGCAAGTAATATACTCTTTTTCTTTTCCATCTTAGTCCCTCTTGGTTTTTATTTGTACAATGTTCCGCATCAAATATGCTGTTTAAAGCGAAAAGCACCCCGGCAATAATTTGCCCGAAGTGCTTTTTTAAATTCTTTTTCCTCTAAACCCTTTAAACATCACTCTTTCTTCGGTTTTTGCTTACAACAGTATTATCATATTGTTGTAACTTGCCTAATTTATTATTATACCTGCGTTTTAGCCTTATATAATTTTATTAAATATTAGAGAATACAACAAATTTTTTACAGTAATACAAAATAAAAATATTTATGTTATACTTATTCTAGCGATGTTGGAATTGCAATACAACATTATAATAAATACCGTTGTAAGATTTTTTTGTTGTATTCTTGTAGAGTTCTTAACCGAATTTTTAGAGAATAAAGTTTTTATAACTTTCATCAATTTTATCCTGCTCAATTCCTATATACCTTAATGTAACCTGTGGTGTTGAGTGGTTGAAAATCTTTTGAAGTATAACAACATCCTTGAATGTTTGGTAATGGTGATAACCGAACGTCTTTCTTAAAGTATGCGTTCCGATTTTTTCTTCTAACCCCGCCTGTTTACAGGCAGCGTGGATTATCCTGTATGCCTGTACTCTGTCCAATCTGTTGCCGAATATGGTTATAAACAACGGATCATCCGCTTTCATATTTTGTATGAACTCCTGAAACATCGGTTTGAGCTTTGAATTTATCGGAAACTTTTTATGCTTCCCTGTTTTCTTTTCAATAATCTGTATATGAGATTTATCCCGAACGTCAGATACATTCAAGGCGAGGATATCCGAAATCCTCAAACCGCAATTTGTACCTGTCACAAACAACAACAAATCCCTTGTATTCTGTTTTGCAAGGATTCTTTCAATCTTTTGTATATCTGATTTTTTCCTGATTGGTTCTACTATAGCCATAAACAAACTCCTTTCTATCTTCATAGAAATCGTATCGTGGAAGATATAAATCTTTTTTTTAAGCAAAATACACACCCCGATACAAGTGCTATTAAAAAATAAATTCAGGATGCGGTAAATTATCGGGGTAATTGAAATGGTGTAAATAATAGACAAATATCACTCGTTTGGTGTGCGATGTATTTGCCTTTTTGAATCGCAAGCCTTAATGAGCGGTTACTCGTTAAACCTTTTATCTCTGCTATTTTATTAATGGGGACGAACGAGTTAAAAGCGGTGCTTGCACCGGCTTTTTCAACGAGTGAGGAGCCAAAAGCTTTGCTTATATTTATATATTCTTCCGTCATCATACACACACACAATAACTCTGAAGACAAAAGAATGGAACTCCACTTCCGAGCTTTGGCAACAACTCTTAACATACTTACGCAATCAAAGATTGCTTGTATGTTAGAGTTTTGCATCCATCATTCTAAGGCTCGCTATAGCTCGCTAAGAATGAATGTATGTCGGTTTCGTATCAATTGAAAAAATTTTCTAATTTGTAAAAAATTTCCAACCTTAAGAAAAAACTTCCGACCTTGTGTAAAGTAACAATTGGTTTGAGAAAAAGTAACACTTGATTTGAGAATTTTTGTAATTATTAAATAAAACAGTTATAAATGTTTTATTTAATATTCCATTTCAGTTTGTTAATCAAATATTATATTTTTGTTTTCTTAGGTAGAATGCTGGTTCTGTACCTTCTAAAATATCAACAATATTTTTCTTCATTGTTGGATTTTCAATACTACCAGAAATGTATTTTATTTCATTGTTATTTTTTTTATTAATAGTGCAATATATTATTTGTTCAGCATCGCAAGCCACAGCGATATTCGGGTTATGTGTTACAATAATTAGTTGTCTATTAATCTTAGCTTCTTGAATACACGGAACCAATTTACTGTAAACAGATTGATTGTCTAAGTTATCTTCCGGTTGATCAATAATTAAGGGCTTACTCTCTTTACTTAATGCCAAGTAAAATACTAATAACAATAAACCTTTTTCCCCAGCAGATAATTCTGTAATATTTCTATCACTCATTTTTAATGCAAAAGAAATATCTAAAAACTCTAATGATAAAAGATATTCATACAAAGATAATCTATCATATACAAGTTTTCTTGGCTCTGCCGAAGTTTCAATTTCTTCAATAATACAGTTAATAAAAGTCTGAATACTTGAAACTTTTAATAAGTCAATTTCTTTTCTAAGTGAAGAAACGAAGGCAAGTCCCTCTGTTTTTCCTCTAAATCTGGATGTCATTTTCTGATCAATATAATCTAATATATAACCTTCTAAATTTGTATTTTTATATGTTTTATCAATGGTAAATTGTATTTCATTGTCTATTTTTCCAAGAATTTTACTTAATTTTTCTTTTACAGGTTTATATATTTCTTCATAAATTTTGGATTTTTCATCTAAAAGTTTGTATGCTTTACTTATAAAGTCTTTTCTTTCTCGTTTCGCATTGCGTAAATCTTTTTCTAAACTATTTTCAATATAATATTTTTCGTTTTTATAAAATCTTAAAGAATCTTTTTGCTCTTTTGAACCAATTATAAATAGTGTTTTTTCTTTCCATTCTTTATATTTTGAAAGAAAATTTTGATAAATTTGCTGTTCTGCATTAGTATTTTTAATTATATTATTTTTTTCAAGATTAAGCTGACCTAATCTATATGAATAAGAAAACGTATTTGAATTATCATCGCTACACAATATTTCAAGTTTGTTCAACTTGCACTCTAATTTGTTTTGTACATCATCCAAATCCTTAAGGTTTATTTTTATGTTTAATGAGATTTTCGATTTTTTAATTAAATTATTTTCTACAAGATAATTATTAATAGTATCAACAATAACACTTGCATTCTTTTTAAGTCTATATATCTCATTTTTAAAATTCTTTATTTGTTCAAGATGGATCATTATTTTTGAATATTCATCATTAAGTATTTTTAAATATTTTTCACGTTTTTTTATTTGACTGTTTAAAAAATCTAATCTTTTTACTAATTTTTCATCCTGTACTTCACTAGGACGAGAAACAAATTTCGGTTTGGTTTTTATATGATTTTTTAACTCCTCCTCTAGCATTTTTATATGATCGTTTACAGATATTTTATAATTTTTTGTATTTTTATCTTGCAAAATTATAAGTCTTTTTGAAAAATTTATTATGTCTTCTTTTAATTGAGTATGTTTTATTGAAATTTCTGAATTTTTGGCGTTGATCAAATCTCTTAATGAATTTTGTCCCATTTTTTTATTATCATCTATGTATGAAAAAATAACATTGTCTATTTCTTCTTGAAACTCATTATCTAAATTATTACAAACATCCTCAATATATTTTTGAGGTAAATATTGTGCCCTTTCAATAGAAGAAGGATATTCTTTTTGGAGTAAGTTAATACTTTTATCCTTTTGCCCATTTTTCCAAAGTATATACCCTTGATAATCTTCCGCATATTTTTTGGGAGTTTTTCTAAATCTATTATCATTAAGAAAAGAGGCTTTATCCATAGTTTTACAATAACAAAAATGCCCGATTATATCGGATAATGCACTTTTTCCACTTCCCTTTCCACCTATAATTGCAACCATTCCAGAATTTAGCGGAATTGTATTAGTAGAATCAAACCATTTTTCTTTTTTGTGCTTAGGATTAGGAACTTTCTCTATTTTTATGGTATCTATAAATTGGTTAGGTTTATTTTCAATTTGTTTTAATCTAGGTGGAATATCTCCAATATAGACTCTTTCTTTTGGCTGTATTATCACCTGCTTCAAACCTTCAAATGTCAAATCTGCTTTTATCCAACAATTAAACTTTAATTGATATTCTAATATATTATGATTATCTGAACCTCTAACTAATGGAATAATTTTATCTATATCAGGAAACACTTTTGATTCATAACCTATAATATCATTTTCATTTCCTATTTCATAAAAATCAACATTATTAGCAATATCTTTTTTTATTGCCTGTTTGTATGATAATGCATTTGTGATATTTTCTATGGAATTAGATTTGCGTCCTGAGTGAATAGAAATAAGCCCATTTAGCTCTTTAATAATATTACTTGCATTTTCAAAATTTACATAAACTAAATCATTGCCATTTGCTTCTATTTGATCTGCAATTTTTAAATTTACATTTAATTTATTCCATAAATGCTCTAATTTTGATTTTTCTGTAAAATCAGGAAATATCACTGTTATATGAACCGATTCAGAGCCTCCTAACTCTGTTCTCAACTCTATACCAGGCAGAAAAACAACTTTATTTTGAGCAATATCTTTCAATTCAAAAAATCTATTAACATCAATATAATGGTGATCAGTAATTACCGCTAATTTAATTTCATTTTCAACAAGTTTATTTACAATATCTTCGTTTGTAACTAAACTATTTTTATAATCAAATGAACTTGGTGTATGCAAATGCAAATCCCATTTTCTCCATTCTGATCCTCTTGAAAAATTATTACTCATTTCCGTACTCCCTATAAAAAAATTATACAATAAACATAGATATTCCCCTTATTTATTAATTTTTAAGTCTTCGCAACAATTCGACAAACCTTACATGTTTATATTACAATATAAGTTGCAAAAGGAGGTTTGCAAGTGCCGACAAAAGAACAAGAAAAAAAGAATTACTATGCTGCAAGTATTGTTTCAAAGAGGCTTTCTTCCAAATCTTCATTGAGATTGATAGTAAGCAATAATACTCATAACCAATCTTCATATTATTTTTCCATAAACAACAGACGTTATTTAGGTAATAAATATAAATTAAACGAATTTATAAGAAATACTATTGAAAAAGAGTGTGGCTATTTTGAGACTTTTGCTGATTTATTTGCAGGTACAGGTTCAGTTGCTTCGCTTTTTCAAGATAAGCGTTTGATAGTTAATGACATTCTATATAGTAATTATGTTTGTCATCAAACTTGGTTTGGAATAGAAAAATATTCTAAAAATAAAATAGAATCTTATATTAAACGATATAATAATCTTTCGGTAAAATCTGAAAACTACATGTCTAAAAATTTTGCGGATACATTTTTTAGTAAGACTAACTGCAAAAAAATAGGCTTTATTAGAAATGATATTGAAGAAAATTTTAATAATGGCAATATTAATTTTAGAGAAAAATGTATTTTAATAACATCCTTATTATACGCAATGGATAAAATCGCAAATACTTGCGGGCATTACGATGCATACCGCAGAAATGGAGAATTAGATAGAGAGTTGATACTTGGAATACCTTCAATACAAGCAAACAATTCAAAAAATGAGTTATACAACGAAGATATAAATAATCTTGTAAAATTTGTGTCTGCTGATGTTATTTATTTAGACCCACCATATAATTCTCGACAATATTGTGATGCATATCATTTACTAGAAAATATTGCACGTTGGGAAAAGCCTGAAGTGTATGGCGTTGCAAAAAAAATGGACAGAACCTCTTTAAAAAGTAATTATTGCACAAATAATGCAACACAGGCTTTTGAAGATTTAATTGAAAATATAAAAGCTAAATATATTGTTCTTTCATATAACAATATGGCAAATAAAGGTAATGACCGGTCTAATGCGAAATTATCTGATGACAATATTATGCGAATATTAAAAGCAAAAGGTAAAGTTAAAGTATTTTCACAAGACTATAAAGCATTTTCTACGGGAAAATCTAACATAGCAGAAAATGCAGAAAGATTGTTTATATGCCAATGTTGCTAGATTCTGAAATTGATTTAGAATTAATTCAATCCCCGTTAAATTATACTGGTGGAAAATTTAAGTTGCTTCCCCAAATATTACCATTATTCCCTGCAAATATTGATATTTTTGTTGATTTGTTTTGCGGTGGTGCAAATGTCGGTGTCAATGTTAAAAGCAATAAAACCATTCTTAATGATACAAATGATAATTTAACTTTATTATTTAGTATGTTCAAAAATCTTGGTGATGATTTTTTGCCTCTTGTAGATGAAATAATAGAAAAATATCAACTTTCGCAAAGCTCAAAATATGGGTATGATTATTATAACTGTGATAGCAACACTGGATTAGCACCATATAACAAAGATAAGTTTTTAAAATTGAGAGATGATTTCAATAATAGTAAAGATATTGGTTATTATCACTATGCAATGTTATATACCTTGATTTTGTACTCATTTAATAATCAAATTCGTTTTAATTCAAATGGACATTTTAATTTGCCTGTTGGAAAACGTGATTATAATGAAAAAATGAAACAGAAATTACAAAAATTCATTGATAGACTAAAAGGTAAAGATTATAAATTTTCAAATCTAGATTTTAGAGATTTTGATATCTCGACACTAAATTCGAATAGCTTTGTTTATGCTGATCCACCATATTTAATAACTTGTGCTACATACAATGAACAAGGTGGTTGGAATGAAGCAGATGAACACGATTTATTAGATTTCTTAAATGATTTACATAAAAACAATATTAAATTTGCGTTATCGAATGTTTTACGAAGCAAGGGTAAAGAAAATTCAATTCTTATTGATTGGACACAAAGAAATTCTGATAAATATAAGGTTATAAACTTGAATTACAGTTACAATAACTCAAATTATCAAACTAAAAATAAGAATGAAATTACAGAAGAAGTATTAATTATAAATTATTAAGGAATTGCTATGAAATTAAGTAACGAAAAGCAAATATTTAACCTAATGGATACAAATGGCAGACGTAATGATGTTATTAACGCATTGCAGGGGTATCTGTCAATTTTGATGGATTTGAATGGGGAATGGGATAGTTTACCCAATAGTTTGTCACAATATTTATTTTACAAAAAAGCAATAGAATTGTCTCCTGATGTATTTTCTACACATACTCCGTATGATAAATTACAGGAGAAAATAAATAGAAATTCGGAATTTAAAAATGCTATTGAAAACAATGATTTAACTTGGATTCAAAATAACCAAACTTCTTATAGAGAACTATTGGGTGAATTTGATCAAGGAATAGAAGATAGGGCAAGACATTACACAAGCAATTTAGTAAAATTAGGTTTTACAACGCAAAAAAGAGAAATTACAAGTGTTGGGCAACTTTTATTAGATAAAATAAGATTAAATAAAGATGAATTGGAATGTCTGCTTCCTGTGGACAACATTAATATCATATACTTGCGACAGTTGTTGAAATTGCGTATATATGATGTTCAAGGACAAAATTTCTATTCTCCCTTTTTATTTGCTCTATATGCCCTAATACATAAAAATAGAATTTCTGAAAATGAATTTTTTGAATTAGTACAGGGATTAAATCCTTATTTTGATTTTACAAAACTAGAAAGTTATATTGATAATTATAAAGAAGGAGACATTGTTGAAAATATAAATATCGATATTCCTGATGATATACAAGATTCTATTATAAATCAAACAATTTTCAGAAAATATTTCAGAAATCAGAAAAGTTCTGTTGCTATTGATGTTTATATGGCATTTTATAATATGTTGTATAAATTCAATAATGAAAGAAATACGGCAAGTTTAAATGAACTATTGCAATATTACGAAAATAACAAACCAATGCTCAATAAAGCTTTTGGTTGTGGCAAAAATATATTCATTTTAAGAAATGGGGAAAGACCCGCACCAAAAGAATTTATAAGAAAAAATAAAAAAATATTTGAATCACCTTTAAATAAATATCTATATACACAGTTTGAACTGTCAAAACGTTTAGATCAAATTAGAGAGTATTCTGATACAACAAAAAGAATATTTAGAGCAACTGGTATAATAAGCTTTAATAATGGTTATGTAGAATTAGCTTATAAAGAACTATGCACGCATATCTTTAAAGAACAATCATTACGTCAAAAGATTTATGGTCAATCTATTGATTATATTGAATATGAAACCAAATATGATAGTTATTTTTGCTCTATAACTTCTTTGACAGAAATTTTATTATATTCTAGTGAGGAAATTCTTAGTATAACCCAATCCGTAAAGGAAGATTTTGGAGTTTCTAATATAAAACAAATTTCTGAAATAGTAGCTAAAAAAAGAAAATATGAATTTGATGAATTTATTAGAAACAAATATCCCCTTGAAAAAGTTAAAGAACTTTTGGCATTATTTAGTAATCGTAACAATGATTCAAAACTCAAGGAATATGTAAGCACAGATGCTACTGTTTCCACAATATATGAATTTGTAGTAGGTATTGCCTGGTATTATTTTGCAGGGAAAAGAATTGATCTTTTGAGTAGTTATAATCTCACATTATCTGCTAATTTTGAACCATTGGTTCATGCAGGTGGTGGACAAGGAGATATTGTTATCTATGAAGATGACAAAGTTGTCATGTTAGAAGCAACACTAATGAATTCAAGTAGCCAAAAACGAGGAGAATGGGAACCTGTATTAAGACATTCTGTTAATCTAAAAATTGAAGAAGAAATAAATGGTTCACAGCGACAAGTAACTACCTTCTTTATTGCTGATGAATTTGATTCAAATACCATTAACATATGGAAAGCTGTAGCCGCGGTACCAATGCAATCTTCTGTTGACAGAGAAAACTTTACAGAGAATGTAGTAATTATGCCAATAAATTCTTCTGAATTATCGGTATTAACAGATAAATCAGATGAATATGATAAAATTATAGATGATGTACATAGTCTATTTGAAGTTGAAAAAAATAACTTTGATTTGAATTGGAGAGACGAATTTATTCGAAAAATAGTATAAATATACGTTATTGTGTTATACTCTAAACATGCAAAATATGTATTCTTTTGAACAATTTCAAAAATTAAATGAAGTTCTTTTAAATACAAAAGAAGAATTAAAAAATTTTGACAATCAAAACTCATTTACAAGTCGTAGTCAATTACGCAGAACTATTAGCCGTTTAACTAATGATTTATGTTTAAGAAATAGTTCACCACATATAAGAAGACTTTACAATAATTGGAATGTTTTAAATGAGTATGGCTGTACAAAACAAGACTTATCATTTGTTATAGAAACCTTAAACGGAATAAAAAAAGTCTTTTTTGCAGATTATTATGACAAAATCTTTATTAGCCACTCAGAAAAAGACAAAGAAATCGCAAGTGAGCTGATTGCTTTATTGCACAATATTGGGATTAAAAAGCCTATAAACGGAAGAGATGGACAAATATTTTGTAGCTCGTATGATGGGTATTTAATTCCTTTAGGAGAAAATAATATTAACTATATTAAATCCCAGCTAGATTCTACGGATAATGTATTGGCAATAATTTTATATTCAAAGAATTATATGAACAGTGCAGCTTGTTTAAATGAAGCAGGTGCTATATGGATAAAAGATATTCCTTTTTATCCAATCTTATTACCGGATTTCTCTTTTGGAGACATAAAAGGATTTCTAAACCCAAATATTACTGGTTTTAAAATAGATGATAAATACAAACTTAATGAATTTAAAGATAATTTAGTAAAACATTTTAATTTGCAAGAAATAAACTATAATATTTGGGAACAGGAAAGAGATAAGTTTATTTCTAAATTTGATAATAAAAATTTAGTTTCTTAATTTAACTTGACTTATACCTACTTCCAAGTGATAAATATGACACCTAAAAAAGGAGGTTGTATGAGTAAAAGTAAGAAATATCGCATTAAACAAAAAGATTTTATGGGGTTAGAAAATCTAGCAGAGCGGATTTACAACACAACAGTTGTGCTTGATTACTTCTGTCAAAAACAACAAGAATACGAAGAGCTTAGAAATATTACTCCTATTATTCATAATCTTAGACAAGATTCTGA
>CALUSI010000023.1 GCA_944323395.1 Candidatus Gastranaerophilales bacterium
TTTAAAAAATCTCTTTCTATGGGTTTTGTTTGTGCATTATACGGAAGTGCAAAATGTACATCTATATTCAATTCTGCCAACATAGACTGAGTTTTTGTTTTATTGGTTGAAATTTTTATACTTCTACGACCACCTGCAAAATCCTTTGAACGGTAATCTTTACCATTATCAATGATAACATCTTTAGGCAAACCATACTTTTCAGCAGCATAATAAAAAGACTGGAAAATATGGTCAGAATTAGGATTCCCTGACTGTAATATCCAACCAAGCCATTTACCTGATTTATAATCACGCCATACTGTAACCCAAGGAAATACAACTTTATTATCAGAATCGAAACAGGCAACATCAATTTGTGCATGATCCGATACCCAAACCTCATTACATAAAATATTTGAATAATCTCTTTCTATATACCCGCCATATTTTCTGTTCCAGGCTGTTTCACCCATTCGTGCAAGATAAATACTTTGTTTTGGAATTTCTTTATCTAACCGCCGTTTAAATGCCATAAAACTTGGGAAAGTTTCTCTCTTTGCATCAAATATTCTGATTGCATAGCCAAGAGTTAAATCCCAGCAGGTTCTAAGTGACGGAGCACCTTCTACAAGATAGAGATTTTTAAAATACTCAAAATAATTATCAGGAACAGTCGAGCCTGTTAAATGTTGTCCGTGTTTAGATAACAGACCGCTTACACCGTAGCGGAAAAATCTTCTTCGCATTTTTATCAATGACGAATAAGAAGTGCGTAGCTCTTCTGTATTTTCATTGTTCCATTTATTGATAAAATCTTTTAAGGCTTCTCCTTTAAGATCATTTGAGGCTTTTAATATAGGAAGATACTTTTCTGCCTGCTCTTTTGCCCAGTTTGGAGCCTCTGAATATTTTTTATCAGAAATATTTTCCCCGAGATATTTGTCTTGAGCGAAATCAGGAAGTGATTTCAGGTGAATAAAATAATGAGACCGCTTGCCTCGCTTGACAATTTTAAACACAAAAGAGCCTTTGCGACATTGTTTTTTAACAGTTTGAACACTCAGCCCCAAAACTTCTGCTGCTTTTCCTATATCTAGCCATATATTTGTTGTGTCTTTTGCTTTCATAAATATTCTAATTTTAGTTTGATTAAATCTGTATTTAAAGCTCGCTTAACATTCCGACATAAAATTTGTGACAATTTTCTAAGCTGAAAATCACTGATAATCCGAAATTCAAAAATAAACATTTTAACAAAATCAGCTGTAATCTCCCTTTTATCTGTGTTTCAAAAAAGACAAATATTTGTCCTGTTTTTTACGAAGAAATATAAAGCGGTCTTGACGAAACAGGTTTTTGTTATATTTTCTCCATTAAGATTATTATATCTGCTGTTAAACAAGAATAAATAAGCTCAAAATTTTGCTCGGGGAAATTTCCCGATATGTCGGAAATCTTTAGGCCGGTTAAATTAGGAGTATATTATAGTTAATTTCTATATGACTTAAAATACTGATTTTTCGTTTCAAATCGGGGAAAAGTTTATGAAGTTGTGTTTCTAATGTTGTACCAAACTTTTTAAATCAAAATAAAGGTCTTTAAAGCCTCTTTTTCTTCGCCACAGAGTTTCTGCTATTTTGTAACTCAGGTTATTGGCATTTGTGTTATGAGTCAGATTTCTTGACAGGTAGCAATATATTGTTGTAAATTCAGCTTTTTCCTTAGATGAGAACATCTTGTCATCCTCTGATTTTAAAAGAGTTTCGGATACAAAAATTTGATTAAAATAGAAATACAAATAAACTTCCTTATTGAAAAACTTTCTGTGTCGTGCTTTTTGCGGCTGTTTTAAATAATATGAGTCAAGCTGTCTTTTCTGTCTTTGATAAATCAAGGTTCTAAATATTGTATAAAATTTCTGCACCTGATCTTCGCCTATATTTGCAATATTAGATGTCTTTATTGTTTTAATGTCCTCGCAAAAGCACCTGATAACAGTATCCGTTACCACAGCAGGATAAAGTTTAAATATAGAATGATTCTGTATGACAGGGTTTTGTTTGCAATATATGTATTCACCGTTTTTAGTTATCAATTTGCCTTCCTTAACGAATTCATCCAGTAAAGGCAAAAGGTCGCTTTTCGGAATTTCTGACAATATTTCGAAATTTTCAAGCGAAAATTTGTTTAGACGTCTGCAAAGCTGTAATATTTTGTCCTTCACTTAAAATACTCCTTAGATTTTTTTCGTTAAGTTCTTTTAGTTCATTTGTTTTGGCGAGTTTTTCAATTTTATTAATTAGTTTTACTATCTGCCTTAACTGATTGTGTCTTGTTGCAAGGTACTCCAAGCCGTCATTCGTAATTGGGATTTCAGATAGTTCCGATAGAATTTGCATAATATCCTGTTTATCATAAGGTTCAAACTTAAATGTCTTATAAATCCTATCTTTCAAATGAGGATATCTTGATAACTTCTTGTCAATATTTATCATCCCGACCAGTATCATTGGACACCCTGTCCTATCACACAAATCCCTTAAAATCTCAATAACATTATTGTTTACAAGGTAGTCAACCTCATCAATAATTAGCGGTTTGGGATTTTGTTTTAACTTCTGTTCAACGAGATTAAACGTATCCTGAATATGCCAGAAAGGTTCTTCCCCTAACTCCTCTACAATTTCTGATAATAGCCACCTGCTTGACATTCCCTGGTTTGCTCTTACATATATGCAATCATTTTTAAAAGTCCACAACTTAATTGTTTCCGATTTGCCAAGTCCGTATTCACCAAACACCAGAACTATTTTAGGAATATTCGCCGGAAGCTGTTTTACTTCTTCCATCAAGGCAACAAACTTTTTGACATTTTTGGTTCTTACAAATACTTTATTCATTTTTATGCTCCGTACAAATTGTTATATTCATCACTGTTTAAATACTTTTCAAGCCACTTTCGTTGTTCGGGATTAGTGCAGCCATATTTCATTAACCATTCATATTTTTCATAATCTGCATTAAAAACAGGTACATTCATCTGTTGTTCTCTAAAGTTTAATTTGCGTTTTAGTGGTGTTTTAGTCTGTTCAAATTTTTCAATTTCAATAACTTCTTCCTGTTCAATCTCTATAGCTTCGGCTTTTTCTTTAGGAAAATATTTTAAAAACTCTTTTTTCACTCTCTTAAATCTGCGTTGCTGTTTTTGAATTTGTTGCTTGAATTGTTCCATATCTTTTACTGTTCCCAAATGATTTGCCATTGGATGAACTTTTTCAACTTGTCTTGCGATACATAAAAATTCACCTTTTATTGAATACACAATGACTTTTGAAAGGTCAAACAAACTGTATTTTATAAATACTTTTTCTCTTAAATCCAATAAATAATCACTCCTATAATGCATTCCAAGAAATGTTATTCCATGTTTATTTATTGTCCTTGCTTCTGTTTTCATCATAAGGTCGTTCAAAATACTTTTATCAATGTTCTCTTTTGAAATATCATTTAACATCTCTTGAATAGTTTTTGAACGGTTATTAGGACAAGGTTTTGAATTATGGTAATCGAGCCAGCAATCTATAAATTTTATTGTTTCTTGAATTGTTGGAATATAGTTTTTTGTTAACTTATTATGCATCTCTCTATGCAATTTTTCTCCTCGCTTCATCCAAGCAGGTTTATTTTCAATACTTGTTCCTATATAACTTGTCATCATTTTTTCAAACTCTTCTTGAAATTCAAGGAAGAATCTTTCAATAACTTTTGCTCTTGCATTATATGGTTTTGCAAAAACTGATTTTATTCCAAGTTTTGCATAAATCCCATTAAATCCCGCTTCGTCAAAATCTATATTTTGGAAATATTTTGCTTTAAATGCTTTTCCGTTATCTTGATAAACTACTTTTGGAATCAAGCCGAGATTTAAAATTGAATTTCTTAATGCACTTGCTATACATTGAGTATTTTCACTCATCATAATTTCATATCCGACTAATGCTGTTGATTTCCAATCTAAAAAGCCGACCAAAGTTGCTCTGATCGGTTTTCCTGTAAATGGATTAATTATTTGAAAATTAAGAACATGTCCATCAGCTATCAAAACATCTCCTACTTCAATTTTAGAAATATCTCGTTCTATATACGGTTCAATTTTATCGTGATATGCTTTTTCGCCTTCTCTAAATAAAATCCACTTTGAATAATTGTTTTTCTTAAAATTCTCCGCAAATCTTCTGAATGTTAGATTACAAGGAATATTTTCATATCCTCGCTTTTCTAGAATATGTTTTGTTAAATTTATAGCTTTTCCGATGCTAAATTTATTCGGGTGTAACAAATATTTCAAAAATATCTGTTTCATTTCCTCATTCAAAATCGTATTATATTCACCCTGTTGATTAGTTTTACGTTTTTGTAAAAGCCCCTCTGTTCCATAATCTTCAAAAGCTTTAACCCAACGATGAAGTGTACCTATCGAAATTGAACCTACAAACTTATATATCTGTGGCAGATATATTCCGCTGTTATATAAATCTAAAAATACTGAATCAGCCTCTTTTTTAGTCGAATATTTTTTACGAATATTATACAAGGCAGTTACTATATCCACTCTTGCAAGTGCTGTTAATCTTGCATTTTCTGATACAAAATTCACCTTGTTTTCAAACGGAACAATTGCTGTTGTTTTTAATTCTTCTTCATCTAATCTATCTTGTATATCCTGTTCTAATGAAGAATAAAGAATTTCATATGATTTTCCGCCTCTTACTTCAACTTCTCTTGCAATATATTTACCTTGGTTAATTGCAAGTCTTATCGAACGGGTACTTTTTAAGCCCTTTATTCTTGCTATTTCATTAATACCAATAAATTCATCCATACACACAGATTAACTCTGAAGTCGGAAAAGTGTTCTTGTTTTCCTACTTTTGTAACATACCAACACAAATTACTCTTATTAAAGCCAAATCGGACATTATTTACTTCAAAAGTCCAATAATCGTTTTATCCGTACAATTTAGTAAAATTGGGGAAATACAGAACTGTTATTAGGTTTTTAAAATAAAATGTTGGAAATTTGAGCCACTTTCTGATACCCAAAAGAGACTTTTCGTCCGGTTTCATAACACATAAAACGATTACTTCCGACCGCCATCATTCAAACACAAAGCCAACTTTGCCGAATAATCTTTTTATGCGTTCAGATAAAATGTCCCGTTAAATTACAGTAGTAAATAAACCATCAATTAAAAGTTCCGTATTACTTTCATTTTTTTCATCACAATTTGCAAGCTCAATCAATTTACTTGTAAGCTCATCTTGCAAATTTGATGTATCAGCATTTTTACCGCACACCCCTTGGATAGTACAGCCTTTTCCTTGAGCTGTTTGTTCACATTGAAAACAAAACATATTCATAAATTTCTCCTATACCATTAAATTATTCATACTATTATCTTTCATGAATTCTTCAAACGTAACATTAATTGAAGAAAAAAGATGTTTTATAATACACCAATAATATGCAATATGTCTTTATGAAAACAGCTAATCTTTCCGGATACAATTTTTTTATAAATATCCCAAAAGACTTAAATTTACAATTTTCTAAGCACCACAAAATCAAAACTTAAAAACATAACTAAAACAAAAAATATATAAAAGAGGATTTCAAAAAATTTTGAAATCCTCTTAAACTAAATGGTTGCGGGAGCTGGATTTGAACCAACGACCTTCGGGTTATGAGCCCGACGAGCTACCAGACTGCTCCATCCCGCGCTACATTTTTATTATTATATGCTGAAAACAAAAAATCAACCCTGCAATAATTAATTTTTTTTAATATCTGACTTGCTTTAAGCAATATTAATTCTTCACACCTTTTATAAATAACAAAACTTCGGAGACTCATAAAATGAAAATACTAAATACTTTTACTTCTATAAATCCTTATAAAATAAATAAGCAAAATTTAGGACAAACCTCCCTATCTAATCAAAAAAATATTATAAATAGTACCCCTGCAGTATGCAATCCTTATTTTTATAAATCATACAGCAATATATCTTTTTGTAAAAACAAAGAAGAATCGTCTACTCAAAATTACTTTATACTACAAGATAATACAGGAAGTCCCGTAAAAATTGTAAACAGGCACACACTGGCCTCCGGCAAAACAATCAATATTACTATAGGAAAAAGTACAATTGATAGATTCTTTACAAGACAAAACGGAGATTTAGATAAAGATTCAATTCAAAAGTTTATATCTATCTTTGAAGCTGTGTTACAAAATATCATACACCAAGAAGAAAAAGAAAATGAATTTCTTAAATCAGTTATAGAAGGGAAGAATCCAACATTACCAAAAGATAAAATATCATACTTAAATCCTCATGATGATATTGTAAATTCAATGTTATCTTCTTTATCTACATCATCAGATGCTTTTATTTATTCTTTTATAAACGGAATAAAAGACGAAAAACTTAGAAAAGATTTTGCTGTAGAGCTTTTAACAAAAACCATTCAAACACCACAAGAAAAATATGATAAAGCAATGAAAAGAACATCTTGTATTTTTGAAATGTGTAAAACCCCAAATGGTTATGATTATAGTGAAATCGATAAAAAAATGCAGCTCGCATCAAAGCTTGAAGATATTGAAATAAATTACGGTGTGAAAGATATTAAAGCAGGTTTAACATCTGAAATTATTGAACATTCAAAAAGAGCCAACGGTATTTTTGATATAAACTTTGCCCAAACACTAATTGAATTAATAAGTAATTCTGATTATTTTTCACCTAATAAGCTTATAAAACATAGAAGTGATATAATAAAAACTTTCTCAGCCATTGATTCTGAGAACCAAGAAGAAATCCTTCGTACTATGACAAAATTATCATCCTTATTTGAAGTAGATGATGAAAATGACGACTTTGAATCAGTACTTATTCAAGCATTTAATCCAATAACAAACAAATTTGATAAAAAAGCAGCTACTCTGCTTTTAGAGCTAGTACCACTTGTTAAAAAAGCAACAGAGGACATGCCTATCAAAACAGATGAAGACTTTGAAAACTTCTTACAAAAACAACTAGAATTAATTAGACACTATTTTGAAACAATTAGAGATAATCAAACAGGAGAAATAAAACAAAATTATATATCACCTGAAGAATATATAAACAATTGGTTATTTACATAAAATATTTGAAATAATATAATTATTTCAGTTAAATAATAAAAGAGTTTAATTATATGAAAAAAATTCTATGGAACACTTTTGTTAGTATTTTACTTATAATTGCAATCATAGGCGATGTACAAATGGCTTTAAATACTCAAAAAAATTCAATAAATAAAACAACAGATGAAATAAATACAAATAAAACTACTCCAATAATAAATAACATAAATTCTCAAAATATTATAATAAAAGAAATAATAAAAGAGGGTCTGTAAACCCTCTTTCTAATTGTAAAACAATAGTTTATTATTCTTTAATTTCTTCTTCTTCAACAATAACATCATCATCGGAATCTTCAATTGCCGTCTCTTCAATAACTTCAGTTACCTCACCATCAACAATTACATCTTCCTCTGTTTCGTCATCTTCATCGTCATCATCCGAAACTTTTTCTTCCTCTTCTTGAAGTTTCTTTCTTAACTCTTGAAGTTCTTCTTCAGTCTTAGCGCGGATAATCGGAATATTTAACATTAAAGCAGCTGCATCACCTTCTTGTTTTAAACCGATTTCAAGTTCTTCCTTATCAATAACAACATATTTTGAAAAAACATCAATCAATTCTTCTCTCATTTTGTTCATAATAAGAGGATCTAGCTTTGTTCTATCGTGCATCAATATAACTTGAAGTCTGTTAGCAGCACACTCACTAGTATTTTCAGAGCGTTCTATCTGAAATAATTCCATTATTTTATTATAAATATCAGAAAAAAGTGTTTTCATTTTTTACTCCTTTCCTTGTTTTTTCAAGCCTGAAAAAAACTTTTTTAATTTTCCAACAAAATCTTTCGGCTCATCTATATCTAAGAAAGGAACATCTTCACCATTTATTCTTCTTGCAACGTTCATATATGCCTTTCCTGCAAGCGATTTTTCATTATTAACAATCGGTTCACCTCTATTTGTTGAAGTAATTATACCTGTATCTTCAGGGATTACGCCAATCTTTTGACAAGAAAGAATATTTTCAACATCCTCAACACTCATCATATCTTTAGACTTAATCATATTTGGTCTTACGCGATTCAATAAAAGCTTATAACTTTCTATTCCGTCAGAAGCTTCTAAAAGACCAATAATTCTATCAGCATCTCTAACCGCTGACATTTCAGGAGTCGTAACAACAATTGCTTCAGAAGCACCTGCAATAGCTGTTTGGAATCCTTGTTCTATTCCTGCAGGACAATCAATTAAGATATAATCGTAATCTTTTTTCAATTTTTCAGTTATTTTCTTTAATTGTTCTGCACTTACAGAAGATTTATCTCTTGTTTGAGCTGCAGCTAACAAACATAAATTTGGATTTTTCTTATCTTTTACTAATGCTTGTTTTAACTTACAACGTTCTTCAACAACATCAACAAGAGTATATACAATTCTATTTTCAAGTCCCAATAACAAATCCAGATTTCTAAGACCGATATCTGTATCTACAAGAACAACACTGTGTCCGTTTTTAGCAAGTGCAGTACCGATATTTGCGCTTGTAGTAGTTTTACCTACTCCGCCCTTACCGGATGTGATTACTATAACTCTCCCTGCCATCTAATCTGCTCCTTAATCATTCATCTTAAATACTACTATTTCACCGTTTACTATTCTTGCTTCTTCCGGTGTAAAAGAATTTGTTTTTTCTATATAAACTGTATTCAATGAATCTGGTCTTCTTGAATAACAATTTGCAATTCTCAATTGTATAGCGTTCATTTTTAGCGCACGAACCTTTGCTTTTTGATTACCACCAGCCCCTGCATGTGCAATACCGCTTAATATACCCCACACAGTAATATCTCCGAAGGCAGTAACTTCACACCCAGGATGGCAATCACCAATTATAACAATATTGCCTTCATAATTAATAACTTGCCCTGAACGAATTGTTTGTTTTATATATTTTGTCGGAAAAGATTCAAGTTCTATATCTTCTTTTGTATATTCTTGTTCCGGAACAATAATATCAGTCAACTCCTCACGTTCTTCATATATTTCAGTAGGATGTTGCATATCATAGAACACTGTCTGAGAAGGAGTTGATCCAAATATAACATCTAATTCATCTTGTATTTCTTCTTTTGTTGCTTCCTGAACTACATTATTATCTATATCAGAATAATTAATTGTTTTAGTTGGTTCCTCGACTAATTCTTGTTCTATTTGAGATTCTTCCTGTTTCTGTTCAACATTTTCTTCAAGTATATTAGAATTTTCTGTTTTTTCAAATGCTATCTTTTGATTATCTTCAATAATTGCATCATTTAGACTTTCACCATTTATATCAGATTCTTCAACAATATCTTCATTTTCTTCAGCTTCAGTATTAGTAACTTCATCTTTTAATTCTTCAGCCATTTTATAAGGCATCGTAGGAGCCAATTCAACAGCATTTTCTGATGAAACATTTGAAACAATAATACCAAGAGATAAAGCAACTTTTTCTGTTTCTACAGATTTTGTATCTACACAAGACAAGGTTGAATCAATTCCATTAATAAGAGACTTTATACTCAAAAGTTGAGCCTGATTTAGGTCAACATTACCGAGTTTTAAGCATATTCTTTTATTTTTAACTTCTTCTTTATCTAAAACAGAACTAAGTTCAAATATAATCTCAGGAGCAGTGTTAAGTTCACCTAAGTCAATTACATACATATTATCGTTGAGAAACTGTTCCATATTCTTCTCTTTTCTTCTCTCAAGGCTTATTAAAAATAAGTTTTCCACCCATAATCTACATAAAAGAATATACTAAATCAGACATGATTTCAAATAAATATAAGAAATATGTATACTTTTATGACCAAATAAACTTTACCTAAATTTACAAATATAACAAAAGCTTTGATCTACAATATTTTTCTGAATCAAATAAGAAAATTGCTAAAAAAAAAATTGTCCTTAAAAAACAAATAAGACATAATACTAATATGATAAAAAGTAGATAGGGAATGTATGAAAAAGAAAATATTACTGGTTATGATTTTTACTTTGTTAATACAAAGTTATTCATATGCAAACAAAGCAAGTCTAGATGAAAATAGACTAAAAGAAGCAAAAATTGCGGATGGAATGAGCGTTAATAAACCTGAATTTGATACTGAAGCATACGCTAAGAAGTACAAAAAAGTAACTAAAGACGGTGCAGTTATGCAGGCAATGGAGCTTATGCAGACTGTAAATATATCGAAATACTCATACAATGCACTAATGGGCAATAATTTAACAGAGAAACCTGTTAAAATTGAATTTAAAAACATTTCAGAAATAAATCCCGAATACGCATCTTTTGACGCTTTAGGATGGAAGAAAAAAGGTAAATTATACATATATATTAATGAGAAGCACCGTAACGCACCACCTGAAGCCATTGCAGCATTATTAGCACATGAAGCTATTCATCAAGATGAATTTGCTTCATTGAATGAGGAAACATACGCTTGGACTCTGGAAGCTGCAACTTGGATGAAACTTACAGAAAAAAATCCGACAGCAAGAAATAGTGTTTCATCGCTGGTGATAAGAGAAAACATGCTAATGAAATTATTTGAAAAAGGTGATTATACTAACAAATACATAAAGAAAGCCGTATACACCAACCCCGGATACAAAAAACTACCAACACGTTCTCCCGGATTTGAAGACGAAGATTTATAATTGTAAATAAATGTAAACATGAAAAACCCTTGCAATATATAGGGTTTTTCTTTTTTATATACGAAATATGCAATTTTTATTTCTGAATTGTTTTTATATAAGTACGAGAGCAATAAATAAGAGGAATATAAAATGGCTAGAGTTTTAATTTCAATGCCCGAAGAGTTTTTAACAAGAATTGATGAAGTAGCTGAAGGTGAAAATCGTACAAGAAGCGAATTAATCCGTGAAGCTTTACGAACATACATACACAAACAAAAAGTTAAGGAAAATGCATTAGCAATAAAGAACGCAAGTTTATTAGAAACATTGTTAGATTAAAATTGACTAAAGAGCGTACTACAGACTAGGGAAAAGAATTGGGGAAACATAAAAAGGCTTACAAAATGTAAGCCTTTTTTATATTTAGAGTTTTATTTTTGTTTAATTAAACACCCTATAATGTTTGTTGTAAAATATTTCTATGAAGAAGTAAGAAAAGGAATATAAAATGACAACTCCGTTAACAGGGAATGAAATA
>CALUSI010000024.1 GCA_944323395.1 Candidatus Gastranaerophilales bacterium
CAAGACAAAAACTCATAGACTTAAAATTAAATAAACAAGGCTGGGAGATTATTGATTTTAAAGATGATTTAAATCTTAAGAATCTTGATAATGTTGCAGTAAGAGAGCTTCCAACAAAAGATGGCTTTGCAGATTATGCATTATTCGTAAAAGGAAATTTGTTGGGTATTATTGAAGCAAAGAAAATTTCTGTAGGTTCAAAAAATGTTATTGAACAGGCAAAGAGATATTCAAAAGACGTAATTCAAGGTTCAGGAATATGGAGAGAATATAAAGTTCCATTTCTTTACGCTACTAATGGTGAAACAATTCACTTCTTAGATATTCGTAATGAAACTAATATACAAAGAGAAATATTAGAATTTCATAATGCAGTTGCCTTAGATGAAAAATTTCAACAAGAAAAAATTAATTTTAAAACTTGGTTAGATAAAAATCCAATAGAAAGCTATTATAATTCAGATAAACAACTCTATCCTTTCCAACAAAAAGCAATAAATGCGGCTGAAAATGCTATTTTAGAGCAAAAAAGAGAAATGATGTTGGCAATGGCCACTGGTACAGGTAAAACGTTTACAATACTCTCATTAATTTACCGCTTGTTGGAAGCCAAGGTTATAAAAAGAGTTTTATTTTTAGTAGATAGAAAAGCTTTAGCAGCTCAGGCAGTTACAGCGTTTTCAAGTTTTAGTACTCCACACGGTTCTAAATTTGATAAAGAATATGAAGTATATAGTCAAAAATTCCAAAAAGAAGATTTTGAAGATGGGGCGACATTCAATCCTAATGTATTACAAAATGAGTATTTAACAAATCCTCAACCCAATCATTCGTTTGTATATGTTTCTACAATCCAAAGAATGACTATAAACTTGCAGGGTAAATATTCTAATATAAGTGAAGATGATATGAACGAAGAATATGAAATTGATGCAGAAAAATTAAATATTCCGATTCATGCATTTGATTTGATAGTTGTGGATGAATGTCATAGAGGTTATACATCTAAAGAGTCAAATATATGGAGAGACACAATAAAACACTTTGATGGAATAAAGATTGGCCTTACTGCGACACCTGCACAACATACAGTTGCATATTTTAATGAGCCAATATTTAAATATTCTGTTGAAGAAGCTGTTGATGACGGTTTTTTGGTAGATTATGATGATCCAATAATAATAAATTCAGGTGTAAAAATTAATGGTGTTTTCTTAAAAGAAGGAGAACAAATAGAGCTTGTTGATGTTAAGACAGGAAAATCCAGAATTGATTATTTAGAAGATGAAAGAAATTTTGATGCAACAGATGTGGAAAAGAAAATCACTGTCCCTGATTGTAATGTTAAAGTAATAAGAGAATTAAAGAAGTATATAGAAGAGCATGTAGAAAAAACTGGGCGTTTCCCTAAAACTTTAATATTTGCTTCAAATGACTTACCAAACAGATCACATGCTGATGAAATTGTAGAGATATGTAAAAAGGAATTTAATCAAGGCGATGATTTTGTATGCAAGATAACAGGCAGTCCTACGGTAGATAGACCATTGCAAAAAATAAAAACATTTAGAAATCGCCCGGAACCTAAAATTGTAGTTACTGTTGATATGTTATCAACAGGTGTAGATGTTCCGTCAATAGAATTTATTGTATTTTTACGTCCTGTAAAATCTCGTATATTATGGGAACAAATGTTAGGTAGAGGAACAAGACTTTGTAACGATATTAACAAAGACCATTTTACTATTGTTGATTGTTTTAATGGAACATTAATAAATTATTTTAAAAATGTTTCCGGCTTTGACTATAAAATGCAAAAAGAAACAGTTCCAATCTCTGAAGTCATTGAGAAAATCTATAACGGGGAAGATAAAGACTATAGTATAAAAGTTTTAACAAGAAGACTAAGACGTATTCAGAAAAACATGTCAGGTAAAGCATATGAATTATTTTCAAAATTTATCGAAAAAGGCAATATTGGCAAATTTGCAGATGAATTAAAAAATAATATCGAAAATGACTTTATAGATACAATGAATATTTTACGAAATGAAGAATTCCAAAATTTATTGGTTAACTACCCAAGAAATGATAAGTCATTCATAAGAGCAGTGGATTATGTAGACGAGGTAACATCAGGTAGAGTTAATCGTTATGATGGAACTTCTACAACAACTAAAGATTACTTGAATGAATTTTGTGAGTTTGTGAAAAACAATAAAGAGCAAGTAGAAGCAATCAAATTATTATTTGATTCTCCAAAAGATTGGAATACTAGTGCTTTAAAAGAGATTAACGATCTTTTAAAGCAAAATGATTTTAAAGTGGAAACTTTACAAAAAATCTATGGTTCTGTTTATCATAAATCTTTGGTTGATATTATTTCTATGATTAAGCACGCTGTGAAAGAAGATGAGGAATTACTTACATCAGAGGAAAGAGTAACAAGAGCCATAAATAAACTAAAAGAAGAAATTGACTTTTCTCCGGATCAAGAAAAATGGTTGGAACTTATTAAAAATCATTTAATGGAAAATTTAACCATAGATAAAGATGATTTTGAATTATTGCCTGTCTTTACAAGGAAAGGTGGAATATTAGTTGCTAAACGAATTTTCAATGGTATATTTGATACAATAATTTCAAGATTAAACGAACTAATTGCAGCATAGGTATATTATGAAAGAAATAATTGCAGAATTAATAAAAAACTTAGGTGAATATTTTTGGCAATCAATATTATTTGTAGCCGTTACATTACTTATTCTAAGTAAAACTAAATATCCTGCAATATTTGATTTAGTAAATACATCTTCAGGGTTAACTAAATTTATAACTATTATAGTTTTATTGATTGCTTTTTGGTATGTGTTTTTTATAGCTATAAACTTTATCAAAAACCAACTAATAAATTATCTTAATTTAAAGAAGCAAAAACAAAGTACTATAAATAATTTGTATAGTATTTTAAAAAAACAAGAAGTATATCGAAATGAATGCAAAATATTAATATCATTGGTCAAAAATGACATTAAAGAATTTGATCTTGAAATAATACAAAAGATTACTTATATTGAAGAACAAACTAGGGTTAAAAATGCTCCATCATTTTATAATAGAACAATTGATGTTTATAGCTATACGTTTGTAGAAACAATTGAAAAAGCTCTGCATCAACTTGTGGAATTGAAGATTTTAGAATATAAAAGTATGACTTTTTATAAAATCAAAGACGAGATATTTGACGAGGTTCAAAAATGGATATAGTAAATAAATTATGGGGATTTTGTAATATCCTCAAGCACGATGGAATAGACTACGGTGATTATATAGAACAGCTTACATACTTGCTTTTCTTAAAAATGGCAGATGAAAAAGGTGTTAAAATACCTGATGATTGCAAATGGGAAACTATTAAAACAAAATCGGGTCAAGAACTTTTGGACCATTATTCTGATGTCCTAAAAAAATTAAGAAAAGAAAAAGGAATTTTAGGCGATATTTTTACTGATGCAACTTCTCGTTTTACACAAGCTGTAAATTTAAAAAAACTAATTAATATGGTTGATGAGCAGGACTGGTCTGCTCTTGATGTTGATGTAAAAGGTGCTGCTTTTGAAGGCTTGTTAGAAAAATCAGCCAGTGAAGGGAAAAAAGGTGCAGGTCAATATTTCACGCCACGTCCTCTTATTCAAGCTATTGTAAAAGTGATGCAACCTGACCCAAGAGGAGAACAGAGTTTTAAAATTTGCGATCCTGCTTGCGGAACCGGTGGTTTTTTGATGGTAGCTTATGAATGGCTAATGCAAATAACTAATGGTGTACTTGATAGGGATAATGCAAAAAGAATCAAAAAAGATACCTATTATGGACAAGATTTAGTTGCAAGACCTCGTAGATTAGCATTGATGAATATGTTTCTACATGGAGTAGAACCACATATAAAACTTGGTGATACAATTTATGAACCTCTTGATTCTAACAGATATGATTGTATTCTTTCTAATCCTCCATTTGGAACTAAAGGCTCAGGCTCAATTCCAACAAGAGATGATTTTACGGTAGAAACAACAAACAAACAGCTAAATTTTTTACAACATATAGTAAATGTTTTAAAGCCAAATGGAAGAGCTGCTGTTGTTTTACCTGATAACTGTCTTTTTGAAGATGTTGCAGGTGATGTCTTTAAAAATGTAATGCAAGATTGTAACGTACACACAATTTTGAGACTTCCAAGAGGTACTTTTACGCCATACTCTCAAGGTGTAAAAGCAAATGTGATTTTCTTTCAAAAAGGAAAACCAACACTAAATACTTGGATATATGATAACAGGTCTAATATTCCAAACATAACTAAAAAAGATAGACCTCTAACACTCGAGCATTTTTCTGAATTCATTGAATGCTATGGAAAAGATCCTAACGGCCAAAGTCCAAGAGCAGAAAAAGCATCAAAAGATGAGCGATGGAAGAAATTTGACATTAACGAAATAAAAGAAAGAAACTACAAACTCGATATTTCTTGGCTAAAAGACGATACTCTTGAAGATGCTGACGACTTACCGGAACCAAATGAACTTATTGAAGAATCTATTTCAGAATTATCTGCTGTGACGGATGACTTAAATGAATTGTTAGTACTTCTTGAAAATAGTGAGGATGAATAATGGCAGAACTTCCTCAAAATTGGCAAAAAGAATATTTAACCAATATTTGTAATGTTTATCAACCAAAAACTATTTCTACTAAAGAATTATTAGCAGATGGGTCTTATCCAGTATATGGAGCTAATGGGCAAATAGGATATTATGATAAATACAACCATGAGTTTTCAGAAGTATTAATAACCTGCAGAGGGGCTACTTGTGGCAATATAAATAAATCTGTTCCAAAATCTTGGATTAATGGTAATGCTATGGTAGCATCGCCTATAAGTAATGCTATATTAGATAAAAATTATTTATTCTATTATTTAAAAAATACATCTTTTGATGATTATATTTCAGGAACGGCACAACCTCAAATAACAAGAACTTCATTGACTAAAATGCCAGTTATTTATCCACCACTGAACGAGCAAAAACGCATTGTTGAAAAATTAGATAAAATAATGAGAATTGTTGAGGATGTTAATGAAAGATTAGACAAAATCCCAACAGCTCTAAAGCGTGCTCGTCAGTCAATCCTAAACCAAGCCATTACAGGTGAACTCACAAAAGACTGGCGTGAAAAAAACTTAGACATAATACCTGCATCAATAATGATAGAACAGTTTAAACAATTATTGTTAGAAAGTTCTTCTAAAAATGAAAGAGATAATATAAATAATATCTTTTCATATAAAGAGAATTATTTCTCCTTTGACATTCCACACACTTGGACTTTTTCAATTTTAGAAAAATTGTGTAAATCTTTTAAGTATGGGACATCTACAAAATCTGAATCATCGGGGTTAGTTCCTGTCTTGAGAATGGGAAATATACAAAAAGGAGAAATTGATTGGAATGACCTTGTTTATACTTCAGATTCCAAAGAAATTGAAAAATATAAATTAGAAAAAAATGATGTATTATTCAACAGAACAAATAGTCCGGAACTTGTTGGGAAAACAGCTATTTATAGAGGGGAAAGAGCAGCTATTTATGCAGGCTATTTAATAAAAATAGAAAATTATAAAATTCTAAATTCAGAATATTTAAATTATGCTCTAAATTCAACATTTGCAAAAGAATGGAAATTGGATGTTAAAACAGATGGCGTAAGTCAATCTAATATAAATGCTCAAAAACTTGCAAAATTTGAAGTTCCATTACCTCCATTAGAAGAACAAGCAGAAATTGTACGTAGGGTAAAATTGGCATTTGAAAAATTAGATAAAATAGAATTAAGATATCAAAAAGCAAAAGAATATTCTGACAAACTTACTCAATCAATACTAAATAAAGCATTTAGAGGAGAACTAGTTCCTCAAGATCCAAATGACAAACCAATTAGTCTTGATGATATACAAGTTCAAATAGCAGAAAAACCATCAAAAAAAAGAAAAACATTAAAAAATAATAAGGTGCAAGAAATGGCAAAGGAAATAATTGAAATATTAAAAGAGTATCCTGAAGGTATCTCTCCAGAGGAATTATTTAAAAATTCAAAATATTCTCAAAAAGATTTTACTGATGATGATATTATTGAATTTTATAAAGAACTTTCAAATTTATTAGACTTAAAATTAACAGAAGAAAAGGATTCTGTTAATCATAAAATATTAATAAAGAAGGTAAAATAGTGAAATTAAAAAAATTAGAAATAGAAAAATATAAAAATTTAGAAAATCTGGAAATTGATTTTATGGACTCAAATATTACTGCAGTACTTGGACAAAACGGCTGCGGGAAATCAAATTTGTTTGAGTTTATTTCAGAAATATTTTTGGACATTGATGAAGGGAAAAAACCGTCATCTAATTATAAAATAGAATATTCATTATGGGTTGATAATAAAACTGTAAATGTAACTATCGAATATGATAGCAAATATAAGATTTGCATTGATTCTGTAGATGATAAAAAAACTTATGCGAAAGTTCCTAAAACATATGAAAAATATTTACCAAGATTTATTTTTGCGTACTATTCTGGTACAAATCAACGTTTAAAAAAGCGATTTGATCAATCTAAAATTGATTTTCAAAAAAGTTTTCTAAAGCGTGATAAAGAAATACAGACAAGAAAATTTTTGTATGCAGAAAAGAAACACAGTTTATTTGTTCTTTTAATATTTCTTCTCCTAGATGAGCAGCCTCAAATTAAAGAACTGCTAAAAGAAATATTAAATATTGAATCTCTCTCTATGGTCTTATTTAAACTCCATCGTCCATATTGGGCTAAAGACAAAGATTCTTATTTTTGGGGTTCTAGAGGTTTTGTTAGTAAATTTTTACAAAAATTATACGAAAATGCAATAGCACCAATAAAACTTAATGTCACTTCTTATACTCAAAGAGAACAAGGTCAACCAATAAGAGAAAATACTGAATTTATATATTTATATTTTGATAAGATTGAAAAATTAAAAAGCTTAATGAACTTGTGTGAAATAAAGAAAGATGAGACATCAGACAGATATTTATTTAAAGCTATTGAAAGTATGTATATTTCGGATTTGGTAGAAGATATTGTTATCAAAACAAATGTAAATAGAGCGAAAAATACTTCAATTAACTTTGATGATTTAAGTGAAGGAGAAATGCAATTATTTACAGTATTGGGACTTTTAAAGTTTACAAATACTGAAAATAGTCTTTTCTTGTTAGATGAGCCTGATACTCATTTAAATCCTAATTGGAGTAGATATTATGTTAATAAATACATAAGAGATATTATTGGCTCTATTGAAACTTCAAAAACCCATGTCTTATTGACCACACATGACCCTGTTTTAATTGGAGGCTTAAAGAAAGAAGACGTTGTTATAATGCAAAGAACGGATGACAACTCAATAAAAGCAGAACATCCTGAAACTGATCCAATGGGCTCTAGTTATGATGGTATTTTAACTGGAGATGGATTTGATTTAGGTAGTTCAATATCTCCTGAGTTAGAAGAAACTATTGAACGCAAAATGATTTTGTCGTTTAAAGATGATAAAACTCCTGCTGAAAAAGCAGAATTAAAAAAACTGAAAGAACAAATGCAAGATTATGATTATCATATCCCATCAAAAGATCCATTATATAGCCAGTATTTAAAAGCTAAATCAAAAATTTTTGAAAAACTAAAGGATCATTCATCACAAGAAAAAATAAATAAAAATAAAGAAAGTTTAAATATTTTAAAGCAAATATTAAAAATTGAGGATTAGTTTTGAGATACATCGATATAAATTCCTTAGAAAATTTGGATGAATTACAAGAAAGATTAAATAAACATAGAAAATGGAAGTTGGTTAAAGATGATTTAGCCAATTTAAGTCAGAAAACTTGTTGGTATTGTGAACACTATATTTCTGGTAGTGGTTATGCTGAAATAGATCACTGGCGACCAAAATGTGAAGGGCAATATCCTTGGCTAGAATTTTCTATACGGAATTATATTTATAGCTGTAAAGCTTGCAACAATAAGAAATCGACGAATTTCCCTTTAGTTGATGAATCTCAAAGAGCAAAATGTGAAAGTGATGATTTATCCCATGAAGAACCATTATTACTAAATCCCTGCAACAAAGAAGATGTCCGTTCTGTATGTTATGATCCTTCTGGACGTTTATTTGGCAGAACAATTAAAATCAGGACAAAAGTAAAAATCACAAAGGATATATTGGAGTTAGATACTCAGGAAAGATTAGCAGAAAAGCAAGAAGCTTTTTGTGAACTAAATGAACTTTTAGACGAACTTTTATTATATAGGACCGACGTAACTGAAGTAGAAAAAATTATAAAAAAAATAAACTATAAAATTACATATAAAGATGGAAAAAGATTTATTTGGTCTTTTTGTATGTATATTGAATATTGGCTTAGAGATAATGAAGAATATTTTACAGAGATTCCGATTAGAGAAAAAATTAAATTCCCTCAAGATTTTTGTGAAGTATATTTAGGTGTGGCATAGTTCAAAAACACAAAAAAATTAAAATATATACTTGCAATTTGTAACTCTTTAAGTGATGAATACGACACTTAAAAAAGGAGGTCGTATGAGTAAAAGCAAGAAATACAAGATTAAACAAAAAGATTTTAGGAAGTTAGAAAAATTAGCTGAGCGGATTTATAACACAGTCACTGTAATTGATTATTTTTGCAGGACACAACAAGAGATTGAAGAGCTATATAATCTTACCCCAATCGTAGAAAATTTAAGACGAGATTCTGATACAGTAAACGCTTATTTTATAAATTATCCTGACAACAAGAATTTTTAAATGGTGTTTAACTCCTGTTTAAATACTGTTCAAAAAGTGTTCAAAAATTGATTGTGTCTGAATGATACGTTTTAAAAGAGTTTGCTTGATATTTAATTTGTTAAGAGTGATGAATGTCATTGCTATTAATGAATATAAGGGGTAGCAATGATTGAATTAGGCAAAAAATACAAACTTAAAAAGATTAAAGGTTTTAAGAACTCTGATAATGAGTATTACAAAGTAATTGGATTCTATAACTTCGACATTGTAATTTGTGAAAACACCTCCGGAGAAAGATTTGTGTTTATGAAGGAATTTTTAATTGATCCACAAAAGTCTGATGATATCTATTCAGATTTGATACTTGAAAGGAAAGAATGATGACAGAAGAAGACTATGCACTTTATGGAACAAAAGTTTTAAACTTAAAAACTCAAGAAATTGGTTTGCTGATTTGTATTTGGAAAAATAAATTTGCTGATGCAGATATCGATTACGCAACTTGTGTTGATAAACAAGGCAAAAGATACAACATAGAACTTGATAATATAAGAGGGTTTGAAGATGATTTTGAAAAATAAACTTACACGGGAAACCTTAGAAATAACTTATCCTGAATTTAGAAAAAAGTTTGCAAAAGAAATCAAAACCGCTTTTGAAAGTTATCGTAGAACACAATTAAATAAGTATTCTTATAACTTTAAAGATGATAATTCTATGGAATACAATTTCTACTTCCAATTACAATGGAACTTCAATCACTTTGGAAATTCCAATTGGTATATTGAAAATTTATAACAAGAAATATATTTTATTTCTTTAAAAAATATTAATTTAATCATTTTTAAATACGGCATTTTTTAGAATTTTATCATTTATTTGATTTTGTTAATTATTATGGTTTATTTGTTTTTTTAAATTATCAATTGCAGCTAATAATACTTGATATGCTATTTTTGCAGTATGTTTATCAGGATTAAAATTTTGCGTTACTTGTTCTTCTGGATG
>CALUSI010000025.1 GCA_944323395.1 Candidatus Gastranaerophilales bacterium
GCTCCAGCTCAAGAAGCTCAAGCACCTGCTCCTGTTCAAGAAGCTCAAGCTCCAGCTCCAGCTCAAGAAGCTCAAGCTCCAGCTCCAGCTCAAGAAGCTCAAGCTCCAGCTCCTGTTCAAGAAACGCCTGTTACAGAAGAAACACCTACAATACAAACAGCATCAGCATCAACTTCAAATTCTTTGGCAGGTAAATTCACTTCATTCCTAGTTAATAAGCTTGTTAATAGAAATGAAGAGAAACCAAGCGGTATTTATTATAATGTATAAAAAATAGAAATAAGAATAAAAGTAAAACCAAAATTTAAGTGATGATATAAAATCATCACTTAAATTTTTAATAAAATAATATAAATAATTTATACGGCAGAATCCGACTTCTCTGATTTTATTAGTCTCTGGAACTCATCAACTATCTCACGCCAAGACTCAACGACAACATCATCTTTACTTAAAGCTTCTTGCGAGATTCCGGCATGATGAATAAGCGGTAGCAATTTTTCTTCACTTATTTTTATTGATTTATCTATATTATCATCAGTATCATTGCAAATAAAGAATCCATTACCATTAGCATCTTTTTCGTAGCCAACAATAGTAATTTCATGACCACCATCTACTTTATTATTAGAATCTAGATGTGTGTATCCGATTATTACATTTTGACCAAGTTCTAATGATTTTAATATATGTTGTTTTGTTTCTTCAGGTTGACAATTATAACCGATTAAATATCCATTTTCATCAAGATTTTGGTATACAACAGATATCTTCGGCATTTCAAAAACAATTTCTTCAACAAAATTCTTTTCAAAATCCGTTAACCCACTTTTATCAGGATTAAACTTACCTGTTCTTTCGTCCGTAAGAGCATTATATGTATTTTGTGATCCCAAATTCAGCAATGCTGATTGAATCAGAACATCAATACAAGAACGCTCATTCGGGTCTTTATATGATGTTTGTACCCTAGCTCTAACAATTGCATTTCTGTCAGGCTGAATCTTTATAGTTAAATCATCCCAACTATTAATTTTACTATCTGTATTAAATTCCCTTAATTTCCAGAGACTTTCTGCAAAACCACCGGAAATATCAGAAGGTTTAATCTTTTTTTCAACACTATATTGATTACTTGATAAACCTTGCGCAAATCTAGCAAATTCAGCAGGTTTTCTGCTTGCCAAATTAAATTCCATACTAGCAACTACACAAGAAGATGAAACTACATTATATGCCTCTTGAGGAAATTCCTTGCCTGTTTCTTGCGATATTTCACTTGCAACATTTTGAGGAATATCACCAAATTTTTGAGTAATCGAATAAGGATTATCTAAAGCCTTTATTACTTCAGCTAAAATTAATTTTTCATCTAGACCTATAATTCTCGGTTCTGTTACAATTTTATATAAATTTTCTAATACCGTTGAACCATCATTCGAATTATTATCAGATAAAATACCATTTGTTTGTAACTTAGACAAAATAACAATTGATTCTTTATCTAGCTTTGAAGCTACTGTTTCCAGTTGTTTCTGTGGGGAAGGCAATTGTTTTACATCCTTATTTACAACAGCTTTCTTGGCTGTAAAAGAAGGATGATAAGCTTGCATATTTGCACAACTTGCTTTTTGTAATTCTGTTTGAATGCTGACATTCTGATTCTGAGTATTATCAACATTCTTATTTATAGTTTTATTAAAAAATATAGGAGTTGTACTATTTATTTTAGAAATATTTAACATAGCAATACTATACCTTCTAATATTATAAAAAAAAATATAACAGAAAATTGCCAATAATGTCTCAAAATCACAATAGATTTATCTGTTTTGTAACAATACTATATTTGGTTTTTACCTTCTTTTAAGCCTCTAGCTCTATCATAAAGTTCAATTTTCATTCCTAAAGAAGTTGCTTTATCAATTACATAGTTAACTAAATCTAAATAATAAGAGGAAATAGTACTACGATTTATTTTGTACCATACATCTTCTATATCAAGCGCAAGCCACTTTCCACCAACTTCCCTAACTGAATTTATCCAAGAATCTATTTCTTTTCTGTTGTCATTAACATTCGGAATTATTATATACTTGGAGGTCATTAACCCGAATCTATTAGTATTAGCTCCTGCATATTTTTTCATATTTTCTAGAACTTTTTTGTATGCATTAACTTGTTTTATTTTTTTGTATGTTTTTTCATAACCAGAATCAATTGATATAACAACATTTAAAACACCTTTTTTTATGGCTTCTTCAATCGCTGGAGAAAATTTAATTCCTGAAGAATGAATTCTCATATTTTGAAATCCACTCTCTGTCAACAATTTAATTAAATCCTCAAATTCAGGAGCAATTGTCGGTTCTCCACCACCAAAAGAAACTTCACCACCCGGGCGTAATATTTTCTTTTCAATCATTTCTTTAATTATAGGAACAGAATTATAAGGTTTTATTTTATCAAATAATTTCTTATTCTGAACTTCATAACAATAAGTACATTTACTGTTACATTGAACCCAATAATTAAATTGCAAGAAATTTATATAATCTTCATCATCCCATTCTTTTTCTTCAAGAAAAACACAACCAGCACAATTCGGCATTAAATTACCATTTCTATGTGCCTCTCTGTATTTTCTCTTTTGCTCAAAAAGAGAATCCCAATCTATAGGTTCTCCTGCATACTCTTGTTTTAATGTTATCTTTCCGCCACCTTTATGACAAGTAAAACAACAAGTTTCCAGCCTTGTATGCTCAAAATCCATTCCATGTTCAATATATCTGCAACTTAAATATTTCAATTAATATTCCAATCTCTACTCACTATAATCAGGTTAACATCTATAAATATTATAGTCAAGAATACTAAAAACAGTAATATTTGTTGTTTTTGAAATTTATTATATGTATAATACTTTTGAGTGAGTTTAATATAGGATAGTGTTTTGAAATATACAAGTTGCATACATTTGGAGCACGGAATAACCTTTTTTTCTAATTCTGTACAAATATGTTGTATTAGTTCTCATTGTGGTGGCGGTAATATTATAGAGATTAATAATTATAAAGGAGAGCTAATAGACTGGGATGACTTTTTTACAAAGCGTAACCAGTTGAGAGAAGGAGCAAGAAAAGGACATGCTCCGCAAAAATGTGAAGGCTGTTATTATTTAAAAGAACAAGACTGGAACACTGATAATTATATTGATGAAGTTTTAATTGGTCACTTTACGCATTGTAATTGTAATTGTATATATTGTTATACAGAAAAAGATAAAAAGTTTTTTAACGCAAATAAAACTTATAATATATATCCTGTTATTAAAGATATGATTGAAAAAGGGGTGCTTTCAAAAAAAGCAACAATTACTTTTGGAGGAGGAGAACCGACAATACTTCAAGAGTTTGAAGAACTTGTTCATCTTTTACTGGATTATGATGTTTATAACATTAGAATTCACTCTGACGGAATTAAATATTCTCCTGCGATTGAAAAGGGGCTAAAACTAGGCAAAATTACGTTAATCACATCTGTTGATTCAAGTTCTAAAAAAGTTTATGAAGAAATTAAACAAGTTCCATGTTTCGATAAAGTATGGAAGAATTTGGAGCAATATGCAAAAGCGAAAAATGGTCTAATTCGTACAAAATATGTTTTAATTCCGGGTGTAAACGACAGCCTTACAGAAGTTAAGAACTGGCTTCAAAAAACATATGAAGTAGGTATAAGACATATTGCTTTTGACATTGAGGATAATTGGTTTAAAGCAAGACGTGATAACATTCCTCAGTATATATATGTTATTTTCGATTTTGTATCTGAATGCTATAAACAGTATAAAATCGAAAGCTGTGAATTATATGAAAGAGCTTATAATTTAAAAGTAGATAGAGAGAATAGATTAAGAGTATAATTCATCTTTCTTTGGAGGAAGTTCTTTCTATGTTAAATTTTTTAAAATTAATAAATAAACAACGAAATACAAATAATCATAAGCATTGTAGGTATATAAATGAATCTTTGATATTTGATTATAAAAATAGTGTAAAATTATGCCCATATTCTGATTTTGGAACAATTATTTCAAATTATAACGGTATTTGGTTTGATATTGAAAAACTAAAAAAAATTAAATCAGAGTCTATAAACATTATTAATTCGATAAATTGTCCAAATATATGCAAAAATTGTGAGTACTATAAAGATAACAAACGGAAAGACAATAACACAATTAAATATTTATATTTATCTAACTGGAAAAATTGCTATTTAAATTGTTCTTATTGTGATTTTCCCAAAGAGGAAAATTTAATAAAGGCTTCTCATTATGATGTTTTTCAATCTATAAAACAATTATTTGATAGTCAACTGATTGATGTTAATACTACTGTCATATTTGATTGCGGAGATGCTACTATTCACCCTGAATTTGATAAAATTTTATATTATTTTATCAATTACGAAATGAAAAAAATTATAATAAATACACCAGCCATGAGATATTGTGAGTCTATTTCTGAAGCAATAGCAAACAACATAGCAGAAGTTATAATTCCTCTTGATTCAGGATGTCCTTATATCTTTGAAAAAATAAAAGGTTCAAATAAATTCGATATAGTTATAAATAACTTAAAAAGATATCTTTCGTTTGAAGAACCTTCAGAAAAAAGAGTAATACTAAAATATACAATATTAAAAGGAATAAATGATAACCAAAAAGAAATCTTAGATTGGTTTATGTTAGCAAGAGATTTAGGAATAAAAAGACTAACTATTGATATTGATAAAAAATGGTATAATCAAATTAAGGATTCTATTCCGCAATATTTAAAAGAACTTGTTGTTTTTATAAACAAGATATCACAATATAATGAGATTGGAATAGATTTTTGTGATAGAACAAATTTTATATATAACACAATAAATAAAAAGTAATAAAATAATCGGTGTACTAATGTTCATATATAATGAAAAATATGTAAGTAAAAAAGAAGGTTATTATTATAGTTGTCCTTGGATTGAACATGGTCTGGTTTTCTTTCAATATAAACTAACAATGTGTTGTTATTGTGGTCATGAAGGCGGTGGACACACTTTAATCAGAGATAACTTTGTTGGTCAGCCAATTAACTGGGACAGAATTTTCAAAGTTAAAGAAATATTCAGAAGATTTCATAAAAAAGGGAAAATAAACACTAGCTGTATAGGTTGCCCTTTTCTGAAAGAAGATAAATGGGACAATGAAAATTACATAAATAACCTTTATATAAGCCATTGGACAAATTGTAATTCAAAATGCATATACTGTTATGCAACAAATAATCCTAAAGATTTTAAAGTAGACAAATTATACAATGTACTTCCATACGTTAAAGATATGTTTGATAAAGGCATATTAAGAGCGGGAGGAATTATATCTTTTGGTGGGGGTGAACCTACTTTATTGGATGAATTTGAAGATCTTGTCACATTTTTCTTGGATAATTATTTTTGGGGAATTAGAGTTCATACTTCAGGAATAAAATATAGTCCTGCTCTTGCAAGAGCTATAAATGAAATAAGAGGATACGTTGTCGTTTCTGTAGATTCAGGTTCAAAAGAAACATTTGAGAAAATAAAACAAGTTCCTTGTTATGACAAAGTTAGAGAGACAATAAGAAAATACGCACTCCAAACAACATTTTTAGGTCGATATCTTGTAAGTGCAAAATATATAATTATACCAGGAATAAATGACTCAATTGAAGAAATAGAAAAATGGATGACTGCAAATTATAATGCAGGTTTATACACCACTGTTTTAGATATTGAAGAAAATTGGTACCTTAAAAATAAAGATAATATTCCAAAACATATTTTTGATTTAATAAAATATGCTGAAAAAAGAGCAAGACAACTTAACACAAATTTTGAGCTTTACGAAAGACTTCAAAATATGATTGATAATGAAAAAAACAAAAAGAAGTCACTATTAACCATATTCAAGTAAAAACTATTTTATAATAGCTTGCACTTCTTTGAAATTTGGATGTTTAGATGTTTCAAGAAGCTCAAAAATTACCATTTCAGTTGTAACAACCTGAGCCCCCATATGCATTAATCTTTTTAAGGCCCATTCCTTATTTTTTTCAGACCTTGAACCACAAGAATTTTCGACAACAAACACTTCATAGCCTTGATTTAACAAATCTATTACCGTTTGAAGCACACAAATATGTGTTTCAATACCAAAAATAATTATCTGTTTTTTATTTAATTCATTTAATTTAACTTGAAGAATTTCTTCTTTTAATGCACTAAAGCTTGTTTTTTCGATATATTCAGCATTTTGAACCGCATTTTTGATTTCAGGAATTGTAGCCCCTAAACCTTTGGGATATTGTTCTGTAATAATCGTTGGTATATTTAAAATACCTGCAGCCTTTGCCACTTTTACAGCTTCTGATGAAACAGTCTTATCATCTAACATATTCACAAGCTTTTCTTGTACATCTATAATAAGTACAATTGAATTATCAAATTTTATAGTATTCATATATTTCCTTTTTTAAAACTAATATTTAGAAATTTCTTCAAAGTATCTTTCAAGTGCTTTATAGCCTGAATATATTTCACTTGATAAACTTACATATCTTGAAGCAGCCAAATATTTAAGTTCTTTAGCTCTTATTTGAATAATTTCGTCTGCATCGGCTTTTAAATTTTTTTCTAATGACATAGACCATCTTTTTAAGAAAGATAATTCTTCATTTATTTGTTTTATAGTAGAAAATTCTAACGGATTAAAATCATACTTAGCAAGCAAAGCCTTTTCCTTGTTATTAATACGAGGCAAAACAACAGGAACCCCGTATATTTTCTTTATAACCATATAGTTATCAGCAGTTCTTCTGTGAGAATCAGGAACTTCGCCTCTAGCAAGCATTGCAGACATACTCAATGAACTAAATTTATCATCATCACAAGATAACGAGCTTAAATTTGTACTTTCTAAGAACAACTTATTATTTTTATTTATAACAGAAGTATTAATTTCCCCATCTCCATAATAGAATAATTACGAATAACAATATAATAATAGTTCTTCAATAAATTTTTGTCATGAGATTTTTTATATATATTAAGATTTTTTGTCAAATTTTTTACAAATTAAAATTGAATTTATTAGATATTTTTTTTAGATTATAATTAAAGTATGTTTAAGTATGATGTAATAGTAGTAGGTGCGGGACACGCAGGATGTGAAGCGGCAATGGCAACAGCAAAGCTTGGGGCTAAAACGTTGCTTGCATCTTTAAATTTGGATAACATTGCTTTAATGCCTTGTAACCCTGCAATAGGTGGACCTGCAAAATCTTGTTTAGTGAGAGAAATTGATGCTCTTGGCGGAATAATGGCAATTGCAACTGATGCTACTTATATGCAGTTAAAAACATTGAATTCTTCAAAAGGACCAGCCGTTAGAGCACTAAGAGCTCAATCAGATAAAAAAGAATATATGCGTTTTGTTAGAAGTTTACTTGAAAGTGAAAATAATCTATCTTTAAAACAATGTACAATGTCTGAACTTTTAGTTGAATATGACGAAGTAAAAGGACTAAAGGACGAATTTGGACAGGAATATTATGCACCTGTTGTAATTTTGACAACAGGAACATCATTAGAAGCAAGAATATGGGTTGGACTTCAATATTTAGAATTCGGAAGACTCGGTGAAGCAAGTGCAAAAGGACTTTCTCCATCACTAAAAAAACTTGGATTTAAAATCGGACGTCTAAAAACAGGAACGCCTGCAAGAGTTGATGCCAGAACTATTGATTTTTCTCAAATGGTAGAACAACCGGGAGATAAAAACCCATCATTTTTCTCTTTTCTTCCAAATAGACCGATTAGAGAACAATATCCTTGTTATTTGACAAGAACAACAGCCAAAACGCATGAAATTATAAAAAATAACTTAGATAAATCGCCTTTATATTCCGGATTAATTCATGGAATAGGTCCAAGATATTGCCCTTCTATAGAAGATAAAATTATAAGATTTGCACATAATCCGTCACATCATATTTTTATTGAACCTGAAGGTAAAAATACTTATGAAATGTATGTTCAAGGTTTTTCTACAAGCCTTCCTGCATCTGTACAAATACAAATGCTACAATCCTTGCCTGGATTAGAAAATGTACACGTTATGAAACCTGCATACGCTGTAGAATATGATTATTTGCCTGCAGTTCAACTTACACATTCTCTTATGACAAAAAAAGTTAAAGGACTATTTTGTGCAGGGCAAATAAATGGAACATCTGGTTATGAAGAAGCGGCTGCTCAAGGTTTATTAGCAGGCATTAATGCTATAAAGTATCTTCAAAACAAAGAAATGATAACACTTTCAAGAGAATCATCATACCTTGGAACATTAGTTGATGATTTGGTTACAAAAGATATTGATGAACCATATAGAATGTTGAC
>CALUSI010000026.1 GCA_944323395.1 Candidatus Gastranaerophilales bacterium
TCACCTGTTTTTAAAACTAAATTTAACAGTTCGTCCGCTGATAAATCTTTTGAAATTCCTTGTAATGCTTCATAAAAGAAATTATCAACATCTGAATCTTTGTAGCCTAGAACTCTTGCGTGATGAGCATAAGCCGCCATGCCTTTCAAACCGAATAATATCAATGATTTTAAACTTCTGATATCTTCATTACAATCCCAAATAGTTTTTATATCAAACTTTGAATCACATTTAATATTTCTTTGAACTTTTTCTATAAAGTTTTTAATAGATTTATCATCAAAATTTACGTTTGTAATTGTAGTTGTAAAAGAACACCTTAAATGATTATTTGTAACAGCCAAAATGGGTATTCAAAAAAGTATTAAATTTGACCTATTCTTGCAAAATTGAAATATAAAAATTGAGTTTAACAAATTTTGCATTGAGGAATGATTGATTTAGTCGCAAAGAACATTATTTCTTTACCTTTTTTATTTTTACCTTCAGCTGCAGAATAAGCTATGTTAAATTCTCGTATTTTATTTGATTCTACGAATTTATATAAATCAATAATTTCTGGAGTATTATCATAGCTCACAATCCACTTTCCTTTTAACCCATTTACACATTTTGCAATTTTTGCATGATCCTGATATTTATAATGATTTGTATATAGTTGATTTCCTTTATTGAAATAGGGAGGATCTAGGTATAATAAGCATCTTTCAAAGATTTTCTCATTTTCTTCTAACAATTCAATAGTGTCTTTATTATATAATTTTATATTTTCATTATATTCTGCAATTTTCCTTATCCTTTTAATTAACTCTCCTTTATTAAATCGTGCATCTATTTTCCATTTTCCAAACTGATTTACACCTCCAATTGGTCCGCCTTTTATTACGCCGGAAAAATTACACCTGTTTAAATAAAATGTTGCAAATCCAATTTCTAATATATTATATTCATCTTGATTTTTATAAATATATTTCTGCACTTTCCAAGTAGGAATATCAACTTTTATATTTTCTATTTTTTGAATGAATTGTTCCGTATGATTTAATATGGAGTACCAAAAGCAATAAATTCCATTATCTTTATCATTTATCCATATTTCACTTACATAACCTTCAATCAATAGGGTTAAGGCTAATTCAGAACCTCCCGCATACGGTTCAACATATACAGGCAATTCGTCAAAATTATCTTTGATAAATTGTTTCATAAATTTTGCAATTTTACCTTTTCCTCCAGGATATCTTAATGGTGAGTACCTCATATTAACACCATATCCTTTCAAATAATGGACGAAGATTATCCCAAAAAACCTTTAATGAATTTTCATCTGGACTAAATTTTGAATTATGAACATATTGATTCAAAGCTTCTATTTTTACGGGTGATTTTTCATTGTCAATTGTCGTTTTAATTGAATTAAATTCCTTATCTGTTAAATCTCCTCTTTGATACAAATTTTCCGCAACACAAATAGTTCGTGCTCGCAATTTAAAGTTATTACTATCTTCTCTCTTCTTTTTATAATCAGCTATATTTGCATCTCCATAAGCATCCACGGTAAACTCTAAGAATATTCTTGTCATTATAGAAAATGATTCTTTTTGATTATTAACCGACAAATCTTTCATTTCAAGATATATATCATTAATTCTTGATTTTGGAATTTTTAACTTAAAATTTGCAGGGAATAAAGTTACTCTATCTAATAAAGATTTATTTTCTTTGATTAAATAAGCAGAATGTTTTTTATTTGCTATTTTATTGTCTGTATCATTAGAAATATTTATTTTATCTTCGTTAAACAACTCTTTATGTTCAATATGTAAAATTTTTTCTTCTGTTTTAATTGTACTAATATTATTGTTAGTAGAATCAAAAAGATGTCTTTGTGGAGAAACATAACCATTCTTGGAAAAAACTTCATCAAAATATTCTTGTATTGTACTTTTATTAATATTGTGAGCAGTTATTTTATTTGATGGTTGTAACCATTCAATAAAAGAATTTATTGAATTCGTAAAAACGGTTTTATCTAATATATTCAGAGACAAATCTTTGTTGAATACAAATCCCATCTGTTTTAATAAATTTTCTTTGCTAAAAAAACGTTCAACTATTGCAGAACGTTTCCATTCAATTAACATTTCTTTAAAATTATTAGAATGTTCCTCATCAATTTGACTTACAGCCTCCCACAATTTAAATAATCTATACACATTCTTGTAATCTTTAATATTATTTAAATCAGATAACCGGCCACCTTTATTTAAGTACTCTTGTATTGCTGCACCTTGAGCTAATCTAGACCAACCCTTTACTTCTATTTGAGTATGGCGATTAAAGATTTTTTCATTTAATGCTTTTATATTGTTATATACAAGACAATTTACCGAAGATACAAGAAAAGGTTCATATTTTAAACCAGAAAGATACTTTGATGGTTCAGCTAATGCTTTTAATGCTGCAATTCGACGATTCCCTTCTTTTACGATATACCTATCATTATTTTCTAAAACATAACAAAATGAATCTTCAAAAAAATCTTTATTTTCATAAATTGATTTAACGATTTCAAATGCATTTTCATTTTTTAATAAATAATTAATTATGTCATCTTGAGAATAAGAATCTCTATAAAGCAATAAAAAACGTGGATTTTGGGTGTCCAAATCTATAAGTGAAATATCTATTTTTTGTACTTTATAATATTTATCCATTATATTCCTTTATCTTTATTAATTGCATAAAATCAGTAAGAAATAAACGAATTTTAAGATTTTTGTTGTTCTATTTTTAAATTGAATCTTGTAATAAATTTATCAACCTCAGAACCATTTTTTGATATCCAATATTTAAATAGGGTATTCCAAGATTGATGGCTTACATCTTTTTTTAAATAAGAGAAAAATTCTTTTAATTTTTCTCTCCTTACTCCATCCTGATTTTTATTCACACCTTTTAAAGGGATTTCGACAAAACCTTTTAAATATACTTGTTGAGAGGGTTTTGGCTTTTTGAAAAAAACATCATCTTTGTCCATTTGTGACAACATAGAATGAATTAATCCTTCTGGAGAATCATTTCCAGGCAGACATATAATATTATTTTTTTGTGTCTTTTGGTCCCCATCTAAAACAAAAAGAAAATTATTGTACCTTGATATTTGAGAAGTAGCTAAATTCATTAAATTACCACAACCTAATTTGGTAGATATAATAACTATCTTATCTTTGATATTTTTTGGTAATATTGCTTTTAAAAAGGCAACTGCCTCATCGTCTTCACACAATACTTGCTGCTTATATGTTTCTTTTTTGAGAAGCTTTGCAGTCATATCTTCTTGGATATCTTCAAAATTCGTTTTTTCCCAAAATTCCAAACTTCCTCTTGTCTTTGTTAGATAAATAATTTCTGTATCATTTTTGTATTTTTTCTGCATGCCAATTTGAAGCACTTCTAGGGAATGTGTTGTAATAATTATTTGTAAAGAATAATCTCGTGCAAATTTATATAACATATTTATTAAATTTTCTTTTACAAGAGGATGTAATGTCGATTCAATTTCATCTATCAACAATAATCCGCCTTTATACTCCATTCCAACCTCTTCTTTTAATTTTTTAAATGATAATATGGCTGTAATTATTTGGCTTATGTTATCTTGTCCAGAAGAAAAACCATTCGAATCATAGTTTTCATTTTTTCCACCTAACAATGATTTATTTGATGTATTAACATTCTCCAATGTGTAATTTATATTGGGATCAACAAAAAGCTCTCTGTGTATAGCATTGTATAGATTAATATATTCCGCAGTAATATCATTACATTCCTCTATATGTACATCTTTTTCATTGTGTTCTCCTAAAGGGTATAGACGTTTTAACCCAAGGTATATAACTGGGAATTTATAATTCCCTTTTCCAGCTTCGCGTTCTTGAGGAAATGCTACAAATCTTTTTTCTATTTTGGCCGTTTTATCTCTATGTTCTCCAGCAACAGGCATTTCAATAACATTATGCTCTGATTCAACTAACAAAAGCTTATATTTAATAGATACAATATCGTCATATTCTGTTAAATTATGAATATCACTAAATTTTGTCTCAAAGGGTTTATTTGTAATAGTACGGTAAATTATTTGTGAGGTTTCTTTACCTAATTTTTCATTATAAACACGCTCTCTATATGAAAATGGCTGAGCAATAAGACCCAATAATGATGTTTTAGAAGTACCGTTACTACCAGCAATAAATGTTAGTTTTGAACCTAAATTCAATTTCAGATTTTCAATATCCCTAAATTTTTCAATAAAAACATAGTCTATTTTCATTTCATACCCCGTATAAAATGATTATAGTACAAAAACAGTAATTATGAAATTTTCTATATTATTTTTAATAACATATATCCTTATGTAAACTTTCTTTTTGTTTAAATTAATTACTTTTATCTTTATAATATAATTAACCTATGCAAAAGGTCTATGAGAAAGATGATATAACCTTATTTCAGGGTAATTGTATTGAAATTTTAAACAAAGCAACTCCTGAATCAGTTGATATGATTTTTGCAGATCCGCCTTATATGTTATCTAATGGCGGAATTACCTGCCATGCCGGAAAAGTTGTTTCGGTGAATAAAGGCAAATGGGATGAGAGTAAGGGTATTGAAGAAGATTTCAAATTTCATCAGGCTTGGATTAACGCTTGTAAGAAAGTTTTAAAACCTAACGGCACTATATGGATTTCAGGCACTTACCATTCAATTTATGCTTGTGGATTTGCTTTACAGACAGCCGGATTTAAAATCTTAAACGATATTTGTTGGTTTAAACCTAATGCCTCGCCCAATATGTCTTGCAGATATTTTACAGCAAGTCATGAAACACTTTTGTGGGCAAAGAAAGATAATAATTCAAAACATACTTTTAACTATGAAGCAATGAAAAATGGCAGTTGGGGGGAAGATTTTATCAAAAAGCCCGATAAACAGATGCGTTCTGTTTGGGCAATAGGAACCCCAAAACCCTCTGAAAAATTTTTTGGTAAACACCCGACGCAAAAACCTTTAGAATTGTTAAGACGGATAATCCTTGCCTCAACTAATAAAGGAGATTTAATCCTTGACCCATTCACAGGAAGCTCCACAACTGGTATAATGGCATTAGAGTTAGGAAGAAAGTTTATCGGTATAGACTTGGAACAAGAGTATTTAGACCTTTCAATCAAAAGGTTTGAACAGCAATTTTCAAATAAGGAACTAAAATGGCGGTAGTACTTGAGAAGTTAAAAGAGGAAACATATCCCATAGTCAAATGGGTTGGCGGTAAGCGTCAGCTTATGTTTGAACTTCTCAAAAACATGCCTGAAAACTACAACAGATATTTTGAGCCGTTTATCGGAGGCGGTGCCTTATTTTTTGAATTGCAGCCTCAAAACGGTTATATCTCTGATATGAATGAGGAGTTAATAAATTTATACTCTGTGGTTCGGGATGATGTTTATGAACTTATTGAAGATTTAGGCAAACACGAAGTGTCAAAAGAATATTTTTTAGAAATTCGTAATATTGATAGAACTGAAAAATATGCAGAATTGTCAAGTATTGAGAGAGCAAGCAGGTTTATTTATTTAAACAGAACCTGTTTCAACGGAATGTATCGGGTAAATTCACAAGGGCAGTTTAATGTGCCGTTCGGGAACTACAAGAATCCTAGAATTGTTGATGCCGAAAACTTGATTAATTGTTCTAAATTATTGAAAAATACAGAAATTTATTGTGCAGATTTTTCAGAAATTTTAAACAAAGTGCAAAAAGGCGACTTTGTCTACTTTGATCCGCCTTATGTACCGCTGAATGAAACATCAAGTTTTACTTCGTACACCAAAGACGGTTTTGACCTTGATATGCAGTTTAAATTGCGAGATGTTTGTGATGAACTGGATTCAAAGGGCGTAATGTTTATGCTTTCTAACTCAGATACAAAACTTGTAAATGAATTGTACTCAAATTATGAAATTAAAAAAGTTTTTGCCTCTCGTGCGATAAATGCTAATCCAAATGGCAGAGGAAAAATAACAGAAGTATTGGTTAAAAACTATTAAGCATTATCTTTTAAAATTTTCTTTAAAAAACAGGTTCTTGCGTAAAAGGCTCTGGTTTTAGGAGCACCGTTACCTTGACCTTTAGTACGAGGTTGAATCCATTTTCCCATTTTACCTGATAATGCATTAAATCCTTTATTTCTTATGCACTCTCGTGTTTCTTCATAGTCAGCTGCAATTTCTGCATATAATTCTTTATCATTGTCAATATCAAATTTGAAAGCTGAAAGTAATTCAGAACGAGGTTCAGATGTTGCATACCACATTCTTGTTATAATCAACAAACAATTCAATTTTAATTTTAGATGGCTATGCTCAAAATCGTTATTGATAACGTCTTCAGGGTTTATCATTGTTATTGCCATAGTTTCTTTAGGAACAATTATGCCTGATTTTAATTTTTTCATTGATATAGTTTTTAATTCCCAGTTTCCAAAATCAGGTAATTGTAAACAATTACGGGGCAATCCTAAGTGACACTCTACGACATGCCCAACCCAACCTTTATTTTTCTTTCCATCTTTAAATAAGGTTACACCACATTCAGCAGCGATTTTAACTAAATCTTTTCCAATTATTTCCTGCAACTTTTTAGTTGCTTCATCTCTATTCATAAATTTATTTTATTTCAGACAAAAATAATAAACAATCCTATCTGCATAAAAAATCATAAAGCGTTTAAAGATAAATGAACCCCCGTTCAAAAAGTGTTCAAAATGCTCTATATTGAATTTTATACTCATAAGAGATAGGGAATTATACTTTACCAAAGAATTTTGCTTAAAATACCTGTTATTCGCTTTTTATATAACTATTTATTACAGTAATACCTTCTTTGTGTCAAAATGATACTTTTTGTGTATCTTTGCTTGATATTTAACTCATTGAGAGTGATATATGTCATTGTTAATAAGAGGTAACAATGATTGAATTAGGCAAAAAATACAAACTTAAAAAGATTAAAAGTCTTGAAAACTCAGATAATGAGTATTACAAAGTAATAGGATTTTATAACCTTGACACTGTCATTTGCGAGAATCCTTATGGTGAAAGGTTTGTATTTTTAAAAGAGTTTTTAATTGATCCTGCAAAACCTAATGAAATTTATTCAAAATTGATACTTGAAAGGCAAGAATAATGGCAGAAAAAGATTATAAGTTATACGGAACAAAGGTTTTAAATCTAAAAACTCAAGAAATAGGATTGTTAATTTGTGTTTGGAAAAACTGTTTTGCAGATAAAACAGTTGATTTTGCAACTTGTGTTAATAAGCAAGGCAAACGCTACAATATAGAACTTGAGGAGGTTACTCCATTGGAATGAAGAATATAAGAATAAATTTAAAAAATAAATATTACAAAGAATTATCCTTAATCATCTTTTTTACTTCCTCAATTGTGTAAACTTCGTTTTTACCCTTTGAGTGTAAAATCATATGACAATTTGGACATACTGGAATCAAGTCTTTTATAGAATCAAGCTGATATTCGCTTTTAATTGTTGAAATCGGCTTTACATGATGAACATGGATTTTGTTTTTAAACTGTTCTCCATATTTTTGAGCAAATTCAAATCCACAAATTCTGCATTTTGTGCCATAGTGTTCCAAACAGGCAGTTTTAGCCTTTGTATTTCTTTCATAGGCATTTACTGTTATAGTTTTTGTCGCTCCTTCTTTGTAATTATTTATTCCTCCGGATAACTCCTCTGGAAAAATACTTTCAAAGTTATTATCTGTTATTCCTAAATATTTAGACATTGCGACATCAATATCTAATATTATTTCTTTTTTAGAAGCAGGAACAACATAAAAGTTACATCCGCTAAAAAAATATTGATAATCATCATATTTTCTATTTATTACAGTATAATTAGATATTTCAGAAGTATTTTCATATATAATATGGGCTTTTGTCTTTGGTTTTTGTGTTGTTTTTATATGTATTGAAATACTTTTATTTCTATTTGTACTATTGTGATAACCAAGAAATATCGTGATATTACTTGGATTTTGAACTAAAATATACCAATCTTCTACTGATTCAGTATCTGCAATATACAAAGTATTGCTTTGTGCCTTGCTGATTGTCCAATAATGATTGTATCTTTTTATAACATCTGCAGACATAATATCATTCCCTTTTTAAGGATAACACAAACATTATCTTTAAAGACTATTCTTCAAAATCTTCTTGCAACTCAGTTTTCATTTCATTTTCCATTTCTTTCAGCATTTCTTCTTCATAATCTAATCTTTTTTGTGCAACCTTTATAAATTCTTCAATCTCAAAATCTTTTTGTTCTTTTTTGACAAGTTCTTCAACAAGATTCAGAAACACATTAAGCCTTGATGTATCTATTTTATTGC
>CALUSI010000027.1 GCA_944323395.1 Candidatus Gastranaerophilales bacterium
GTTTTTATACACAAAAAAAAAGGAACTTTTTAGGGTTCCTCTGAAATCTTTTTCAATTTCCTCGTGTGTTAGTAAAGGTAGTAAGTAAGGTAAGTATGAATATAAAATTTTATTAATTTTTTATTATTTTCTGTTGTATCATCTACATATATATAAAGTATATACGAATTAAATAATTGCCATTTTTTCTTTCTTTGTTACATTTCTTAACATTTGTCTTTATAATTGAATTTATGAATTAAGCTGTTATCATGAGAGAAAAGGAGATTGATATGAAAATAGCTGTAACATATGAAAATGGTCAAGTATTTCAACATTTTGGACATACTGAAGAATTTAAAGTATATGATGTAGAAGATGGAAAAATAATCAAAACAGAGATTGTATCCTCTAATGAGCTTGGTCATAGTGCTTTAGCATATTTACTGGAAGAAAATAAAATCAATGTTTTGATATGTGGTGGGATTGGCGGATGTGCCATTGGTGCATTAAACGACTATGGTATTGAATTATTTGCCGGAATAAAAGGTGATGCAGACAAAGCAGTAAATGATTATTTAGCAGGAAATCTTGTTCAAATGAGTGAAGCAAATTGTTCACATCATGAACATCATGGAGAAGAAGGTCACTCTTGCGGACATTGTCATTAATTATAACTCACGCATTATATCGGCACGGGTTATAATACCTTCAACCTTATTTTTTTGATTTATAACAATTGCCCATTCTGTATTGTTATTGTGCAATCTATAATAACAAGTATATAAATTATCATATTTATATACTTGTGTTGAATTTGTATTCATTATTCTACCGACAGGAATAATAGAATTATTAATATCAGTTAAAACATCTTCAATATCAGCTTTTGTAATTATACCCTGAAGTCGTTGCTTTTCATCAACAACAGGATACGCATTATGTTTTTCAACATTCATAATTTTTAAAATAGTATTAATATCATCATTAACAGTGAAAGATTTAACACCTTTAGTCATATAATTTTTAACTAATTTAGAAGAAAGTTGTGGATTATTAGAACATTTTCTATAGCTTTCAAGTAACAATTTAGAATAAATAGGCTTTTGACCAAGTTTTTCAGCTGTCATATCACTAAGGGCAGACACTAGCATTATTGGCAATATAGATTCATACCCTCCTGTCATTTCAAAAACCATAACAGTTGCAGTTATTGGAGTCCTTGCAACCGCAGATAAAAAAGCAGCCATACCAATAAAAGCCATTGTTGAAGGATTAATATCAAAACCAAAATTCAAAGCAATATAACCAACAACATATCCTAAAAAAGATCCCAGCATTAGCATTGGTAAGAATATACCACCCGGAGCCCCTGAGCCAAAACATAATGGGGTCATTATAAATTTCACAAGAAAAATAATCAAAACAAGAACGATTGGAAAACCATTGTTTAATAATACTTCTACAACGTTATTACCACCAGAAAGAACCTGAGGCAAATAAATTCCGACTATTCCTATTATTAATGAAGCAATTGCAGGTTTAATATAATTAGGTATTTTATTCAATTTTTCATACAAATTATCAAAAAAGAATATTGTTTTAGAGAATAACACACCCAATATTCCAGAAACGATTGCAAGTAATATATATATGATAATACTCTCAGAGCTAAACACAGCAGGAACAAATTCACAAGCAAATATAGTATTATTTCCCAATAAATATCTTGATACAGAAGAAGCTGTAACCGTAGCAACCAAGCAAGGAAATAATATAGAAGAAGAAAATCTATTTAAAAGCTCTTCCAAAACAAATATAGTACCTGCAATAGGCGCATTAAAGGTAGCTGCAATAGCAGCACCCGCACCTGATGCTATTAGTGTATCTTTATTTGAATTCTTCAATTTGAATAAATTACCGACAAAAGAACCAACCCCTGCTCCAAGTTGAACACTAGGACCTTCTCTGCCTAATGACATACCTGTTCCTATTGCAGACACACCAGCAATAAATTTAACAAAAATTGTTCTTATTCGGACCGTTTTACCGCTTCTTTGCAAACACATTTTTACAAAAGGAATTCCACTTCCTTTTGTTTCTGGTGCCAGTTTAAAAACCAAAATTCCTGAAAATAAACCGCCCAATAATGCCACTAATGGCAAAAGATATATATAATATTTTTCAGCCGAGATTTGAATAATAAAACTAAAAAGATTTTCTATGCAAACTCTGAAAGAAACAACGACAACTCCGCAGAGAAGTCCGACTAGAACAGACTGCCAAACAATTTTACTTCTTAATAAGCTTGTTATAAAAAGACCTGTCTTTTGGAAAAAACTCTTAATCATGACAAACAACAACTTTATACAGCTGCTTCTTGCTGTTTTTTCTTATACATTTTTCTGCGTCGCATTAAGTCAACAAAAGCTTCAAGTCTTGTAATATAACCGGCTCTTCCTGTTTGTTCATCTAATATTAATGTTAAAATTGGTATTTCGCAATTTTCTCTCATAGTAGGAAAAATATTTTGCGACATAATCTCAGGCATACAAGTAAACGGACTAACATGAATTATACCATCTACTCCCCTTTCATTAGCATATGCCACGTCACTAACAGATTCTAAAGCGTCACCACCGATATCACGCATTAAATAAGGTCTTGCCATCCTATAGGCACGTTCTAAATGCGTTTCACCCTTCTTAAATGCTTTTGGTATTATGGCATCCTTAATGAATCCTGAAACAGTAAGGCTTCTTCTTGTTTGAACCCCCATTCTACCAAGTTCTTTTTCAATGTTTTGATTAGAAAAAGGTTCTTGTACCAAGAAAATTTCACCTGTTATATCAACAGTTAAAACATCTCTATTTTTATCTATTTCAGTTTTTTTTATTTCTGCAATTGCTTCTTTTTCAAAAGTTTTAAGTTCTTTCGTATTATTAGCTTCAATAATCAATGATAACGCTCTATTATAATGTCTTTCAGCAGTACCAACAACAACTTCTCTTGCTCTATAATATGAAAATAAATTTTCAATTCTGTCTAAAACAAAAACTTTTCTAACAGCAATATTAATTGCCTTAGCAAGAAGAACAGGATTTTTTACACCCGAAAGTTCGGTAAGAAATGAGTACATTCCTTTAAAACCGTCATATAACTGAAGTTCAGTATATTTTTCCTCATAGCCCAAATCTTTAAGTACATTTCTTATACTCTGTCCATATTCTCCTAAACGGCAAATACCGGGTGATGAAATCATTGCAACATAGTCAGCACCTTTTTCAATAGCCTGAAGAAAATTTCCCAAAACCATTTTATAAGGTAAACAAATAGACTCAGGACTATATTTCGCCGCCACTTCTAATGTTTTTTTACTTGTATGAGGCGGAATAAATGGTTCTACTCCAAGTTTTTTTAAAGCAGCAGACCAAGCAATATAAACATTACCCATATGAGGAAATGCGACTTTTATAGGCGTTTTGTTCTTCATCTCAACCATTACACTTTCAACAAATAACCACCATTATCAGCATTTTGAAGAATATCTTCGTTTAATTTTCCTCTAAGATTTTTTATATACTTGTATACATAATCCCTTGGTAATTCAAGTATTTTCGCTAAATCTTTGGCATAAACAATGGTATTTTTATTTGCAAGAAAATGATCAAAAACCAATTGTTCTCGAGCTGTCAATGCCTTTTTAAATGAATAATCAACAGTTTCTTCAACTTCAACTTTTTTTATTTCTTTATTTTTTAAAGGTTCTTTTTTCTTTGCTGTTTTTAAATTATCCGAACCTTCAAATTTTACTTGAGCTTTTGTAGCCGGTTTTACTTCATTTCTTTCTTTTAGTTCTTTTTCCTTATTAAAAGATTTAATAGCTATTGTTTGAATTTTTTCAGTTTTAGGCGCATATTTTTCAACAGACATAGAACTTAAAGATCTAAACATTACACTATCAACTAAACTATCATCATGTTTCTCTTCTTGAATAACCTTACCTAATCTTGCAGCATACTCTTCTAAAGTTATGCGTTCTAATGAGCTTCTCCACTTACGAATTTCTTCTTTGCTCAAGTACTCGGGCATACCTAACAATCTCCTTGACTCTGAATTATAAACTGTTTTAGGGATTAATCACACCTTGCCAATAATATCTACTTAACCGTCAAAGTATTTTCTTTTAATCTCTTTTATACAATTACAAATCTATCACAAATCACAAGTAAAATCTTAATTTTTTCCATAATTTAAATAAAGATTTACAAACTCATTTTGTACACTCATTCTCGAAACATTATACAAAGTTTTCCACGCAAAAATCTAATTAATTAGAAAATAGAAACAATATTAGGAGAAGAAATGTCCTCTTTTTGAGTTCAATGTAATATTATCAAATGAATACAATCTTGCAGGTCTTTTAGAACCTATTTTTGTATATTCGTTCAATTCTTTAAGAACGGAACCCGTTAAAACTTTTTTTCTGAAGTTACGTTTATCAAGCTTCATATCGAGAATCAATTCATATGATTTCTGCAATTCAGTAAGAGTGAATTTCTCTGGAAGCAATTGAAATGCTATAGGACAAAATTCTAAACGTTCTCTCATTCTTTTTAGTGAATATTCAATAATTTCTTTGTGGTCGAATGCCAATGTAGGCAGATGATATACTTCATGCCACTGAACTTCGGTAATACTTTGAGTATTATCAAAAGACAATTTTATATCATCACTTCTTATCAAAGCGAAATATGCACAAGTTATAACCCTTGAGCTTGGATAACGCAAAGGATCACCAAATGTATATAGTTGTTCTAAATAAATATTATCAACATTTGTTTTTTCTTTTAAAATTCTCAAAGCAGCATTATCGAGATTTTCAGACAAGCGAATAAAACCGCCGGGGATAGCCCATCTGCCTTTAAATGGTTCATTTGCACGTTTCACAAGAAGCACCTGAAGTTTATTATTTTTTATTGTAAATATTACAACGTCTGTCGTAATTTCATGTGTCTTTATTTCTTGAAACATGTCCCCTTACTTTCTAAATTCCCTGATTAGATAAAAAAGCCTTTAACACAGCATCATGTTGAGCTCTAAAATCTGCCTCTTTTTCTTCGTTATTAATTTCTTTAATTCCATTTTTATATTGAGCTATTGCAGGATCCGGATTTACCTTCATACTATTATAACTATTCATTATTGATGAAACGAAGTTTCTTGTTTCTTTAAATGGAGGAATACCGTTATATTTTTTTACATTTCCAGGACCTGCATTATATGCGGCAAGTGCCAATTCCATTGAACCAAACATTTGGTACATCTTTTTATAATATGCTATACCACCTTTTATATTATCATTAAGATGATATGGATTGTACCCCATCCTTTTGGCTGTATTTGGCATTAATTGAAAAACACCAATTGCCCCATATCTGCTTTTTTTATTATGACAGAATCCAGATTCTTTTTTGGCTATACTTAAGGCCAAAGCAGGATCTAAACCCATTTCCATAGAATGTTTAACTATTAATTGTTTTATTGTAAGATTAGAAACTGCCTCTGCTTTAACCTGCAGGGGGAAGTTTATAATAGCAAAACATACTGCCAAAACATATACTACTACTTTTCGAGCCATGTAAATCCTCAAGTTTATTTATCACGCTTTAAAGTTCTTTTAATAAGATTTTATTACATAAAAAATAAATTTCAACTATGAGGGTGTATACTTGGCTATAAGCATTATAATATGAAAGAATATTTGAATATTAATCAAGAAGTTGTTCCAAAAGTTCAGCGTTAGCAATATTCTTTTTTACATCAAAAACAACATTTCTTTTCATGTATGTTCTTAATGCTTCACGAATAAGTTCACTTCGTGTTCTTTGTTCACTTTCCGCAATCTCATCAATTTGATTTAAAAACTTATCAGGGATTGATAGTAATACTTTTGCCATAACATTTCCTTACCACTTATTCACGTATCTATATTATATACTATTTAAACAAGATAGTCTATAATTGTACAAAAAGGAGAAGAAAAAATGGATAATATAAAAAAAGAACATAAGCTTATTGACTTATTTTGTACTTTAGCCCAAATACCATCACCGTCTTTAAAAGAAGAAAAAGTAATAGAAAAAATCCTTTCTATATTTGAAGAAAATGGTATTAAAGCTAGTAAAGATGACTATGGGAATGTAAAAGCAAAAATACCTGCAACAGATTCAACAAAGAAACCTTTACTTTTAAGTTCGCATATGGATGTAGTAGGGGATGATTCACCGGTAAATATAAAACTAAATGGAAATATAATTGAAACAGATAAAACAAGAACATTAGGTGCAGATGATAAAGCAGGTGTTGCTGCTGCAATTATGCTTGCAATTGAACTTGCTAAAAATAAAGAACTTAAACATGGCGGACTTGAAATTGTATTCACACGTGATGAAGAACAAAATATGACAGGAATACATAATCTCAAAATGGAAGAACTTGAAGCAGAGCATGTTCTTGTAATGGACGCGGATAAATTAGGTCAAGTTCAAATTGCCGGAGCAGATTATACAAAACTTACATTATTTGTTGAAGGACTAAAAGGTGGACATTCTGGTATTGATATTGATGATACAACAAGACTAAATGCTGCAAAATTAATTGCGGAACTTGTTAACGAAATTCCTCAAGGGGTATATAAAAAAGATGAATATGGCGTTGTTACATCTATAAACCTTGGAGTAATAATAGGTGGCGGTATTGAAACCGCAATAGATAATATTAAATGCTCTGATATAAAAAGTAATAAATATCAAAACGAAATATTAGAAAAAGCAATAACTAACGTTATTAATACAAAAGCAGGTGCAACATATTCAATAAGAAGTTCAAGCAGGAAATATGAAAATGAACTTATAAAGGAAATAGAGTCTATAGTTGATAATTTCAATAAAAAATATTCACAACTTGCTTTAGCAAAAATAGAAACAGCAGAACATTTACCGCCATTTGAAAAAAGTGACGATAAAACAATGATAAATGTTGCGAAAGAAGCAAGTAAGAACTTAAATATAGATATAGAAATTTCTTCATTCCATGCAGGTGCAGAAACGCACATATATGCAAACAAAGAAAACAAATACGGAACAAAATTTAAGCCTGTATTAATAGGTGTTGCAGATATTTCAAATATGCACTCAGCTAATGAACAGATGGACTACATATCATATCTTAAAGGCTTTGAACTTGTAAAAGAAATATTCAAGGTCTATAACAAATAATATCACTTATACCAAGGTTTAAAACCATCAATCTTAGTTTTTAGACCTGAATAATTGCCATCAAAGCAAATACACCTGTCATCAATATATAAATGACAAGGCTCTTTTTGGTTTGTAACTCCAGAAACAAAATTTTCTAATTTATTTTGTAATATCCAATGCTGAACGAGCTTTTTATCTCTAGTAGTAAAAATTTTTAATTTGTAATGCAAGCAAAGTTCTTCGATAAATTCTTTTGCACCATTTTTTAATGGAGGAATGTAGTCAGCTATATAAGAACGAGTATATGTATTCAATACGCCATCTAAATCAATTAATACCGTTTTTTTTAATTTCAAAATTTTATCACTTTGTCGTGCTATTTGTCTGTTAAATGTATTTTCATTATATCCCATAATTTCTGTATGACAAATAGCACGATTAGAGTAATTCAAAATAATATAAAAAAATATAGAAATAAAAGAGGATTAACACAAGATA
>CALUSI010000028.1 GCA_944323395.1 Candidatus Gastranaerophilales bacterium
AATAATACTAAAACAACTAAAAAACAATAAACACAAGCAATTCAGATGTTATATATCAAAGTTTACAAAAGTTAACATTTTGCATATTATTAATTACTTTAGTTTATAAGCTAAATCCGGTTTTCTGGCTGCAAGTGTTTCATCTACCTTTCTTACAGGTGTATTAGTCGGATGTTTTAATACTTCTTCCGGATTTTCTTTTATTTCGTTTGCAATACTTATCATTGTATCTATAAATTCATCCAAACGTTCTTTTGTTTCAGATTCTGTTGGTTCTATCATTATCGCTTCATGTACAATTAATGGAAAATATACTGTTGGCGGATGGAAATTTGAATCCATTAATCTTTTGGCAATGCCAAGTGTATTTACACCTTGTTCTTTTTGCCATTCTCCTGAAAGTACAAATTCATGCATACATTTTCTGTCATATGGCAACATATAATATTTTTTTAATTTATTCATGATGTAGTTTGCATTTAATACAGCATTTGAACTTACATCTTTTAGCTCTTTTCCAGTCATTAAAATATATGCATATGCTTTTATAAGAACAGAAAAATTGCCGTAAAATGCTTTCATCTTTCCTATTGTGTGTTTAATATCAAAGTTTCTGATATATTTTTCTCCGTTGAATTCAATTTTTGGAGAGGGAAGATATTCTTTTAAAGATTCAACAACTCCAACTGGACCTGCACCTGGTCCGCCACCACCGTGCGGGGTCGAAAATGTTTTGTGAAGATTCATATGTACTATGTCAAATCCCATAAGTTTAGGGCTTGTATGTCCCAATATTGCATTCATATTTGCACCATCATAATATAAAAGAGCACCTGCATTGTGAACAAGTTTTGAAATTTCAAGTATATCTTCTTCAAATAGACCAAGTGTATTAGGATTTGTGAGCATTATTGCTGCAGTATTTTCATCAAGTACTGATTTTAATGCTTCTATATCTACTAACCCTTTGTCGTTTGACTTTATTTCAACAATATTAAATCCGCACATTGCAGCACTTGCAGGGTTTGTTCCGTGTGCAGAATCTGGGATGATAACATTTTTTCTTTTTTCACCAATAGTTTCAAAATATTTTTTAACTATCATCATACCGCACAATTCGCCATGAGCTCCTGCTGCAGGTTGAAGAGTTACAGCATCCATTCCGGTAATTGTTTTTAGCGATTCTTGCAAATTATACATAAGCTTTAATGCACCTTGGCAGTCTTCATCTTCTTGCAATGGATGAATTTCACAAAATCCTTCAAGTGCAGATAATACCTCATTTACTTTTGGATTATATTTCATTGTACAAGAGCCTAAAGGATAAAATCCCTTTTCTATACAAAAATTTTTGTCCGAAAGTTCTTTATAATGTCTCATTACTTCCAACTCAGAAATTTCTGGCAATATTGTTTCATTACTCTTATTTATATATTTTGAATTTATAAAATCAAAATTTATTTCTTCATCTGTTAAATTAATTCCCGATGTACCTATTTTAGTTTTTTCAAATATTAGTTTAGTCATTATATCCCCTAATAATTTATTTATATTGCGTAACTTTTTCTTTTGCTATTCTTGCTCTCATTTTTATTTCATTTAGGTCAGCATCTTTATATAGAGCTCTACCGATTCCAACAGCTTTTGCGCCCGCATATAAATATGAAGTTATATCTTCTATCTTTATACTGCCAGCCGCAATTACATTAATAAACTTCATTGGTCTTAGTATGTCTTCAATATATTCAGCACCACCCATAGGATTAGCTGGAGATATTTTTATTAATTGAGTACGTGCTTTCCAGGCTGAATATGCTTCATTAGGCGTTGTTGCAGTCATAATTAAAGGAATTTGTTGACTCTTACACAATCTTACTAAATTCATTTGAAATACAGGTGATACAATTACATCTGCTCCAGAATCAATCGCAATTTGAGCTTGCCTTTGCGTTATTATTCCGCCTGCCATAATCATTGGTCTTGTTTCTTTTTTTGCAATTTTCCCTAAAACTTTAACCATCTCAGGAGTTTCAATTACAATTTCTATTATATTTATTCCGCCTTCTGTCAATGAATCAATAATTGCTTCGGTTTTTTGTGGTTCTTGAGCCCTTAACACAGCAAAGAGTTTTTCAGAACAAATTCTATCTATAGTCTCCATTTTATTTCTTTCTTAATTTCCATATATTTTGCATGAAAGCATTTTCTATTTTTTCAGATGTTTCATTACCTATTATTCGTTCTAAATCTTCTTTAAATTTTGTAATGTCTTCATACTTTCTAAGTATACCATCAATTGCAATTGATATATCCCCTGTTTCTTCAGAAACAACTATACAAGCAGAATCTGATATTTCACTTGCACCAATTGCTGCTCTGTGTCTTGTTCCGTACCTCCAACTTAATTTCGGATCTTCTGTCAATGGCAACAATACACCGGCTGCTAGTATTTTATCTTTATGTATTACCATTGCACCATCATGTAATGGAGTGTTCGGGAAAAATATAGTTAATATCAACTCTGTTGAAATATTAGCGTTTATTGTTGTACCAACTTCATTATAAAAAGATTTGTCTTGTTCTTTTTGTACTACAATAAGTGCACCTCTTTTAACTCTGCTACAATATTTTACGGCTTCTGTAATTTCTTTTATTACATTTGTTCTCTGTTCATTGTTATCTTTTTTGAATGAAAAGAAGTTTTTAGCTACAAATTTAGTTTGCCCCAAATGTACCAATAATTTTCTCAATTCAGGTTGGAAAACGATAACCATTGAAAGTAGAATACCTGTTAGTAAATATTGTGCAATTTGTCCTAAAATCTGAAATTCTAAAGCAATAAGTATTGCACTAAAAATCCAAGCAGAAATTATGAAAAAGAGAATTCCCCTTACAAGTTTTTCAGCTTGCGTATTTCTAATGAACTTCATATATATATACGAAATTATAAGAACTACAATTAATATTTGAAAGAAATCTTTGAAAGTAAAAGTTGTAGCCTTCCATACAAATTCGCTACTATTTAAAAAATCACTGTATATTTTGAGTACATTCTCAAGCATTATTACCTAATTTAATCTTTCAGGAATTACATCTGACTCACAAAGTTGCTCATAAGTTTGTCTATTTATTATAATATCAGATTTTCCATTATTTACAAGTACTGCAGCTGCTTTTAAAACTCTGTTATAATTGCTAGACATTGAGTATCCATATGCTCCTGTAGTATAGAAACAAATAGTATCTCCTTCTTCTATTTCTGGCAACATAATGTCTTTCGCTAAAATATCACCAGACTCGCAATGTTTTCCTGCAATTGTAACTTTTTCATCTGCTTCACCTTTTGGATTATTTGCAATTTCAACAGTATATTTTGCTTGATAAAGACTTGGTCTTGCATTATCAGACATTCCACCATCTACGGCTTGATATTTTCTGCCATTTGGTACTTGTTTTGAGCTTCCTGCAGTGTATAATGTTACTCCTGCTGTACCAACAATACTTCTTCCGGGTTCAATGTATACGGTAGGCTCTTCTATTTCGTATTTTTTTGAATGTTCTTTTATTGAAGAAATTATTGTTTCAGCTATCTCGTATACAGAAATTGGTGCATCATTTTCTGTATATTTAATTCCAAGACCACCGCCAAGATTTATTGTGTGTAAATATATATTATATTTTTCTTTTATTCTTTTTATTTCTTTAAATATGACTCCGACTTCATCGAAGTATACTTGTTTTTCAAAAATTTGTGAGCCAATGTGCGCGTGCAAACCGATTAAGTTTATATTTGAATATTCATCTATAATTAATTCTATAGCCTCATCTAACTGTGTTAGATCAAATCCGAATTTTGAGTCTAAATGTCCGGTTTGTATGTATTCATGTGTATGACATTCTATTCCCGGTGTGATTCTTAATAATATACTTATTGTTTTATTTTGTGATTTCGCAATGTCATTGAGTAGTGCCAGTTCAAAAAAATTGTCTACTGATATTGTTTGTATTCCGCAAGATAGTGCATAATTTAATTCATCGTATGATTTGTTGTTTCCGTTAAATAGTGTGTGGGACATATCAAATCCTGAACTTTGTGCTGTATATATTTCGCCACCGGAACATAAATCAAGTCCAAATCCTTCTTGCTGCATGATTTTGCATATTGATTTTGTCATAAATGCTTTTGCCGCAAACATCATCTTTATATTAGGATATTTTTCAAATGCTTTTTTGTAACTTCCTGTCATTGAACGTATAGTTGCTTCATCGAATACATAAAGCGGAGTGTTGTATTTGTTTGCTAATTCAACTAAATCACATCCGCCTATTTCAATATTTCCGTTTTCGTTAATTTTTGTAGTAATTGGTTTAATGTTTTGGTTTGCGGTTTTCATAGTATCTCCTCGTAAATCTCTTTTTGATTTTAACATAAAGATTTTATCTTGATAAAAGTAATAAATGTATTATTATATTATTTATGAAGAAATTTTTGTTATTTTTATATTTATTTTTGTTGTTATCTGCTAATGCTTATGCTGCGGATATGGACTATGATGCTTTATATAATTCGGCAATGCCATTCGAATCTAAATTGTATAATGATATTGATCCGTTTGAAGATGAAGATTCGATAAGATATGCTTGGTCACCTTATCCTTTATTTAGAACATCTGCATTTCTTTACTTCAAAGATTACACAATTGAACCGGGTTATTATTCTATTGTGCCTAGGACACTCAAGGGGAAGGATTATATATTCTTTAAACAAAACGGCAAAGTTCAGTTTATTATTCCTGTTGCTAAAAAGGAAAAGACTCCTTTAAATTTCTATGAGGCCAATACGCCTAAAATTAAGAAAACGAAATGGCAAAAGTTTACTTCTGCTGTTAGAGAAAAATTCTATAATTCGGCTAAAGACTCTATGAGAGCGACTCCTCCAAGTTCTGTTGTCAATGTAGAAGTAGAAGTTAAATATATTATTTTAACTTTGTATTATGGTGAAAATAAATATATTGCATTATTTAGAAGAAGTCCCTATTGATTCTTAAAAAAGTTTTTGTTTTTATCAAGTCTTTTTCGTGTAACAACATATCCGCATTTTGAGCAAGCTAATATTTCTCCTGTTGAATCAATAGGCATAAAATTATGTTTACAGCTTAGTATATCCTCTAATTCTTCATTTTGAACATTTGTAGTATAAGAAAAAACTTTTTCTTTTCTAGTTAATTTTAAATATGTTTTAATAATTTTTTCAATTATATACATTTTATAAAATCTTACTTAATACCACTGCTATACATATTAACAATGTAAAAATAGAAAGCAAGTTTCTTACAATTAGAAATTTTATTAAAAAGTCACGTTGTTCTTTTGGGATGTTTTTTATATCTTTCATACTTCCCATAAAAAAGGTGGTTTTTATTTTCTCATTTGGATTTTTTATATGTTGATTCATAACTTTATAAAGTGTTATTGCCGTTGGAAGACTAAATAATGTTATTAGAAAATATGGGCTTAAATTTTTCAAAAATACGGATGTAATTATATTAATATATGCAAATGATATGATTATAACTAATAAAATAAATGCATTCTTCTCGTTTTTGCATAATCTGCATAGTGTGATTTTTCTGTTGTTTTCATCATATTTAAAATCTAAAAGCATATGATTATGTAAAACAGCAACTGATAGAAGACCTGTAGATATTGAAATTAGTAAGATTTCTAAGGAAAATAATCCTGTCATAGAATAAAATACCCCAAGATATAGTAATGGTGAAAAAACAATTGCTACAACAATCTCTCCCAAGCCTAAACATCCTAACAACGGATATAATGTACATAAAATTGCTGATGGAATGATTATGTATAAAAGATTTGTTCCGTATAGAAATATAAAATATAAAGCAATAATTGCTGAGATTAGAAATAATATAAAGGATACAATATAATATTGACGTAGTGTTAATTTGCCTTCAAAAATGCAAGAACATTTACCTTTTTGAAAATTAAAATCTTTTTTAAGTCCTTTTTCTATCTTTTGTTTTTCTCTTGTATAGTCAATTGCATCATCAAAAAGATTAGTTGCCATATGTAATGTAATAATACCAACTAAAGATAATATGCCATATCTAATATTACCGTTTTTAAAACAAGCAAAAATAAAAGGAACTAACCAAGACAATATTGAAACAGGAAGAGAATATGCTCTCACGGCAGTAAGCCAAATTTTGGTAATATTAACAAAAGAATGCATTTTAAAGCCCAAATTTCACCAATATATTATAAGCATAACTCAAAAAAACGAAAAAAATATTAAATTTTGTTACAAAAATAATCCCGTATTTGCTAAAAGGAATCATAATGTAAAAAAACAATCATAAAATAAACGTTTAAATTTTCAAAAAAATGAGTAAATTTCTCAAAAAACATGATATAATGATAGAACCAAGCACGATAAAGTGTTAATTGTACATTTATAAGTTTGCAAAAAAATATTAATATTTTGTAAAACAAAATGTTTAAAAAGGCAATAAATTTAAATTAAAATTTTTTATATATAAGTGATGGTAAGTAAGTAAATTTTTTGTCGGAGGAAGAATGACAATAAGTGTGAACTCTAGAAAAAAACAAGCTAAGAAGTCTTTTGATGAATTATTACAAGATTTAAGAACTAGTAATTCTGAAAAAGTTAGATATAATGCTGCAAGAGTACTTGGTGAAATGGGTGATGCAAATGCAGTTGAACCTTTAATTGATGTTCTTAAAAATGACAGAAATGGTTCTGTTCGTTTATATGCTGCAAGAGCTTTGGGTGAACTTGGTGAAGTTTCTGCTACTATTCCGTTAATTGAATCATTGCGCGAAGATAGAAATGTTGACGTTCGTGTTCGTGCCGCTCGTGCTTTAGGTCGTTTGGGCGGTCGTGAAGTTGTTGAACCACTAGTTGAAGCTTTAAATGATGAAAATCCTCAAGTTTGTATTACTGCTACTGATGCGTTAATTGAAATTGGTGATGTTGCTACTGACTCTTT
>CALUSI010000029.1 GCA_944323395.1 Candidatus Gastranaerophilales bacterium
CAAGAAGAGTTTGAAAAAATGATGACAAGTTATATAGGTACAAGTATTGAGGATAAACCTGCGTGGCTGAAACGTGGAGAGAAACTCCACAGAGATATGCACAAAAAACTAACTAAAAACTATATTCCAACTGTTCAAGAAACAATAAAATTTATTGATTGCTGGCTTGAGTTCCACAATTCAAAGCCCTGTCCGAATGACCGTTCAAAAACTATTCAAGAAATGTTAAATGAAATTTCAAAAAATAAGATTGATAAGAATATCTTGAATGATTTAATGATGAAAACGGAAGCTCGAACAATAAACAAACATGGAATAACTTTCCTCGGAATGCATTACAGGAGTGATTATTTATTGGATTTAAGAGAAAAAGTGTTTATCAAATACAGTCTGTTTGATCTTTCAAATGTGCTTGTATATTCAATGAAAGGTGAATTTTTATGTATTGCAAGGCAGGTTGAGAAGGTTCACCCAATGGCAAATCACTTAGGAACAGTAAAAGATATTGAACAATTTAAGCAACAAATACAAAAACAACAACGCAGGTTTAATAGAGTGAAAAAAGAGTTTGTAAAATATTTTCCGAAAGAAAAAGCGGAGGCCATAGACATTGAGCCGGAAGTAGTTATTGAAATTGAAAAATTTGAACAACCTAAAACACCGTTAAAACGCAAATTGAACTTTAGAGAACAACAGATGAATGTACCTGTTTTTAATGCTGATTATGAAAAATATGAATGGTTAATGAAATATGGCTGCACTAATCCCGAACAACGAAAGTGGCTTGAAAAGTATTTAAACAGTGATGAATATAACAATTTGTACGGAGCATAAAAATGAATAAAGTATTTGTAAGAACCAAAAATGTCAAAAAGTTTGTTGCCTTGATGGAAGAAGTAAAGCAGCTTCCGGCGAATATTCCTAAAATAGTTCTGGTATTTGGTGAATACGGGCTTGGCAAATCGGAAACAATTAAGTGGTGGACATTTAAAAATGATTGTATATATGTGAGAGCAAATCAGGGAATGACAAGCAGATGGCTATTATCAGAAATTGCAGAGGAGTTAGGGGAAGAGGCTTTCTGGCATATTCAGGATACGTTTAACCTTGTCGAACAGAAGTTAAAACAAAATCCCAAACCGCTAATTATTGATGAAGTCGACTATCTGGTGACCAATAATGTTATTGAAATTCTGCGAGATTTACATGATAGGACAGGGTGTCCAATGATACTGGTCGGGATGGTAAATATTGACAAGAAGTTATCTAGATATCCTCATTTGAAAGATAGGATTTATAAGACATTTAAGTTTGAACCTTATGCTAAACAGGATATCAAGCAAATTCTATCGGAACTATCTGAAATCCAAATTACAAATGACGGCTTGGAGTATCTTGCAACAAGACACAATCAGTTAAGACAGATGGTAAAACTAATTAATAAAATTGAAAAACTCGCCAAAACAAATGAACTAAAAGAACTTAACGAAAAAAATCTAAGGAGTATTTTAAGTGAAGGACAAAATATTACAGCTTTGCAGACGTCTAAACAAATTTTCGCTTGAAAATTTCGAAATATTGTCAGAAATTCCGAAAAGCGACCTTTTGCCTTTACTGGATGAATTCGTTAAGGAAGGCAAATTGATAACTAAAAACGGTGAATACATATATTGCAAACAAAACCCTGTCATACAGAATCATTCTATATTTAAACTTTATCCTGCTGTGGTAACGGATACTGTTATCAGGTGCTTTTGCGAGGACATTAAAACAATAAAGACATCTAATATTGCAAATATAGGCGAAGATCAGGTGCAGAAATTTTATACAATATTTAGAACCTTGATTTATCAAAGACAGAAAAGACAGCTTGACTCATATTATTCAAAACAGCCGCAAAAAGCTCGACACAGAAAATTTTTCAATAAGGAAGTTTATTTGTATTTCTATTTTAATCAAATTTTTGTATCCGAAAATATTTTAAAATCAGAGGATGACAAGATGTTCTCATCTAAGGAAAAAGCTGAGTTCACAACAATATATTGTTACCTGTCAAGAAATCTGACTCATAACACAAATGCCAATAACCTGAGTTACAAAATAGCAGAAACTCTGTGGCGAAGAAAAAGAGGCTTTAAAGACCTTTATTTTGATTTAAAAAGTTTGGTACAGCATTAGAAACATAACGTCATAAACTTTTCCCCGATTTTAAACGAAAAATCAATGTTTTAACCCATATAAAATCAACAAAAATATACTCCTAATTTAACCGTCTTAAATATTTCAGACTTACTGGGAAATTTCCCCGAGCAAAATTTTGAGCTTATTTATTCTTATTTAACAGCAGCTATAATGATCTTAATGACGGAAATATAACAAAAACCAGTTTCGTCAAGACCGCTTCATATTTCTTCGTAAAAAACAGGACAAATATTTGTCTTTTTTGAAACACAGATAATAAGGAGATTACAGCCGATTTTGTTAAAATATTTATTTTTAAATTTCGTATTATCAGTGCTTTTTAGCTTAGAAAATTGTCACAAATTTTATATCGTAATGTTAAGCGGGCTTTAAATGCAGTTTTAATCAAACTAAAATTAGAATATTTATGAAAGCAAAAGATACAACAAATATATGGCTAGATATAGGAAAAGCAGCAGAAGTTTTGGGGCTGAGTGTTCAAACTGTTAAAAAGCAGTGCCGTAAAGGCTCTTTTGTGTTTAAAATTATCAAGCGAGGCAAGCAGTCGCATTATTTTATTCACCTGAAATCACTACCTGATTTTGCACAAGACAAATATTCCGGAGAAAAAATTTCCGATAAAAAATATTCAGAAGCTCCAAACTGGGCAAAAGAGCAGGCAGAAAAGTATCTTCCTATATTAAAAGCCTCAAATGGTCTTAAAGGTGAAGCATTAAAAGATTTTATCAATAAATGGAACAATGAAAATACAGAAGAGCTACGCACTTCTTATTCGTCATTGATAAAAATGCGAAGAAGATTTTTCCGCTACGGTGTAAGCGGTCTGTTATCTAAACACGGACAACATTTAACAGGCTCGACTGTTCCTGATAATTATTTTGAGTATTTTAAAAATCTCTATCTTGTAGAAGGTGCTCCGTCACTTAGAACCTGCTGGGATTTAACTCTTGGCTATGCAATCAGAATATTTGATGCAAAGAGAGAAACTTTCCCAAGTTTTATGGCATTTAAACGGCGGTTAGATAAAGAAATTCCAAAACAAAGTATTTATCTTGCACGAATGGGTGAAACAGCCTGGAACAGAAAATATGGCGGGTATATAGAAAGAGATTATTCAAATATTTTATGTAATGAGGTTTGGGTATCGGATCATGCACAAATTGATGTTGCCTGTTTCGATTCTGATAATAAAGTTGTATTTCCCTGGGTTACAGTATGGCGTGATTATAAATCAGGTAAATGGCTTGGTTGGATTTTACAGTCTAGGAATCCTAATTCTGACCATATTTTCCAGTCTTTTTATTATGCTGCTGAAAAGTACGGTTTGCCAAAAGATGTAATTATTGATAACGGTAAAGATTATCGCTCAAAGGATTTTGCCGGCGGTCGCAAAACAATAAAAATAGCCGCAAATAAATCAAAAGCAATGGCTATGCTTGCAGAATTGAATATAGATGTACATTTTGCACTTCCGTATAATGCACAAACAAAACCCATAGAAAGAGATTTTTTAAAGATAAAAGAACTCCTTTCAAAACATTGCGTTGGATACAGAGGTGGAAATGTTGTTGAAAGACCGGAGAAACTTGCAAAAGAAATTAAGTCCGGCAAAATAATGAGGTTTGAAGATTTTAAACAACTATTTGATAACTATATACTAAATGTCTTAAATAAACGACCGTCGCAGGGTAAAAATTTAAAAGACCTATGTCCGGATGAACTTTTTTATTCAGAGTTCAAAGAAAAAATTACTACCTCAAAAGATGCACTAAAGTTATTTTGTATGAGAACTTCAAAAGATTTTACTATCAGAAGAAACGGAATAAAAGACACAGCTTTTGGTATCACTTACTGGGCGGACTGGATGATTTCAAAGATGGGAATGAAAGTCTATTTACGCAGAGATATAGAAGATTATAAAGAAGCATGGGTATTTAAAAGCAATAATGATGAATTCATTGGGACTGCTACTGCTGTAAGTTCTGTTGCGGCATTGCATGCTGATAAAGTTTCTAAAGAAGAATTTAAAGAGGCTATGTCTATTAAAAAACGCAATTTTAAGACCGCAAAATCCTATATTAAAAACACTATGGAAATTTCTCCGCAAGAAAAGTATGAGAACTACAAAGCCGCTTATAATAGTGTTGAAAAGGATTTTCAAGCGGATGTAAAAATTTCAAAAATGGCCAATACGAATATGGATAAAGCAGTAAGAAAAAAGAAAGAACAAAAAGCAACTGCCAATATTGATTTGTCAATATTTTTGCAGAAAGAAAATGAGCAGGAACAAGAACTTTATCTTTTTGAAACAGATAAAATCCTTGCACAAGAAGCTCTGCAGCAGAATAAAAAGATTAGAGGCTCATTATGAAAAAGGATAAATACTATGAAATTGCCGAAAAGATGTATACAGAGCAGTTCATAACCGTTGCGGGAATTGCAAAAAGATTAGGTGTAAATGAACGCACAATAAAACGTTGGAAAAAAGACGGAAACTGGACTGAAAAAAGGTATCAATATCTGTATAAACATACAAACTCTAAAGATGATATTTATGTATTTTGTAAAACCATGCTTGCAAATTTTAATTCAGAACTTCAAAACGGCAATAAAATAGATACATCAAGGCTTAATGTGTTTCTGAATCTTGTTGAAGAACTTGTCAAAAAAGAACAAAAAGATGTTGAGATTGAAGAATTTATAAAGGTTGCACAAAAAAGATTGGATTATGAAGAAGAAATGCTGAAAGAAATGGAAAATGAAATGAAAGCTGAGTTTGATGAGGATTTTTATACAGAGTAATAATTTTTATCACTTCATTTAAAATTTTACAATCGTGATTTCTCAATGCCTAAGAATCATTTGTCTGCTCTAACGGGGCAATTGTATCTAATTCAATGTTATACCGTTTGCCTTGCTTATTAACACAAGTTGCAAAATCAACTGTTTTATCTGCAATCCTGTTTTTCCAAACACAAATCAATAACCCTATTTCTTGAGTTTTTAGATTTAAAACCTTTGTTCCGTATAACTTATAATCTTTTTCTGCCATTATTCTTGCCTTTCAAGTATCAATTTTGAATAAATTTCATTAGGTTTTGCAGGATCAATTAAAAACTCTTTTAAAAATACAAACCTTTCACCATAAGGATTCTCGCAAATGACAGTGTCAAGGTTATAAAATCCTATTACTTTGTAATACTCATTATCTGAGTTTTCAAAGCCCATAACCTTTTTAAGCTTGTATTTTTTACCTAATTCAATCATTGTTACCTCTTATCAGCAATAACATATATCACTCTCAATGAGTTAAATATCAAGCAAAGTCATATAAAATGTATCATTTAGACACAAAAGTATTGTTGAAATAAGCAATTATATAAAAAGTAAATAGCTGGCTTTTTAAGCAAATTTTTCAAGTAAAGTATAAATTTCTACCTCTTATGAGTATAAAATTCAATACAGAGCATTTTGAACACTTTTTGAACGGTATTAAAATCTTATTTGAATATTACCTTCAGGATAATTTATAAAATAAGCGTTTACTGTATCAGTATCTCGTCTTAAATTTTCGACGATTGGAGTAAGATTGTACAGCTCTTCAATTTCTTGTTGAGTCCTGCAAAAATAATCAATTACGGTGGCTGTGTTATAAATACGCTCAGCTAGTTTTTCTAACTTCTTAAAATCTTTTTGTTTAATCTTGTATTTCTTATTTTTACTCATACGACCTCCTTTTTTAGGTGTCGTATTCATCACTTAAACAAAAATATAATAGAAGTA
>CALUSI010000030.1 GCA_944323395.1 Candidatus Gastranaerophilales bacterium
AGCCCATCTCTTTTTCCCTCGATTATTTTCCTCTTACTTACATGAAAACTTTTTTTCTGTATTTCATGACTTTTTAAAGAAAATTTGTTAAGTTTTCGTTACAAATCTAAAGAGAATAATCTTGTATTATATTTTATGCATTGCGAACAATATGGTGTTTCCAAATAACTTTTATTTGAATAATCTGTAAAATCAGAACCACATTTACCTCTGTTATCCCCGCATAATAATGGACAAGTAAATATTCCGTTAATACTTAATGTCCTGCTGTTTGCACATTCTACTTTTAATTTGTCAAAGTCTGTTTCATTATCTATTTCATAAGTTTTATTCTTTTCTATTAGTGGGATTATTTTAAAATTTATATCACTGGTTTCAAAATTTAAACTTTGACATAGTTTTCTGAAATTTTCTTTAAGTTCTTTTTCTTCAATATTATAATGGTTAACTATTGATAAAATAGGATTAAATCCGTATTTAGTTAAACTTTGAATTGCGTGAATTGCCTTTCTGTATGAGCCTCGTCCTCTTAACAAGTCATTTTCTTTTTCTATATAATGATCAATACTAATCATAAAAATAATTTCGTTTCCAAGATTGTTCTCTTCTTCTACTTTTCTTAAAAATCTTGCTTTTTTATCATTTATATTGAGCGCATTTGTATGAATGATTACAGATGAATATTTTAGACATAATCTTAAAATATGATTAAAATCATTGTGTAACATTGGTTCTGCACCAGTCAAATGAATATACTTTAATTCCTTTTTGTTAATTTGTGTAAGAGCTTGTTTGATTTTTTCAATAGGAATAAAATCTTTTACTTTTTTATCCTTAAAATCAATATAGCAATGTTTACATTGCAAATTACAATTTTGGGCTGTCATTTCAATAAATAGAGATTCCATTTTTTGCATATTAATGCAGGGGGCTTTAATAATTGTTTTATTCATAAATAATCCTCACATATTATTCTTGTATGAATTATTTTTTATCACTTATACAATCTGATAAAAATTAGTCAGTTGTTTAAAATATGAAGACAATCTACTAATCTTAGTGGATGATATTTTTAAAGATTAGTTTCTTTCTTTCGTTATTAATTCTATAAAGTTATTAGGAGGCGCTATTCATGGCTAAAATTATTGAAAATCATTGGGGACGAAGAAATATCAGATTGAATGAAAATGATATTATTGATGTTGTAAGAGAGTACCAAAAAATGACAGTCGGAAGTTTTACTTATCAGGAAATTAGAGATAAACTTAAAAATTTTGAATTGTACATTCCAGAAGATATATCTTAAATAATTAAATATTTATACCCATTTAGAGAATTTAGTTTATACTTACATAGTGTAATGTTTATTCAGGAGGAAAATATAATGAAAAACATTATAACTATTTTATTAATTATTATTGTTCCTGTAGCTGTATACCTATATTTAGGTAAAAATTCTGATACTACGAGTGCAGTTGCAAAAGATAAAACGAAACCATCAGTTATGGTTTTTACTTCTGCTATGTGTTTAGATTGTCAGAAAATGAAATCTGTTATAAATGAAGTTCAACCAATTTATAGTGATAAAATTAATTTTCTTTCTATTAATGCATTGGATAAAAATAAAAAAGTTCAAGAATATATTAAAAAATATGGTATTGTTTTAGTTCCGACAATTATATTTGTTGATGAGAATGAAAATCAAAAAAATAAAGTTGAAGGATATATTCCTAAAGAAGAATTAATAGAAGAAATTGAGGATGTTATAAATGAATAATATACTTCAATATTTTTCTCTGTATTCTACAGAGAACAGTCTTTTTATGCCAGTATTACTCTTAGGTTCTTTCTTTGCCGGAATTCTATCCTCATTATCTCCTTGCAGCTTGGGAATTCTTCCTTTAATTATTGCTTATATTGGTGGATATTCAAAAGAAAATAATAAGAAGTTATTTATTCAATTATTGTCTTTTTCTTTAGGATTATCATTGATTTTAAGTATCATAGGTGTATTTTGTGCATTATCCGGTAAAGTATTCGCAAGTTTTGCTTCGCCTGTTATAATTCTTTTGTTTGCTTCTGTTATTTTAATTTTAGGACTAAATCTTCTTGGAGTTTTAGATATACAATTTCCTACAATAGTAAAAAAAATGCCTCAAAACAAATCGGGAAGTTTATTCTTTTTTCCATTCTTAGTGGGTACTTTTTTTGCTTTGGCAGCAAGTCCTTGTTCTTCTCCGATTTTAGCTAGTATAATGGCTGTTGCTACTATATCTGATAATATATTATTTTCTCTTGCGTTGTTATTTTTCTTTGCGATTGGACAATGTGTTATTATTATTGTCTTTGCTTTATTTACATCTACATTAAAGCACCTTAATTCACTTGCCAAATATTCATCAATACTTATTAAGGCAAGCGGACTTATTCTTGTATTTGCAGGATTATTTATATATTATTCAGTATTTAAGGGATTATAGAGAATTATGCGTTAAGATATAGATTTCTGGAAAGAAGTTCTTGCGTTTTGTTCTTTCCTAAAATTCTAAAGTGATTTCTTCCAATGCTATCTCTTGTTCTTACTGCAAAAATTTTATCTGATAGTAATGAATGAATTTCCGTTTCTCTAATACCATCTTTAATAGTGGCGCCTACAAATTTTGAAGAAGTATCTTTTGATTTGATTCTGAATAAAGATGTTAAAACATCAGCTTTTGCACTTTCAGGAGATACAACTTCCAAAACAGATTCTTTCACAATTGGAGAAGAAATAACATTTTTATTGTAATTTCCTTCAGGGTTAACTTTGTGGATAATGCAGGTATAATTTTTACCTTTGAGACCATTTCCTTTTATTTTATCCTGGAATAAAAAACCAACAGCAGAGACCTTCATAACACCTCGCTTTCCATATTTATATAATATCTTATTTTTTGAAATTTGTCTATATAAAATTATTGAAAATCTCGAAAAATGGAAGTCTTTTTTTTAAAAAATAAAAAAAACATATCGAATTTTTGTAAAATACAACAGTAAAATTAAAGAAAAATGCAAAATTATTCCTGTTTTTTAAAAAAAATGAAAAAAAGGACTATTTTTTACTCCATTTTTTGTCAGTTTAAAAGTTTTTATATTTTATTTTTTCGATTTATAATATTAGTATGGATTTAAAATTATTGAAAAAGATATTGCTAGTCGTTTTTTTATTTATACCTGCTTCTTATTGTTATGCAATTGTGGATGTCAGCAAAATTACAATAAAAGAAGCTGTTGAAATTGCAAGTAAAAATAATCTTGATATTCAATCATCCAGATTAAATTTAAATATAGAAGAGAACAATGTAAAAGCTGCGAACAGACTTCAAAATCCTTCGTTTGGAACCTTTTTTAATATGGGACAGTCAGGAAAAGGCAATCCACAACAGATTGGCATTTCTCAGACCGTAGAAATAGCGAAAAGATCGCCAAGAAAGGACCTTGCAAAATCTAATTATTCTCTTTCACTGAGAGATCTTGAATATTTAGAAGCTGATTTAAGAATGGACGTTAGAGAAGCTTATACAAATTTACTTGCCAAAAAATCTGTACTTGCAACAATGCAAGAGAATGAAAATTTGTTAAATAAGTTAGTTGAAGTTGCTAAAGAAAAACACAAAACAGGTAAAGTAGCAGAAATAGACGTTTTGCAAGCACAGTTGCTTGTGAACCAAATTAGAACTGAAGTTAATTCTGCAAAGTATGATGTAAAAACAGCATTATATGAGTTTAATAAAGTAATTAACAGCCCTGACGGTTTTTATGACACTATACAAGACCATTTTACTAAAGAGTATCAGCCTCTTACTATGCCAAAACCGTCAGATAAAATGCCTCCTTTTGAACTAATTGCAAACGAAGCCATTAATAATAGAGTAGATATTAAAATTGCTTTGCAAGAGATAGAAGTTGCAGAAAAAAACTTACTGGTTGTTTTAAGGCAAAAAATTCCTGATTTAGAACTTCAAGCAGGATATAGTTATCAAAATCCGGGACAATCAGGGGATGGCATTTTTAAGCATGGGGCTTATATCGCAGCAAATATTGTTAATATTCCTCTCCTATACACTTATGCACCAGAAATTAGGAATGCTAAATTAAAATTGGAGCAAGCTCATTTAAATTATGCATCTGTTGAAAATAAAGCAGAAAATGATTTAAAGAAAGCTTATGAGAAATTTCTTACTGCTCAAGTCAATTTAAACTATTATAATGATGAGTTACTTGCTAATTCGGAAGAATTGATTGTTGCATCGAGAAAAAGTTATAGGGAAGGTAAAATTGATTTAACTACTCTTATTACTATGGAAGAGTCTTATCGTATGATTACAATTGCACATACTTATGCTTTAGCTGAATTTTATAATGCTTGGAATTTCTTTGTACGAGAAGTTAATAATGAAAACTTTAAAATTTATATGGAAGAAGCAGTTTGATTATTATCTTGTATAAACTCTTGATAAACGGACTTTTAATCTGCAAGTAAGTTCGTAATTTATTGTTCCTAAAAGATTTGCCCAATCATTTATTGAAATTGATTCTTTTCCATCATTCCCAATTAAGGTTATAACATCACCTTCATTTGCTTTTACATTAGAAATATCAAACATCATTTGATCCATTGTTATATTTCCAATTTGTGGTACTTTTTGTCCATTTAAAATACCGTAAATTTTATTTGAAAGTCGTCTGTCTACGCCGTCTGCATAACCAATCGGAATTGTTCCAATGGTTGTTTCTTTATCTGTTGTATATGTATGACAGTAACTTACCCCGCTACCTTTATGTGCTGTATGAATATTTATTATTCTTGCTTTTAGGCTCATTGCAGGAATTAAGTCAGGAATTCTTTTTGCGAAATTAGGTAAATCAGGAACTAAACCATATAAAGCGAGTCCAAGTCTTACCATATTATATTTATCTTCTTTATAGCCGGATATTGTTGCTGCTGTATTAAAACAATGAAGAATTAACCCTTCTGTATTTACTTGTGATAATACTTCATTCCATATTGATAATTGTTCATTTGTTTTTTCTTCTGTTTCAGCATTTGCGAAATGAGTAAAAATACCTTGAAGTTCAATACTTTCTCTTTTTTGCACTTCTTTTATAAAGCTGACTGCATCTTCTTTTTCAACACCAATTCTATTCATTCCTGTATCAAGTTTAATATGTGCTTTTGTTTTTAAGCCTGTTTTTTTATAAGTTAAATC
>CALUSI010000031.1 GCA_944323395.1 Candidatus Gastranaerophilales bacterium
TTATAGATAAAAGAAGCGTATTTTCACTTGATTATCTTAAACTTTTAGATTGGATTGCGAACTATTATTGTTGTGATATCAACACTGTTTTACAAGCTGCTGTTCCAATGAAATTTTTAAAAGAAAATACAGGAAAAGTACAAAAAGAAAAAAAAGAAAAATATATTTCCTTTATAACAAAAGAAAACGCCCCGATAAGACAAATTAAAATATTGGAAAAGCTTGAAAATAATAATGATGTTCCTCTAATTGAATTTGAAAAAGAAGTAAAAACAACAAGAGCTACTATTTTAAAATTGGAAGCAAACGGTTTTGTTAAAATAACAGAGAAATCTGTTTATCGAGATCCGTTAAATGTATTTAAAAATATAGAAAAAGATGATTTTCCCCCTCTTTCAAAAGAACAGCAAATTGCTTTTGACAAAATTTCAGAAAAAATGGATAAAAAACAATATGAATCCATATTAATAAACGGAATTACAGGAAGCGGAAAAACAGAAATTTATTTCCGAGCAATCAGAAAGACACTTGAGGAAGGTAAAAATATATTATTCTTAGCACCTGAAATTGCACTTGCTTCACAATTAACTTTAAGGTTAATCAGACGATTTAATCAGGAAGAAATAGCTGTTTGGCACAGCAGTATTTCGGAAGGCGAGAAATTTGATGTATGGAATAAATTAAGAGAAAATAAAATCAGAATTATTATAGGCGCAAGAAGTGCCGTATTCGCACCATTAAATGATATAGGTTTGGTAATTATAGATGAGGAACACGAAAACACCTATAAACAAACATCACCTTCTCCAAGATATGATGCACGTTTGGTTGCAGAAAAAATATGTGAATTAAATAATGCAACCTTAATCAAAGGAAGTGCGACACCTGATATAAGTTCTTATTTTAAAGCACTTTCATCCGACAATTTAATAACACTAAAAAACAGATACAATAATGTAGATTTAGCAAAAGTAACCGTTATAGATATGCGTGAAGAATTCTATAAAGAATCACGCAGTATTTTCTCTAATACTTTAATAAATGCAATAAACAGTGCATTAAATAATAAAAAACAAACAATTCTTCTAATGAACAGAAGAGGTTTTTACACAAGTGTACAATGTAAAAGCTGCGGGGAAGTCATAAAGTGCCCTAACTGCGATATTCCAATGATATACCATAATTCGGATAAAACATTAAAATGTCACTGGTGTGATACAACCAAAAAACTGCCTGATAAATGTCCTAAATGTTCTTCAACAGAAATAAAAATGTCAGGGATGGGGACTCAAAGAATAGAAAATATAGCTTCAAAACTATTTCCAAATGCAAAAATAGAAAGAATTGATTCGGATGTACTTTCTTCAAAAACAAAATATATCGAAATTCTTGAACGATTCCAAAATGGGGATATAGATATTTTAATAGGTACACAAATTATAGCTAAAGGGCTTGATAATAAAAATGTAACATTGGTTGGAGTAGTAGATGCAGATATAAGTTTTTCATTGCCGGATTATCGTTCAAGCGAAAGAGGATTTCAATTGTTAATGCAAGTGGCAGGTAGAGCAGGCAGAGGCGAATTTGACGGAAAAGTTATTTTCCAAACATATAATCCTGATTTATATGCTATAGAAAATGCAAAATCTCAAAACTATTTGGAATTTTATGAAAATGAAATTAATAGGCGTGAAATGTTTGATTATCCGCCATTTTGTCAAATTATAAAAATCGTAATTTCTTCTATAAATGAAGATAGAGCATATAAATGTGCACAAGAAATTTCAGAACGATTAAAAACTCAAATAACAAAATTGGGATTATCTGAATATATAGAAATAAATGGCGCAATGAAATGTATAATGTATAAATTAAATTCAGAATATCGTTTTCAAATAATAATAAAAAATAAAATGAACAAAAAAGGTCAATATATAGTATCAACTTTTATGAAAAATACTTCTATAGCAGACGACATAAAAATGATAATTGATATTGACCCGGTTGATATAATTTAATTAATTATTTTTGGATATTAACTTTATGAATACGATGTTGACCTCTATGGTTTATTACTTCTATAGAAAAAGGAGCTTTTCTTGTTGTAATTAGATGACTTAATTCATCGTTTGTTTGTTTTGTAACTTTACTTAGAAAAGTCTGAAACTGTTCTTTATTAGTCATAAAAACTTTAGCAACACCTAAATCTTTTCTTGCTCTTTCAATAGTATTTGCTGCAATTTCTGATTCTTTCCCACTTAATAGAAAGACGTCTTTTCCTTTATTTTGAGTCAAAACCCTAACTGGGCCATTCTTTGTTCTATCAGAGAATAGTTTTTTTGCATCTCTTTGAACTGATTGGTGCGCTTTATTTGTAACATCTGAATTTGCAAGTGCTAAAATATTTTGGGCAGTAGATTTGGGACCATTTACTCTTATTACTTTTCCAAAACTAATAGGCTGTACATTCATTATTTAATTCCTTTCTTTGTATCATATTCCATTGCTTCTTGTATAGGTCTAACCTTATCTTTGACATTATCAAGAGATATAAATTTTTGTATCCTTTTAGAAATACCATTTAAAGAAGACCAACCATAATCCATAAAAGAAACTTTATCGGTTGCTTCTTTTCCTGTAATAACAAAATTTATTTTTTTACCTTGTGATGCAGCTGCATTACATAATCCATTAGTTAAACCTTGAGTATATAGTTCAGTAGCATCTAAAATAGTTGCTTTACCATTTGTTTTTTCAATAATTTTTTTCATATCTTCAATTTGTTGTTCAGTACCCGCAACAGCGTATACACTATCATATTCTCTTGATACAGATTTTACCCTTGTTTGTTGTGGATTATAGATTGCACTTATACTGAAGTTAGTAGCAGAATCTAAAAGAAAATTTCTTTTTTGATTAAGATATCTATTATATTGCCTATCAATAGATTTTTCAAATTTTTCACTCTTACCAAGAGGTAAAAGAGAATCACCTGCTTGTATTATTCCGGTCGCTATTTGTTCATTTAATAAATCAATTTTTTTACTTTCTTTACCACTAACAATATATACTTCTTCTTCTCCCCAACGATTTGTATAGGTAACTACTTGTGCAGGAGCAAATGATACATCATCAAATATAGCTTTTACTTCTTTTTGTGCACTTTTTTCTGATTTTGAAACTTTCTTTTCATTTGCTAATCTTGCAATATCAAACGCAACATCACTTGTGGCATTAACTCTTACTGTTTTTCCGAAACTTACATGTGAAACATTCATACATTTTTCCTTACTCTTTTACTCTCATATAATATTTTATTATGCTTAAAAACATATAATTTATTTTTTTGCTATTTAGAAATATATCTTGTTGTTTGTTTTTAATTCAACATAAAGATATAGAATATGAATTTTGCTTACTACAGAAAAGTAGTAAAAGTTTATTTAGTCAAAAACTATATGTTTCAACAAAATAAAAAAAGGGAATATAAACTAAATATTATTTATATAATAAAAGTAATTTTTGCGTAGGTTAGAAGATTATTATCCACATTGAAGAACAGTTATGAACAGATATTGTTTTTTATTTCATAACCATAGAATATAAATCAGGCGGAAGTTCCATATACTTACCCTGATTTTTCCTAAAATCTTTTTCTTGTTGCGATAATTCGCTGAAATCTTTTTTCATTGATTCATTTATCCATTCCTTTGTTGAATTACCCCAAGCAAGAAATGTTTCAAGGAGTTTTTCTGCTGTCTGCTTTTGAAATTCAAAATATATTCTTTCTTCTGCACCTAAATCTTTTCTCAAAGTTTGATTTATAAATGATAGCATCGAAATGGCTTTTTCTATTGTTAAATTCCAATTTCTTGTGCCCATCTCCGGTATTCTTTGGTAGTTAACTGCAGTATCTGCATGTTCAAATGTATACAATAAATCTATTCTTCTTAATTCATTCTCTATAATATCATCACTAGGCTTCAATAAAACTTTTGCGAGATTTTGTTCAAATTTTACAGCATATTTAGGTACGCTTTCATCTAATAAAGCAGAATGTTTTTGATAAAATTCTCCTTTTGCTTGTAAATATTTTTTAAAGGTATTTTTTAAATTAAAACCCATATCATTCCATTTTTTTATACAATCAGGAATACCATTTTGCTCTAAATTACAAGCATTGCTTTTCAGCATAAACGTTGGATACATTTCGCTGTAAGTATCACCTATTTTAAAAAAGCTGCCTTCGCCGAAATCAATTAAATTAATATTACCTTCATCAAAAAGACAATTTTCCATATTTAAATCACCATGGTATATTCCATTAATATCCAATAAAAGAAGATTTTTAAAAAATGTTTTGAAATCATCTTCAGAATACAAAACACCTCTTCTCCCTTTTGCAAAAGTTGAAACAAGAACATCCTTATTTGTTTTAGGATCCTTAAAAAAATCAACAAATTTTTGACTTCCTAAAAGTGCATCAGGTACTTTTTTTAATACTTCAGCTTCTTTTTCAAAACTGAATTCAGGAGTTCTCGCAACTTTTACAGCATAAGAACCTTTTGGACTTGCTAATTTATAAACGGTGCCTTTATATCCTGTTTCGCTATACGGATTAGCGTTTTGAATTAATGATAATACACTAACTCTGGAAACTTCTCTTCTACCAAAAAAAGGTACATAATAAAAGTGATTAGGGAAAGAAACAGAATCAGCACGATAATTACTTTCTTTTCTTTTCTCTGCACTTTTGAATTTTTGTATCTGAGAATTACTACTGTATAAATTTATTTTATTTATCATTCTACTCTCCACAAATAATAAAAATAGTAAAATTAATTTTTGCCAAAATATTATATATTTTTAATTTTTATATGTTTATATTATGAGTTCGTAGGTTGGGTTTTTGAAGTGTACCCCCAAAAGCGGACAAAGTAGGTAAGAAAAATTCTGTTAAAATAAGGAAAGGAGAAAAAGATGAGAAAACAGAAAAATTTTACCGAAGAACAAAAATGTAAA
>CALUSI010000032.1 GCA_944323395.1 Candidatus Gastranaerophilales bacterium
CCAAGGTTTTGCATTTCGGATAATAAACCGGCACGGTATGTTTTTACTATGTATCTGTTATCTTCATTTTTATATACGTCAAATGTGTTAAATGATTTTAAAAGTGAGAATATATCTTGTCCCGGGACTTCAACAAAACCATGTCCTTTTACTCTTAAATATTTGTCTCCTTCAATAATTAAATCATATATTTCCTCAAAAGAAATTTCTTCGTCGCCGACTTTTCCGTATAAAGAAACTTCAAAACTGTCTGTTGAGTCAAGAGAAAAATCAATATCTGCAACCATTTCAAAAGGTTTTTCGGAAAGTTTAAAGAAAGACATATCATCTTTTTCTTCAAATTTCCAACCATCTCCTGCTTGTTTGAGATAATAGTTGTAAAAATCTATTGCATTTTCTTTTTCAATAGCAAGATTATTTGTTTGCATTGGAGCAAATTTGCATGCTAAAAGCATTTGGTATGCTCTTTCTTCGTGAGCAATATTTCTTCTTACCCAATATAATAAGTCCTCTTTTGGCTTCTTAATTGTTACATAAGGACTTTTTGATGCAGATTTGGAATATGCTACTCTTGTACCGTCATAATCAAATTCCAGTTCGGCTTTTAATGCACCATCGTAATCAAGCCCCATTGTTACTATGTTTAAAGGCGGTTTTTGTTCTAATGTTAAACGATCTATTACTTCTGATACTTCACAAGGAATTAAATTTCTAAGTTTTGGAAGTTCTTCATATAAGAATTTTGCACCTTCTGCATCTTTTACATCAGTAAATGTAGATTTGATTAGGTTTTGAGGCAAAGATGATAATGCTATATTTATTGGAAATACTTTGTTTTTATATCTTCCCCATTTTAATTGTCTTGAAAAGTATCTTACTTCTTCAAAAGGAATAATATCATCTTTATCAGGTCTTTGCCAATATAAAGATAATAGAACATTACCAACCATAGAGAAATTGACAGCTAAAGATAATTTCCATTCTTCATTACCAAAAACAAGTTTTTGTTTTGATTTACCGTCAATTACATCATCAGCTTTTGCCAAAAGTTGGAAAAAACCGTCAAATTTTGCAATTGGTATATCATACCAACCTGCTTTTTTATCTAATCTTGAGTTTTTCATTAATAATTGGAATATTGCTAATTCTACTTTTTGAGAATTATTTAACTCAAAATTTGGATCTGCTTTTTGTGCTGCAATTATTGCTTTTAGAAGAGCTTCTATATCTCTGATTACTTTGTTTGTATTTCTGTCCATAACTAAAATGGAAAAGAAATTTTGACGGCGTTTTGCATTAAAATGGAATATATAACCGCCTTGCGGATTTTGATTCATCTGTGTTTGGAAATCAGAATAATCAGGTGCTATTTTAAAACGACGTTCTAAAAATTCATCATATGCATGATCCTCAATAGTTTTAATGGCAACTGCTATAGCATGTTTACACCATTTTTCTTTTAATGGGCAAGAACATGTGGGTTCAACGCTTGTTTTTTTAAACTTCAATTCAACATCATAAAATGATTTGAAATTACCTTTTACCTTAGCTTTAATCCCTGTTTTTCCAACCTCAAATGAAGCCACCTGATCTTTTTGGTGGTATTCATATCCTCGTCTCCAGCTTCCCGGGGTTGAATTTTCTTTTAAATACTTAAAATTGAAATTGCAAATTGTCATTTAATCTCTTTTGTGGTCTCTTCTGCAAAAAAACATTCTATATGTTGAGCAGTAACATCTTGTATAACCTACAGGAATATTATACTAGAAATAAATATTTAGGCAACAAAAATCAAAAAACAATATTATTTTTTTGTAAAAAAATATGAAGACCTCTTGGTTAATGAGCATTTTAGAACCTTTATCTTATTTATTTTATTCAAAATAATAAGAGGTAATGTAATGGAAATTAATTTTTTATCAGGTATTTCTCCTTCTAAAGGTATAAATAAAGGAGAACAGAAAAGGGTTTTTCTTCAAAAGTCTGATTCTGTTGAATTTAAAAATAAAAAAGAAACCAAAGAAAGAAAACAGTCTTTGTTTAAAAAATTTAAAACTGCATTTGTGGCTTTGTTTTCTTCATTAACAACAGCACTTGCAGTTATTGCTGTTTCAAATAAAAAGACGGCAGCTCTAAGAGCAGATAACGAAAAAATAAAAGCTGACAATGAAACTATGAAATCTGATAATCAGAGTCTTAAAGAACAAAACCAAGATTTGCAAACTAAGAATAGTAAATTGCAAGCACAGTTAGATGGTATTGTTTTGCCGGAAAATATTGATAATATTGTTGCTGATAAAGTTTTAGAATTAAATCTTTCAGGTTTATCATATTCTCCAACTAAAAGAATAGGTAAAGAAGATGAAGACTTGTTATCTAAAAATAATAATAAAAATCCTGTTATCGTTGTGCCTAATAAATATGAAAAGACCACAAATAGGAGTGATGCAAAACAACTGGATTATCCCGAATTTGAGGAGGGTAAAAGTTATTCGTTTAGTTTCCCTTATATGGGTGAAGTTAGATTGAAATGTGAAGATATTGATTTTTCACCTATTCCAAGAACTTTTACAAACATAAGTGAGGCCTATGCTGATTCTTTACAATGGAATAATGATAAAATAGCAAGAGATTTAATGCAAAATTTCTATGACGGTCATGGTCAGACTCTTGGGGGTATAAAATTTAATGTTACTCCGACAGAAAACGGAAAATATACAGTTCGAATTGAAGGTAAGTCTACTTTTTCTCCGGATAAAGCAATTTTACTTGGAGAAAGTTCAAAAAGATATAATGATAAAGCAGCTGGTAATTATGGTGAAGGCTTAAAAATGGTTGTGCTGAAACTTTTGAGAGAAAAAGGTGCAGAAAATGTTGATATTGCTTCTGCTAATTGGAATGTAAATTGGCAACTACAAGATAGTGGACTTGGCAAAAAAGTTTTAGCTTATGAATTGGATGAAGTTCCTCAATTTGACGGTAATTATATACAGTTTGATACAGATAATGTTGATTTTATAAAAGCTATTATAAATTCGTTTGATAAATTTTATCATTATAATAATCCGGCATTTAAATGTCCTGATTTTGAGAATGATATGGTTGCCGTAAAATTAATTGATGAAAAGGCAGACGGAAAATTCTTTATTAACGGTCAAGCCTTTGAAGTTGGTGGTTCTTATGATGGTATGAAGTCTATGAATATAGCAATTAAAAAGAAACCGCCACTTAAATACAATGGGGAATTTATCTTTGATCCTTCAAGAGACAGAACTTCTTTAACTAAAGATAATCTTGAAGCTTTAGGTTCTTGGGTGATTTCTAAAGAAAACATGTCAAAAGAAGATGCCGTTAAGTTGATACATAGTTTGGAAGAGTATTGGGGTATAGGTACTTTTTATGGTAGACAACATGATTCGGCAGGAGCAAGTTTTGTATTTGGTCTTTTAAAAGGAGCTTATGAAAGAAGAGATTTAAATATTAAATTCCCATCTGATAAATACATAGCAGATGATTGGAAAGTGTCTTCGAATCTAAAAGATATGTATGTTAAAGCAGGTTATAAGCTTTGTTGCAGTTATTTTGCTGATATGGGAATGACTTCTATTGTTGATTTGGTTCAAGAAACAAGAAAACATACTCCTGTTGAACCAACGAAATCAGAAAAAAATAAAATTTTAATTTTAAAACAAGCTATAGATTTATTGAGTGATGTTTTAACGGAAGGAAATTTCTTTACACCCGGAGAACTTGATACAAAAATATTTATTTATGACAGAAGCTCTGAGCTTGAAGATAAAGCATATAAAAATGTTAATGGTGAAGCAATTTTGGATGGTAAAAAGTCTTTAGGTTTTTGGCTGGATAGAACCTATATTAATGAATCCTCTTTTTCAGATGCTTTTGCTACTTCTTTGCACGAGTTAACCCATAAATATGGCGGAGATGAAAGTGCTGCCTTCTCTTATAAGCTTACGGATGTTATGCAGAAAGTGTTTGAAGCTATTAATTCAAATCCAAACTTAGCTATTCAATTAAAAATTCTTGAAAAAGCATGGAATGAACAAAACTAATATGAATGGCGGGATTTATTCCCGCCTTTTTTAGTTTGATTTTGTATTAATATTTCATTTAGAAAAAATAGGTCTTGTATTTTTTTTTTTAGCGTATAATAATTATTTTAGCTTTTTGGCTGGGTAGCTCAGTTGGCGAGAGCGCACGGCTCATACCCGTGAGGTCGAGAGTTCGAATCTCTCCCCAGCTATTTTTAGTGTTTAAAAACGGGTAATCACCGAAGCGCTGTTTTTCCAAAACAATTAAATTTATGTTCATTACTTCACATAACTTTCATTGGAGCGCACGGTCCCTCTCGTAAAACGATATTAAATCGTTTTACTCGGCAGAGTCCGTGAGGTCGAAAACATACATTTAAGTTATGGAGTTTACACAATATACGGGTAGGCTATTGAAAAACGAATCTCTCCCCAGCTATATTTTTTTGTCACGGGTAATCACCGAAGCGCTGTTTTTCCAAAACAATTCAAGTTATGTTCATTACTTCACATAACTTTCATTGGAGCGCACGGTCCCTCTCGTAAAACGATATTAAATCGTTTTACTCGGCAGAGTCCGTGAGGTCGAAAGCATAGAATTGCTTTGAGGAGTTTACACAACATACAGGTAAGCTATTGAAAAACGAATTTCTCCCCAGCTATTTTTAGTGTTTAAAAACGGGTAATCACCGAAGCGCTGTTTTTCCAAAACAATTCAAGTTATGTT
>CALUSI010000033.1 GCA_944323395.1 Candidatus Gastranaerophilales bacterium
TTTATAACAGGTACATATTTATCTGTTTTTGGATTTTTTGCATAATAATGTACAGGTACATAGCCTCGAAATGAAATTTGTTGAACACTTTTAATCATTTTACATTCTTCCCTATTCACTCAAAAAACAAAAATAGTTTTTTTTGTCTATTTTATTTTTAAAATTTACATAACTTATTTAAGTTATTTTTTTAGGAAATATTCATCTATATTGAAGGTTGTTTTCTTTTTATCTATGTAAAATGTAATTGGAATTTGAGTCATATTACCGCAAGCATCAAGTGTCCATAGCTCTTTCCAATAGCCTTTGATATATTTATTATTTTTCTTTTTTACATCATATGGATAATGAAGAATTTGAGTATTTTTTATTTTAAAATCTGAGCAAGTTGGATTATAAGGGGATAATGTTGTATAAATTTTTTCAATAACATTGAATTGCAAAGCATCATTTGCAATAGATTCTCCTTCAACAGGGGTACTCATATCATAATATGAATTTGCAAATGGTATAGAAGTTATTTGTATTAGAAATAATAGAATTATTTTTTTTAGCATTATTCCTCAAATCATTTATTTAATATAAATTATATAGATTATTAAATTATTTGCCAATATTTGTTTGTAAGAAAAAAGACCTCTTTGTATGAGGTCTTTTGCTTTAAATTTTTATTATTTTATTTTTCTTTAACAAGATAATCTGTATTTTCTATTTTCATTGCATAGTATGGTTTTTCTTTCCCTTGTTCTTTCAAGAACATAACAAAAGGTTTATCAAAAAGTAAGAACTTAGGAGAATCTTCTTCCGGTAATAAAGCAGTTTTCATGATTGCAAGAGCTGCTTCACTCTTTAATGATCCGCCTTTATTATCCATTTTGAATTTAATTGTTTGTAGTGCTTGTGAAATAATGTAATTACTTCCAACAATTTTTTTACCACATAATGAATCGTATGATATAGTTTTATCTACTGCTATTTCAGGTATTATTAATACATCTTTCTTTGTGAAGTTTGTTGGATTTGTATTTTCTGTAATGTAAGTATAATATTCTTCAAAAGATTTATCCAAAATCGTTCTATACAAAATCACTTCTTCATTTTCTTTTGTTAATAATTTTACGGCATAATCTTCTGCAGAATTGTAGAAAAGAACTTCAAGATTTTTATAAAGAGATTTATTTGACTTATTTTCTATACCAAAGTATTTTACTTTTTCCTTAGAGTCATTAAATGGTGCAGGTTTTAACTTATCAAATGCAGCATAAAAGTTAAAATCTTTTTTTAGAATAGAGTAGAATAAATATGAATCTCTTGCGTTCCAATTAATTAAATCGAGTATATCACTTTTTTCTTTAAACTTTTCGTAAATTGCTTTCTCGATTTGTTTTTTTAGTTTTTTTGAAATTTTTCCGCTCTCAATATAATAAGAATTTTCTGAAATATCATCTTTCGTATATGCTTTTTTATTTAATTCATCTGCAATTTTCGGATTTCCGTCAACAAAATTAATAGGTTCACCATTAAACATTTTTTCCATAAATTCATTCCAAACAAGTTGGAAGGTTACGCACCAAACATCATTTTTTTCTTGGTCATATTTTTGAATTGATTCTATTTTAGTTTTCTTTTTATCGAAAAAAGTAAAACCTGGTGTTATAAAACAACCTGATAGAAAACATAGAGCAATAAAAAATAATAATAACTTTTTAATTTTCATAAGCACTCCTTGTAAAATAAATATTTTATATGTACACATAAACATTATATTAATTTTTAAGGTTAATAGCAAAGAAAAAAATTACAAGTTTTAAATAAATAAGTATTAAAAAAGAGAGCTAATATGAATATTTCAAAATTAAATAATTGTTATTCTTTCGGAAAAAAAGCACTATTAACATGTGAAATAAAACAAGAACCAACTAAAAATAAGGTTCAAGCAACATTGTATAAAATGGATCCTCATAATTTATCTGATATAGATGATGTTAGGTATAGTAAGCAAACAATGTGTATTCAAAGTGATTTCTCAAAAGCAATTGAACAAAGAATTCCAAACAAAGATTTTTATATTTTAAGAAATGATAAAACAAAAGAAGTAATTTCTTGTGCTCAGACTTCACATCATTATAGACCCGAGCAAATATCAAATGGATTTAATACAATAACTTTTGAAAATCCGGGTTTATCTACTTTAATTGAAGAAATGAACGTTAACCCTAATTATGTTAATGGAGCAGAACCTCTTTTAGCATATATTGTTAAAGCCGCAGGTGAACGTTTTGATTCAACTGTTTATACTGCATTTGATCAGGATGAACTTCCATCCTTAAAGAGAGCTAAATTCACTCAAACAAAACTTGGAGAATTCTATATCCCGGAAAAACGTTATTCTATCTTAATGGATCAAGCAGAAAAACATTCACAAATTGAGTATCTGGTTTAATATTTTATTTATATTTTATAAAAAGTTGTATCATTTTTTTTGTAATGATATTATTTTGGTGTAAATACTGCATCCGAAAGATAAATAAATTATTTAATGTAACTTTTTGTAAATAAAAAGGATTTTTTTACAGAAAAGTAATAAGTTTTTTTTTTCAGGAGTTTTCGGTTAAATGCGTCCTTAAAATAAAATATATGTGTTATTAGATAGAGAGGGCATAGTGAAAGGAAATCTCAAATGATTAACAAAATTGATTCAGTAAACTCTAACTTTAAACTTCAAAATAATCCTAGAGTTAAATCAAATGCACAACAAGAAAGTAATGTTCAAGTAAAAACTAGTGAATTGCCTGGTGCTAATTATGTTAATGCACTTCAAGCAATGAATGGTGTAAAAACTGCTCATACAGTTAATTTTGGTGCTGGTGTTAATGGTTTTACGGAACTTGAAGCATCTATTATTAATGGAAAAGAAATTAGAATACCAAATCTTTTAGATGTTAATGAAACTATTGATTTACCTCTAAAAGAAATGCCAAAAGGTAAAGAACATTTAAATGCTGCAGGTTTAAATGTTGTTAAAACTGTTGAAGATGGATTAGATGTTTATAGAATATCAAATGATAAAGGTAATCCAATATTTGTTGGACGAGTTGATCGTTCAAAAGAAAATTTACCTGTAGTTACATATAAGCAAGGTAAATTTATGCCTGAAATTACGGTAAAAGATCCTTCATTAAACGGCAAATCAATTAAAATGTTAGCTGGTAGCCGTGTTAAAGGTGATGGTTTTGATTTTAAAATGGTTGGAGAATATCAACCAACTCCTGATGGTGATAAAAAGACAGTTTCTTTTAAAGGAAGAACTGTTATCACAACTTTAAATAAAGAACCTAGAACTCTTAATGCAGTTGATTCTTATATGAAATCAGGATTGCAATCTGAAGCGGTACAAGGTGATTATGCTGATGTTGTAAGAGAAGATGATCCAACCGTTATTATTCCTGCAGGTGGCTTTGGTGAAAGATTCTTTAATATTACAAGAGAATTTGAAAATAAACCTTCAGGAAAATTACCAACTAATGATAATTATAGAATTATAGCAACAGCTTTAAACTTAGCAGCTTCTGCAGGTATTTTAAGTGGTGGTGCAGATGATTCTGTTAAATATTTAAGCCAAGCACATGATATTCCAAATGGTGGTGATACTCGTTTTGTTGAAAAATATAAAACAGATGGTGGTGCTATAGCTGAAGGTTTAAAACGTGATATTATCAGAAATGATAAACCGGCTATAATATTAAATGCAGATATTTTTACAAATGCAGATATAAGCCGTACTTATAATGCATTGAAGACGCTTCCGAATGCTGCTTTAATTATTCCTTATTATCCTGTAAATCCTGAAAGAGCTAAATCATTTGGTTTATTAGGTGTTGAACAAGATGACAATGGTAATCTTCAAATTAAAGAATTTTTAGAAAAACCAAAATATACTTCAGATGCTCCAATGCCAAATGATTTTGTTGAACCAGGTTCTTATGATAAGGCAATGCAAGAATTCAGAAAAGTTCAAACAGCTCAAAATCCAAGTGATGAAAATTCATTTTTAGCGAATCCCGGATTCTATTTCTTAAGTCCTCAAGCATTAAAAGTGCTTACTGCAAAAGGTATATTAGACCCTGCAAAAACAGGTTTGGGTGCTCACGTTATGCCTGAAATTGTAAGACTAGCTAATGAAGGTAAGCTTCTTGATGAAGAAGGCAATAATATGAAAGTTTACACAGTACCATTAGAAACAAAAGGCGGTAAACCTGCTGTTTGGGATGATATTGGTACAGCTGAAGCTTATTTGAAATTGATAAAAGATGTGGCAAATGAAGTTAGACTTCATGGTAATACTGTAGAAAATAAATATTATGGTGTGCCGGAATTCTTAATGCAAGACTTTGCTAAAAATACAGATTTAGAAACAGGTATTGTTTATGATTCTCAAAAAGCAAGAGATGGTTTCTCAGCATTCTGTGAAAAATATAACGTAGATTTTGCTGAAGGAAACATATTTGTTGCAAGCCCAAACTAATTCGGTAAAAGAAAGAGTAAAGACCGCTG
>CALUSI010000034.1 GCA_944323395.1 Candidatus Gastranaerophilales bacterium
ATCACCTCCCTTACAGTATACATGATAGGGGAGATTTTTTAAAAGGAGAGGGGGAAATTCTTATGAATTTATTAATTCGCAATAACACTGTGTTCCTATATTTTTGATAGAACATTGCAATTTATACACGATTTTGCTATTATTTGTTTGGGAGATGATGAAATGCCTAATATATCTGGTAGAATTAAATCATTAAGAAAATCCAGGCACGTTACCCAGAAAGAGCTCGGCGCCTACCTGGGGGTCAGCCAAAATGCGGTATTTAACTGGGAAAGCGGAAAAACCGAGCCATCAGCAGAAACCATAGAAAAAATAGCAGCGTTTTTCAAAGTAAACCCTGCTTATTTGATGGGATGGACTGTAAGTGATGAAAAGACAGAGGATATCATTTGTAACTCTGTGAAAGATGACGCAGAAACACAAGCGCCTGAAGAGTCTGCTGCCATTGCCGCATACTTTGATGGTGAAGGATACACAGACAAAGAATTAAAACAAATCGAACGTTTTGCTCATTATATTAAATCTCTGAGAGATAAAAACACCGAATAAGCCGTCCAAAATCGGACACAGCGCACATTGACAATAATATACTTACCCAGGGAGCCGATGGGGCGATATGTAGCCACCTACTCATAAGAGAAAGGGGCTGGTGCTTATGTATGTTACATACAGCGATTTATTCACATTTGTAACTATGCTAGTTGCTGTTATTACCCTTGTTATAACCATCAATAAGCATAACAAAAAATAGCGCCCCCACCTGGTCAGTGTAGCGCTATTTTGTAATACATTTTTGCCGAGGTGGCTAGGTTTCAGCTAGCTATCGGCTCCCTTGTTAAGTATATTATAGTCAACATCCGAATATGTGTCAATCAGTATCTTCCCCGTTACATACCGTATCGTATCATTCCATCCAGCGAGGTGCACCCATGGACCATCCTTTTACCTACGAGATCATATACAGTACGCGCAGGACCACTGCCCTCCAGGTCACGCCTGACGGCAGGGTCATCGTCCGCGCGCCGAAGCGCTGTCCCCGCAGCTTTATCGAAGCTTTTGTCCGGCAGAAGGAAGACTGGGTCATGCGGCAGCTCGCACGTTTCGAAAAACAGAGGAAAGAGCATCCCGCCCCGGAGCGTCCCCCGCTGTCTGACAAAGACCGCGCCAGATACATTTCCATCGCAAGGGATATCTTCACCCGCAAAACTGCTTATTATGCCCGTATCATGGGTGTATCCTACGGGCGGATCGCGATCCGCGAGCAGAAAACGCGGTGGGGGAGCTGCAGCAGCAAAGGGAACCTGAACTTTAACTGGCGGCTGATCCTGGCGCCGGAAGAGGTCCTGGATTATGTTGTAGTCCATGAGCTTGCCCACCGCAGGGAGATGAACCACTCAAAAGCATTCTATGCCATCGTGGAATCTGTCCTGCCCGATTACCGGCAGGCGCGCAGATGGCTGCGGGAGCACGGCGATTCTCTGTGGACAGCAGTGTGAAAAGCTGTGCAGAAACAGGATGCGGACTGTGATCCTGTTTTCACTTCCGGCGCTTTATCACAGTGCCCCGATTTCTTTCAGCGTCTGATATACAAAGGAGACCGGCAGCCCCACTACATTATAATAGTCCCCGTCAATGCGGTCGATATATTTTGCAAAAGCCCCCTGTATGCCATAGCCGCCTGCCTTATCTGAGGGCTCCCCTGTAGCGATATAGCCACGGATCTCATCCTCCGTCATCTCATGTACATACACCGCTGTCTTTACCGCATGGCTGCGCACAGTCTGCATCTTTCCCTCTTTGCAGCACAGCACGGCCACTCCGGTATATACTTCATGCGCCCTGCCCTGGAGAGACTTTAGCATCCGGAAGGCATCCTCCCCGTCCGCCGGTTTCCCCAGTATCTTCTGATCCAGCACCACGACCGTATCCGCGCCGATGACTACAAAGCCCGCCTCTTCCCGGACCAATTGAGCCTGTTGTTCTTCAAAGATTTCTGTGGCGACATTTTCCGCTTTCATGAGTGCCAGCTCTTTTACGATCTCTTCCGGGACCTCACTGTGATAGACTTCCTCCTTATCGCTGACCCTGACTGTGAATCCGATGCCGATCTGGCTTAAAAGCTCCCGCCTGCGCGGTGAGGCAGACCCGAGGATGATTTTTGTTCCCATATGTGTAAATTCTCCTTTTCTCTTTTTCTTCTTTTCCCTTTTTCTTTGTTCTCCTTTTCCCGTCTTCTGTGGTATACTCGTCCCATACACAAAAGACCGGAAAGGAATCGCTCATGCTGAAGATCATCATTTCACCCGCCAAAAAAATGAACATTACAGAGGACGCTCCCCGGGAGCTTACAGTCCCGGTATTTCTTGACCGGGCGTTGGAACTGCATTCCATACTGAAAGGGAAAAGCCTTGCCGAACTGAAATCGCTCTGGAAATGCAGCGACCGTCTCGCCGAACTGAACCGGGAGCGGCTCCACACGTATTCTCCGGTGCTCGCGCTCACCCCTGCGCTCCTCTCCTACGAGGGCATCCAGTACCAGCACATAGCTCCCGGAGTCTTCACGGACTCCCAGTGGGATTATGCGGTCTCCCATCTGCGCATCCTCTCCGGCTTCTACGGCATCCTGTCCCCCACGGACAAAGTGATCCCGTACCGCCTGGAAATGCAGGCAAAGCTGCCGACAGACAGAGGGACAGACCTGTACGGCTGGTGGGGAGACACTTTGTACAGAGAACTACTGCGCGAAGGCACGACCGAGCTTGTCAATCTCGCTTCCGCCGAGTACAGCAAGGCCGTCCTGCCCTGGCTGGAACAGCATCGCAGTACAGTCTCTCTTTCATCCGGGGAGCCTGCCTTCCCGGGCAGCGCCCCTGCCTGT